>NZ_JADJKN010000009.1:0-22863 GCF_016705985.1 Candidatus Aalborgicola defluviihabitans
CCTCAATGTGGCTAGTGCTGCCATGGTGACCACTTATGGGCTCAGGTAGTGAGCCTGTCTATTTGCTTTGAGTCAACTCCTTCGACCAGTTTCACAAAATCGGTCAAAAAGGTCTTGAGCCGGTGAAGGAGCCTCGCCGGACATCTCTAACTCCCACTGCTTATAGGTCTTGCCATTGAGCTTCCAGGCAGACGGCCCAGCAACGCTTGTTCCTGCGACAACGCAAGCCGCCGAAGACGCGGACGGAAAAGCCTGGTCGGCAGTAAATTCAAGCCCATTGGCGGTTTTCTTGAGCACGCCATCGGCTTCGAGTGTTGCCCTGAGGTTGATTGCACCCTTCGGCGTGGCGGGTGTATGTTCCAATTTCGCAGTGGAATTGGCTCGTACAACCCATTCCCCAGTGGACCCGGCCAGAAATACGGCCTTGGCGGCGAAGCCGGTTCCAGAAAAGCAAAATTCCGGGTTTCCAATAGTTGCCGTATGGATATTCCAGGCAGTAGCGAGGCATTGGCAGCTTTGCTCTAACGTTTTAAACATGTCAAAGCCCAAGGCTCCGGAGAGGATTTTTACCTCTTCAATGAACCGGCACATCGACGACACGTCTTCTTTGGGAAGCTTGCCTGCGGCCGGGGGATTCTTGACATTCAAGGCCCCCCAGGCGTGATTGCCTTTGATGGCGGCAATCAGTTCAGCCTCCACATAGCGAATGTGCGCCTTTGTCAGGTTGTCATCCTTGCTGACGAAGACCAGGGTGTCCTCCCAGAAGGTAAAGCCGACTGGGTCCATTGTCTCGGCGGAATTGGCCTTGATGATCCCCTTGTGGACGTTGAGTCGCTTGCCGACATCTTCCGACTCACCGACGTAGACCAGTTTTTTGTCGACCTTGTCGGGATCCCTACCGATGATCAGATACACACCAGACTTTTGAATTTGATCGGCGTACTCCTTTTTGACGCCCAGATTGAGCTGATCCCCCTTGAAGGCAATTGCGTAGGTTGTTGAAATGTCAATCTGCGCGCTGCGGATACCTTCCGGTTCGCCGTCCGCCAAGTAGATTTTGACCAAGCGAGCTTTGCCGTTACCAGGGCAACTGCCTGCCTCGGGCTGCTTCTGAACGAACTTTTCGTTTGGCACGGTTCAACTCCTTGTAGAGGAAAATGCACCCATCCGGCCAGAAGAGAGTTACGGGCCTATTGGCCAATGTTGTTTTGTCCTCCCTACAGTTGCCGTCGGCGCCTGCCGCAACGTACGTCGAAGTGCGTAAAGTTGCGTATTCCGCCAATTGTAGTTGGCGATTTGCGCCATTCGCTTTGCGCTCACGGGCTGAAATTTTCAGAATCCCGGCATGAACATTGGCAAGTCATTCGCGCCCTTCGCAACAAAGGGAACAAAAAGCCTGGAGGGGACGTTGAGCTTGATATGGGACTGACGCCAGCATCTGTCGAGGATTGAGCGGGGGCTGCAGCAACCGGCAGAGGAGTCGTTGCGATCTATTGCGACCGTACTAAAGAGACGTCAGTTGCCGAGATCTACGCCCTGGCCGAAGGTAAGACCCTCGCCAAGGGTGGATCTGCAACTGGCCTGCAACCTGCTGACCTGCAGAAAGACGCTGTTCAGATGCGCAAATATTTCAGATCATTAACGCCTGAGTATCAAAAGTTGGCATTGGAATTGGTCAAGACATTGGCGCGGGTTCAGCATAAGTCCGACGGAGTTCCACCAGCAGTGGATCATTACCGCTGTTGCCGATGCTTGGGTTACATCCCGAATGGCGGCCATCATCGCAAATTTACCCAGCCAACCGGCAAGAATCGCCTCCACCCGGTAGTACCTCGCGCAATCTGTCCCGCCTTGGGAAGATGTCGTATCTCACCTGAAATAGCCGTTTAACCAGAGGGGCGAGACGATGACGATGATCTCCTTTCGTCACTCGCCACATCCGGCATTTACCAGACCTCGCCGCCCCGGGGAACATTGCATTCACTTCCAGGCGCCCATGTCGTGGGCCAGACGTTCCTTATGCGCCCGTTCGTTGGGGTCGGCGCAACACGCCCGGGCGCCGTCTTGCCGAATAGAGCGCCGACTGGCTTTCTTCCACGGCCCCTGTCTTCGGCCCTTGCAACGTGTGTGAGGTACGCCCTTGATCCGCCGTTGAATGTGAGGGACGCGGATCATCGATGGACAAGGCAAGACCAGTCAACGACTTTCAATCAAAAAGCTGCATCAGCAAAGACTTTTGGTATCGCCCGCCTTCTATCGTGCGGTCACCTCAGGTACGTTGGTACCGGCAGCCTCGATTCTCGCCAGTTTGCTGGCCAGCGATGCCGATGACAATGCGCCGATGTGGGTATCAACCAGGCGGCCGCTGGCGTCGAAGAATAGCGTGGTCGGGAGTGCCGTTGAGCCCAGTTGCTCACCCAGTTTCTTCCCGGAGTCAAGAACCACATTGGCAAGAACCAGCTGGCTTGCAGTGAGGTACTTCTGCACGGTGACCGGGTTTTCACCCTGGTTCGCAAAGGCAAAAATGACTCCTGGAATCTGTTGCTGCGCTGAAGCCAGTTCCGGCATCTCGCGGCGGCAGGGCGGGCACCAGGTTGCCCACAGGTTGACGACCAAAGGCTTGCCATTCGCCAAGCTGGCGGGCTTTGAGGGTTCCTTGCAGCGTCTTGAGAGAAACTTCCTCAAGATCCGAGAGTGCAGGACCGGTACCCATACGCAGCATTGCTGGCACGATTGTCCAAATCAGGGAGCCTGCCAGCAGTCCCACCGTAAGTGGTCCCCGTAGTGCTGCGCGCCGCCAGCCTTGCCACAACGCGACGATAACTGCGCCAAGTGCACCAGCCCACGGCGTGAAGCCACCATCGCGGATATCGAGCATGCTCCATGGCGCGCTGCGGTAGATGTCAAACCACGCTACAACGAAGGCGATACGTGCCGCCAGGGCACCGGCCAACAACATATCGGCCAGGGTGGCGCCAATAGTGACCTTCTGGCGTCGACCGACAAAGTAACCGACCAATGCCGCGACTGCGGCGCTCACCAACAAAATCACCAATGAAGTGCCAAAAGCAAATGGGCCTACGGTGATTGCCAACGGGCTACCGGAAGTCAATTTGCAGCCTTGAAAGTGGGGCACCAAAGTCCGCCGTCCACTGCTCGCCAGGAAGTACCGGCCAAGCATCCGTCCAGGTTCCGGTCGTGACGACGTCACCGGGCAGCAGGTCGGGAGCTCCAGGACATGCCCTGAGTTCATTCAAAAAGTGCTGTAGGGCGAATAATGGGCCGTCCAGGACATTGGCACCGCATCCGCTTTCCAGAATTTGCTCGCCTTTGATCAGGTTGACTTTGGCTGTGGCAAATACTTCATTGAATTGGGTTGCGCTGGAAGCAATTTGACCAATAGGCACCTTGCGGCCAACCAGTAAACGAGCATGCAAGCCGCCATCGGCCACGGTATCTGCGGCCTGAAACTTCCAGTCTTGCAGGTGGGACTGGACGACCTCGAAGCCAGGTGCAACCCATTCCAGCGCATGAAACAGGTCGTCCAGCGATGCATTCGCCGGTGGTGGCCTTCATGCCAAACACCGCTTCTGGTTCCAGACGCGGTTGACAGGTGCCCTTGAGCGAGATGGTGCCTTGACCATCACAGAAGCTGAGAGTGAATTCGTATACCGTGCCCCAGATAGGCCCAAAGACGCCGTAACGCTGCCAGATGTTGCGGTTGGTGAAGCCAATCTTGAAGCCGCGAGGGGTTTCACCTCGTGCAATACGGAGCGCACGGACAGCGAGAGCGTTACCGTATGCCTGCTCCATACCGAAGGCCGCGTTCTCGCTCGGTGCAACAGGCCATTGCCGACCGTCATCGTAGTGGCCAAGAAGTTCTTGCGGGGTCACGGCATTGACATTGCTGGGATGGTGTTTAGAGGGCAGTTTACACGTCAAAGCTGGCTACTGCCGCGCGTCGACCGTTTGAATTTCTCATCCGAAATTGGATCCTGGCATGAACGCCACAATGCGGCGCCCAAACCGCATCGCAATCCGTATTTCCTGCCAAGTCCCGCAGCAATGCATTGAGGACACTTGAAGTGGTGCTCCTGATAGGCTGCGTCAAGCAACAGCCATTCCTCTTTGGTGATTTCATCTGGCGCGAGGGCCGTGTGGTTAGCTGCATCGATCAACAGGAAGTCCACCAGTGAGTCCTTGTTATCCCTAATCAGATCGCGTAGAGCATGAGTAATCTTTCTGGCTGGTGACACGATCAGGCACATGTCTTCGGTCAGACAAATCTGCATACCTGCACCGTTAAGGGTGTCGATGATGGCTTGAGCAGATGCCGTATTCACTAGAAGACCTCCGAATCATCGGAAACTGGGTTCTTCATCAATTTCACTGTGATTTTTCCCTTGCTACGGGACAATCCAGAGATTCAATATTTCCAGCTTGCACATGAAAGATACCGCGCTGTATGAGCATCTTCTCGGACTGAAGGCCCCATGGTCTGTCAGACGAGTAGACCTGTCCTTGGCCGACCAGCGCGTGGTGGTCGAGGTGGTTTTGAAGAAGGGGCAGGTCTGGGGCGACCCCACCGACGCCACCAAGAGGGCACATATCAATGGCTGGACTGAGCGCCAGTGGCGTCACCTGGATACCTGCCAGTTCGAGACCATCATCAAGGCTCGGGTTCCCCAGCTCAAATACGACGACGGCACGGTCGAAGAATTGACGGTGCCCTTGGTCGGAGCGTTACAGCCGGGTCACCACCTTGATGGCGGCTTTCGTTATCAAACTGCTGGAGGCCTGCCCCACCACGCAAGCGGTCTGCACGCTCACCCGGCTGTCCTGGAGTACGGTCAATGCCATCATGGTCAGCGCCGTGGAGCGTGGAATGCTGCGCCGTACGCAGGAAGAGATTGCCTACCTTGGCATTGATGAGAAGAGCTCTGAGCGGGGCCACACCTACGCCAGCATCCTGACCGACATCGACCGCTCGCGGGTGCTGGACTTGGTGCCTGAGAGGAAGCTGGTGGCGGCCGTGAGCTTGTTGGAAACGCTCACTCCAGCGCAACGTATGTCGGTCAAGGCGGTGGCTATGGACATGTGGCCGGCGTACATGAGTGCGGCAAGACAGTGCATGCCGCAGGCGGACATCGTGCATGACAAGTTCCACGTTTCTAAGTATCTCGGTGAGGCAGTGGATGCCGTCAGAAAGCAGGAGCACCGCAAGTTGTCCCAAGCAGGGACTTCGCCATTGGCGGGCAGCAAATGGGCCTGGTTGAGAAAGTACCCAGATGGCCGAAGCGCTGAGGCCGTCTCGTTTCGCGCCTTGAACCAGCTCAACCTGAAGACGAGTCGGGCCTGGTGCATCAAGGAGAACTTCACCCACTTCTGGAGCTACAGCTACAAGGGCGCGGCAAAGCGATTCTTCAAGGCCTGGTCGAACAACGCGATGAGAAGCCGCCTGGAGCCTGTGAAGAAAGTCGTCAAGATGCTGCGCCGCCACGAGGAAGGGTTGCTCAACTACAGCCAACATGGAATCAGCAATGCCTGTGCAGAAGGCTTCAACAGTGCCATCCAGCTTATCAAAGCCAATGCACGCGGGTTCCGCAACTTCACCAACTACCGGGCAAGGATTCTGTTTCATTGTGGCAAGCTGAATTTAGCTATGGCTTGAAAATTCACAGTGAATTCAACGAAGCTCCGGAAACTGAAACATCACCATCTGGATATTCAAGCGGAATCTGCGACCACTGCGATTTGTGTGCTCTTGCAACAGGTTTTACAGGTTTCTCTACGCCAGCGACATCTGCGACTTGTGCGACACCTCCCTGATCGGACAAGTCCTTGGCAGCGACACTCCGCTGACTTCGCAGACTTCGCACTACACCGAGATCTGGCACATGCGGTCGACAAGTCTCACCGTTCGCAGAATTCGCAGAATTCCGCGCAGCATTGGTAGTACTTTGTGGAGCTTCCTGGTTTTCCGTTTGGACGTTTGATCGACTCAACCTCGATGACCGGTGGTTTACGGCGAGTAGCTCATCAATAGCTTTATCAATTCGCGATCTACTGACGTGACCCTGAAGCAGATCTTGGTCAGTTCGGTCCGAGTCGTCTTGCCTGCTCTAAGATAGGCCACCATTTTTCGCTTTTAGCTGCCACTTCCGCTGCCGCTTCTTCATCTACAGCCGACTGAAAAATGAACTTACAGAGTCGACCCAGTAGCGGACCCAGGCCAGCGCCGCATTGAGGTGGGCAGTGTTAATGATCAGTGTCTTGTCAGTGAGGGCAAACAAGGTGGCAATCCGAAGAAGCACAGCGGGGCGGCGCGCTAAAAGCCCAGTGATGCGCTCTCCTGCGGATCTATCACGCAGCTCTCCCATGTAAAGGCATTCATACAGCTTTTTGCCTCAGCTGAAAATTCAACCTGAAACACGTCACGGTCCACGTAACGATCGGCACCTGCAAATTGCAAGATTGCGATGGTCCTCTTCGCCAAGTCATCGACAACCCGTTGGGGGGTGGAATTGAACTCATCATGTCCAGCAACTCAGTGGGAGTGATATCTGCCATCAGCCCGATATGCGGATTGGAAGCCCAAACCGGGTTGTTCTTGACGGCGGGTTGAATGCTGGTCCCATCCCAGGCACTTCGCAATGTCGTACTAAGCGTGTTCCCGTTTCGTGCAGCCTGATGGAGTACGTTGGCAAACTCACTTTCCATTACCAGCAGGCGTTTGTCTTCGATAGGTGGTGTTGTTACAGCGCCGACCTTATAGCCATCGTGGATCATCATTGCCAGCCTTCGGTGGATGAAAGGCCACCCGCGTGAATTTTGGAGCGATGTTCTGGTCAATTGCTGCAATCGCCTTCGCAATTCGCGTTACAAGTTTTTTCGCCGTCCTCGACCGAGGGATGACCGCCCGACGTGGACCGCAAACAGATTCGTGTGGTGCCAGTCGTCCCCAATTTGCTTATAGGGTCCACGGCCGATGGAGACACCCACGTAGGTCATGAATGCAGCAGCAAGTGCGTATGGATTGACTTCAGTATTCTCACTGCCAGCGCGGGCAACATCACCCACAATTCCGTATAGACAGTCAGGAGAAGGCTTAGGAGCATTGCGGTGAAGATCAAGGAATTCGATTTCTTGATCATCTACTAGCGACGCCAGCTTTTCGTATTTTTGAGGATTCATTCAAAAGACTCCACTATCTTGTTGATTCGGCCAGTCGCAACGATCAGTCGTTGGTGGTCAGCTTCATTGAGTGCAACGCCATGGGCGATGTTTCCAGCAGCCACAGCCACGAGCGTCGCTTCAAACGCCATGACGCTAAGTGCCTGCCTAGGGCTCAGCGGAGACGGTCGGTAATCCGGCATTCTTTTGCCATCGTCAAGCCAACAACCGAGTGCCTTTGCGGCTTCAACAAATTCGGTTCCGGTGGCGAGCATCTCGTAAGCAAGGATGTCGCCACCATGGACGCCACAGCTCATGCAAATCCATCCGCCTGATTGAAGGTTGACGCGCGTGCTTGCGGTGCCGCCATGGAATACGCAACTTGTAGAGCGCCACTTACCACGGCCCACCAGTGTCAATCCTTTGGATTCAAAATAGGCTGTCGGGTCGGGAAGTTGATCACGAACGAAAGGCATGTTGCCCTCCCAAGCGATGTACAAAATCCGTCAGCTCGTCAAAGTTTTGGCAATAGCGGGTGTAGCCCCAGCGGCATACTGTGAAGCCTCTGTTCAGGCTCCTGTCCACTGCGTGAGTCAGTCGCATCGTTGCAAATGCGTTCAGGCCGTTGCTGTGGGGGTGTTTGTTTCCCATCAACAGGTGCGCCGGTTTTCAGCGATGACCGTGTTCTTTTCTTGGGAAAAGTACCGGGTTGGGTATCGGTGGCGACTTTGGTACTGCGAACAATGATTTTGTCGGTCGCGGCGCTCACGATGCGGATCCCTGGGCCGTTGCCTTGCTGGTTGTTTTCAGCCTCGAGGCGTTTTTGCCAATCAAAGGCGGCGGCAGCGGAGATGTAGCGGCGGCGTCCCAGTTTGTAGGTTACGAGACGGCCAGATTTGATTTCGGCGTGAGCGACGGTGTGGCCGACTTTGAACTCTTGTTCAAATTCTTTGACCGTGAGGACTGCGTGCATTTGGACTCCAGTAAACACCGACGTATTACGGTGTGCATGAAGTCAATTTTCAGTGTGATGGCTGTCTTGTGTGCTTATAGGGCTTGTAGGTGCTTATGGGGCTTGTAGGTGCTTATGGAGTGGTCTTTTTTAGCTCGGTGGTGGGTCAATTTATAGATGCGCTTGGATAGGCCGGCTATGTCTTCGCTGCCTCTGCCCTTTCCTGTTGGTATGTACCTGACTCCTGATTTGGTAACTTCCGATATGTCTTCTGGCGGTGAAGCAATCCAATCGGACAGTATCTGTCTTGGGGTTGGGATTCTTTTTCCTGCTTCCCTGTATTTTTTGAGATGCAAATAAAGTGTTTTGGCCAGTCCATCGTCTCTAATGGGTTCATGTAAATGCCATGTTGAAGTCTGCTTTTGTTTAGTCGGCGCCTGGTTGCCGACTGCATGGGTCTGTGGCGTGGCCGGTGTGGCTTCTGTGATTGGTGGTCGTTTGATCTTCGTTGTGGCGTGTAGCCGGTGGGAGACAAACACCGTCTGCGTTTTCTTCCGGGCGGCTGGGTCGCCTTTGTTAAACGCAGCGACGTGCTGGTCAAGCTGCGCAAGGAGTCCAACTGTGTCGCGGACCGAGTGTTGGGGGTTTACTGTGTTGGGTACTGGGAGAAATGGCGACGCGCTGGCGCTTAGAAGGCGATGTCCTGGTTTAACGTCGATCAGTGGATTTTCCGAACCACCAACCGCCACTTCCAAGAGTGAAGGATCGCCGGGTATGGTTGCAGTGAGACTGCCGCCAGTATCAAAGGAATATTCAGGCTGGCGATTCATGAACATTTGTCTGACTACCTCTTGCGGGACCGTCACCACGCCAAAGCCAGCTGCAACGCCGTTGTGGTGCCGGAGCTCAGCCATCGCAACTGCTATCCATGCGCCAGATTGCAACTTTCGGCGAATCTCAGGTTGGGTGTATCCAGTGCGCTCGCTGGCTTCTGGAATCGTGATGTGTTGATCTGTCACTGTGCGGCTCCCGTCGGCCAAACTCGTTCATGAGTGTGGTCGCTGTCTTGTCTTCGGATGGCGGAACGGTCCAAGTGCCGTCCCTGTGCCACAGGCAAAGTGAAGCGGACGGGATGTTATGGATTGGGCTATTGCTACGTGGCAAATATGCGGAATGGGCATGGTCAAGGCTTCGCGGCCATTCACAGCGCTAATTTCGCTAGCGCATCGGCCGCGTGGTCACGTAGGAGGTGCCCGTAATGCTTTTCGATCATGGCCAAGCTGGTGCCGGATAACTGTGCCACCGTCATGGTGTCCAAGCGGTGCAGGGCGATGAGGTCGGTAATGGCAGAGTGGCGCAGGTTGTAGGCCACGGCGTTTGCTGGCAGTCCTGCAGCTTTGGCTGCGTCTTTGAATGGGTATTTCCAGGAGTCCTTATTCCAGAATTGACCATCCGCACGGGCAATCAGTGGGGCAGTAGGCAGTTTGTCCTTGGCTTGTTCTGCGAAGAATGCTGCGGTGGACGTTGGCAAGTTGATTTTTCGGTCCCGGCCCGCTTTGTCCTTGCCAATAGTCAAAACACCAAGCCGTTTGTCGAAACTGAAAACGGTCAGCGCGGCCAGCGCCAGGGCGCAATGGAATCAGGAGAGCGGTTATCAGTGCCGCCAAGTCTTTGGGCGCATTGGCAATCAGAGCTTTGCGTTGTGCTGGATCTAGATAGCAGTCCCGGCGCTGGGTGGCGTCCTTGATGAGCTTGAGTTTGGTTTTCCAGGCCGCGTCACTGGTCGCGTGCCCATCTTCCAGCGCCAGATTGAGCGCGGCCTTGAGGACGGCCATTTCCCGATTGGTGGAACTGGCTGCGCGTGGCTTGGTGGCTTCCTTGGTCTTGTCCTGCAGTTTGGCAGGAGTCTTGACCAGCTTGTTGCGCCAATCGGTCAGCATACCCGGTGTGAGCTTCAATAGGGGAGTGCCGCTGAGCTTTCTGTCGGAGTACACCCATCGCCGAAATCTACCTTCTAGGTCTTTCGCAGCATTCTCTCGGCCTTCGTCACGTGCCTTTTGAACATAGCGCTTGCAAGCCTGTTCGACGGTAATGGCTTCAATGGCTCCACCTTTCCCTCGGTGGTCGAACCAGTCTCCGGCGAGCTTTGCGGCTTCGTCATAGCGTTTAGCACCAATAACATGATCCAGACTTCCAAGGCTGTGCAGTTGGTACTTGCCTGTCGCATCGCGGTATCTGGCGATCCACGCACCGACACTTTCGGTTGTGGTCTTGCGAAATCCCAAGTGGCACTCAGCGCGGATTTTGTGCCAGTAAGGGGCGTGCCTGGCTGGTAATTTGTCGCGAGCCGATACCGTGTCTATCTTGGTTGACATTCTGGTGTCTATTTAGTGTCTATTTCTTCGGCAAATTATGACGCATTCCGGCGAACAGAAAATTAGCTAAGTTATTGATTTATAAACGATTGCGAACTTGTGCGAACAATGAAAAAGCATATAATTCTTCATTCACACTGCAGGGGTCACAAGTTCGAAACTTGTACTGCCCACCAAAATTTGGTTACAAATCAAGCACTTAGCGGAAACGCTCGGTGTTTTTTTTTGATTGGTTGGTGCGCACTCTGGCGCGCGGGGCAATGAATGGCTACAGCGGTAGAGGTTCCGCGCGCTCAGTCAGAATCAGCCATTGCCCATTCACGTATTCCATGGTCAGCGTCTTGCGCGATATATCCTTGTAACCCTTTGATGAGTACCGCTGTGTAAAAACCGCCTCCGCTCGGTTGCCGCCCAGCGGGCTTACCGCCAGTTCCAAAATTTCGATCACAATTTGTTTGGCAGTGTCCACCCGCTGGCGGCGTAGTTTTTCCCACTGGTTGCGGGGCATGGCGTCCTCGGGCGTAAAGCCGGGGCTGTACATGGTCACGTACAAATCGGTCTGCCCAGTCTCCCATGCTTTGGCCCATTTGCGAATGAATGGCTCCGCTGTCGAGACTTGCATTGCTGCTAACGCTTCGGCTGGTGCTTCTGCCACTACAGCGTGGGCCGTAGTATTTGCAATAGGCGTTTTCGCATCAGGGATCACCCCGGGCATTTCAACCACTAGGTAGCCGACCAAACCCACCACTGACATTCCGCCCAAGGCCAGCGGCCACCGGTGCGCCTGCAATTTGCCCAGCAACAGCTTCCAGACAAATGGCCACGGCTCGTCTTCCTTTTGGTGTTTGGCCATGTTCACCAGATCCACAATCGCCATCACCAACGCAAACAGCGCAAACTGCACCAAAAGTAACACCACAAACAACAATATGCGGTCATCATCCGACAAGGACAGGGACATGGCTTCGCCCAGCAGAACGGTCAGCAGTGCCGCAATGGCAAAACCGGCAATGAGTTGAATCATGAAAATGCGTGTCGTACTTGGGGGGGGTGTGAAACGCATTCTATGTGGGGCAGCCCACAGAACCGCTCGTCAGCCAAACGCTGGCCGATTGGCACAATCATCGCGTCACAACAAAGAATGTAAGCTCTCAGGCTTGCAAGCATATTCAGGGAATTAACAGCATGACTCTTGTCGAGCCAACGGCGTCCACTGGCACGTCCTTTAGCGTAAATATCACCCCCGTCATCCTGTGTGGCGGTAGCGGTACACGGCTCTGGCCCTTGTCCCGCAAGGCCTTGCCCAAGCAGTTCGTGCCGTTGGTCAACGGCAAAAGCCTGTTGCAGCTCACATTGGAGCGCGCCGCACTGCTCAGCCCCCAGCAAATCATCGTTGCCAGCGAAGACCACCGTTTTCTGGTTCAAGAGTGTGCCAACGCCGCCAACGTGCACAGCACAATCCTGTTGGAGCCCGTCGCCCGCAACACCGCCGCCGCCATGGCCGCCGCAGCGCTCCATGCCGCACCCGATGCCTTGCTGCTGTTTTTGCCCGCAGATCACCACATCCCCGATGCCACCGCCTTTGCCGCCACCATCCGCTCGGGCGTTGTTGCCGCCCAGGCAGGCTCCATCGTCATGTTTGGTGTGCAGCCCACATTTCCCAGCACAGGCTATGGCTACATCGAGCAAGGTGGCGCGTTGGCAGGGCAGGGCGCTGCGCACGCCGTCAAGTGCTTTGTCGAAAAACCCAACGCCGCCCGCGCGCAAGAGCTTCTGCTGGCCGGAGGCCATTTTTGGAACGCAGGCATCTTTTTGATCCAGGCCAGCACCTTATTGGCCGCTTTACAAACCCATGCCCCCGACATATTGGCCGCGTGCCAGCAAGCCATAGCCGCCCAGACGGTTGATGGCAACTTTCGCCGCCTGGGCGCAGATGGCTTTGCCGCCTGCCGCTCTGACAGCATCGACTATGCCGTCATGGAAAAAGCCGCCAACGTTGCCGTGCTGCCCTTTGCCGCCGCCTGGAGCGATGTGGGTAGCTGGAATGCAGTCGCTGAACTGACCGCGCCGGACGAAAACGGCAACCGCGTGCATGGCCAGGGCCATACCGTGCAGGCTACCAACACCTTCATCCACGCACCGCACCGCCCCGTGGTGGCCCTGGGCACCAGCAACCTGCTCATCATCGACACTGCAGACGCCGTGCTGGTAGCCGATGCCGCCCATGCCGAGCAGGTCAAAAACGTGGTCGCACAGCTTGAAGCACAGGGTGTTCCCCAAGCCCAACACCACCGCCGCGTGGCGCGCCCCTGGGGCGTGTATGACAGCGTGGACGCTGGCGAGCGTTTTCAGGTTAAACGCATTGTGGTCAACCCCGGCGCCACCCTGAGCCTGCAAATGCACCACCACCGTGCCGAGCACTGGGTGGTGGTTAGCGGCACGGCCGAAGTGACCAATGGCGACAAGGTCATGCTCTTGGGCGAAAACCAAAGCACCTATATTCCCCTCGGGCAGGTCCACCGGCTGGCCAACCCCGGCAAAGTACCGCTGGAGATTATTGAAGTGCAGTCGGGCTCCTACCTTGGGGAGGACGACATTGTGCGGCTGGAAGATACCTATGGCCGAGTCAATTGACTGCGGCAAGCGCCGCGCCAGCTTGTTCAATACACAAGTGGATGGTTAGCCGCTTACAAAAGGGCTATCAACTTCCTGTCCAACAAAGACTGCCCAAGCGCCAGTACATCGCGTTCAATATCCGAGTGCGACACGTCGTACATGGCCAACATCCGCTCGCACACTTGCGCTAGGGTTTTGCCTTCGACCATGGCTTGCCACATGTGTGCGCCAACCGGATCCAGGCCAAAGTAGGTACCACTGGCAAGATCCAGAATAACGGTTTCTTCCCCGACCTGTCGCGCCATGACATCCGGCGGAACGGCAAATCTGTCACTCAAGTTCATTGGACTTTGTTCTCATGTGTTGAGTGCTCCACAATGGCTTGCCGAATAGCGGCCAAGCTGTCAAAGCTGCGTGGAAAATTCAATTGGTAGCATAGGGGCTGACTGACCAGCGCCGACAATTTTTCGAACTGCGCCGCCAGCAGGTCTTTCATTTCAATGTCAAGCAGGAACGAATGCTTCACCAACTCAATCAACGCGAGTGCTGGGCTCATGCTGACAAATTCGAGTGGCGAGTCAAAGTTTTCTCCAAGAAAATAGATTCGGCGCAGCGGTCGTGCCTGATCGCAAAAAGCGACGGACTCGCCGGCCAGAAAACGGACCTTGCGGGTGAATTGAACCGGAGGAGCGATGTTGACTTCCACGCCAATGAGTGCGTCCTGGCTGTCATCCCACAAACGAATGGATGGATGGCTGGGCAATACATAGCAAGCGTCTTGTCGCGGTTCCAGCAGTAACCCGTCGTCGGTCAAAAAACGAAAACCGTTGGTGGCAAAACTCGCAGCTCCCATGCCGGAAGCGCCAATAAATGCAACAGCGCTGTCTCCGATTTCTACTGCGCTGGCATGCAGCACCAGCATGCCTTGCCTGGCGAGCGCCAGTGGCAAAACCTGATTCAGGAAAAGATGGCGTGACGTTTCTTCCGTTACCGATGGCACCGGAAAGCAAATGACCTCGGTTCCATCGTGAGAAACCTCGTAGTCACCTAGATCAGGAAAACGCAAAAGGTAACCATGCGCCGTGCGATAAAACTGCGTGCAGTTGCGACCGTCTGGAAGAACCCATTGGTGAAAGCGAGCCGACTCAACAATCTGCTGCTGGTGTGCAGGCGCCGTTGTAAATTTAACTGGCAACAAAGTCAACCGACAAGCGAAGGGTTGACGACACTCTAAATATCGCACAATAGCCATGCAGGGGTTACAACAATAAAGTGCTAATATAGTTTCGTTCAATTTTGTCCAGGCTTCATCAAACTAGTATCGCTTTTCCACCACTACCTGGAATTAGTTGTCCGAAGCGAGGCTACCTGATCCCTGGGTTAACTGGGCCACGACCCATAATACTGAACACCGGGGCCGCATAAGCCAACTTTTTGCGATTGGGCTGCTTAAAGCACCTTTCATTTGAATGGGAGGCATTGGTTTGGCTGTGTATTGTTCATTGTTCATTCCTATTTTTAAGCCTAGCATATTCGAAAGTGCCCGATACAAAAGTTAAACCGGCTTAAGACCGGTCTCCACAGACATAAATGCTCCATAAAATCCAGACCAATAAGCCAGATTGACTGGATTTTGCGGTATGACGCAAAGAGGTCAACCATGACCCTTCCGTGACCCACGTCTGGGCGTTTGTTCGGGAATCCTTGGTGAGTACGTCTTCCATTCGTCCAGTTTTAACCGGAAGACGAGAAAATTCGGCCTTGTCTTTGCGTTCAAGAATGACGCGTGGCAGTACATCTTTCATGCCCTGGCGGAGTGTGACTTTGCTTATATTGCACTGCAACCTGAGGTGTGGCGGGTTGAAAAGGCAAGTGACTGAGCCGTGGCTAAAGAACGGATGCGAATTTCAATCCCTGCGCGGTTGCGTCGCTCTGCACTCTCAACACCTGGGCATCCAAAGCTTTGTGTAGGGCCTCCAACGAATCGACCTGACCGGGTTTGTGTTTGCCCCCCGGTTGGACTGGGCCGTCACCAGCACTTTCGTTTATTGGAATTCCTGCAGCATGGGTGGCGACAACCAATCATCGGGGAGTGGGCGGGTGTCTTCCTACACGGCTGCCGTGACCAGCCATCGCAGTCCGTTTTGCAGCGTCATGGGCATTAGTGCAAAGATCCCATTTCTACCCGAACAATGCAATTGCATTTTAGATCCAAAAGCCGATGCGTCTGCCCTGAAATGTTTGGCCACAGCGTACCAATACCCTTGTGCGATCAGTCTGCATAGTGTTCCCGGAACCTACTGACCAGTGGTCGCCGCCTTCGCCGGTTATCGTTTTACAGCTTTTTTTGCGGCTTCCACGCAATATTCCCATCGCCATATCTGCATTGCAGGAAAGTCGGGAACTCTTTTAGGTTTGAGCTTGTTCTGCGTACCACTCCAACAGCAAAATGGTGGGTGGAACTTCGTGGATAATGGTGCCGGTGTGTTCGCCCACCTGCCGTGCATAGGCAATTTCGTCGGCAGCGCTGTCGCCGGTAAATGCCGTGTAGCCATCCGTGCCCGGGGCAGGCAGGAAGCCCGTCATGGCGCAGACGTTCTGCAATACAAAACAGTGCAGAAGAATCAGGCCACCGCTTACATCAATAGCAGCCGGCTGGAGCGAACGTGATTGACGCCGCGCGATGTCCGAACAACAATTTGCGGTAATGGGCAATGTATTCCGCATCGGAGGTGTAAGGGCAGTGTTGCGTTCAAGTCGGGTGCCCAACACTGTTTCGGCTTGCAACCCGCTGGCGCCAATACCATGCAGTGCGCTGCAACCAGACCACATAACCCCCGTCCAAAGTGTCTCGTCTCCTGGAAAACCCTTTGCGGCAAAAATTCTGCCAACATGCCCTGGTTGGGCGCTTGTATTACCCAGGGTAGCGTCAGGAGTGGGTGCAACTCGGATGCAAAACAAAATACCGTCGCGCCAATGGCAATGAAAGGGCTTCCAGCCCCATGCGGTCGCGGGCAAAAAAGCCTTGTGTTGCCGTGCATCCCCAAATTACCAACGCAAATCACCGTCCAGGTGTGCAAGGCAATCTTCGCCCCAGGTCTGGTAGGCGTTAAGCACCAACTCTGCGTCGGAGCGATCGGCGCAACGCGGCCCGCAATCTAGCAACTCTGCGCGCAGTTCTTCCCAGTTGTCCAGTCGGCCATCGCACCAGAACCAGGCTCTCGTCGTCATTGCACAGTGGCTGGCACTCTTCTAACGATTCGGGCGTGGTGCGCAGCATGCACTGGCCCAACGCGACCGGCCACTGCACCGGTGGTTGATACCATCCGGCCCCGACTAGGCCATAGCGCCCGTCATGCCTTCTCCGGCCCGGCTTCAACGGGTACGCCGTCAAAGAGAATAATGCCTGCAATGCCGCTCATGATGATGGTGAAAAGGTTGAAAATTGATCGCCTACATCGGGCTGATCGTTTAATGAGTGTGCCTTGGTATTCCACCCACGCGCGTGGGCGGCAAATACAGGCTGATTCTTGCTTACGCAATGCGCAAATGGGTTTGCAACACCCCGGCGCTGCAACATCCAACAGAAACAACAACGACCGGGGTTAAACAGGTTGCCGGAATGGGCGGCAAACGCGCAGCACGGTTTTACCAGTTTGGACGGGCACCATTTCATCCAAGGTCAGCCTGTACGTTGGCTGGTGGCCCCAATGGTCCCAGCCCTGAAAGCGTTTTTCAAGCCAAGTGCGCGCAGCCCTACCAAAACAGCGGCAACCACACGATGGCCGCCATCGGCGATGCGCTTCTCTGCCCACGTGAGCGATTGCGGATTTGGCCGGCTTAGTGCGCATGCGCGTTATTCCGTGTTTCAATCAGTTTCCCGTGCTCAAGCGGCAGCACCCGGTCCCGCCAGGGCCAAAGGCTGCGGGGCGGTGTGTGATCAGAATGACCGTGCAGTGCGCCAGTGTGGCCTGGCATTCACTGACAAAATGATTTTTCTCCCTCAGGGTCCATCATGGCGGTGAAGCGTCCAGTACCAAAATCCGGGGCGCCTTCAGCAGGGGCGCGGGCCAGTGCAACGCGCTGGCATTGGCCACCCGACAAACGCACGCCTTGATCGCCACCAAGGTATTGTACCCGTCGGGCAGTTGGGTTGTGAAATCGTGGCGCCTGCGCGGCCTTTGCAGCTGCCAGAACAGCGCTTTCGGTTGCGCCAGGCTGACCATAGGCAATATTGTCGTGCACGCTTCCGTGAAAGAGTAAAACCTGCTGCGGCACGTTACCAATCTGGGCCCGTAAGCTGACCAATGAAACACCGGCAATATCAATGCCATCTATCAACACCTGTCCTTCGCTGGGCGTTATCGGGCGCATCCGTAAATATGCAATGGTGCTTTTACCCGCGCCATTGGCACCAATAATAGCAACCGTTTCACCGCCCGGATGCCAAAATTCAACTTCGCACCTGCGCGCGTCCAGGGTAACCAAAACCCAGCGTCTTTAAACTCCGCAACTCTCCCTCGACTGGCGGCAATGGGTGGCCTGTTGGCTCAGTGCATCGGGGGCTCAATGACACCATGCAGCCTCTAAATTACCGCCCGCTTGTCAGTTTGCCCGTAGAAGTCGGCCAGTGCACTTACCGGGCGGGTTAATAAGCGCTGCATAAAGCAAAAAGCTGATAGTTTCAGCTGGTGTGCTACCGTACAAGTGCCCCTCATCAGCCACAACACCAGCACCATGCCGGCTGCGGCCGAAACTGCAGCAATATGGCAAACGCCACCATAATGGTCTGCTCCGCGCTGAGCTGGAGGATGTGGTGAACCCTGGCGTTTGGTAGCGCTCAGACTCATGCGCTTCGCGTGTGAAGGTTTTATGACCGGCAACATGCCGGTTTTCTTCGGCAATGGCCGTTGCTCAGCATGTGCCGCTGCCTGTAGTTAGGCGGCCAATGGGCGCAGGCAGCGGACCAGGACTTTGAGCAGCAAATAAACGGCCCGGCACGAACAAAGCCACAAAACAGACAAGCGGGCATCGATGCGAAACATCATCCAAACCGCCCCCGCCTTGGTGAACAACAACGGCACCATGCCTGGCAATATGCCGCTGATAAACCCATTCAAGCGTTCACATCGTGGGTGAGCGGGGTTAACACCTCACGCCCGGCGGCGCTGGTGGTAAAACCAGAAAGCAACGCCTGCAAGTGGTCGTACAGCCTGACGCGGAGGTTTGCCAAACAGCACTCTGCTGTGCGGCCCAGCACGAATCGCTAGCAAACTTCACCCAGGGCCTGCAACGCAAATAGCGCCAGCAGACAGCAAAACGGGCCCTGTTGACCAGGTGCCAGCCGTCTTGGTCAACATACCTTAACAGGCCAAGCTGCCGGTATTAAAGGCACCGCCAGTGCCGAACTGCTCTCAGCCAGCATCTTAGCGCTTTTAAAATGACTTGTCTTGAATGGCGCTGCAAAATCCAGCATGGTGGCAAACTCGGTACGTTTCATGGCCCCAATTGCCCCCACTGGTAGTCGCTGCCCAGCAACAGGCGGGCATCGCGCAGGCGGTTCAGTCGGCCTTGCCCAAGCTGGTGTAAGGCGCGCAGCATCACCCGGGCGGTCGTGCATCCACAGGATAAAGCCCAGTTGAATCCAATGCGGGCGCTGCAGAAACCGGGTTGGCAGGTCGTGCGTTACCCAAGCACGCATGTAAGCCCTACGCAGGCGACTTGGCTGAATTATGCCCAGCCATTCGTCCAGCATGCCTGTTAAACCGGGTGGCGCCAGCAAGCGCAGCCAGGTCAGCATGGTCCAGGCAGCCGTTTTAAGCCCCTCAGTCTGCAGCAATTGCAATGCCGTAGACCACTCAGCTTTTCCATGTTGCAGCCATAGCAAAGTCGGCCACGCGCCCCAGCCCCGCTGTTAGAGAGCACACATACTTTTTACTGAACGCAGGGTGCGTCAGCATCATGAAAAGGGTATCGCTGTCGCTTGGGCCCCCAAACACCGTGGGTTTGTTGGCGCCGGGCGATGAAGCCAGTATTGTGTCGGTGCGGGTGTGCCCCCGGCCTTAGTATGTGCCAGTGCAGATCAATATCGACCAGCCCGCGCTTGAAAGTGGCTTCATGGCTCACATTGTCTGGCGTCACATGGACGGCATAGCCGCTGTCGATCAACAGTTTGGCCGCAGCGAAGTCTGTCTTATTACCAGCACCAAAACATCGATGTCGGTTGCGGGCCGCAAAGTCGGGTCTGGGTAAACGCACTCCCGCACGTAAACACCTTTTATCACTACGTATGGAATACCCTTGCCCGCAAACCGCTTGTCCAGCTGGTCAAGCGCAGCCCGCTGCGGCAAATACCCTGCCACCGCCGCCATGCGTGTTACGCCCATCCCCATAACCCGCCAGGTAGTGTGCCCAATGCATTGCCGACCTGCGGCTATAATGGTGCCACAGCAGCCCCAGGTCGTAGCGAATCACAAATTCAAAATCCACCTTGAAGCCAGGCGGTGCTCCAGTCGGCAACGTTAACCGTGGAAGTCGGGCGAGCAGCAGCGCCAGTCGGTATTTGTAAATTTGTGTTTGGGATGTGTGTAGCGGTGGCATTGCGGGCGGCCCATTGGACCTCCGGGGATCATGGACTTTAGCAAACTTCACCATTCGGTTGTCCATCGCCAACCCAGCGCCGTAGTTGTGAGCCACAGCCTTAACCAATACAACTTTTATGCTGTTGGGCCAAGCACAGCCAGATGGGTGCTGATGCGGGCCGCTATTTCGAGTAACTGCGTGTTGATACGGTGCTAGGGCGTTATATCGCATCGCGCCAGTGGTAGCGCTAAAGTTTAAGTGAGAATTGAGCCATAAGCCCTCGTGGCAATGAATGTTCCCATGCACTGCCGTTTTTGAATGGGTAGCTCCCCAACGATACACTGGCGACCATGCGAATTTCCGTAAGAGCGACCTTGGTGTTGCTTGCAATGTTGTTAATCCATATTCCTGGTGGGCACCCAAATGCCGGGTCACTCGCGCAATACGCTGGAGGCTAGTTTGCATGCGCCTTTTCCCCTCAGGGTTGGCGCACTGCATGTTCGCCCCCATGGCCCGTTTCTGGCCAGTGGGCAGCCGACCTACGCTGGCCGGTGGCTGGCGTGTTGTTGGGGCACTTGCGTTGGGCGTTCTGACCGAAGTGTTGCAGGTCCTTGTCGCCATCCGAACGTGAAGGCAGCGATGCGCGATGTGCTTCGGATGTCGCTAGAGCTGTCTCCAGGCGTGCTATTGACCCGTAGACCTTTGGTAGCTTAGGGTTGTAAACAGGACGCCGAGGATGGTGCGGTCACTGGGGCGAGAATCTGCGCGTCAGGATGTTGAATCTGACTGGCATCTGCCGCCATTGGGCACCATGCATCGCTTCTGGCCCAACCAGGCAATACGGTAGCCGCATCCGGGCAACAACAGGGTTGTCCGCTGCGTCAGGCGATATACGGGAGTGATATTCACAGTATTATTGGGTAGAGCGTCGCACAAACGTGATGTTTTCACGATTTTTGCGTGTTTGTGGTAGTTTGACTTGGGCGGTGCGGTTTAAACGGATCGCATCGGTAGAACATTGCTGTGTTTAGCAACAGGGAGCACGGTACCAAATGCAGAAATTTCTTACTGTCCGCGGCACTTACTGGTCGGGTCTAGCTCCGCAATGGCCGCATTTCAGTCCGGAAAGAATGACCTCGGACCAAATGGCCCGCGAAGTGCGCAATAGTGTCGCTGCCGGGCAGAGTAACGCAGTCATTGCCCGGGCAACGCCCACCTGGAGAACCTGCCGGCTGGCGCAATTACAACCATGTTGCTTGGACACGGGCGCGTTGCCGGCTGACTTGGTTACGGCGATGGTGAATGCTTCGCCCTGTCTTCTACTGAGGTTGCCTTGGCGTCCATCCCATTCCGCGGTGGCCTTTGGGGCCGTTGGGTCATCTATACAATCCCCCGCCATTGGCGCAGGTGCGAACCCGCCAAGATCGCCCAATCCTCCGCAGGCAGTATTGTGAACGTGAAGGCAATAACGCAGGCGGTGGCTTTGACTGGTGGTAACCCAGTTTTGGCCAGGCCCGTGCCTCGTCCTTCAGTGGGTCGGTTGCAACCGCCGCTTAGCCGCCAATTGCCCCACCCTCGGCCCGAGCTTTAAACCATTCGTCACGGATTCTTTCAAGTAATGGCAGCGTCAGGCTGCCATTTTTGGAAACAGGCATGTCTGATGAATGGGGCTACCGTTACCAGCTGTATTGCAGTGGCAACATTCATCACAATTTGTACGACCAATTTGATTTCAGATTGTTGCCTAATGGCAATCGTTGCTGCGACAATCTCAATCTGTCACTTAGATCCAAAGTTCGTTGGCTCTTTCAATTTTTGTTATGGTGAGAGAAATGAAAAAGAATATCTTCTTTATGGTTTGTTTCTGCTATACCTTTTGCAATTTCATCAGCTTGGGCGCAGAGTCAGCTACAGTTCCCAAGCCGCCACTGCGCCAGATCAAAGGTGCGTACAGTTTGAAAAATTCCAGCAGCCCCTGCGTCCCAGGTCGGCGTCAAGGGCTATGAGCTGAGCGGCACGACAATCTCCGGGTCGACCGCCCAGTGCGGATATCTTGACTGCTCCGCCCGAAGTGACGCTGCTTTACAAAACGAAGAGTGGCATCTATTTTTGCCACTGCTCCCCGGTATCGTGACGACAATGTGCGGGCTAATTCTGTAAATCCCATCCAGTTCGACTGTTGTCAAAGTAGCGCCCCAGCCTTTGATTGGAGAGATCAAGCGCAAAGGGGACCATTATACCGCATTGGCATCGGTCGGTAACGTGCGTCCCGACAACGGCTTCGGCGAACAACACAGGCAATTCCGGAGCTTACACCGTTGCTGGAGCCAATTACTTCACCGCCCCTGTGCGCGTATCTGCTTGGTCTCTGGGGGCAGGTGCATGCTTTACAGACCCACGTGGGTCAACTTACCGCGTCATTTCTGCAGAGCCAGACCGTTTGGACCTTTAATAACGTGCAAGGCCGTTTTGTTACGGTGCTCGAGAAGCACAGGGACGTGTCGAGTTTGATGGCTGGCAAGCAGAATAAGACTTACGACAACAATCGGGTCCATCACGCCATTGCCCCCGTAACGGTAGGTACCCACGCAGGTCGTTTGTTCTGCACCGGCTGGGAACCCGCTCCTTGGCATTGGGGAGAAATTCGCGGTGCAAGGAGTCGAATTACGCATCATCATTTTCGACTGATAGCAATACCGATCCCTGTATGCATGTACTTGGGCTTGACTTGGGATGCAACACGGCAACTACCACAGGTATTATTAAAGTTGGGCGCGACCGAGGACTATGACTTTGCGGGTCGCGATGGATATAACGGTGACGGCTTTGGGGCTTACCAATCCGTTGGATGCCGCGGACCTACAGCGTTGTGGATTTGCAAACAGCCCGTGGTACCGTGAACGCAAGCGGGCTAAAAGTAACTACGCAGTGACCACCACGGCACCAATTTGAACTGCAGACACCAAATGGACACAGTCGCTCACTCGTCGGGCTGGTTTTGGCGTCTTGAAAACTGATTTTGCTGGCACCTCCCGCTCTGATAAAGCGCGACAAAGCTTTGCGTTGACGGTAGACCCATGCCCGTTATGCCGCGGGTGGCTGAAAGTTGGAATCGACTGGGCGTTGACGGATAATCCTCCAATGCTTCGCAGCAGCGGCCTACAA
>NZ_JADJKN010000010.1:0-34346 GCF_016705985.1 Candidatus Aalborgicola defluviihabitans
TCGAGACTTTCAGTTGCCCTGTTCAGCAGGATGCCCAGAGTCGTAGGATCAGTGGCCTTGTAAGCGAATTGTTCCTGGTTTGTAATCTGAAAAGGTGCCGTTGCGCGGCGCTCGCCAATCGATCGGACGAGTGCATGCACGATGTGTCCAATTTGCCCGCGCGAAGATCGGTTTCTTCTAGTGCGGTAAATAGGTCATAGCCTGCCTTTGTTGGTCCGGTGTTGGCCTCCGGCTGCACCGGAGGCCATACGGTAACAGGTCCGTACCGTGGCATTGCCCAGGCTTTTCCTTCCAGTTCATCAGGCTGGCCGCACTGTCTTCGAGCTTGATCTTGCCGGCACAAATACCCGCCCCACGGCCAACGCTGTTAGCGGATTTACCCTGCTGGCGCTGGCAGCAAGGGTTTTTCGCGTTGCTGGTTCCCGGAGACCAGCATGGATAACGCTGGGGCCGTCCATAGCACGATGGCCTGCTACTGTGGGATGCCAACAGAAACTTGGCTTGATCCACCACACAGAGCACTCCCTTCGTCGTGGCGCCACGCGACGCGATGGGCGGCGGCGGCCACTGGCTTGATGGTGTACGTCCATCGACGGAACCGGTTCTCATTGCCCAACAAGCCTTGCTGTCGTCAGTAAGGATGCCCATCCTTGACCTGAGGGCCTTGTCCAAATGCCGTTGCAACGGCGCACAACAAAACAGAAATCGTAAAATGCAACCATACCCAGCCCCCAGCCATACCAATCGCAAATGCCGCCAAACTTTACGGCCGCGTCATTTCGCCGTTTCGACCTACTTTGAAGCATGGTGTGAGTCATTGTGTTCCGGGGACCTGAAGAATTCCAATCGAGCGACTTGCGTCAAAAGTGACAGATGATCTCTTGACTGGGTCCAGCGCGTGGCCTCTTCCACGAACCTTGCGTTTGGTCGGATTGGTCACACTTTTTCACTGCAGGATCCGTCGGCGGCGGTGGTCAAAATTGATAGAAGGCATAGTCGCTGTCTGCCAGCACTGGCGTGTGGCTTAAGAATTTGCGGCGATCAGGATGGTTAGGCCAGGAAGGCACGCAAACGTGGCACAGCAGCCATCGTGGGTGAGTCACCTTCGGTTGGTCACAATACTATGCATTTGATAACCGTTGATTCATATTTAGCGAGGGCTAGAGGTAATTTCCAAACACTTACCAAACCTTCACGGTTTGGACGACGTCATCGCTGCGCCGGGTTTAAGCAGGCGCGGCCCAGCAACTCCGCAGACCACCACCACCACCATACACGCGGTACACTTGCCGGTGAGTGCGGGTCGGTTGCAGCCTGTACCACACGCAGGTCTCGGGCGGTTGTTCTCTGGCCCACTGGGCAGCCGATGAAGGCTACTGGGCGTGAAGCCATCGCGGCTTTCGGGTTTGACCACCGTGGTCTGCACCTTCCGCGGTCCAGGCCAACACCAGCCTGCCGCCCAGGTCGGCGATATCTTCACCGAGCGTGAGTTTGCTGTTGATTTTGATGTCATCGACAATGGTGTATTGCGCATATTGATCGACGATGCACTGTGCACGTTGGTCAAATTCTTGCGATCTTTTTCGGTCCACCAATCCTTCAAATTTCCTTTGGCATCGAACTGCCGGCCTTCGTCGTCAAAGCCGTGAGTTAGCTCGTGACCTATCGTGCCGCCAGTGTTGCCATAGTTCGGCGCGTCGTCCATCGCTGCGTCGTAAAGCGGCGGTTGCAACACGCCAGCGGGGAAGTTGATATCGTTCATCTGCGGGTTGTAATAGGCATTCACGGTAGGCGGCGTCATACCCCACTCTTTGCGATCCAGCGGCTTGCCGATCTTGGCCAGTTGGCGGTGCACCAAACTGCATGCCCGGGTAACGTTGCCAAAAAAATCGCCTCCCGCGCAATGGCTACGCTCAGTGTAATCGCGCCATCTGTCGGGGTAGCCGATCGCGGTGACGATTGGGCCTTGAGCTTATCTATCGCTTTGACCTGGTGGCAGGGCCTCATCCAGTCGAGGTGCTCCAGTTCGTCATGCGCGCATGGCCTGCTCGATCTGCTCGTCATAACCAGAGTCTTATTTTTGGGTTCAGGCCCAAGAGCGCGGCTCTACAAACCTCTTGTCCCAGGCTTGCTCCCAACTGGGCATCCACCAGGTGCAACACGCTTCCAGCGCGGCTGCTGCAGCGGTGTCCCGCGCAGAGTCTTGCTGAAGTAATTGAAGTTCTCGGTGACGAAGTCGCTCGACAAGCTTGATGCCCGTGATGTGCCACGTGCCAGCGCAGGCAGACCTGATGTCGTCGAAGTGGCTGTTTCTTCCAGTGACGGGCCACGGCTCGATAGAACTTGGGCTCGGTCACATACAGAGCAGTGACATCTGCCAGTCCCACCGCTTTCAAATATACGCCCGAGTCAGCCTGGCGTCAGCGCCTGTAACTGGATCTGTAATCCATTTTGTGGAACAGCTTGTAGGGGTCGCTTGTCTACCACCGACAGCGTGGCGCGGACGCGTCGTCTCGGTGCGCAGCACACGGTTGCTGCAGTGCTGCTGCGCCAGCGCGGGCTTCGCCCATCAGCGCGCGTACATGCGTGCGACGTTGGCCAGATTCTTGGCGCGCAGGTCTTTGATTTGGTATCCAGTTTGGTGTAGTAGTCGCGGTCCGGCAGGCTCAGGCCGCCACCCGTCGCAAACGCGATCACGTTGGACGAATTGGAAAGTCCGATCCGAGCCGAAACTAAAATACAAAGGCCGTTATCGGCAATGGACAGATGCAGTTTGGCCAGCACAGCCGGCAGGTCGGCCTTGCTGCGCATGGCGGCAACTCGTCCAGCACAGATTGCATGGGTGGCGCCGCGCGTCTCGACGGTGGCCTCATCCATACACGCGGCAAAGTAGTCACCAATCTTGTGCTGGTTGGCCGTGTTGCCATTTTCTGTGCGACAGCGTTTCTAGAATACCACAGGAAACGCTGGTTGTCTGGCTGGGACAGCAGCCGTACACGCTCCAGCGCTTGATCGGCAGGGATGGGGTTGTTCTTGATCCAGCCGCCACGTGACGGTGTATTGGTAAAAATCCTCCACAGGGGTTGGCCGTTGTGTCGGGCCGATGTATCCAGCCCCGGTGTGTGGGGAACTCGGTCATGGTTTGTCCTGCGCAGTGGCATGCAGGCCCATATACAGGACTTGGGCGGTCAATAAGGCAATGGACTACAACGCATAAGAAGTGCCCGTGGTTGGATTGGAAATAACCGGAATCATTTTTTACCGGATAACGAACGCACCATCAGTCCATAAATCAAAGTCCCCAGCAGTAGCGCTGGCTGCTATCTCCAGCGACAGTGTGAAACCCCCACCGGGTGTACGCGACTGCTGCGCGCCAGCATGGCAACGCCTGGCCAGTGGCGGCCCACGTCCTGACCGATGCCGTAGCTGGCAGTGGCCAGCCCCATGAAAGCGGGGAATGGGTCGGGGGGCGGCGCAGTTCCTGCATGGCAAAAAACGTGATGGCCGTAAACGGCAAGCCCAGCAGCAGGCTGCCCAGAGTAAAACCGCCCAGCGTAGGGCTGATGAGGCTGGTGGCGATACCCACCGCCTGGATCAGGTAGCAGGCAATCAGCAGCAGGCGCAAGTCGCGCACCACCGTGAATGCGCGCAGGCGACCAGCGCTTAACCACGACGCCCAGCCCAAACAGCGGCCAGAACATATCCAGCCACGTGAGCCGGGTCGGCTCGGCGGGCAATCACCGGCAGGAAGGTGGCGGATGGATGTAGCCAAACCAGCCAAACCGTAGGCGAAGGCAAACAGAGCCATCTCGGTGCCCTTGCCAGTGGTTGGGGATGGGGTCGTGGATTGCGAGGCAGCCGCTGCAGATGGCGATGACGGTGGCTTTGCCCCCGCATGAAAAGTGTCCCAAACGGCAGCGGTGGGCAGGGCCGCCAGCACACGCCAAAATCAGCCAGCCGGTGAAGGCACTCCAGTGCAGCGCCACCATGCCACCTGGCGGCCAGGCCGCTCTCAGCACAATGCCAACGCCCGGACCGGTCGAGATCACGGCGCCCATGGCGGCAGGTTCATCTGAGCCAGCTGGGGCCAGGCACCAACTTCGAGTGTGGACAAACACAGCGCGCTGGCGACCCTGGCGAAAACGCAGGGCCGGCCAAGCCACTGGCATCACAGCACCATGCCCAGCGTTTCAACATTTCACGGTGGCCGTTTACGACCCCGTGCGCACCAGCACCGTACTTGGGGCGGCGGCGGGCTTCCAGGCGCCGCCGCACCGCATGGCTGCGGGGTGCACAGCAGCGCGCCCACCAAACAGCCCAGGTATTAGCTGGCGAGCCATGCACCTGCCAAGCTGACGGTGCCGTCGACAGCATCGCGATAAAGGGGCAAAGGGAGGAAAGCTGGCCAATGCCCATGGCCACGGCCCAGCGACACCATGCCCGCGATAACGATGCATAAGGGTTCATGCCAGTCCCAGCCATTAAATGGCGTAAGCAGAGCAATTTCTTCTTTACAGGGTTGCTGTGGGGTGGTGTGCATTGAAAATGGAGGGCGGTAACGTCGCTGGCCCGCGGCGCCGCATAATCACCCCTTCGCATTGTGCCAATCCAGGAGCTTTCAGACGGCGACTTTCATGAAAAAAAATATTCAAACTCGCCATCGAAGGCAAGAACCGGGATCGCGTTCTCGATGCCGTCAACATGAGGTACGCAGTTACGTCAAACGTGAGCGCCGGCGGGTTGTTGCCCGAGGGCGTGGACTTTGGACTTTGACTGCAAGTTTGGCCCTACGCAGGCAAGCAGCTGAAGTGGTGCATTTTGCAACTTGACCGGTCTGATGGACACGGTAGCCCAAGCAGTGGGGAGCAGTTCTATGTGGAATTCTGGCCAAACACGGCCACCGCCAGGCCCGACCGGAAGCGCCACGGATCGTGTGACCTCAGCGGCCGCGTCGGCAACTCCTCGACGACCCACAGTAAAGTGGCCCCGGCTTCCAGCCCCAGACCTGCACTGGGCTGCGACCCTTGATGGCTGCAGACCCAGGTCGGTGAAGAGGTGCGACTCGGCCAACTCGCCACCACCGCCTGGGAACGAACCACTGGGTGGCCCCGGTTCCTTAGGAGACCTCCGATGCGCGAGGCACGTTGACTGCGTCGCCAATGGCCGAGTAATCGTGCGGCGCCCGCGAGCCCAGATAGCCGACGATGGCCTCGGCCACATGCAGGCCGATACCAATAGCGATGGGTGCCCGGCCCTCAGCCTTCAGCTCGGCGTTCAGGCCTTGCAGCGCCTCCAGCATGACGCGGGCCGCAGCGAAGGCTGCCACGCTGGGATTTTCCATGCCTTTGCGGCGCGCCAAAATGGCCATGACGCCATCACCCAGCGGAAGCAGCTGATGGTGCCGCCCGCGCCGTGGATACTTCGGTTGACCTGTCAAAATGGCGGTTCAGCAAGGCGATGACTGCTTGCGGCGCCAAACCCTCACTCAGCGTGGTGAAGCCGCGTATGTCGGCAAACAGCATGCACGGCGCAGCTCCGCCCAAGCCAACAGGCAGGCGGCGCTGCAGAATTTCTTGCATCACCGGCGGGCTGACGTAGCCGGCAAAGGCCGCACGCAGGCGGCGGCGCTCGCCCATTTCCAACAGGGCCGTCAGCAGCCAGCGCCCCGCAAGCGCCAGCAGACCAACCAGCAGCGGCACCGCCACCGGCAGGTACCAACCGTGGTGCAACAGGCTTGGTGGCGCCCAAAGAAATCAGAGTAAAAAGCCAGTGCCACCGCAATCGCTGTATGCGTGCGCAGCTGCAGAAACCATAGCAAACTGCACAGCAACGCCAGAACCACCACCCACGACTCACCCACCTGCACCGCTAGGCCGCCATTCAACAGCGAACGCAGGGCTTGAGCATGCACCAGCACGCCGGGTACGTTGTGGCCGTTATCCGCTCCAGCCGGCAGGTTCCCAGCTGGATTGCCGGTCTTCAAACGGCAGCACGCTGCCCAGCAGCACCGGCCTTACCAGCGAAGGCCTGAGCCAACGGGGCTACATCGCCCGCATCCACCCACTGGTTCACCTGCTGTAGCGGGATGTAGCGCGGAAGCCGCCCATGGCGTAGTTGATCAGTCCCGGCTAGGGCGCAGCGCGCGGGTTGAGTTTGCGCAGCATCTACCGGCCAGCGAGGGTATCGGCTGGCCGGCCGCACCCAGGTTTTCGTTGAAGCGGCGCACTACGTGGTCGGCGTCGGGCGCCAGCAACAGCGAACCGGTGCCGCCCGCGCCCGCCAGGGTGACGAGAGGGCGCATAGATGGGCGGGGGCTGGCCGGTGTCGTCGGCCGAGGTGCCCAGCACCACCGGGACAAGAGGGGCGCCGCCACCAGGCCGCCAACAGCTTCTGGCGTCACTGCCGGGCAACGCTATCGAAGAACGGCTGGGCAGCACCACGTCCAGCCCCACCACCGAGGCCTTGGCCAGGGCCATACCGCGCAGAAACGTTCCAATGTGGCCGTGCCACAAGGCAAAGGGTTCGGCAAACTGCTGCAAAGTGGCCTCGTCAATGCCGACGATGACCACGTCCTTGCGCACGGGCGGGGCGCAGGCGCAACAACACGGATTGCTGGGCGTCCAATCCTCCGAACTCCAACGGCCCAGGGCCAGCGACGTGCCCAGCAGCAGGGCCGCCAGCGCCAGCACGACGGCGTAGCCCGACCCCACCACGCGTTGGGTGAAGTCCCGCACTTATCTTTTGGCCAATGTGCGCAGCTCGGGCAGGTCCGGCCGCTCCTCGGCGAGCTGCTGCCAGAGCTTGCGGGATTCGCTCAAGAACCGGCCCTGCTCCAACAGCGAGGCGAAGATCAGCCGGTCGGAAAACGGCGCCTGCGGCCCGGGCCGCAATGCCTCCATGCGTTCCCGTTCCTGCGGGCTACTGAGCGAGAAATACGAGGAGCGCACCAAGCTATTGGCCCCCGGAACCTCCAGCGCAACGGTCCACACATAGTTCACCCCGGCCTGCAGCGCCAGTTTGTCATCCAGCACCAACTGGCTGCCTTGCACGGCAGCGGACAACAGCACTTTGTCGCTGCCCTCATCACGCAGCTCAAACTGCACGGTGGTGGCATCGGGGGGCAGGGTCCAGGCAAATGTGGGCCGTGCGCCGAGTACCTTACCAATAGGCTCCAACAGCTTGAGCCGATCCATACCCAGCCCGCGCATCACCATTCCGCCCAACACTACGCGACCATTGGCGGTCTGCAGGGCGGGCGGTTTCGGCCGCCACCACCGACGAGCGCAGGATGGCACCCGCGCCCGCAACCGACTGTGGCGCGGTCGCACCCAGGTAATGCGCGCCGGACCGCGTAGCTGGAATTCGGTGCCCGACTGCAGGTAGACCAAGCTCAGCGTGGCGCCTTTCTCCAACTGGATATCCGCCCCGTTCGTCAGCTCGGACAACAGCGCAACCGGCTTGGTGCCACGATCCGGCGCAAAAGCTACTGCGCCTTTCACGTCAGTCACCACTGCCACGGCCTGGGCGTGGGCGCCCAGGGCCAGCAGGCTGAGCGCCAACAGCAAAAACCCAGCTGCCCAGCGGGCCGGCGAAAAACGGGTGCAGGAGACATGGATTCCTAGTGCAACAGAGTCAGCGCACCGGGTCGCCAAAAGGGCGTACGGTGCCCAGTAGAACGGGTGGCTCCACCGTCCATTGCCCAGCTTGCCATCCAGCATGGCCAGTTGGGCCTGGCGAAGGCTCTCGCCGCGCGACAGTGTGCCCTTGCCCTGGGCGGAAAAGGTGGCACTGGTCAGGGCCGTAGCCGATTCCGACTCCACCGCCCAATGGGTGGCCAACACCGAGCGTGCGCCGGCAAAAAAGAAGCCCCGCACCAAGCCGGACATGGCAGCGCCGCCCTGCTCGCCCGCCGCCGTGTTGCAGGCCGAGAGCAGCACCCACTGCGCATTCAGGCGCAGGCCCAGTACGTCGTCCAGCTCCAGCAGAGGGGATTCGCGTGTGTCGCCGGTAGCGGCCATGGCCAGCGAGGGTTTGGAGATACCGGGCAGCTCGCCCGGCATCAGGCCATGGGTAGCAAAAGCCACTACGCGGCGGTCCAGCAGATTCGCATCGAGCACCGCACGCCGCGTGGCCTGGGCGCCCATCAGCAGGTCAGTTTTCGGGTTGGCACCGAGTGCGCTAGCCAGGGCCAGCAACTCGGTGCGGGTGTCGGGAAGGGCCGGCATGTCGGCATAACTGAATCCCCATTGCGCGTCGTAGCGCGCTGCATCACCAGACAGACCGGAATCCACGCGCGGGGCGGTTGCAAGCTTCGCTCCACCCGCAACGCCAAACAGCGGGTCACCAAAACCCATCAAGGCCTTCGCGGCTACCGTGGGTTGCGCTACTCGGCGCAGGGCCAACAGTGCCGAGGACGATGGCAACTGCGAGACGGCCATCTGCCGCACCAGCCAGGCTGGGGCCTGTCCGGCCTGAGGCGGCTGAGTTACCAAGGCCGCCAGTGGCAGGCTTGCGAGCGGACCGTCGGTTGCGATCAGCAGTGACCGTACGTCGCGCAGTGCAGGCTCCAGCGAGCCGAGCAGGTCTTTGTACAACGCGTACAGCTGCGCACTGGCCGGCACTGACTCGCGTCCGGCAGGTGCAACGCCGAGGTCCAGCAGCCCGCGCAGCTGGGCCACGCGGCGGGCCAGTTCGGCACGCGACACGGCAACGGCACTAAAGCCTTTGCGGCCATCGGCACCCACTAGCCAGACCAAAGTGGCAGTGTCGGTAGGGTACACCACCAGCAGGGACTCACCAGGATTGAGCAACTGTCGCAGCTGGTCGGGTTTGGGGGTGCTGGGCGTAACCAGATCGGCATAGGCGGGGAACTGCTTGGCGATCTGCTCGCTGATTGGTTAACACCGTGCGCGCGGCTGTCACATCGGCCTGCTGGGACTTGACGGTGTCATGCAGCACATGTCGGCGTTCGCCCAATGCCTTGCGGTCAGCGGCTGGTAATGCCTTGAATTCGGCCGTCTGGGCTTGACGGTACAGGCTGTCTTCTTCCCGCAGGCTGGTATTGAGTGTGCCCACCAGGGCGGCCACGGCCTGGCGCTGGGTCTGCTCCTGGTCCAGCAGGGCGCGCAGGGCCGGTGTGCTGGCCAACACCCGGGCGGTGCTGTCGGTGATGGCGCGCTGCGTCACACCCAGACTGCTGCGGTCGGCCAATTGCAGAGCCCGGTCGCTCATCGCCGGATCGACGGCCTCACCTTTTAACGCCTTGTCGGATACAAAGCGCATGAACTCGTCGAAGGCAATGCCCAGCACACCACGCACGCCACGCATGTCCAAGTCCAGCCAGCCACCGGGGTTGTCCAGCGTGGCGGCAAATAGCGCCTCGTAGTCCTGCATGGCCTGCCGAACGTCACCCCGCAACAGCCGCACCAAGCCGCGCATGCCAGCTGCCTCCTGGGTCAGCGGGTGATTGGCACCATAGAGGCGGTTGCGGTAACGCAGCGAGCGCTCGGCCAAGTCCAATGCTTCGTCCATGCGCCCGTTCTTGGCGGCCAGCAGGGCCAGAAGCCGCCAATCGGAGGCGCGGGTGCGAGCCAGGACGTCGGGTGGCATGCTGGCCAAAAGCTGCTGTAGGAGGCATCGGCCTCGGACCAACGCCTCAACCCGATCAGGGCGCGCACAATCTCCTGGCGCGCAAGCCAACCGGTATGGCTGGCGGCGCTGACGCCGGCGCGTTGCAGCATGGCGTCGGACTGCTGGGCAGCTGCCAGCGCGGGGGTGAATTGCTGGGTGGCGTTGAGACTGTTGGCCAGGCGGTAGTCCCAGCGCGCGCCCAGGCCATCGCTGAGCTGGCCAGCACGCCACAGCGCCAGGTTGGACTCGGCCACGTGGATGGCCTCCTGCGGCCGACCATCGCGCACCAGGGCGTAGGTGAGCATGCCCATGGAGCCGTCCAGCCAGCCGTAGGCGTCCAGCACACCGGGTCGCGCGGGCTGGTACTGTGGCTTCGCGCAGCCTGCACGGCGCTGCGGCCTGCTCTATGGACTCGCGCAGCGTGGCCACTGCAGCTTTGTTATTGCCTTGCCAGCGTTCGACCTCGGCACGCACGTGCAGACGGCTGATTGGCAGGCTCGCAGGTGCCCCGCCCTGGCGCAGGGCCTGCGCCGCCAGGTCGTCGGCGCGTGACCATAGCCGGGCCAGGATGGCGCGGTCATTGCCCTGAGCAGCGAAATAGGTTTGGCGCAGCGCTGCCATGGCCCGCTGGCCCAGGGACAGGCTGGTGTCTGTGACAAAGCCCGCTGGCCTCCAAGGCCTTGCCCGAACTACCCCAGGTGAATTCAGCATTCAGATAAGTGGTGACCCAGCTCGCCACCGGGCCGGCCACGCCCGGCGTCCACCAACTGGCGCGCGGTGGCAATCAAGCGTGCGCGCTCTTCCAACAGCAAGGCCGCTTGGTACTGTCGCTGCAGCGCGGCGTAGCGGGCGTCGGGGGCATCGGGCAGGGGCTGGGCCAGCAGGCGGCTGGCTTCGTCACGAGTCAGGTTGCTGCCGCTGAGGTCGGCTTCGTCCAGGGTGACAGCCATGCCAGCAGTATCGTCGGCATCATTTTGTGCATGTGCAATCCCCGGCAGAGCCAGACAAAGAGACACTAAAACAGTGGTGAGCCCATGGCGGCTTCGACCCAACCGCACGGACAGTGGATGCACATAGGATAGTAATTTCCGCCACATGCGCGAGAGTATGACACCGAAGATCGCCGCGGCATAGCACGAACAAACAGAGTCGCCAGTCCGGTTCACCAGCAATTTACACCGTCATTGTCACGCTCGACGCTGAGCGCTGCCACTAGACACGCCCAGAATGGTACGACAATCCATCGATCCAATTTGGAGGAAACCATGAACCCACGCGCCGCCCGACAGACTACCCGCTTGATCCCCCTTCTTACCGTTGCGCTACTAGGACTTGCCACCCTGACTGTCCATGCCGACCCCGTTGTGGAGACCGTGCATCTCGTCGTTACCGGCGGCCCGAATGCGGGCACTTGGGATGGGTCAGAGGAAAGAGGCGGTTGCTCTGCAGGCATGACCGGCCCAGGTTCTTGGGGTAACCAATTCTCATAACCCAAAGAAAAAGACCCGGCGAAATTCAATAGGCTGCAATTGATTGTTCCGGATGCAAAAAAAGCGGCGTCTGGCACCAAAGAATTCTTGATTCTGTTCCGCTTCGGCCCCTTGATCGGCAAGAACACCGAGTACAACATCGAGACACGACCCGCGGAGGCCAAGAAAAAAGGCAGTGGCTCGGTGACCGTGGACGACAAGGGCGCAACGGCGAAGGTCAGCTTCAACGTCACCAGTGGCGAAGGCTACAAGTTTGAAGGAACGATTGATTGCAAGTCAATCATACGCGGCAGCTAGTCCGCCAAACCGTGTACCCCATATCCGCACGCACAATGCTGGCGGCATCCTGGTCAGTAGGTCTATGAACATTCTGATGCCCCTGCGGACCCGCTGATGATCAGTGGCCAGGAACTGGTCGCTTGGGGCTGGATTTCGGGTATCAACCGAATCAAATTCTTGGGCCTGATGCTGCGTGCCCAAGCCCAGATCGGCGGCTTTGACGGCCTGCTACTGCCTGGTGACCATGCCAAAGGCATGCGCGCGTATCAGGAGAGTCCGGTGCTGCAAGGGCTAGTGGTCAGCTTTTTTTGACACACGATGCCAACTGCCAGCACAAACCCATTGGTGCGGTGTGCCATGGCGTACTTCTGGCGGCGCGTTCTGTTTCGACGCGTACTGGCCATTCGGTGTTGTATGGCCGCAAAACCATAGTGCTGACTTGGCCATTGGAGTGTCGAAGCCGAGGTCAAACTGACCCTGGCACAGGATACGGATTTTTGCGATGCCCCCCGGACCAGTTCACCACTGGCGCAAAACTTCGGGCGTAGTACGTGACCGCCTGCATGACCTCCGCGCCGCCTGGGTGGTGCGAGACGGACGCTACGTGTCGGCTCGCTGGTCGGGCGATGCGCACACCTTTGCACAAGCCTATCGACTATTACTTCAATAGCTGTTTTTGCAATCAATGCGACGGCTAGAGGCTTATATGAGTTTAGGCCTCTAGCCCTCGTCGGAACTGCATAGTTTGCTATCCGATATGTAGTTTCTGTGCACTATTTGACCTTGCCCTGCTGCAAGCAAATCCGGCGGGCTGTATTTCTTGCGCCTCTGGGTGGCGGCCTCACACCGCCAACACGCTGCGGTGGGCTGCAATCGCATCGACGACGATCGGCAGCAGGTCCACAGTGACGCCCGCATCCATCTGTCTCAGCAGTTCACGGCGCATGCGCGGATCCCAGAACTTGTGGATGTGGTTGCTGATCTCGGCCAGAGCCTCATTGCGGTCACTGTAGGACTCGAAAAAACTGGCCAATGCGGTTGGCCATGGTGACGAGGGTGTGGATTTGCATGGATAAGGTTCTCAGTACATTCAAGGAGCCACTAGCCCAAAACGCTCTGGGTAGGTGTAGGCCACGAAATCGTCGCCGCGCACAAAGCCCGCCAATGCCAGATTGCACCGGCGCGCGACGTCCACCGCCAGTGTCGTGGGGGCGGACACTGCGGCCAGCAGGCCAGCGCCGGCCATGGCCGATTTTTGCACCATCTCAAAGCTGGCACGGCTGGTGGCCAGCACCCAACCCTGGGTCGGGTTGGTGCCTGCCTTTGCCATGGCTCCTACGAGCTTGTCCAGCGCGTTGTGGCGGCCGATGTCTTCTCGCAGCAGCACGATGCGCCCTTCCATATCACACCAAGCGGCCGCATGCGCGGCGCCGGTGAGCTGCTGCACCGCCTGCCACTCACGCAATGCACGTTGCGCCCGGCCCAGCACGTTTGGCGTGAGTCGCAACACGGGTGCAGTGGGCAGGTTGCGGTGTACCTGGCCCAGGCTTTCGGTGCCGCACAGGCCACAGCCAGTTCGGCCGGCAAGGTTGCGGCGGAACTCTTTCAATCGCCACTCACAGGCAGAGGCCACTTCTAACTGCACCTCCAGCCCCTGCGCCGTTTGCTGGATGTCGATGCCATACAGCTCGCGCGCATCGGTCAACAAGCCTTCGGTCAGGCCAAAGCCAAGCGCAAAGTCTTCCAGTTGATCGGGGCTGACCAGCATCACGGCGTGCGAGATGCCATTGAACACCAGCGCCACTGGCACCTCTTCGGCCAGCCAGTCAGGATGGTGCATGGCGTGACCACTGCGCCATGCAGTCACTTCCTGGGTAAGAACACCGGGTGGCACGACAGCCTCATCAAACGGCTTCATTTGTCCACCACTTCGGGGGACCGCCCCTGTTGCAGCAAGCCCTGTTGCTGGCGGTCAAACGCCTGAAAGCCCTTTTGCCAAGCGGAAGGCTGCGACACCGGTAGCACCTGCACGGCCGTCACCTTGTACTCCGGGCAATTGGTGGCCCAGTCGGAGCTGTCGGTGGTGATCACATTGGCCCCGCTCTCAGGGAAATGGAAGGTGGTGTAGACCACCCCGGGCTGCATGCGCTCGCTGACCTGTGCCCGCATCACCGTCTGGCCTGCGCGGCTGCTGATGCCGACCCAATCCCCCTCTTTGATGCCGCGGTCCAGTGCATCGTGCGGATGGATCTCCAACAGGTCTTCATCATGCCACTGGTTATTGGGCGTGCGCCGGGTCTGCGCGCCCACGTTGTACTGGCTGAGGATGCGGCCGGTAGTAAGCAGCAACGGGAATTTGCGCGTGATCTTCTCGTCGCTCGGGATGTATTGGGTGTTGAAGAACTTGCCCTTGCCGCGCACGAAGTGGTCGACATGCATGGTGGCCGTGCCGGCCTCATCGGTGTTCTCGTTGCAAGGCCATTGCACACTGCCCAAGCGTTCGATTTTTTCAAAACTTACACCCTGGAAAGTGGGCGTGAGCTCGGCGATCTCCTGCATGATTTCTTCCGGATGGTTGTAGTGCATGGGGTAACCCAGTGCGGTGGAGAGCTTCATGGTTACCTCCCAATCGCCCAGGCCCGCCAGCGGCGGCATCACCCGGCGCACACGGCTGATTCGGCGCTCAGCATTGGTGAAGGTGCCATCCTTTTCCAGGAAGCTGCTGCCAGGCAGTAGCACATGCGCGTATTTCGCGGTCTCGTTCAGGAAAATATCCTGCACCACGATGCACTCCATGGCCGACAACGCCGCAGTCACATGCTGCGTGTTCGGGTCGGACTGCACGATGTCTTCGCCTTGGCAATACAAGCCCAAGAAGCTGCCGCCCAGCGCGGCATCAAACATGTTGGGGATGCGCAAGCCCGGCTCCGGATTGAGCTCAACGCCCCAATGCGCTTCAAACTGCGCACGCACGGTGGCGTCGCCAATGTGACGGTAGCCCGGTAATTCGTGCGGGAAGCTACCCATATCGCAACTACCCTGCACATTGTTCTGACCGCGCAGCGGGTTCAGACCCACGCCCTCGCGTCCGACCATGCCGCAAGCCATAGACAGGTTGGCGATGCCAATCACCATGGTGGAGCCCTGTGCGTGCTCGGTCACACCCAGACCGTAGTAGATGGCCGAGTTGGGGCCGCTGGCAAACAGACGTGCCGCATTGCGAACCTCATCCGCTGCTACGCCGGTTACGGCCTCAAACGCTTCGGGTGAGTTCTCTGCACGGCTCACGAATGCGCGCCATTCTTTGAAACTCTTGCTGTCACAACGCTCCGCCACATAAGCCTCGTTGATTAGCCCTTCGGTAGCAACTACGTGGGCCAGTGCGGTGATCATGGCCACGTTGGTTCCCGGCAAGAGCGCAAGGTGGTGGTCCGCACGCATGCGGCGTCTCCACCAGCTCAATGCGCCGTGGGTCCACGACGATCAGGCGCGCGCCTTCGCGCAAGCGACGCTTCATGCGCGACGCAAACACCGGATGGGCATCGGTCGGGTTGGCGCCAATGATCATGATGACGTCGGCCTGCTCGACCGACTTGAAGGTCTGCGTGCCGGCCGAGGTGCCAAAGGTCTGACCCATGCCATATCCCGTGGGCGAATGGCAAACGCGGGCACAGGTGTCCACATTGTTGGTGCCAAACGCCGCACGGATCAACTTCTGAACCAGGTACACCTCTTCGTTGGTGCAACGGCTTGACGTGATACCGCCCACCGAGTCTTTACCATGCTTAGCCTGGATGCGCTTGAATTCACTGGCCGCGTAGTTGATGGCTTCATCCCAACCCACTTCGCGCCATGGATCGGTGATCTTGGCGCGGATCATGGGCTTGGTGATGCGGTCTTTGTGGGTCGCGTAACCCCAGGCAAAACGGCCCTTCACGCAAGAATGTCCTTCATTGGCCTTGCCGTCTTTCCACGGCACCATACGCACCACCGTGTTGCCTTTCATCTCGGCCTTGAACCCGCAGCCCACGCCGCAATAGGCGCATGTGGTGATGACACTGTGCTCGGGTTGGCCGAGTTCAATGATGGATTTTTCCTGCAAAGTAGCGGTGGGGCAGGCTTCGACGCAGGCACCGCAGCTCACGCATTCGCTGTCCATAAATGGCTGGTCTTGCCCGGGCGAGACACGGCTCTGGAAACCGCGCCCAGAAATAGTCAGTGCGAAGGTGCCTTGCGTTTCTTCGCAAGCCCGCACACAGCGGTTGCAGACAATGCACTTGCTGGCGTCATAGGTGAAATACGGGTTTGACTCGTCCTTTTTGGCGTCGCAATGGTGGTCGCCCGCCACACCGTCCACCATGGCCCCTGCTACGCCGTAACGCACATTGCGCAAGCCGGTCACGCCGGCCATGTCTTGCAACTCACAGTTACCGTTGGCGCTGCAGGTGAGGCAGTCCAGCGGGTGATCGGAAATATAGAGTTCCATCACGCCTTTGCGCAGTTTTTGCAGCTTGGGGGTTTGGGTGTGCACCACCATGCCGGGCTCGGCAGGGGTGGTACACGATGCGGGGGTCCCCTTGCGGCCGTCGATTTCGACCAGACACAATCGGCAGGAACCGAACGGTTCCAGGCTGTCGGTGGCGCACAGTTTGGGTACCTGAATGCCTGCGTCTGACGCAGCCCGCATCAGCGACGTACCTTTGGGCACGCGCACCGCGTTGCCATCGATGGTGAGCTCCACCGTCTCGCTGGACGTGCGGGCCGGTGTGCCGCGGTCCACTTCAATCTTGATGTGCTTCAACATGGTTTTTGTTCCTTCAAACGGTCTGATCGGCCGTGGCGGTCAGTCCAAAATCTTCCGGGTAATGGTCCAGTGCCGACAACACCGGGTACGGCGTCATGCTGCCCATGGCGCACAGGCTGCCTTGCACCATGGTGTCACACAGGTCACGCAATAATTCCACTTGTTGCTCGCGGTTCTTTCCGAGAGTGATACGGTCGATCACTTCCACACCGCGCGTGCTGCCGATGCGGCATGGCGTGCATTTTCCGCAGCTCTCAATGGCACAAAACTCCATCGCGTAACGCGCCAGCTGAGCCATGTCGGCGGTGTCGTCGTGCACCACAATGCCGCCGTGGCCGAGCACTGCGCCCATGGCCGCATAGGCCTCGTAGTCCAGGGCACATCCCATTGCGATTCGGGTACAGGCACCCAGTGGACCACCAACTTGCACCGCCTTGATGGGTGCCCTGCGCGTGCCACCACCAAAACCATACAACAATTCACGCAAGGTGAGGCCAAAGGCTTTTTCCACCAAACCGCCGTGCTTCACGTTACCCGCAAGCTGGAATGGCAGCGTGCCGTGTGAACGACCCATGCCGTAATCACGGTAAAACTGGGCGCCGCGTGCCAAGATCACGGGCACACTGGCAAAAGTAATCACGTTGTTGATCACGGTGGGCTTGCCAAACAGACCCTCAATGGCCGGTAGCGGTGGTTTGGCCCGCACGATGCCGCGTTTGCCTTCCAGGCTTTCCAGCATGGCGGTTTCTTCGCCACACACATAGGAGCCCGCTGCCTTACGCACCTCCAGCGTGAACGCGTGATCGCTGCCGAGTACCCGCGGACCCAGAAAGCCCGCCGCTGTGGCGCGCGCAATCGCCTCACGCATGGTGGCCACCGCGTGCGGGTATTCGCTGCGGATGTAGATGTAGCCCTGCGTAGCGCCCACCGCCAGAGCGGCAATCACCATGCCCTCGATCAGCATGTAGGGATCGCCCTCCATCGTCATACGGTCTGAATAGGTTCCGGAATCGCCCTCGTCAGCATTGCAAACCACGTACTTTTGGTCGGCCTGCGCCCCGGCGACTGTCTTCCATTTGATGCCCGCCGGAAACGCTGCACCGCCGCGACCCCGCAGGCCAGAATGCATCACCTCGCCCAAAATGGCTGTGCCCTGCAGCGCCAGCGCCTTGTGCAGGCCTGCCCAACCATCGTGGGCCTCGTAGTCGGCCAGGCTTAGGGGGTCGGTAATGCCCATGCGCCGAAAGGTCAGCCGCTCTTGCAATGCGAGAAAGGGGATCTGTTCGGTGATGCCCTGGTGCAAAGGGTGTTCACCGCCTTGCAACAAACCCGCATCCAGTAGCCCTGCCACATCCTCCGCGTAGACAGGCCCGTAAGCCACCCGACCCAGTGGCGTTTCCACCTCGACCAGTGTTTCCAACCAGAACAGGCCACGCGAGCCGTTGCGGATCAGCTCTATTGCAAAGCCGCGTTGTTTGCATGCACTCAGCAACGCTGCAGCCACTTCATCGGCTCCAACAGCCAACGCCGCCGAATCCCGGGGCACAAAAATCTTGACGGCGCTCATGCGGTCTCCACGCCAGCCAACAAGGCAGGCAAACGTTCGGTCGTCACCCGGGCGAACAGGCGATCATTGACCTGGATCGCCGGTGACTGCGCGCACAGCCCCAGGCAGTAAACCGGCTCTAACGATACCGCGCCGTCGGCCCGCGTTTCATGCGCCTTCACGCCAAGGTGTTGCTCAATCTGGGCCATCAATTCATCCGATCCACACGCCTTGCATGACTCGGCCCGGCACACCTGCACCACAGTACGCCCGGGTGGTGTGCTGCGGAAATGGTGGTAGTAGGTGATCACCCCGTGTACCTCTGCACGCGTCAAATTGAAACCCTTCGCAATGGGTGCCACCGCCTCTGCGGGTACATACCCTAAGGCATCTTGTAGGGAATGCAGCAAGAGCATCAGGCCACCCTCTTGATGGCGGTGCTGCTGGATCAGCGATTCAATGTGTTCAAGCATGCTTAGACTCCGGATAACAGGGACCGGATGGCGCCGCGCTACGCGACGCCATCCGGTTATGGGTGCAAAGACTCGTCAGTGGAAGAACTTCGCCGCGCTGAGCAGGGTTCGGTAGACGCCCCACGCCAATGGAATACCGACCGCAGCCCAGGCCAACGCTACCGTGAGTGAGCTCGACGCGTAGAACGCTTCATGGCTCTTGCCCACTTCACCGGCTTTGGCCCTGTCATGCGCCAACCGCCGTTCCTCTGCCAGTTCGGCATCGCTCATGAAATACTTGTCCGCAACCGGGCGCACCAGCAGGTTGCAGATCAAGCCTACCACTAACATGCCCACGAGGATGTACATGGTCTGGTTGTACACCTGCTCACGCGGAATGCCCAAGCCCAGCTGGTATTCCCGCATGTAGTTCACCACCACCGGGCCAATGATGCCGGCTGTGGCCCACGCGGTCAGCAAGCGACCGTGGATCGCACCCACCATTTGGGTGCCGAACAGATCTGCCAGGTAGGCCGGCACGGTGGAAAACGATCCGCCATACATACTCAGGATGACGCAGAAGGCCCCCACAAACATCAGCTTGTTGGCCGAGCCCGCGCTGGCCGGAATGCTGAAATACAGAACGCCGCCCAGCAGGAAGAACAACGTGTAGGTCATCTTTCGACCCAACTTGTCCGACAGACTGGCCCAGAAGAATCGGCCCACAATGTTGAACAAACTGAGCAAGGCCGCAAAGCCAGCCGCCACGCCCGCAATCGCAGTGAGCTGGGTCTTATCCAGCATGCTGAATTTTCCGGCGACACCGATCAGGCTTCCGCCGAAAACCTCTTGCAGCATCGGACTGGCCATGCCGATCACGCCGATTCCGGCCGACACGTTCATTGTCAACACCATCCACACCAACCAGAACTGCGGAATGCCCCAGACCTTGTTCACGTGCACATGGCCGTGAGTGATCATCGCGTTGGCGCCCTGGGCTACAGGCTGCTTCCAACCTTCGGGCTTCCAGCCACTGGCCGGAATGCGGTAACCAAACGCACCGCACAACATGGCAACGATGTAAAGCACACCCATCACCGCAAAGGTCTGCCATACGCCCACCTCGGTTGGCGTGGCGAAATACTTCATCAACTCGGCTGCCAGTGGCGAGCCAATCATGGCACCGCCGCCAAAGCCCATGATGGCCATGCCGGTGGCCATGCCACGTTTGTCCGGAAACCACTTGATCAGCGTCGAGACCGGAGAGATGTAACCCAACCCAAGACCGATGCCGCCGATGACACCCGAGCCCAGCACCATCATCCAGAACTGGTGCAGGTAAATGCCCATAGCCGAGATCAACATACCGCCACCCCAGCAAAGTGCTGCCAACACGCCGACTTTGCGTGGACCCACCCGCTCCAACCATCCGCCCCAGACGGCGGCAGCCAGACCCAGGAACACAAAGAACAACGTGAACATCCAGCCTAATCGTCGCAATCGACCAGTCGCAACTGGTCGTAAACAGCCGGCCAAAAAAGCCCACCTCAGGACCGCACTTAATCGCCTCCTTGATGCCTAGTGCCTTGGACAGTGGCAGCCAGAACACGGAAAAACCGTAAGCCATGCCAATGGACAAGTGGATCGCCAGCGCCGCTGGCGGCACCAACCATCGGCTAAAGCCAGGATGCGCAATGATCCGTTCCTTTGATAGCCAACCATCGGCATCGTCGCCAAGTGCCGGCCCATAGGGTATCGCCTGTGTACTCATGCAGTCTCCTCGTAGTGAATTTAAATTCGCTTTTTTCGACACACCAAAATTGGCGCGTGCGGAATAATGCGCGAAGCCACCCATATCAGCAATATGAGCCGTGCGACCGCTGCACTATGCGGTCGATCTCATAAAGGATTACCCTGATGAAGAAGATTTCCGTCAAACCCGTTTGGACCATTCACAGCGACGAACATGGCGCCTTATCGCCACGTTTGATTGAATTGCTGGCGGAAGTCCACCGGGCCGGCAGCTTACTCGGTGCCTGTCAGCAATTGGGTATTTCCTATCGACACGGCTGGGATGTGATTCGCGGCGGGGAGGCCCATTTCAATACCACCTTGTTGCATATGGAGCGGGGCAAGGGCTCAACGCTGTCGCCGTTGGCCGAAAAGTTGATCTGGGCCAACCACCGCATCTTGGCCAGACTGCAACCGATCCTGGACTCACTGGCCTCCGAGCTGACCGCAGAGATCGCCAAAGTTTCGCAATCGGGTGAACGGGCCTTTCGCATTCATGCGAGCTATGGCTTTTCCATCGAAAAACTCATCGAACGTCTAGTGGATGAGGGGTCACAAATCGAGCGACGCTATGCCAGCAGCACCGCCGCAGCCGCTGCCTTGCATGACGGCCATTGCGATGCCTGCGGCATCCACATTCCGATCGGATCCCAGCAAGCGCGTGCGCTGGAACATTACGCGCAATGGTTCAATGATGACGATCTGTTTGTGGTCGACATTGCCACCCGACGCCAGGGTCTGATGGTTGCGCCCGGAAATCCGAAGAAAATCTACGACCTGACCGACCTCACGCGCAGGGATGTCAAATTCATCAACCGCGCCTCGGATTCGGGCACCCGCTTCTTATTGGAAGGTCTGTTGAATGAACGCCAAATTGCAGAAACTGATATTCATGGATTTGAACAAAGCGAAGCCACGCACGCTGGTGTGGCCGCGTATGTGGCCAGTGAATTGGCGGATGCAGGGTTTGGACTGGAGCGCCCTGCTCGCTATTTCCAGCTCGACTTTATTTCCATGGTCAATGAACGCTATTTCCTGGTGTGCCGGTCGGCCGCATTTGACGATCCGGTGATGAAAAAGCTGTTGGCCATTTTGGCTGACCCAGCATTTAAAACATCAGTCAATGCCTTGCCTGGCTACGATTCGCGCGGCTCCGGGGTGGTGACACCCTGGGCCGAGGCTTTTATCGACCGCTGAGCCAGCAAATCAAGGCCCATAGCGCGCGGATAAGCAGGACGCCATGAAGGCCAACGTCTGAAATGTGCTGAACCCCTCCCTTTTGGTTCACCGTTGCGCGCTGCCCGCTTGCGATTTTTCCAACAGCATCGCAACCAGCTTCTCGGTGCTCTCCAGCACCCGCTCGCTCAAGCCTGCGGCGAGCGGCGCGTTACGCCGCATTTTGGCTGCGTCCCGACTGGCAAATAGCGCCGTCTGGTAAGGCTCCCACACGCGTCGCAACTCGGCAACTTGTGTCTTGATCTTTGGCGCAGTTAATGGTGATGTCTCCATTTGCATCAGCACCGCGGTGAAATGGGCCCGTGCCAGATGCAGTTCCATGTCAGCTGGTGCAGTGTTGATTTCCCAGGTTTCGTACAGATAGAACTTCATCATTCGCTGGGTAAGCATGCGTTGGCGCCCGGCAAGGTTGACCAGTTGGTCCTGTGGCTGACTATCGACATCCCGATAGACCAGCGTGACGTGGTGCGCCACTTGCTGTAGTTCCTCACTTAGATCGTACAAAACATCAGCTCCTAATTTGGTCGGCTGCGCCGTCAGGAGCGGCTTGCATCGTGCCCACACCGCATCGAGATCAGCCAAGGGTTTGGCCTGCGCCGCATTGGGCTGAAACGCCTTGAGTGCGGCAAGTTGGGTTTCAAACAGTCGGACTGACTCTTGCAGAATAGCGCGTGCGCCATCCGGGTCAATGCCTTGCCCTAACATCAGATAGGCCTTGGTCATACGCTGGGCCAGCATGCGCTGGCGCCCCGCCACGTTCACGGCGTGTGTGGTATCCATCCGCTGGACCGCTACTGGAGCTGTCTGGGCGTGCACCTTCAGTGGCAGACAGGAAAACGCCAGCGCGCACAGAACCCATGTACCGAATCGATATCTGAGCATGGAAGGTCTCCTGCGGTGAATGAAAGAAAAATAAAACGATTGCACAACAATCGTTTGAGCCGAAGTATCCCACCCCAAACTGACCCTCAGGGCGAAAAATTGGCTTCTGGCTTAATCTTGGTAGGTACTTCGCCGGGCAGCCACTTGGCATACATCACCGCATAACTGCCGTCGCGTTTCATGGCATCCAATGCCGCCTGCCACTTCGCAACCATATCCCTGGGCGTACCCAGCGAAAACGCCACATAGGTCTGGATGCTGGTGACGGTGTAGACAAGCTCCAAATCGCCGGGGTTGGCACCAGCTTTGTCCAGCATATCCGGCAAGGTGGCGCTGGACGTAAACATCAACGGTGCGCGATCATTCAGGGCCATCTTCACCATGGTTTCGGGCTTGGGCACCAGCTCCAGATTCGTAAAACCCAGTCTTTCTAACAAACGGTGGGTATAAAAGTCTCGTACCACCATGATGCGTTCTACCGCCTTGGCGTCGTCCAGGTTGTTGATGCGCAAGCCAGAGCCGCGTTTGCCATAGAACGACGCCTTGGATGCAGAAACAGGACCCAACCACTGAAACAACGTTTCGCGTTCGGGCGTGCGTGCCATGGCAAAAAGGCCCACATTGGCTTGCGTGCTCACGGTACGGTAGCCCCTGGCCCAAGGCTGAAATTCAATGAGAGTACCGTCCCCCACGCGACGCTGGATTTCGCGCACAACGTCTACAGCCAGCCCTTTGGCCTGCATTCCATCGGTAAAGCTCAATGGCGGGTTTTCGTCGGCGAGCAGCTGTAGCTCGCCGGCAGCAACATTGGCGCACAGCAAGGCTGACGCTGTGAGCAGGAGCCATCTGCAAAAAGTGAGTCGCATCAATGTTTGCATTTCAAAGTACATTTCACGCCAAAAAAATCGCGAATCGCTAGCAAAGTTATATCAGATGTTTCAAGCATCTGGTGGTAGCTCACAGGCAGCAGAACTGGCCCCAAGTAGCCAAGTAATGCGGCCCGGTTTCGTTGCGGCCAAAGCCATCCGTGCCCAGGGCGCGCTCCGATCAAGTCGTTTCTTGGCGCGACCCCGGGTAGGCTTGGCGCTGCGGCAGCAGTTCGATGCGAAATACCAATTCGTCACAAACATCAATACAGCGCGCGCAGCGGATGCAGTCTGCGCTCGCAATTGCTGGCGAGCGACCGTGTGGCGCGCCATACAGCGCCGGTGCAATCACGTGCGGTTCCGGGCAGACCCGGAAGCAGTCTCCGCAAGCCGTGCAACGATCACGGTTCACGGCGCTGACATGCATCAGCGCGCCTCGCCCGAGCACACCGTAGAACGCGCCAACCGGGCACAGGTGGCCACACCAGCCACGCGGTATGACCAGCAGATCGAAAACGAAGACGACAAGCACTGCGCCATAGCCGCCAGCAAGCCCAAAGACCAGTGCGCGCTGCAGCAGAGTGATCGGGTTTACCGTCTCCCAGACGACGCTGCCCAGCAGTGCCGACAGCAGCAACGCGACTACCAGCACCGCGTAGCGCAGCCGGCGGTCAGGTGTGGCGTGGCGCAGTAAGGATGGCAGTCGCAGCTTGACGCGCAACCACGCCGCAAAATCTGTCACCGGATTGATCGGGCAGACCCAAGCGCAGTAGCTGCGACCGCCGAATGCCGTGTAGAGCACAGCGACAATCACCGCACCGCCCATTGCGCTGCCCTCCAACACATGGTGCGCAAGCAGCGCCTGCAGTGCAACCAGTGGATCAGTCAAACGCAGTACGCCGAACAATTCGCTTGATGCCAGGCTTCCGCGGGTCAGCCAGACGCCGGCCCACGGCCCCATCAGGAACAGTGCGAGCACCGTCAACTGACTCGCACGGCGTGCCAGCAGCCACCGGTTGCGTTGCCACATCGAACGCTGCCGGGTGGCCGCAGTCTCAGCGTCGCGTTGCATGATTGGCGCGTACGGTGATTGCAGCATCGCCTTGCAGCACGCAGGCCGCCTCGCACAGACCACAGCCGGTGCAATAGTCAGCGTTGACCACCGGCCTGAAGTTGCCCCCGCGCAAGGTGCGCCCCGGCTGCATGCGGATCGCCTGGCCCTTGAGCGGGCAGGCTTGGTAGCAACTGTTGCAATAGGCGGCGCCGGTATAGCTATGGCAGCGCTCGGGCGTGCTGAGCTCCGCCAGCCCCATTGCTGCAGCATTGATGGTGCTGAGCTGCAGCGCCCCGGTCGGGCAGGCCGCGGCGCATGGAATGGTCTCGCACATGTGGCATGGTGTGTCCCGGGCGGTGAAATATGGTGTGCCGGTGGGCAGCAGCGGGCTGAGTTCGGCCAGGTGCAAGGTATCGTACGGGCACGCCTGAACGCACAGCCCGCAGCGCACGCAGGCACCAAGAAACTCGGCCTCGTGCAAAGCGCCAGGCGGGCGGATGCGGTACGCTGGCAGGTTGCAGCTGCGCTCGCCTTTGACCCGCGCCACCAGGCCAAACGTCACACCGCCGAGCGCCAATATGCTCGTCACTGCCCTGCGTCGTGAGATTTTCCGTTTGACCATCGACTGTCAATTGTGTTGTCGCAGCATGCCGCCGCCAAGCGGTGACGCGCCCTTTACCGATGCATTATCTTACCCGTCGGTGTTGTTGGTGTGAGCTTGTTCAACTTGGACTTTCAGACGACGACGTTTGTCAAGTCCTTTTCATTTTCTCACCAATCGACCGGTTGTTGGCAATTTTGAATACAGCCTGACCACCTCGGCCAGAATGGCACCAGAGCCTGGCAGCGTTACTTCCTTAAGAGAAATCGGCCTCTAGCCCTCGTCAAAACTACATAAGCAACTACTAAATTTATAGCAATCGCGCATGACGTAGTTTTCGTTCATCAGTGTGACGTAGTAAAAAAACGTCTTTTGCTCAAACAGCATCACCCCTGATGCAGACAGAATGGCAAGGCCTTTGGACCCTTGTCCACCACTTTCAAGCCCCGGTATATCATCGTCACCCGCCGGTTAAAACAGTCGGTTTGGCGCCGTCGCAGTGGCACCCTACTGCCACGACCACCAGCGCCCACCGACAATCCTCTACCTCGCCCAATGACCCTTACCGCACTGATAGCGATCTATGTGCGCCAAAACTGGCGCCCCTATGCGCTGGCCGCCTGGATGCTGGCGACCGTGAGCGCCTTGACGGTCTACATTCCGCGTCAAGTTGGCCATGTGATTGATGGTTTGGTGGCTGGCACCCTGCACGAAGAGGCGTTGTTGGGCGAGTTGGCCTGGTTGTTGTTGGCGGGTGTTGCCATCTATTTTTTGCGAGTGGCCTGGCGTTTGCAGCTTTTTGCCGCCAGCTACCGCCTGGGTGCCCAGCTGCGCGCCCGACTGTACGCCCGCTTGTGCCAGCAAGGCCCCCATTTTTTCCAACAAAAGCGCACCGGTGATTTGATGGCGCTCGCGACCAACGACATTGACTCGGTGGAAATGGCCTCAGGTGAGGCCATGCTGGCGGGCTTTGACGGCACCCTGACGCTGATCTTGGTGGTCGCCATGATGACGCTGGGTATCGATGGCCGATTAGCGGCGGCGGCCCTGTTGCCGTTCCCTATTATGGCGTGGGCGTTTTGGCGTATCTCCAACCATATTCACCAAGCCTCCAAAGAATCGTTGGATGCGTTTGGCAAACTGAACGACCAAGTGCAAGAGACCCTGACCGGTGTGCGCACCCTGCGCGCACTGGGATTGGAGGCGCGCAGCGCACAGCGCTTTGAGGAACTGGCAGAAAGCGCCGCCGACGCCAGCCTGAGGGCCCAGCGCTGGGAGGCCGCATTTGAACCAGCGGTGGGGGTTACCTTAGTCAGTGCCACGGTCCTGACCTTGGGTTTGGGAGGCTATTTTGTTTGGCATGGTGAACTCAGCATTGGTGCTTTGACGGCCTTTAGCATGTACCTGGGGCAGTTGATCTGGCCCATGTTTGCGGCCGGCTGGGTGTTGGCCCTGATCGAACGGGGGCGCGCAGCCTGGGGCCGTTTGCAGCCCGTTTTGGATGCGCCATTGACCGTGGCCGACAGTGGTTCTCGCACAGATGTTGAGCCCGGACGTCTGGTCCTGGAAGGGGTGAGTTTTTCTTATCCGGGCCACCAAGCGTTGGCACTGGATGCGGTCAGCCTACAGCTACCGCCCGGCCAAACCCTGGGGTTGGTGGGTGCTACGGGCAGTGGCAAATCCAGCGTCTTGCGTTTGATTTTGCGCCAATACACCCAAAGCACAGGCACCATCCGCTGGGGTGGCAACTCCCTGGGCGACTACACGCTAGAGGCGCTTAACCGGGCCATCAGCTGGGTACCCCAAGAGCCGTTTTTATTCTCGGCCAGCATTGCCGAGAACATCGCCTTGGCCAAGGCGGGCGCTACACGCGAAGAAATTGCCCACGCCGCGCGCTTGGCCTCCATCCATGACGACATCGTGCGGATGCCCAAGGGTTATGACACCCCGGTTGGCGAAAAAGGCATTGCGCTCTCGGGCGGGCAGCGCCAGCGCGTGGCCATAGCCCGCGCCATGTTGACCGACGCACCCCTGTTGCTGCTGGATGACGCCTTGTCTGCGGTCGACACCCAAACCGAGACCGATATCTTGCAGCACTTGCGCAGCGCGCGTGCGGGCCGTACAGCGTTGATCGTGAGCCACCGCCTCAGTGCGGTCATGGACGCGGACCACATTGTTGTGCTGAGCCACGGACGCATCAGCGAACAGGGTGACCACGCCACTTTGTTGGCGCGCAATGGCTGGTATGCCGCCCAGTGGCGCTACCAACAACTGGAGGCCAGCCTGGATGCAGCCTGATGCCAACAAGGCGCCCGACGCGGGCGCCACTCGCCGCGCCATTGCCCTGCTGCTGCACGCCGCCGCACCCGAGAAGCGCAACCTGATCTTGGGCACGGTCTGGTTGATAGCGTGCGCCTTATTAGAGGCCACTGGCCCCTTGCTGGGCAAGTATTTCATCGACCAGTATCTGCTGCCGCGTAAACTGGTGGTCTCCGATATGGCCCTGTTGCTGGCAGCACTGTTGCTGACGGGCGCCCTAGCCAGCGTCATCCGTTACGCCCAGCTGGCGCGTATGGCTGGCGTGGCCATGCGTTCGGTCAAGCGCGTGCGCGAAGAAGTCTATGGGCATGTGCTGCGCCTGCCCATGGCATTTTTTGACAAAGCCATCACTGGCCAGTTGGTCAGCCGGGTTACCAATGACACCGAGCAGGTGAAAAACCTGTACGTGCAGGTTTTATTCGTTATTTTGGACAGCAGCATCGTAGTGTTCGGTGCGCTGGCGGCCATGGCCTGGCTCGACTGGCGGTTGATGCTCATCGTGCTCACCCTGATTCCCGCCGTGGTCGTGATTGTCTGGTTTTACCAGCGCTGGAGTGCACCCGCGGTGGCCCGGGCCCGGCAAAAGCGCAGCGACATCAATGCCCAAATGTCAGAGTCCATCGCTGGTATGGCGGTGCTACAGGCCAGCAATGCGCAGCAGCGCTTTAAAGACCGTTTTGATCACACTAACGGCCAGCACCTGGGTGCACGTTTGGCCGAAATGCGGGTCAACGCCTGGTTGCTGCGTCCGATGCTGGATTTGATCAACGTGTTGCTGCTCGTGGTGGTGATCCACAGCTTTGGCCAACGCGCGCTCAGTGCGTTGGAGATTGGTATTTTGTACGCCTTTGTCAGCTACATCGGTCGTGTGGTCGATCCACTGATCCAGATCACGCTGCAATTTGGCCAATTGCAACAGGCCGTGGTGGCAGCGGCGCGGGTCGACACGCTGTTGCAAGAGCAACGTCCAAAACCCATGATAGGCCCCCAGCGTATTGGCAGTGGCACTATCAAAATTGAAAACCTGGGGTTTGGCTACGATCCGCAAACGCCCGTTTTGCACGACCTGAGCCTGAACATTCCGGCGGGCGGGTTTTACGGTCTGGTGGGCCACACTGGCAGCGGCAAATCCACGCTGCTGAGTTTGTTGCTGCGGTTTTACCAAGCCCAAACCGGGCGCATCACGGTCGATGGTGTGGAACTGTCCACTTTTAGCGACGCACACTTTCGCGAAGACGTGGGCTTGGTGCCGCAAGACCCGTTTTTGCTGGCCAGCAGTGTGCGCGACAACATTGCCATGGGCCGCGAGCTGGACCAGGCAGCCATCGAAGAAGCCGCACGCGCGGCCCACTGCCACGACTTTATTGTGCAGCTGGAACAGGGCTACGACACCTTGTTGGGTGAGGGTGGTGCCCGCCTGTCGGTGGGGCAAAAGCAGCTCATTGCCATTGCCCGGGCCCTGGCGGGCGAGACCCGCATCCTGTTTTTGGACGAGGCCACCGCCCATATTGACTCAGAAACCGAGCAAATTGTGCAAGTTGCCCTCTCCGAGCTGCGTGGCAAGGTCACCGTGGTGGCGATTGCCCACCGCTTGTCGACGATTCGGGCTGCCGACTGTATCGTGGTGCTCAACCATGGCCGCATCCATGAACAAGGTACCCATGATGAACTGATGGCCCTTGAGAAGGGTGTCTACCAACGCCTGTACTTGTTGCAGCAAATGGGCGAGTAAGACGCAGTACATGGTCGCGTCCGCGCCGTGTTCGCCGAACACTTGCGGTATGGCAGTCTCCAACTTCAATTCTTCAATTTCGCATGAGTCACCTTTGGTATGCTTCAAAGAGCCTGCGGCAAAATATTCGTCAAGCTCTCTCAGTACTTTGGCTTCGGCTTTAAAGGATAGGAAAATCAAACACATGAGCCCAAGCAACCCGACCAAGAGCGGGCCAAAACACCATGCCGTCCCACAAATGTCCGTCTGATTTTCCTGATTTGTAGGGTGTTGCGGTCACTCATGAATACCAGTTCCCTACGGGCCTTTGGCCGACAAACCGTCATCCCGGCGCTGGGCATCATCGTCATGGTATTGAGCCTGATCGACACGGGCTACCAGTCCTCCGTCCGCGGGCTGGACCTGTCGTGGCACGCCATGCTGGGCTATGCGCACGCCCACAACCTGCAGCACGGCAGGGATCTGCTGTTCAACTACGGTCCGCTGTCGTTCATGGAATCGGCGATCTACTTCGAGAAGAACCATGCTGACGTATTGCTGCTGCGGGGGCTCTACGCGCTGACGCTGGGCTTGTGCTTTTTTTGCGTCCTGAGGATACGTCGGGTCATTGACCTGCTGCTGTTCTGTGCGTTGGCTCTATTTTTGGTACTGCTACACGACGTCTACCTGCTGCTGCCAGCGCTGCTGCTGGCGCACAACGAGGTGCAGCGCGGGCCCAAGGACCGCGCACGGCTGGCGGTCTCGATCGTGCTGGCGTTTGACATGGCGCTGGCCTGCCAGGTGCAATCTGGCGCGGTGTTCTTGTCAGTCCCGGTACTGCTGCTGGTCACGGCGTATCGCATAAGGCTGCGGGACTATGTGCCGGTTGTCCCCGTCTGCTTTGTATTTTTTTCGCTGCTGGTGTTTGCGTGGGTGGGTCAGGATTTGGTCAATTTTCCCGCGTTTTTGCGGGCTACTTCGACGTTTCACAGGCCTACAACGCCGATATGGGTCTGCACGCGCCCTGGGGCTACAGCTGGCCTTTGCGCTGGGGGCGCTGGTGGTGGGCAGCACCTTTGGGCTGCGCGGGATGCAGCAGTTACTGGTTAGTGCGCTGTCCATCCTTTACCTGATGGTTGCCTACAAGATGGGATTTATCCGCCATGGCGAACATCCGTTCGCCTCGTTCCTGGCGCTGGCGTTTCTGGGTGCCGTCCAGTTGTGGAGTCCGGCTAGCCATTTCCGCAACCGTGGCCACCCACCTGACCGCGCCATTGCTGCCGCCGGGCGACGGGTTCAAGATCTATCCCTCGTTGATCAAATACCGCGCCGTGTACCCGCTGAACACAGCGTACAGACAGATGCAGGATGCCGACTATCTGCGCCAAAATCAGAAGGCCCTGGCCGAGCCCCGCGCCGCCATTCCGTTCAAGGACATTCAGGCGCCATTTGACGTGTTCCCGTTTGAGTTTGGCCTGGCCTACGCTTCGGGGCTGGAACTGGCCACACGCCCGGCGTTTCAGACGTATTACGCGACCAGCCGCCGCATGACCGAACACAACGCCAATTTTCTGGCCAGCAAAAAAGTGCCCAAATCTGTTCTGTTCAGCATGATCGCAGTCGACAACCGCTACCCCGCGCTGGAAGACCCGCAGACACTGCGGGCCTACCGGCGCTTCTACCAGGTAGGTCGGCAAACCCCGGACCAATTGCTACTGACCCGCCGCACGACTCCGCTGCGCGAAAGCCAAAGCTGCCAACCCACCTTCGAGCTCGGGTTTGGCCAGACGCTCACCTTGCCCCCATTGCAGGACGGCTCAGCCTTGTGGGCCCGAATAGCGGTTGAATCAACCTGGCTGGGCCGTTTAGCTGGCTTTTTGTTGGGCCCACCTGCGCTGGGGCTGTCCGTGGTGGCGCCCAACTGGCAACGTGATTTCCGGTTCTTGCGGGAGGCAGGTGAAAGCGGCTTCCTCCTATCACCAGCACTCGTGTCCACACCGGCTGCTGCCCGCTTCCTCAGTGGTGCTGCCACGGTGCCGGAGGACCACATTACCAGCATCAAGCTGCCCGCATTAATCAGCAGCTTTCCGAGGTTTGACAATACATTCGATGTGACACTGTGCACGCTGGCATGGGCACCTCCTTGATGAGGTAGATAGGCCTGCCCCGTCTTGCTCTGGGTTTCCCCACGAATTCAGCGGACCTTGCTTGCCAACAGTGATTTGGATCGCAATTATCGCGAAAGTTACGTTGGTCGCCGTCCTGTATCACGACGGCTCTTTCATGAAATTTGTTCTGGGTCAAATATCTTCGTGGATAGCTGTGCCACAGTTGTTCACAGCGTGTGGCTGAGAACTTCGCCAAATGGATTTCTTCACTATTGCCGGAGATGTGTGATGTACCTGATACAGAAGGCAATCCTTGCCTCGGCAGGATCGCTCCTAATGAGCTTGTTAGCGATACTACCTGCCGTCGCTGCGGATCGTTCCATGGGTTTCGGTGTGGATTTCGGCGGGACCCCGGGGCGTTGGAATGCGATCACGGACGTTCCGGGGGTCTCTGTTGGTCACGTGACCCTGATTTCGGGGCAAGGCGTTCTGCGCCGAGGCGAAGGACCGGTTCGCACCGGAGTGACAGCGGTATTGCCGCGCGGACAGGACCGGATGGCAGAACCCGTCTTTGCCGGCTTGTATTCCATGAATGGCAATGGTGAATTGACCGGGAGTTACTGGGTTGCCGAGTCAGGGCTGCTGTCCGGGCCGATCATGCTTACAGGAACTACAGGGGTGGGGGCCGTTCGCAGCGCGGTAGCCGACTGGGGGGCTTAGCAGCCCGATCCTGCTTTGGCTTGGGATCTCGAATTGCCTGTCGTTGGTGAAACCTGGGACGGTCTTCTCAACGACGAGTATGGCTTTCATGTGAAGCCGGAACATGCCATAACGGCAATGAAAAGCGCGACGTCCGGCCCGGTAGTGGAAGGTTCCGTCGGTGGCGGTACCGGCATGATATGCCACGGTTTCAAGGGGGGTATCGGTACCGCCTCACGCAAGGTCGTCATTGAGGACGGCGAGTATGTGGTGGGAGTCCTCGTTCAGTGCAACTACGGTTCCCGTCGGTTGCTGAACGTGAATGGAATCAAGGTAGGGCAGGCCATTGTTGAGCAGCCGGTCTGTTTCGAGGGGACGGAAAAGCCAAAATCCATTCACGCGGCCGATGTGCCGGCCTGTGATGAGAAATCACCGCCACCCCGCAACACCCGCCGCGAAGGGTCGGGTTCTATTATTGTCATTGTCGCAACTAACGCCCCATTTTTACCGCACCAACTCCATCGACTTGGCGAAGTGTTCCCTTGGGTATTGGGAAATGGGTGGATTAAGGGAGGATGGATCGGGTGAAATATTTGTCGCTTTTCCACTAAGCGCGCATACTAGAAGCCTTCAGCTAACTCGGTGCCTGTTCAACAACTGAAACTGGGCAAAGAATCTCTTCTGGAAGCTACTGTTCAGGCAAGCAACGCAGGAAGCAATCCTGAATGCCATGCTCGCAGCGGAAACCATGACCGGTGCGGATCGAATCCGTGTTCCCGCTTTGCCCAAAGATCGCTTCCGTGCGCTGATTCAGCATCGATCTAAGTTGCACTAGTCAATTCGACCACACTTCGTTCACTGCTTAAATCACACCATGACAAATCGCCGCGGCTTCTTGAAATACCCTCTCGGCCACTGTTGCTGCTTCGGCCATGCGGTTGACCGGCTTGGCGTGGCGAGAGTGGTGCGCAAGCGCGGCCTTATTCACTAGCGTTTCCAACCTTATTCCGGTTCCATTGACCCGGCAAGCGGCGGATTACACCTGTGGCATCACGGCAGTTCAGTCGATCCTTGGTTACTATGGCATTGATCGTCGCCAGGATGTTCTGATCGCCGCGATGCAACCGGATCCGGATAGGGGTACGAACTATCAGAATGTGCTGGCCTATGCGATATCTTTGGGATTCGAAGCCTCCGCGCGCAACGGCATGACCCTGGACGAACTGAAGGGTCGCATTGATAGCCGAATCCCGGTTCTATTGGCCATTCAGGCCTGGGCAACGCCACCAGTTGACTGGAGCACATTCGAAAATGGGCACTATGTGGTTGCTGTGGGTTATGACAATGACCATTTTTATTTCATGGACCCATCGACACTGGGTCACTACACCTACATCCCGATTCCAGAATTTCTTGAGCGCTGGCACGACCATGACGATTACCAGAAGCAGGATTTGTTTCATTTTGGCATCGTCATGATCAAACATGACGCACTCCCTTATGCACCGGATCAGGTTACTCGTCTGGAGTGAAAAGTGAATTGAATGGGGGCAGCCCGGCCGGATCAGGCTCTGGCCCTTGTCAGAAATTTTGCGCAAACCATGCTACAAGATGACAGCCATGTCGTGCAAGGCCTCCGTAGCGAGCATCCGGTAATGAACTGTGTGCTCTTCGATCAGTGCTTCCTTGCGCCAGCGTATGACATGCTTGGCGACGCACACTTGGCGTTCTAGGTAATTCACACCGTCCTGGATGGCTTCGGCCTGTGATGGGTCTGGTCGCATTGAATGCAACTGGCAGGCCAGAACGGCGGACCCGTGCGAAAGACTCGGCGCGCGGAAAGAACTGGTAGTTGCTGCGACCGCAGTTTTTGGCGCGATACATCGCGGTATCGGCGTGTCGAATCAGCTCATCAGCCGTATCGCCATCATCGGGAAAGACGCTGATGCCGATGGATGGAGACACCGACACGGCACGACCATCAATGATGACGTCGACACTGACCGACCTTACCAGGTTGACGGCCACTTTGCCGGCATCTGCTGACTTTGGCAATGTCGGTGAGCACGATCAGAATCCGTCGCCACCCAGCGGCGCGCCACCATATCGGCGTCACGCACGGCGAGCTTGAGGCGACACGCGACTTCCGCAGCAGCGTCGCCCGCATGGTGTTCCTAGGGAATCATTGACCAGTTTTGGTTGTCGAGGTCAATGAACAAAGTGGCGACCGCCGTCCGCCTTTGCCGGGCCTACGCCAGAATGCTGTCGAGTCGCTCCATCAGGTAGAGCCGGTTCAGTTGCGTAAGCGTGTCATGCAGCAGCTACGAATTCGATGCGCGCCTGGAGCCGCTTTGCGCGCACGGATGTCCCTCAGCACGGTTAAGCGGTACGTGCCGCCCTTTGAACGGCATCGTTCCTCACAACACTCTCGACCGGAATCTCAACACCATTGGTGTCATAGACCGCTGCTTCATACGGATCTCGCACGTGGACTGTACGTACTCGACGGTGGTGCTTTCCATCGCTCAGGATAAAGGTCTCAAGGTGTTGCGCCCGACAATGTCCGTAGAGGTCCGGCCGAGCAAAGTCCCTGCAGCGCGTCATGTTGACATCCGTGACCACGCCGTTGTGATGGAACACGACACCCTCGGTGGTAGCTTCGGCCAGTTTACGCATGCGCTTCACCGTCGCGGATCGCGCGTTCAGCCTGCCACTGGGTTGTCATGTCGCTGGATCAGTACAATGCACCCAGCGGGTCTGGCCATCATCGAGGTGGGAATCAAGTTGACCTCAATTACCCGCTGTTATCGGGCAAAGTTCGCTCGCGCACGTGTTGAACGGTCTTGGGCTGGCGACCACTGCCGCACGTGTGGCTCAA
>NZ_JADJKN010000011.1:0-163231 GCF_016705985.1 Candidatus Aalborgicola defluviihabitans
CATTCAGAAAACTTTGGCATGGTGGTGGCTGAGGCATTGGCGCATGGTTGTCCAATATCGTGAGCACTGGAGCGCCTTGGTCTGGTTTGCAAACGGGTGTTGCGGCTGGTGGGTTGCCAACGATGTGGATACTTTGGCCACCACACTCCTTGTGGTATGCGGTTACCAGTCGAAAGTTGGCAGCTATGGAGCCGCCGGGCCGTGCATGGATGGAACGGACTGGCTGGGCAGCCATTGGAAAAAAATGGATGTAGCCCTATGGTGGTTGCTGTCCGGTGGTGAACCCGAGTGTGGGTGAAGATTAATTAAATGATCAGCAGCAACAGGAGAATTTCAGGTGAAAACGTAGACGACAAGAAGAAATTCTACTCAGTGTGTCCTGTTTGCGGTGGTGCGCATCAACAATGGCGCGTTAAGCAGTCTGGCAACGATGTTTGGCCGATTGATCAATGCACTGTGTGCGGCTTTGCATTCGCAAATCCCCGGCCGAGCATAGATTTTTTGATGAATTTTTACCAAAACACTGGTCATGCGAGTCAGGTTGGCTCTGTAGTCGCGAAAGTTGAATCTTTAGAAACAGTAGTAGAGCGCGAAAAATTGGAGCCGAACTCAGTATCGATGCGAAGCGAGTTCTTGATACGCTAACAACTATCACTGGGTTAAAAGAGGGTGATTCATCAGATTCCGTGGTCAAACACTTTCTTGATGTTGGTTGTGGATATGGATTTTTCAGCAAGGCTGCGCAGTCTCGTGGATACCAAGTGACATCCATTGAGCTTGCCAAAACCGAGCGTGCCATTGCGACTCAGATGCTTGGGGTTCAACCGATTGCATCGTCTTTCGAAGCTTTTTCAGGCGAATCAGGGAAATTTTCGGTGGTTTTGATGAGTCAAATTTTGGAGCACGCTCTAGACTTTAATGATTGGATTGTTAAGGCTAAAGGGCTACTGAAGGAAAATGGTCATTTGGTTATTGCCCTTCCTAATTTTGGAAGCATATTTCGTTATCTCATGCAAGAACGCGAGCCCTATATATGCCCACCTGCACATATTAATTTTTTCAATACTCGTTCACTATCCGTGCTTTTGCAGAAGCATGGATTTCAAGTCGTCGAACGTCAGTGGATAACGCGAATCCCTAAGTCTGCACTGCGAAGTCGTTTCGGTGATTTGATGGGAACGAGTCTCGTGCCGTTTTCGAAAATCGCAGCTAGTGCAATAGATTCTTCGCATCTTGGAATGATGATCAACATCTATGCCCAAAAAGTCTGATCATCAATGACTACCACTAAGACGTCAGGCTGGAAACAAGGAACAACACCCGTGGCAGTGGTAATGATTTCGCTGAACGAGGCCCACAACATGGAGGCCGTGTTAGAGAACCTTGCTGGCTGGGCGCAGCAAGTGTTTTTGGTAGACAGTTGCAGCGCAGATGACACGGTGAGCATCGCGTTGCGGCATGGGGTGCGTGGTACAGCGGCGCTTCAAAGGGTTTGGAGACCAGTGGAACTTTGCCTTGAATGAGTTACCGATAACTGCGCCGTGGACCATGAAGTTGGACCCAGATGAGCACTTGACGGATGAACTGAAGGCATCTATCGAGCGCTTGGTCAAAGGTGGTGAGCAAGAGGGCATCGTTATCCAGCGCCGTCTTTGGTTTATGGGGGCCGTATTGCCTGTGCGGCAACCGATTCTTAGGGTTTGGCGAACGGGTACATGCCGGTTCACGGATGTTTCAGTCAACGAGCATCCCTTGGTAGAAGGCCGTATGAGCCACTCCACTGGCTATTTGGAACATCACGACAGCCCTGACCTGGATCATTGGCTAACCAAACAGAACCGCTACACGACTGCAGAGGCGATCAGCCAGTTTGAAGGTAAGGCACTCGCCCTGCCGCCTCGGTTCTTTGGTACAGCATTGGAGCGGCGCATGTGGCTCAAGCGCAATTTCTGGAAAATTCCCGGTCGATACGTCATATTGTTTTGTATCACTTGTTGGTATTAGTGCCTGGCGCGCGGGCCGGGTCGGTTGAGATGGGCGCGTTTGCGCACCGAGGTTTACCGTATGTGGGAATATAAGCGGTACGAGATGGATCGGCGGGCACGGCCTGTGCAAAATTCCGGCCTTCGGATTCTCTGGGAGCCGGGGGGCCCTCTGGCGACTTACCTGGTATTGCCACGCCCATATTCAAAGGAAATCATGTTCGACAACAAAACTCTTCTGATCTCCGGTGGCACCGGCTCCTTCGGCAACGCCGTCCTAAAGCGCTTTCTGGATACCGGCATTGCCGAGATCCGCATCTTCAGCCGGGACGAGAAGAAGCAGGACGACATGCGCAAGCGCTTCAACCACGCCAAGCTCAAGTTCTACATTGGCGATGTGCGCGATGCCCGCAGCGTGGCACAGCCATGCGCGGGGTGGACTATGTGTTTCATGCGGCGGCGCTCAAGCAGGTGCCGTCGTGTGAGTTTCACCCCATGGAGGCGGTGCGCACCAACGTGCTGGGCACCGAGAATGTGTTGGAAGCCGCCATTGGCGCCGGCGTGCAGCGCGTGGTGTGCCTCAGCACCGACAAGGCGGTGTACCCCATCAACGCCATGGGCATCAGCAAGGCCATGATGGAAAAGGTGATGGTGGCCGCCAGCCGCAACCTGGAAGGCACCCACACCGTCATTTGCGGCACGCGTTATGGCAATGTGATGGCGTCGCGCGGCTCGGTCATTCCGCTGTTTGTAGAGCAGGTGCTGGCCGGCAAGCCCATTACCGTGACCGACCCCGAAATGACCCGCTTCATGATGACGCTGGACGACGCGGTGGACCTGGTGCTTTACGCCTTTGAACATGGCCACAATGGCGACATTTTGTGCAAAAGGCTCCGGCGGCCACGGTGAGTGTGCTCACCCAGGCCATTTTGTCGCTAATGGGCAAGCCCGACCACGCGGTGCGCACCATTGGCACTCGCCATGGCGAGAAGCTGTTTGAAGCCTTGCTGAGCCGTGAGGAAATGGCTTGTGCCCAAGACTTGGGCGATTATTTTCGCATCCCCCCCGATGCCCGCGACCTGAACTACGCCAAGTTTGTAGAGGTAGGCTCTTCGGGCTTAACCAAAAGCTCGCATGCCGAGGAATACCACTCACATAACACCACCCGCCTGGATGTAGAGGGCATGAAGGCCTTGCTGCTCAAGCTGGACTTTATGCAGCGCATTGCGCGAGGTGAGCAAGTGGTGGCGCAGGACTAAGCGATGAAAGTGCTAGTTACCGGTGCTGACGGTTTCATTGGCAAAAACCTGCAGCTGCATTTGGCAGAGCGTAAGGATGTAGAGGTGGTTTGCTTTACCCGCAGCCGCAGCGTGGCACAACTGCCAGATCTGCTGCAGGGGGTGGACTTTGTGTTTCACCTGGCTGGTGTCAACCGCCCGCAAGACCCGCAAGAGTTCACCACCGGCAATGTGGATTTGACGCAGGCACTGTGCCAGGCAGTGTGTGCTGTAGCGCAGTCCACGGGCAAAAAGATACCCATTGTTTGCACATCCAGCACCCAGGCGGGGCGTGACAACCCCTATGGCCAAAGCAAGTTGGCTGCCGAAAACGCCTTGCAAGCCGCAGCCGCCAGCCACGGCGTGCCGGTGCACATCTTCAGGCTGCCCAATGTGTTTGGCAAATGGTGCAAGCCCAACTACAACTCGGCAGTGGCCACGTTTTGCCACAACGTGGCACGCGGCCTGCCCATTCAGGTAAACGACCCGGCAGCACCGGTCACGCTGGTGTATGTGGACGACGTCATTGCCCGCTTTGTACAGCTAATGGACGGTGCCGATGCGGCCTTGGGGCCAGATGGCTTTGCCACGGTGGCCCCGCAATACACCACCACCGTGGGCGAGTTGGCCCGCCAAATTGCGGCTTTTAGAGACAGCCGCACCACGCTGATGACCGAGCGTGTGGGCACCGGGCTGGTGCGGGCCTTGTATTCCACGTATGTAAGCTACCTGCCGGTAGAGCTGTTTACCTACACGGTGCCGCAATACGCCGACCCGCGTGGCGTGTTTGCCGAAATGCTCAAGACGCCAGACTGTGGGCAGTTTTCGTTTTTCACCGCGCACCCGGGCATTACACGCGGCGGGCATTACCACCACTCCAAGACCGAGAAGTTTTTGGTGATCAAGGGCCAGGCCCGCTTCAAGTTTCGCCACATGCAAACCGGCCAGACGCATGAGCTGGTTACCACGGGCGACAAAAGCGAGGTTGTAGAAACCGTGCCGGGCTGGACGCATGACATTACCAACATGGGCCAGGACGAAATGGTGGTGATGCTGTGGGCCAACGAGGTGTTTGACCGTGAGCGGCCGGATACGTTTGCGTGCCCGTTGTAGGCACCCGGCCTGGCAACCAAGTTGCAATGATGAAGTAGAATTTTTGTATTGAAAATCGATTATTATTAGATTATCAATGCAAAAAAGCGAGTTTTCTTTCGTTAAAAGACTTCGTGCGTTGGGCAGTACGCCTTTCGGACACGGGGTGCTAATGTCTTTGCTGGCCGACTATCGTCGACCCAATGACAAGATTGCAAGTTGGCTGGCCGCAGGTGTAGTCGTGGCGCTCAGACGCGGCTTGTATGTGCTGGGGCCAGATTTGCAGGACAGGCCGGTATCGATGCCGTTGGTGGCCAACTTGCTTTATGGCCCGTCTTATGTGTCGCTGGACTCTGCACTGAGTCACTATGGTTTGATTCCCGAGGGGGTGGTCACGGTAACATCGGTCACCACGCGCCGCACGCGCATTTGCACAACACCGCTGGGGCTTTTTACTTATGCGCATTTGCCGGCGGCGCTGTACAGCCCAGGTATTTGCCAGGCCGCTCATTCAGATGGCACGTTTTACTTGATGGCGACACCCGCCAAGGCGCTGTGCGACAAGGTGGTGCTTACAAGAAAGCTGCAGGCAACATCGGTGCAGGCATGCAGCAATTTTGCTGGAAGATTTGCGCATCGACGCCGATGCGCTGCGCAATGTCGATATCGGACGATCGGCAGCGCCCAGCTGGCTACAAGGTGCGGCACTTGCAGGCCCTGCAAAAAGCGGTGGAGGCGTTGCCATGACAACCGTAGTAGAGCAAATGCTGTCGCGCTACCCGCGTGAGACCGACGAGCAAACCTCACATGCACTGCGTGAGGTGATGCAGGAGCTTGGCCGGATTGAATCGTGGTGGGTTTTGCTTTCGTCGTTTTCCGGCCCGCGTTGGGCTTTGGGGCGAGCAAAAACTGCGGTGACCGACATTGCCTCTGCATTTCTGAAGAAGTCATCTAGTTTGTACGACATCAATGTCCAGGGCCAAAGAGCGCTCAAAATCAAGTTTGAGGTAGACACGGACCCGCCGCAGTTGTTCTTGTCCGAGCAAAAGCTTTTGCTGCAACCGTATTCGTTTTATGTAAATTGCTTCGCTTTGCCCGATTTGTATGCAGGCAAGATGCATGCCCTGCTCTTCAGAAAATGGAAGAACCGTGTCAAGGGACGCGACTGGTTTGACTTTGAGTGGTATGTGCGCCGGTCTGTCACATTGAACTTGAGCCACTTTGCAGAAAGAGCGAGACAAAGCGGCCACTGGCAAGGTGAGGCCTTGGGGCAGGAAGAATTTCTGGCAATGTTGCAAGACCGTATTGCTTCGCTTGATATCGCGTCCGCACGAAGCGATGTGCTGCCGTTTGTTCGTGAACCTGCTGGCCTGGAGATTTGGTCGAAAGACTATTTTGCGCAATTGGCCCAGCGAATTCTTTTCGCATGATAAAGACCGTCCGCCATGACGCCCCAAGACAAAGGAAAGAAATGAAAAAGCTGAAAGTCATGACCGTAGTCGGCACCCGGCCCGAGATTATTCGACTCTCGCGCGTGCTGGCCCGGTTGGATGAGCATTGTGAACATATCTTGGTACACACCGGCCAAAACTATGATTACGAGTTAAACCAGGTCTTTTTTGACGACCTGGGTGTGCGCAAGCCTGACCATTTTTTGAACTGCGCGGCCAACACGACCAGTGCCGCGCACACCATTGGCAACCTGATTATTGCGGTAGACCAGGTGCTGGCCGACTTGCAGCCAGAGGCCATGCTGGTGCTGGGTGACACCAACAGTTGCCTGGCGGTGATACCGGCCAAGCGGCGCAAAATTCCCATCTTTCACATGGAGGCGGGCAACCGCTGCTTTGACCAGCGCGTGCCCGAAGAGACCAACCGCCGCATTGTGGACCACACGGCCGATGTCAACCTGACCTACAGCACCATTGCCCGCGACTACCTGCTTCGCGAGGGCTTGCCGCCGGACTTGGTCATCAAGACCGGCAGCCCGATGTTTGAGGTGCTGACGCATTACCGGCCACGTATTGATGCGTCGGACGTGTTGACCCGTTTGGAGCTTGCAGAGGGCGGTTACTTTGTGGTCAGCGCGCACCGCGAAGAAAACATCGAGTCGCCCCAGTCATTTGGCAAGCTGGTAGAGGTGCTGAACACTGTCGCAGCGGACTACGGGCTGCCGGTCATTGTGTCCACGCACCCGCGTACCCAAAAGCGCATCGATGCCACCGGGGCCACCTTTCACCCCTTGGTGCGTTTGCTCAAGCCAATGGGTTTTCATGACTACGTACGTTTGCAGCTTTCCAGCCGGGCGTCGTTGTCCGACAGCGGAACGATCAACGAAGAGTCTTCTATCCTCAACTTCCCTGCGCTCAATTTGCGCGAAGCCCATGAGCGCCCCGAGGGCATGGAAGAAGCCGCCGTGATGATGGTGGGGCTGGAGGTAGACCGGGTGCGCCAGGGTTTGGCTATTTTGGCTACGCAACCGCGCGGCGCAGAGCGCGGTCTGCGCCTGGTGGCCGACTACAGCATGCCCAACGTGGCAGACAAGGTGCTGCGCATCATCCACAGCTATACCGATTATGTAAACCGGGTGGTCTGGAAGAAGTACTAAAGGCATTGCATGCGTATTGCGCTGATTGCCGACACCTTTCCCCCGCTGCGTACGTCGGGTGCGGTGCAGTTGCGCGATCTGTCACGCGAGTTTGTGCGGCAGGGGCACGCGCTGACAGTGATGCTGCCATCAGCCGACCTGGATCAGCCTTGGGCCATTGAGGATATGGATGGTGTGCAGTTGCTGCGCTTGCGCGCTCCAAAAACCAAAGACATTGGTTATGTGCGGCGCACGTTGAATGAGTTTGTGATGCCGTTTGCCATGCTGCGCAACCTGCGCAACAGCCCACTGGCAAAGCAGCGTTGGGATGGTGTGGTTTGGTACGCGCCCAGCATTTTTCATGGTCCATTGGCCAGTGCTTTAAAGAAATCCAGCCATTGCAAGGGCTATCTGATCATTCGCGACATTTTTCCTGAATGGGCAGCCGACATGGGACTGATGGGGCGTGGCTTGCCGTATCGGGTGTTTAAGGCGGTGGCAAATTACCAATATTCGGTGGCTGACACCATTGGTGTGCAGACGCCCGGTAACCTGACCTATTTCAATGACTGGGCCACTGGTGCGGGCCGGCAATTGGAGGTGCTGCAGAACTGGTTGGCCCACGCACCTGAGATCAGTTGCACCATCGACCTGGCAAAAACGGCGCTGGCGGGGCGCAAGGTGTTTGTGTACGCCGGCAATATGGGCGTGGCGCAAGGCATGGGTGTGTTGCTTGACCTGGCCGAGCGTTTGCGCGATCGGGCCGATATCGGGTTTTTGTTTGTGGGGCGCGGTAGCGATACCCAAAGCCTGGCAGCCGATGCGAAGGTGCGGGGGTTTGAGTAACGTGGCCTTTCACGATGAAATTCACCCCGACGAAATTCCTGGTTTGTATGCGCAGTGCCATGTTGGCCTGGTAGCACTTGACCCACGCCACAAAACGCACAATATTCCGGGCAAGTTCTTGACCTACATGCAAAGTGGTTTGCCGGTGCTGGCCAGCATCAACCCGGGTAATGACCTGATGGGATTGATTGAGGGCGAAAGAGTAGGGCGAGTCTGCTCGGACCATTCAGCCGATACGCTGCAGCGTCTGGCCGAAGCACTTTTGCAGGATCTGGCTGCCGATACGGAGTTTGCAGCACGCTGCAAGGCCTTGTCGGTAAGGCTGTTCTCGCCCGAGGCGGTGGTCAAGCAGCTGATCGCAGCGCTGGTTCGTTGAGTGAGTGCTACAGCATGAAGCGCACGGGGTTAGGGTGGCTGCTGGCCTTGCTGTTGGCGTTTCTGGGGTTTTGGGGTGCAGGCGCCATACTCGCCTTGCCGTCGTCGAACCCGCAACGGGCGGATGCCGTGGTGATGTTAGGCGGTGGCGATGGCGCCCGCTATGCACGCGCGCGCGAACTGGTGTTGGCGGGGCTTGCGCCGCGTTTGGTGCTGATTGACCCCACTGCTGCCGAGCTTGCCGATGCCAAAACACGCTTTCCGGATGCAATGGTGTGGAAGGATGTGTTGCCCGGCAATAGCTGGGGCGAGGCTAAAACCACACGCACCCGCATGCAGGCCAACGGCTGGAAGTCGGTCTTGGTGGTGACCGACCCGCCCCATATGCTGCGTGTGCGCTACGCATGGGCGTCCAACTTTTTTGGGTCTGATTTGCGTTTCGTGCTGGTGGCAGCCAACCCAACCTGGTGGTCCACCTGGCGCTGGTGGCAAAACCGGCAGTCAGCCCGATTTGTGGGTGAAGAAATGCTGAAGCTGGGCTACTACGTGGTGCGGTACCGGTTTGGAATTTTTTGAGTAACGAATCGGCCGCTAGCCCTCGTCAATATTGATGGTGCCACTATTGAATCAGTAGCATTTTTATTCAGCGTTGCCCTGACGGATAACGACCGCTAACATTCTCGGCCACGCATAGCCCAAGCTGGCTTATTCGACGCTGACGTTCACGTCATATCCATGCTTTTTGAGCAGCGCGTGCTGTTTGGCTAGGGCTAAGTCGTTGGCAACCATCTCCTTGCACATGTCTTGCGCGGTGATTTCTGGAATCCAGCCCAGCTCGGTTTTGGCCTTGGTGGGGTCACCCAACAGGGTTTCAACTTCGGTGGGGCGAAAGTAGCGGGGGTCTACCTTGACCACCACGTCACCCACCTTCAGGGCGGGGGCGCTGTCGCCGGTGATGGCCACTACGATGGCCTGTTCTTCTACGCCTTGCCCTTCAAACTTGACCGTGATGCCCAGCGCGGTGGCAGTCCAGGTGACGAAGTCGCGCACGCTGTATTGCACGCCGGTGGCAATCACAAAGTCTTGCGGTTTGTCTTGTTGCAGCATCATCCACTGCATGCGCACATAGTCTTTGGCGTGGCCCCAGTCGCGCAGGGCGTCCATGTTGCCCATGTACAGGCAGCTCTCCAGACCTTGGGCAATGCTGCTCAGGCCGCGTGTGATTTTGCGGGTCACAAAGGTTTCGCCACGGCGCGGGCTTTCGTGGTTGAACAGGATGCCGTTACAGGCATACATGCCATAGGCTTCGCGGTAGTTGACGGTGATCCAGTACGCGTAGAGCTTGGCCACGGCGTAGGGGCTGCGGGGGTAAAACGGGGTGGTTTCTTTTTGGGGAGATTCTTGTACCAGGCCATACAGCTCGCTGGTGGACGCCTGGTAAAAGCGGGTTTTTTTCTCCAGCCCCAGGATGCGGATGGCTTCCAGAATGCGCAGGGTGCCGATGCCATCTACGTCGGCGGTGTATTCGGGGCATTCGAATGACACGGCCACGTGGCTTTGTGCGCCCAGATTGTAAATTTCGTCCGGCTGCACCAGCTGGATGATGCGGGTCAGGTTACTGGCGTCGCTTAAGTCACCGTAGTGCAGTTTGAAGCGGACATTGTCAATGTGCGGGTCTTGGTAGATGTGGTCTACGCGCGCGGTGTTGAACAGGCTGGCACGGCGTTTGATGCCGTGCACGATGTAGCCTTTTTCGAGCAGCAGCTCGGCCAGGTAGGAGCCGTCTTGGCCGGTGATGCCGGTGATGAGGGCGACTTTTGGGGCCAGGTTGGCAGATGGTGCGTTTGGATTATTCATTGTGATTAACGCTATAGAATTCGGAGCATCATGTTAAGGTTACACGAGGGCTAGAGGAATTGTCGAAAGTTGCCGTACGCCCTGGCTTGATACCGAATAGGGCTTGTTCGCTTGCCACCATCCTCTGCACCACGTGCGGCATATCGGTTTGCGCTGTCCACCCAAGATGCTGGGCGGCCAGTCGCGGATCGGCACGACTCACTGCAACGTCGCTGGGGCGCATGAGCGCGGGGTTGATGTCCACATGCTCGCGCCAGTCGAGATCGACCTCCGCAAAGGCCCGGGCCACAAAGTCTTGCAGGGCGTGGGTTTTGCCGGTGGCAATGACAAAGTCTTGCGGCTTGGCCAACTGCAGCATGCGCCACATGGCGTCAACATATTCCGGAGCCCAGCCCCAGTCACGTTGAATGTCCAGGTTGCCCAGTTGCAGCTGATCCGGGCTGCCGGCTGCAATACGGCAGGCGGCGCGCACAATCTTTTGCGTCACAAAACGTTCAGGGCGCAGTGGCGATTCGTGGTTGAAGAGAATGCCCGAGCAGGCGTACAGGCCATAGGCTTCACGGTAGTTGTCGACCTGCCAAAAGGCGGCTGATTTGGCTACCGCGTAGGGGCTTCGCGGCCTGAACGGCGTGCGCTCATCCGCGGGCTCCCCACGGGTATCGCCAAAACATTCGCCCGAACCGGCGTTATAGAGCCGGGTATCGCGGTTCAGGAAGCGCATGCCTTCAAGCAGGTTGAGCGTGCCAACGCTGATGCTCTCTAAAGTTTCAACCGGTTGCTCAAACGAAAGCCCAACCGAACTTTGCCCCGCCAGGTTGTAGATTTCATCGGGCTGGTGTTTATCCAGAACTTGCAGCACGCTGCGAAAATCGTTAATGGCCATGGAAACCACCGCCACCTGGCCGCGAATGCCCAGCCGCTCCAGGTTGCCAAAGGTGCTCATCTGCGCATCACGCGCGGTGCCGACGACGCGGTACCCTTTTTGCAGAAGCAACTGCGCCAGGTAGGCACCGTCTTGCCCCGAAATGCCGCTGATCAGGGCTGTGCGGGTGTCAATACTTGTCATTCAGTTACTGGTTCTGAACGGGTGCTTTGCGCCGATCGGGACCGGATGTGAGGACCGATGATTCGTAATTTTCCCTTCGGCTGTCTTCAATACCAGCCCACTCCCGAAAGTGTTTGAGACGTTTCATGACCTTCCAGGCGTGGTTCATGGCCATGAAGTACACCGCAAAGGTTCCAACAAATAGCAGGAACATGACCCAAGAAATCGCATTGAAGCGGATGCTGGCGATTGCAACAAGAATGAAACAAACCTGGGATGCCAGAATAATGAGCACCGTGCGATTGGCGCCGAAGCCTGCCAGCATCAGGATGTGGTGCAGATGTTCGCGGTCGGCAGAAAATGGCGATCGGCCGTGGCGCATGCGTCTGGCCATGATGGTCATGGTGTCCAGTAACGGCACGGCAATCAGCCACAGTGCATCTACCGGCTTGAAGACGGCTGATGCACCCTGCGAAAGTTGGATGAGGTACCACGACAAGGCAAAGCCGATAAAGATGGAGCCGCTGTCACCCATAAACAGGGCAGCCTTTTTGCGTCCGAAAAAACGGGAATTGAAGACTAAAAAACCCAACAGAACCGCCACAAACGCAACCAATTGCAGTGCCACTTGCGGATCGCTTGGGTAGGTTAAAAATGCCAATGCACCAAAAGTGAGCGTAGCCAGGCCCCCGGCCAATCCATCAACGCCGTCGGTCATATTGACTGCATTGATAACGCCAACCATACCAACGATGGTCAGCGGAATGGACAACAGGAACAAGGTGCCACCCACATTGGGCAATAGCTCCCCAATGTCATAGAGCCGCACATCGCAATACACAACCGCAACAAAGGCACAAACGATTTCAACCAAAAAGCGTTGGCGTGCAGATATTTCCCACCGGTCGTCGGCCAGGCCAACAACCATCAGCGGAAAGCCAATCGCGATTAGCCAGATGCTTTGTTGCGATTGCCAAAAAACAAAGGCCAAAGCGATGTAAATGGCCAAGCCGCCAATAAGGGGCACCGCACCGTCGTGGTGTTTTCGGCTATCAGGAGCGTCAAGCAGCCCAAGGCGGTTTGCCGCAGGCATCAGCAAGCAGATGAGTACGACGGAAAGCGAAAAGGCCAATGCAAAAGTTGCAATCAATGCGCACCTCCGCAGTTGGCAAGTGACAATTTGCTGCAGAAAAACTGCAAAGCAATGCGAAATATATGGCTGCGAGAACCATTATTTTTTAAGTATTTCATCTCATAGCCTCACCTAGATACTACTTGTAGGTGCCCCAGCCAATTATTGGAATGGCTTGAAGGCACCGGCTGGCAGTCTAAGTGAATCCGGCACTTGCGTCTATAGACTCCATGCTACATTCAGCCGATTTCGATGGAACTTAGATGAGCAGGGAACAAGAATGGGCGCTGTCCAGTGAAGCTGTCGATGGCGCAAATCCCGTAGGCGACCGGTGGATATTTGGCGGCCTGCTTTTTTTGCTGGTCTGGGCGCCGCTTCCGCTGGGAAGTAACCGTATCTGGGCGATCGGACTCTTGGTAGGTCTTGCGGTGTTGCTGCTGATGGGTACTGTCGTGGTTTGGAGACGTGTGCCGCAGGCAGCAATGCAACGGCTGGCATTGTTTAAGTGGCCGTTGTTGTGCCTTGCCGGTTTTGTCTGTTTGTCGTGGGTGCAGACCATACCCCTTCCCGCCAATTGGGTGGGCGTAATTTCACCCGTTGCTGCTCTGGCCCAGGAGCCCGCAGTCTGGATGACCCTCTCTTTGGATGTATTTCAGTCGCGCATCATGGCGGGATTGTCGTTTGCCTATTTTGCGGCATTCATCGTCACTGCAATCACCGTGCGCGATGGGAAGAGGCTGGATCGACTTGCGCAGGTTCTGGTTTGGAGCGGGGTGTTGCAGGCAGTTGTTGGTGTTGTGCTGTATTCGATCAAAGCGGAGTACATCCTCTTCTTTTCTTCAGTGTCCCACAGCAATTTGATTGGCACGTTCATCAACCGCAACCATGTAGCGGCCTATTTGAATATGTGCCTTTCAGTGGGTATCGGCTTGATGCTGGCCCGTTTGGGCTCAGAGGTGCATAAGCATGCAGGCTGGAAAGAGCGTTTGAAGCGAGCAATTGAATTTTTGCTCAGCACGAAGATCCGCTTGCGCCTGCTGCTGGTTGTGATGGTTATTGCACTGGTAGTGACCCGGTCACGCATGGGCAATTCGGCCTTCTTCATTGCGTTGATGGTGGTGGGGCTGCTGGGCGTTGTGTTGATGCGCAAGACGGCGCCGAGAACCATTGCGCTCATTGTCAGCTTGGTCATTATCGACATTCTGGTGGTCGGTTCGGCGGTGGGAATAGAACAGGTGGCCGAACGCATTCAGCAAACGCAAGTATCGGGCGCCGTGGGAGACAGCAGCACTGAAGAGTCGATAGAGGCTCGGACAGAAGCGGCGCGTACCGCTCTTCCAATGGTGCGGGATTTTGTTTGGGCGGGGAGTGGAGGCGGTAGTTTTTACAATGTGTTTATGGGCTACCGCACCCCTGCGTACGGCAGCTCTTTTGTGGACCATACACACAATGATTATGTTGAAATTGCGGCTGACTATGGTCTGATTGGATTGGGATTTTTGGGGCTTTTGGTGACTGGAACATTGTGGACGGTGGTCAAGGTTATGGCGCAGCGCCGATCAAGCCTGCCAAGGGGCATCGCATTTGGTGTGGCAATGGCTATCGTGACACTGCTGATGCACAGCACGGTAGATTTCAATCTGCAAATCCCTGCCAACGCATTGACCATCGTGGTGATCTTGGCGATGGGGTGGATAGCGCGATTTCTTCCATCGCCTGAGCGAAAACCAGGTGGCAAAATAAGCCAAAATGGCCTGAATGATTAAAGTCGCGTGGCCACACAGCCACTCTCATCGAATTTTCCAAGCAGGAATGACATCCCATGCACACAGACAAAGAAGTTGACACACGGGGTCTGAACTGCCCTTTGCCCATTCTCAAGGCCAAGAAAGCCCTGGCCGATATGGTGACCGGTCAGACCCTGAAGGTGGTCTCAACCGATCCCGGTTCGATACGGGATTTTCAGGCTTTTGCCAAGCAAACCGGTAACGAACTGGTGGATCAGCAGACCGTGAATGACGAGTTCATCCACGTGCTGCGCCGCCGTTAGCGCAAACGAAACTCCATTACCCCAAGCGGGCCAGTTGTTCGCGCATCTTGGCCAGTGTGTCGGTGAATTCGGCCACGCGTTTGCGCTCTTGCTCTAGTACCGCTGCCGGCGCCTTGGCCACAAAGGCCTCATTGCCCAGCTTGGTGTTGGCGCGTGTGATCTGGTCTTCCAGGCGCAGCACTTCTTTGCCCAGACGGGCTTTTTCGGCGGCTACGTCCACTTCCATGTAGAGGCAGATACGCGCTTCGCCCACCACCGCTACGGGTGCAGACTGGGCGGCTGTTACCCATGCGGCTTCGTCAGCAAAGAGCTTGACTTCACTGAGCTTGGCCAGCGCCTGCAGTACGGCGGCTGATGCTGACAGAAACGCGCCCTCGGCGGCTGATTGCGCCACCACGTAGAGCGGCAAACGGGTGGCAGGTGACACGTTCATCTCGCCACGCAGGTTGCGGCAGGCATCCACCAATGCCTTTAGCTTGGCGACATGGGCAATGGCAGCCTGATCAATGCGCTCAGGTTGGCTGATGGGGTAGGCCGCAATTGCCACGGATGGCCCAGCGCGCCCGGCCACTGGAGCCACCTTTTGCCATAGCTCCTCAGAAATGAAGGGGATGATGGGGTGGGCCAAGCGGAGCAGGGTTTCCAGCGTGCGGATCAGGGTGCGGCGGGTGGCGCGTTTTTGTGCGTCGGTGCCGGTGTTGATTTGGACCTTGGCAATTTCCAGGTACCAGTCGCAAAACTCGTTCCATGCAAAGTCGTAAATCGTGCTGGCCACATTGTCCAGACGGTATTCGGCAAAACCCTTGGCCACTTCGGCCTCGGTTTTTTGCAAGAGCGAAACAATCCAGCGATCGCACTGGCTGAAATCCAGCGTGGCGGTGTCACACTCGATTCCGTTTTGCAGGCCGCAGTCAGCGCCTTCGCAGTTCATCAGCACAAAGCGGGTGGCGTTCCACAGCTTGTTGCAGAAGTTGCGATAGCCCTCGCAGCGTTTGCTGTCGAAGTTGATGGAGCGGCCCAAGGATGCCAAGGAGGCAAAGGTAAAGCGCAGGGCGTCTGCACCAAAGGCGGGGATGCCTTCGGGGAATTCTTTTTCGGTGTTCTTGCGCACGGCTGTGGCGCGGTCTCGGGTTTGCGCAGGCCTTCGGAGCGTTTGGCCAGCAACTCGGGCAGGGCAATGCCGTCGATCAAGTCCACCGGGTCCAGCACGTTGCCTTCGGACTTGCTCATCTTCTTGCCCTGCGCGTCTTTCACCAGGCCGTGGATGTAGACATGTTTGAACGGCACGCGCCCGGTGAAGTGCGTGGTCATCATGATCATGCGGGCGACCCAGAAGAAGATGATGTCGTAGCCGGTGACCAGCACGCTGGAGGGCAGGTACAGGTTGTAATCGTCGCTGGCGCTGTCGGTCTGGTTGGGCCAGCCCATGGTGCTGAAGGGAACCAAAGCGGATGAATACCAGGTGTCGAGCACGTCTTCGTCGCGACGCAGTTTTTTGCCGGGGGCTTTGGCCTGTGCTTCGGCTTCATTGCGGGCCACGATCACATTGCCGTCTTCGTCATACCAGGCCGGAATTTGGTGGCCCCACCACAGTTGGCGGCTGATGCACCAGTCGGTGATGTTGTTCATCCACTGGTTGTAGGTGTTGACCCAGTTCTCGGGCACAAAGCGCACTTCACCGGATTGCACGGCGTCGATGGCCTTTTGCGCGATGGAGCGTTGATCGAAGACGGCAGAATTTCCCGACGGGCCGCCCCTAGGGAAATTAGCCCCCTCGGGGGGCAGCGAACCACCCGTAGGGGGGAGCGTGGGGGCCTTGTTCATGGCGACAAACCATTGGTCGGTGAGCATGGGTTCGATGACTTGGCCGGTACGTGCGCAGCGGGGCACCATGAGTTTGTGCTTTTTGACCTCGACCAGGAAACCATCGGCTTCCAGATCTGCCACGACTTTTTTGCGAGCCACAAAACGGTCCAGGCCTTGGTAGGCAGCGGGGGCGTTGTCGTTGATCTTGGCGTCCAGTGTGAGTACGCAGATCATGGGCAGCTTGTGGCGCTGGCCTACTGCATAGTCGTTCTGGTCATGCGCGGGTGTGACTTTGACCACGCCGGTACCAAAAGCCTTGTCCACATAGTCATCGGCAATGATGGGGATGGTGCGGCCGCACAAGGGCAGCACGACTTGCTTGCCAATCAGATGGGCATAGCGATCGTCTTCCGGGTGCACCATGACGGCCACGTCGCCCAGCATGGTCTCAGGCCGGGTGGTGGCGACGGTGAGGGAGCCAGAATCATCGGCCAGCGGGTAGCGGATGTGCCACATGCTGCCGTCTTCTTCTTCGCTCTCCACTTCCAAGTCGCTCACGGCGCTTTGCAAAATGGGGTCCCAGTTCACCAGGCGCTTGCCACGGTAGATCAAGCCCTGCTCGTACAACTGCACAAAGGTCTCGGTTACCGTTTTGGACAGTTTGTCGTCCATGGTGAAGTATTCGCGGCTCCAGTCCACCGTGTCGCCCATGCGGCGCATTTGGGTGGTGATGGTGTTGCCTGACTTTTCTTTCCACTCCCACACCTTCTTCACAAACGCTTCACGGCCCAGGTCGTGGCGGCTGACCTTCTGGTCTTGCAACTGGCGTTCCACCACAATCTGGGTGGCAATACCGGCGTGATCGGTACCGGGTATCCAGACGGTGTTGTTGCCCAGCATGCGGTGATAGCGCGTCAGGCTGTCCATGATGGTCTGGTTAAACGCATGGCCCATGTGCAGCGTGCCGGTGACATTGGGCGGCGGCAGTTGGATGGCAAAGGACGGTTCGCCGGCCTTTGGTGCTTGCGTGCCCCGGTAGCCGGCCACGCCGTAACCGCGCTTTTCCCACTCGGGCCCCCAATGGGCTTCCAGCGCGGCAGGCTCGAACGATTTGGAGAGGGATTGCAAGCCGGGTTGTGCGATGGGTGTGGAAGCGGTTTCGGTCATGGTGGGGTGAATTCAGTCAGAACCCGCGATTTTACCGGGCGCGGTGCTTTGGCCGGGCTTGGGGGTACCATGGCGCCCAACCCCAGATTCGCCAGGAACCGATACCGTGGTCATTTGTGAAACCGCCCGTTTGCAGGTCAGCCATTTCACGCTGGACGATGCTGCCTTTGTCCTGCGCCTGCTCAACGAGCCATCCTTCATCCGCGCCATTGCCGACAAGGGTGTGCGCACGCTCGAAGATGCCCGTGCCTACCTGCGCAATGGCCCGCTGGCCAGCTATGTGCGCAATGGTTTTGGTCTTTGTCGCGTGTCCCTAAAAAGTACCGGCCAAGCCATTGGCATGTGCGGCCTGATCCGCCGCGAGGGCTTGGCCGATGTGGATGTGGGTTATGCCCTGCTGCCCGAATACTGCTCCCAAGGCTACGCTGTGGAATGTGTGCGTGCAGTGCTGGACAACGGCGCCTGCCAGCATGACTTGCGCCGGGTGATAGCGGTGGTCAATCCTGACAATGCCGACTCCATCCGGGTACTGGAGCGCTGTGGCTTTGACTTGGAAGGTGTTGTGACGCTGCCGGGTGAAACCACACCCATCCAGCAGTTTGCCAAGGCCATGACGCCCGGTATGCGCCTTACACCGTTGTGTGCGCCGCAGTACCGTGCGCTGATGCTACAGGCCTATGCGCTGCACCCCGACGCCTTCACTAGCAGCGTCGCTGAGCGTGAATCGTTGCCACTGTCCTGGTGGGAGCAACGCATGGCAACCGACCCAACAGCCCGTGAAGTCGTTTTTGGTGCCTTTCAAAACGGTGAACTCGTAGGTGCCGTGGGCCTGGGCCAGGAGGTGCGTGAAAAAGCCGCCCACAAAGCCACGCTGTTTGGCATGGTGGTGCAGGCCCCCTACCGCCGAGCCGGGTTGGGGCAGTTGCTGGTGCAGGCCACGCTGGACCATGCCCGCACATGGCCTGGGGTCCGCCAGGTGCTGCTGACCGTCACCCAGGGCAACGACAGCGCGCAGGCGCTGTATGCCCGCAATGGATTCGTGGCCTTTGGCGTGGAGCCCGACGCCGTGGCCGTTGGCAGCCGTTTTGTCGGCAAGGTGCATATGTGGCGGCCCCTGAATCCAAAAGGAATCCATGTAGACCGCACCTTTGGGGGGTTAAACACACCAAGGGGGGGGGCCGCCCCGGCCCCCGGGGCCCGGCCACACCGCAAGCGCAGGGGCCAGCATGGTGGCATCCCAGTGCCAGCTTGATGACGACAAAATTGGTGCCCCACACGGCGACAACCGCCAGTGCCAGCAGAAAGTGCCGCAGGGGAAGGGACGCGTGCACGGTGGCGTTCTAGCGCGTCAGGGGGCCAAGCGCTCGCGCAGCCATTGGCCATCGGGCTGCTGCATGTAGCGCAGCCGGTCGTGCAGACGGCTCTTGCGGCCCTGCCAGAATTCCCAGCGGTCCGGCTGCAACCGGTAGCCGCCCCAATGCGGCGGACGCGGCGGCTGCAACAGAAATTTGGCGGCGTATTTGGCGGCGTTGGCCACCAGTACGCCGCGACCGGAAATGACGGTGCTCTGCGGCGAGGCCCAGGCCCCCACGCGCGAGTCCAACGGGCGGCTGTGGAAATAGGCGTCGGACTCCTCAGCACTGACTTTTTCCACCCGGCCTTCAATGCGCACCACACGCTCCAGCTCCACCCAGTGGAACTGCAGGGCTGCAAACGGGTTGCCCGCCAGTTCCTGGCCCTTGCGGCTTTCGAAATTGGTGAACCAGGTGATGCCGCGTTCGTCATAGCCCTTGATCAGCACCACGCGGGTAGACGGGCGCAGGTTGCTGGCCACGGTGGCCACGGTCATGGCATTGGGTTCGGGTATTTTTGAGGCAATGGCTTCTTTCAGCCACTGGTCAAACTGTTGCAGCGGATCAGCGTGGGAGGCGCTCTCGTCGAGTTCGGCCCGCTCGTAACTCTTGCGAAGATCGGCAATGTTGGTCATCCAGCCAGTATAGAAGCGCCCGCAGCCTTGCCGGCCTTGGCCGCGTCAAACTGGACGTCGCCCATCAACTGGCCGCCTTCCTGGATCACCACCTTGCCGTAGCGAATTTTGCCGCTGACTCGGCCAGTGGAGTAGATCACCAGTTTCTCGCGCACCGTCAGGTCGCCATTGAATTCGCCATGGATTTCGGCAAAGTCGATGTCGGCTGATCCCTTGAACGCGCCCACCTCGGTGATGTGCATGACGCGCGAGTCCATTGTTGCTTCCACCGTGCCTTCCACCACCAGAGTGTCGCAATCGGTAATTTCCACGCCCTTGAGTTTGATATTGGGCCCCACGGTGAGCTTGCTGCCGCCTTCCTTGACGGGCGCCCCAGACACCGGTGCCGCCGGTTGCACGGCCGCGATGGGAGTAATTGGAGCGGTCGATGGCGTGCCCTGGTGCAATGCGGCACTTCCAGCGCCTGCACTGGAAGTGCTACTTGCGGTCGTTTGGGAGCGGCTGGTGATTGGGTCAGGGGGGCGTTTGCCAAAGAACGGAGGTTGCATAGACATCAAGGTTCCTTCAAGAAATGTGAGAACTGATACTAGCCCGGCCTCTTTGTGAAAACCCGCAATCAATTGCAACATCCGTCGTCCAAATGCCACCAAATGTTGCAAGTGCACATAGCCTGTAAGCTCGCACCCCATTGGCAACTTCTGTGTACCAAAAATGTGAAGGCGAGTAGTACCATGCACCATGTAATTCAGTTACATCGTCTATGCCAATTCTCGTATCCATCCACCCCAAAGGTGTCTTGGGCTCAGGCACCGTGCGCAGCAAGGTCGATGTCCAGCCCATTGCCCGTGACACCCTTGTTTTGAGAAAAAAATAGTCTCTAGCCCTCGTGAAATATAGGTCATGCGCTATTGAAATTATAGTAATTCGATACAGTTACCTGATCATTTAGCAAGTGTTTGACCTATGGCAAGGTAATTGCTCAAGAGGCGCCTAGCATGCACCCCAGAGTTGTCGAATGAATTGGAGGGCCTATGTTTGATCTGCCTGTTAAAAGCCTGATGGAGCCCAAAAAACTGGTTTTGCTGGCGCCGGAAACCACGGTGGCCGAGGCGGCCAAACGCATGGCGACCAAAAACACCGGTGCTACCTTGGTGATGGAGAACGACACCCTGATCGGCATCTTCACCGAGCGCGATGCCGTGTTTCGTGTACTGGCCAAGGGGCTGGACGCGCACGCCACGTTGCTGCGCCAAGTGATGACGCCAAACCCCGCCACGCTGGCACCGAACACGACCTACGGTCATGCGTTGTTGCTCATGCACGAACGCGGTTTTCGCCATGTGCCGGTGGTGGAGGGCAGTCGGGTGCTGGGTATTGTGGCGGCGCGCAATGCCATGGACCCGCAACTGGAAGAGTTTGTCTCCGAGGCGCGTCGGCGCGAACACTACCGCGAAGCCACAACCTAGGCGCGCTGAATCAATTCAATCTTGTAGCCGTCGGGGTCGGTCACAAAGGCAATCACGGTGCTGCCACCCTTGACCGGTCCGGGTTCGCGCGTCACGTTGCCGCCGGCGGCCTTGATCTTTTCACAGGCCGCATAGGCATCGGGCACACCCAGGGCAATGTGGCCATAGGCCGTGCCCATATCGTAGCTTTCCACCCCCCAGTTGTAGGTGAGTTCCAGTTCGGCGTGATCCGGGTTGGTGCCATAGCCGAGAAAGGCCAGCGAGTATTTGTACTCGGGGTTTTCAGACTTGCGGATCAGCTTCATGCCCAGGACTTGGGTGTAAAAGTCAATGGAGCGCTGCAAATTGCCTACGCGCAGCATGGTGTGCAAAAGTCGCATGGTGGGGTTCCTGAAAAGGGGGATATTTCAGTCTGATTGTGGCGCCAAATGGCTTTGGCCTTAGCCACTGGGGATAATTGACGGCATTGCCTTTTACGGACGTGCCATGACTGAATTCACCAAAGTTGTTTTGTTTACCGACACCGATGGTCGCGCGCGGTTTCGTGCGGAAGCCGTTGCGCTGACCCAGGGCACGCCCCAGTCCATGCTGTCAGACGTGTTTGCCTCGGAGGGCTACCAGTTGCGCACCAGCCCGGTCGGGTTTTGCAGCCAGTTCCACTGCACCGGTGCACCACAGTGGTGTTTCATTTTGGGTGGGCAGATGGAGATCGGCCTGCAAGGCGGCGTCTCGCGCATCTTCAAACCGGGGGAGCATTTCTATTCAGCCGATGTGCTGCCCGATGGCGCAACCTTTGACCCGGCGGTGCACGGACACTGGAGTCGTCAGGTAGGAGACGATCCGCTGGTGACGTTGTTTGTGCGGGGCAGGGCCGTCCTGAGGTGCCCAGGGGGCGTTGCTGGGGCCGCGCAGCGACACTTAGCCGCCCTGCATTTCGCCGGACAACAGGGTCACTACGCCGGGCGTCCCCGCTTTGACCGACCGGATCAGGGCATGGGCCACATCCTTGGCCGCAATGGCGCGGTAATTACTGGGAAGCAGCGGGCCGAGCTTGCGGGTCAACATCAGGCCCAAGCCTTCGCCCGCGCGGCCCGGCTGATTCAAGGCTGTGCGGTCGCCGTCAATCAGGGAAGGGCGGGCAATGACTAGACTTTTAAAGCCCATGCGGGCCAGCGAGACTTCCATCTCGCCCTTGATGCGGTTGTAGAAAACCGAGGACTGGCTGTTGGCGCCCATGGCGCTGACAACTCCTAATTTGGTAGCACCTGAAGCTTTAACGGCGAGGGCTAGCGCCTCAACAGCCTTCAAGTCTATGGCGCGAAACGCCTCCTGGCTGCCGGCCACTTTGATGGTGGTGCCCAAGGCGATGAAGCAATCATCCACCCGGGGCAGATCGTGCGGCAGGGCCGCAAAATCCACCACATGGCAGAAGAGCTTGGGATGCTTCTGTTCCAGCGTGCGGCGGCCCACGCAGTGAACCGCCGAATAGGTCTTATCGGCTAAAAGGGCCGCGAGGATTTCCTGACCCACGAGGCCCGTTGCTCCCGCCACCATAGCCACCCGAGCGTTGTCCACCATTTCCGCCTCCATTGCCAGAACCGCCGCGATTACCGCCGCCATAACCACGGCGAGCGCCGCGTTCGGCCATCATATCGACACTGGTACGCATCGGGTCGGGTTGTCCACCGGCTGCGGTGCGGGGAGCGCGTGGCTCGCCCATGCCGCCACCAGCGGCAAAGCGGCCTTCGTGGCTGCGTGGTTGCTCGTCACCAGCGGGTGCGCGATCACGATTGGGACCGCGACCCGGTCCTTGGCCCTGACCCTGGGGCCCGGGCACCTTGTGGTCGGGGAGCGTGTTCACCGCCACGGCCTGCGCCGCCACCGCCGTTGCCACGCGGGCCCTTGGCCACCACGCCTCCGCTGTTACCACCACCATTGCCTCCGCCTGCGCCTCGACCGCCACCCTGGCCGGTCTTGTTCTCACGCACGCGCTGCAGCATTTCGGTGCGGGCGGCCTTGGCGGCAGCCTGCATCACGTCGCGGCTTGGCGGTTTGCCGGCGCCACCCCAAATCGTTTGGCGTCCCATGGCGATGGGTTCACCCTTTTCGCCCGGTTCGGGGCCAAAGCCTTCCACCACTTTGACTTCAATGTTTTGCTTGGTAAAGCGCTCAATGTCTTGCATGAAGCCTTCTTCATCCAGGCACACCAGGTTCACGGCGGCACCGTCGGCTCCGGCGCGACCGGTGCGGCCAATGCGGTGCACATAGTCTTCGCTGACGTTGGGGATTTCGTAGTTCACCACGTGCGGCAGATCGTCAATGTCAATGCCACGGGCGGCAATGTCGGTTGCCACCAAAGCGCGCACGTCGCCGCTTTTGAAACCGGCCAGTGCTTGCGTGCGCGCAGCCTGGCTCTTGTTGCCGTGCAGGGCCATGGCGGTGATGCCATTCTTTTCCAGAAATTCGGCCACGTTGTTGGCACCAAACTTGGTGCGGGTGAACACCAGCACCTGGCTCCAGTTGTGTTCGTTGATGATGTGGGCCAACAGGGCCTTTTTCTTGCCGCGGCCGACGGGGTGGATCACCTGGGTGATGCGTTGTACCGTGGTGTTGCGCGGCGTGACCTGCACGCTCTGTGGGTCTTTGAGCAGGCCGGCGGCCAGTTCGCGGATTTCGTCGCTGAAAGTGGCGGAGAACAGCAAGCTTTGCTTTTCCTTGGGAACAGCGGCCAGCACCTTTTTCACGTCATGGATAAAGCCCATGTCGAGCATGCGGTCGGCTTCATCAAGAACCAACATTTGCACTTGGCCCAGGTCCAGCATGCCTTGTTGCATCAGGTCCAAAAGGCGGCCAGGAGTGGCCACCAGAATGTCCACGCCCTTTTTGAGTTTGGAGATTTGCGGGTTCATGCCCACGCCGCCAAAGATCACGGTGCTGCTGAGTTGCAGGTATTTGCCGTAGGTGCGTATCGATTCCTCGACCTGTGCGGCCAGTTCGCGGGTGGGGGTCAGTACCAAGGCACGGATGCCAGTGCCACCAAACTTGTTTTGCGCGCTACGGCTCATGGTAAGGCGGTGCAGCATGGGCAGGGTAAAGGCTGCGGTCTTGCCGGTGCCGGTCTGGGCGCCGCCGAGCAGGTCGCGGCCCTCCAGAATCAGGGGAATGGCCTGGGCCTGAATGGCAGTTGGGATCTCGTAACCTTGCTCGCGCACGGCTTTGACGATGGCCGCAGCCAGATTCAATTCTTCAAATGTCATGGATTGTGGCGCCCATCCAGGGCGCTTGGGATATCGGCCTGTCCCGGGGCCTGGGCACCGGTTCAGTCAAAGGCAGATAGATTCAAAAGCGGGACGCAGGTTGTGATACCAGTCCCCAGCAATGTGCTGACGTTGTGGGCAACTGAAGCACCGCAACTGCGCGCATTGTCGCACGTTGTGCCAGGAAGTGCTAAAAAGGCAGCAACAGTTGTTTTGTTGACGCGACGCCCACAGTAACATTGTGGCCAGGGGGCTAGTCTTTACGCCCTGCAACTGGGAGAATCTTCACACAATGAAAAAGTTCATGTTGCGACGCTTGGGGGTAGCCCATGATCCTGGCAGCTTCAAGCCGTCTGTGCATGATTGCATGGAGGCTGTGCTGGAGCAAAGTGATACCCTGGCCGATGACGTACTGGCCGGGTTAAAGGCGTCCATCTCGCCGGCACGCGCCAAGTCCGTGCACGTGAATACCAGTCCGGCTACCAAAGCAGCTATTGAACATTTGTGCCTGCAGGCCTATCACTTCAAAGAGGCCTTTGCCATCCATTTGCGCGCGGCACTGTATGGCGGTGACATCCAGCGTGGTGTGACCCAGCCCTTGCGGTTCGATGATTTCCAGTTTCTCGAAGAAGAGCAAATTGATGCCAACATCGAATTTGCCCTGACGCAACAGGAAGTTTCCATGGCCGTGGACGACACACTGCCCACCCTGAACGCCATGGTCAGCGGCCTCTTGGGTTGGCTCACGGTGCAGCCCCACCTGAACCCGCTCAAACCGGAGTCCTTTGTCTACGCGCTGCGGGAAACCCTGGTGGAGCTGATTCCCAAGGACGAGGTGCGCACCCCCTTGATGACACCGGCAGCCGGCATGCTGGGCATCAGCATGCGACAGTTGTACAAGGAAATATCCGATTGGCTTCGCTCGCAGGGTGTTGAACCGGTTGGCCCGACCTTGACCCAGGGTGGCGGGCAAGGAGGCACCGCCAAATCGGCCGAGAGTACAGTGACGCGCACGCTGCTCACGCTGGACAAACTGCGTCGCTTGCTGTCCGGGGAGTTGAACCCCGGCCCCCTGAATGGCAACATCAAGGACTTCACCCACACGGTGCCGGCATCGTTCGTCGCGCTGGAAGACATGAAGCTGATGGAGCCCATGATGAAGCGCCTGACCGAGCGGGCCAGCCAGTCGGCTGCTGCCAGGGGCCCTGCGGCAGCGGGCGTGGTGGTGGATGCCGCTTCCCTGCGCGCAAAATCAAAGAGCAAGAAACTGGGGCGCGAACTGGGCGAGGAAGTGGTTCGTCTCATGCTGGAAAATCTGACCCAGGACCACCGCATGCTGGCTGGCGTGCGCAACAACCTCAAGCGGTTGGAGCCGGTGTTATTGGCGCTGTCGCAATCGGACGCGCGCTTTTTCAGTGAACGCCAACACCCGGCGCGCCAGTTCATGGACAAGATCACCAACCGCAGTCTGGCGTTCACATCCGAAGACCAGCCCGGTTTTGTTCATTTCCACAAGGCGCTGGAGAACGCTGTGGCGGTTTTGATCGGTAGTGGTGGCGATGTCACAGCCTTCACCCGTGTGCTGCGCCAGCTCGAAGAGGGGTGGTCACGTGAAGAGCACGATCAGCGTCAGCGCGCTGAGGAAGCTGCGCGCGGTCTGTTGCATGCCGAACAGCGCAATCTGCTGGCGCAAAGGCTGGCCGAAGATTTTGCCGAGCGCATCAAAGCCAAGAAAATTCCCGAGATCGTGGCGGTGTTTCTGCGCGGCCCTTGGGCACAGGTGGTGGCCGAGTCGCAATTGCGCTGCTCCGACGGCACAGTCGATGCTGACGGTTACCTGAGTCTGGTTGATGACCTGATCTGGAGCGTGCAACTCAAATTGGCCCGGCGCAACCGCGCGCGTTTGGTAGATATAGTGCCTGGGATGCTGGTCAAAATGCGTCAGGGCCTAAGTCTTATTTCCTATCCAGAAGAAAAACTACCGGTGTTCTTTGACGAGCTGATCACTTTTCACGAGCAAGCCTTTGAAGGCGCTAAGCCACCTCCCGCTCCTGACGGTGGAAGCGCAACGGTTGACGAATCAGCGTTGTCAGCGATTGATGTTGTGGGGTTACCGGCAGACGAATTCTGGATGGCGCAGGAAGAAGCAACTGACTCTGGCTTCATGCATGCCGCCGCTCAACTGATGCCCGAATTTGAAGAAGACGAGACTCCCGATCCGGCCGCCCAACGGGCCTGGAGCGCGGAACAACTCAACACTGGCTCCTGGGTGGATCTGGCGTTGGGCGGTGTGTGGGTGCGGGCGCAACTCACCTGGGCCAGCCCACACAAGACGCTGTTCATGTTCATTTCCTCGGGTGGCATGGCACACTCCATGTCCCGGCGCACCATGGATCGCCTGCGTGGGCTGGGGCTGATCCGCCTGGTTTCGGACGGCCGCGTAGTGGACCACGCCCTGGACGCTGTGGCCCAGGCGGCGCTGCGCAACGATGTGGAAAAAGCTGGCGGCAACAGCTAATCCCGTCTGTCGGTTGGGGATACGGGTGGGGCAGTCGATAATGCGGTATTTCCACCCCACAATATCGTTGAACAATGGCCCAATACGTTTATTCCATGAACCGCGTCGGCAAGATTGTGCCGCCCAAGCGGCATATTCTTAAAGACATCTCCCTGTCTTTTTTTCCAGGTGCCAAGATTGGCGTGTTGGGCACCAACGGATCAGGCAAGTCCACCCTGTTGAAGATCATGGCCGGCGTGGACAAGGACATCGAAGGCGAAGCCATCCCCATGCCAGGGCTGAACATCGGCTACCTGCCCCAGGAACCCCAGTTGGACCCCACCCAGACTGTGCGCGAGAGTGTGGAAGCCGGTATGGGTAAGCTGTTTGCCGCCAAGGCGCGTCTGGAAGAGGTTTACACCGCCTATGGTGCCGAAGATGCTGACTTTGATGCCCTGGCGGCCGAACAGGCTGAGTTGGAGGCCATCATCGCCACGGCGGGAACCGACTCCGAACACCAGCTAGAGATCGCAGCCGATGCGCTGCGCTTGCCACCCTGGGACGCCAATATTGGCGTGTTGTCCGGCGGTGAAAAGCGTCGCGTCGCACTGTGCCGATTGCTGCTTTCCAAGCCCGACATGCTGTTGCTCGACGAGCCCACCAACCACTTGGACGCCGAATCCGTGGACTGGCTGGAGCAGTTCCTGCAGCGCTACCCTGGCACCGTGGTGGCCATCACCCACGATCGCTACTTCCTGGACAACGCCGCCGAGTGGATTCTGGAACTGGATCGCGGCTCTGGCATTCCCTACAAAGGCAACTACTCTGACTGGCTGACGCAAAAGGGCGCCCGTCTGGAGGCCGAGAATAAGGGTGAAGAAGCGCGCGCCAAGGCCTTGAAGAAAGAGTTGGAGTGGTCGCGCCAGAACCCCAAGGCACGTCAGGCCAAGAGCAAGGCCCGCTTGGCACGCTTCGAGGAATTGAGCGATTTCGAATACCAAAAGCGCAATGAAACCAACGAGATTTTCATCCCGGTAGCCGAGCGTTTGGGCCATGAAGTGATCGAGTTCGTTGGCGTCAGCAAATCCTTTGGTGACCGCCTGCTGATTGATAACCTGAGTTTCAAGATCCCGGCCGGCGCCATCGTCGGTATCATTGGCCCCAACGGTGCCGGTAAATCCACGCTGTTCAAATTGATCGCCGGCAAGGAAAAACCTGATTCTGGCGAGGTCAAAATCGGTCAAACCGTCAAGATGGCTTTTGTCGACCAACACCGCGACGACCTGTCCAACGACAAGACGGTGTGGGAAGACGTGTCGGGTGGGCTGGACATTTTGAACGTAGGGAAATTCCAGATGGCCAGCCGCGCCTACTGTGGGCGCTTTAACTTCAATGGTGCCGACCAGCAAAAGAAGGTCGGCATGCTCTCCGGTGGTGAACGTGGACGTTTGCACCTGGCCAAGACGCTGATTGCGGGCGGCAACGTGCTGATGCTCGATGAGCCATCCAACGATCTGGACGTGGAAACCCTGCGTGCCCTGGAAGACGCGCTGCTGGAGTTTGCCGGCACCATGCTGGTCATCAGCCACGACCGTTGGTTCCTGGACCGTATCGCCACCCACATCCTGGCGGCCGAAGGTGATAGCCAATGGACCTTCTTTGACGGCAACTACCAGGAGTACGAAGCCGACAAGAAGAAGCGCCTGGGCGAAGAGGGCGCGCGACCGCACCGCATGCGCTTCAAGGCGCTCAAGTAAGCCCGCACAGGACTATTGCCATGTCTGTGGCACGCTCGCCCACTTCGTCGCAGTACCAGGCGCTGTACCAGTCTACGGTGCAAGAGGCTGCCGCTGGCGGCAGCTTGCTCATGGGCAAATTGGTGGCCGCTGCCCGGACCCAATTGCAGACCCGCGAGGCAGCCTGCAGGGAACTACGCGAACGCGATGCGCTGGCAACCTCAGCCAAGCATTTGCGAAACTGGGAGGCCGAACTGTGCAAGCGCTACCCGCAGGCCCTGCTGGACGCATTTGCCAATCCGGACGCGACCCGTAAAGCGGGTACCCAATCCATTGCAGACGTCGCATTTGATGAACTTGAGCTGATGGACGAGGTGCAGGTGCAAACCAGCGTCACTTTGGCTCGTACCCAACAGGTTGCGATGCTGGCGGCGGAAGCCAGCTTAGCAGAACTCAATACCTTGATTTGCAGTACCTTGGGCCTGGTTGCGGTCAACGCCGAGCGCAATCCACTGCGCCCGCAGGTTTACATCAGTGCCTTGCAGGCAGTGGTCGAGCAAACGCAATTGCCACCCGAAACCCAGCTCGACTGGCTGGTAGCCATGGGCACTACGTTGGGTCAAGAGTTGCGCGCGCTGTATGTACAGCTGTGTGCCGCCTTGCGTGGGCAGGGTGTGGTTGCTGCGGGTTATGCCGTGGTGCCGGCCCCCAGCGGCCTGGGAGTTGGGCGTGGGGTTGCGCATGGCCTGTACCAGCAGCCCGCAACGGTGGCGACCGCTGTCGCAGCACAGTTGGGACAGAAGCCTGCGGCTACCGGACTGGTGGCGCCGACTATGGGACAAGACAATACCCTTTTGACCCTGGACAAGTTGCGCCGGCTATTGGCCGGGGAACTGGAAGCGCCGTCGGCCCTGAGCGCCAAGGAGCGCTTTGCACAGCAATTTTCCCAAGAGTTTGAAGAGGGCGATTTTCAGTCGGATGCCCATGTCACCGATTTTGACGCGACCGTTCCGGCAGCCCTGGAGGCCTTGACCGAACTCAAGCAGGTAGACGCCTTTGTTCAACGCATTCAGCACCGCCGCAGCACAGCTGCTGAAAGTCCAGCTGGTGAGACCACCATTGAAGCGATACGAGCCCATTTGCGCAGCCAAGCCCATGGGTTGGCGCAGACACTGAGCCTTGAAGTGGTTTCCCTGATGGTGGACAACATCGCCCATGATCCGCGGCTGCTCACTCCTGTCCAGCAATTGATTCGGCGTCTGGAGCCTGCGTTGCTACGCTTGGCTTTGGTTGACCCGCGTCTGTTTTCCAACAAGCAGCACCCCGCACGGATGTTGGTGCAGGAAGTGGCTAGCCACAGCCTAGCCTATGCATCGACTCAGGATAGCGGGTTTACAGAATTTTTGTCTGGGGTGTCCCAGGCCATTGCGCCACTGGAGCAGGCCGCGATTGAGGACGCCGAACCCTTTGAGGAAGTTTTGCAGCGATTGCAGAACGCCTGGGCACAGGCTGCGTTGGTCAGTGCTCAGAGTCGGGAACTGGCCAAGCAGGCCCTGCAACAGGCCGAAAAGCGCAATCTCCTGGCCGAAGAAATTGGCCGCGAGATTGCCGACCATCCCGAGGCGGTACAGGTGCCAGACGTTGTTATGGATTTTCTGTGTGGACCGTGGGCCCAGGTAGTAGCCTTTGCCCGTATGGGTGGCGCCTCGTCCGAAGGTGCCGCAGACAAGTACCATGCCGTCATCTCGGCTCTGCTGTGGAGTGCCCACCCAGAGCTAACCCGTAAAGATATTGCCAAACTGACTCGCCTGGTGCCCTTGTTGCTGGCTAATTTGCGTGAAGGTCTGGAGACCATTCGCTACCCAGGGACCAAGACCAGTGTTTTCCTGGAGGCCCTCATGGGTCTGCACCAGGCGGCGTTTCGCGCGGCCAAGGCGCCACCCGCGCCCCTGCAGGCGCAGCCCGCGGTGGATGCGGTTGTGCCGGCCAAGCGATCCTATCTGGTGGACGATAGCAACCCCTGGCTGGCTCCCCAGGAAGCCCTGGCGTCAAACTTCATGGATTTGCCGGATGCCACCAGCGACTCATCTGCGCCAGTGTATGTACCAGATCTGCTTCAAGATGGTCAGCATACCTCCCAAGAGCCGACGGAAGTCCCCGCACTTAGCAGTCTGGCCCTGGGATCCTGGATTGAGTTGTGGGTGAAAGACCAATGGGTCCGCACCCAACTCACCTGGGCCAGCCCGCACGGCACCCTGTTCCTTTTTACCAACGCGCAGGGGGCGACCCAATCCATGACGCGGCGTTCTGGCGACAAGCTGGTCGCAGCCGGTCATGTGCGGGTGATTTCGGATCGCCCTGTGGTTGACGGCGCCCTGAATGCCGTGGCGCAGATGGCATTGCGTAACAGCGTAAATACCACCTATTGAGCTGCGGGGCTACAGCGGATGCTCCGCATAGAACCGGCCACCGTGGAACAGCAAGGGCGAGGCCCCGGGCCGGTGGTTGCAGCGTTCTACTTCACCTACAAAAATGACGTGGTCGCCTTCGTCGTAGCGGCTGCGGTTGAAACACTCGAAGGTGGCAACCGCACCGTCCAATAGTGGTGCACCACCGCTGCCCTGTGTGAACGCCACGCCGGCAAAGCGGTCTCGACCGCGTGCGGAAAACTGCACGGCCAATTCTTGCTGGTCGGCGCTAAGGATATTGATTGCGTAGTGTGAGCCTGCGCAAAAGGCCGCCATGGAGCCGGCTGAACGCGCCAGACTCCAGAGCACTAGCGGTGGTGTCAGCGAAACCGAGTTGAACGAATTGGCAGTGAGCCCAACGAATTTCCCGTGGGCGTCGCGCGCCGTCACCACCGTGACGCCAGTGGCAAACATGCCCAAAGCCTCCCGAAATTCGGTTGCGGAAAAGTGCGGTGGAAGGGCCTGCTGGGGCGCGACTGTCAAAGGCATCCCCAAATTTAACCGAATCGGCGCCCACCTGCTGACCCACCCGCCAACAACCGCGGCTGTCACAGGGGCGTCCTACAATGGATGAATGTTATTTCCCGCTGTGTTTTTGTTCGCAATTGCTACGGTAAGCATAGCGTGTCACGCAATGCCCATGAGGTCATGCGCTGACTATTCTGCAAAAATCCCGAATGTCAATCGTCTGCTGTGCGAAGCCGCGCAGTTGCAAGACATGCAGGCCCGCTCGGTCTTGGGGCGTCCCATCTGGGGGCGAGACGTCCGAGCCAACGATGCGCGTCTGCGCGTATTGGTGCTTGGCGCCATCCATGGCGATGAAATGTCTTCCAGTTCCCTGGTGTTCCACTGGATTGCCATGGCGCAGACGCCGACAGCTGACACGCCATTGCCTATTCACTGGCGCTTTATTCCTGCACTGAATCCCGATGGCATGTTTGCCAAGCCCGCCCGCCGTGTCAATGCCCACGGGGTGGACCTGAACCGCAACTTCCCAACGCCCAACTGGGCACGTGATGCCCGCCAGTATTGGGAAGGGCGCACGCGCCGCGACCCGCGCCGCTGGCCAGGCAACAAGCCGTTGTCAGAGCCTGAGTCGCGTTTTCTGCTGGAGCAAATGGACAGTTTCAAGCCAAACTTGATAGTCAGCGTGCACGCGCCCTACGGTGTGTTGGACTTCGACGGCCCAACTGCACCGCCCAGTCGGCTGGGGCGTCTGTACCTGGATCAGGTCGGTATCTTTCCGGGCTCGCTGGGTAACTATGGTGGTATCCACAAGGGTGTGCCAGTGGTCACAATTGAATTGCCGAACGCTTCACGTACTCCCAAAGATGCGGAGATGCGCCAAATGTGGATAGATCTGTTGCGCTGGACCTCGAATCGCCTGGGACCGGGTGTCTCGACTGCGGCAGGTGACTTACCCAAGTGATTTCGAGGGACTGAGCGGAGAGGCCTTGACGGGAGAGGCCGCTGTGTTAACTTGCTTGTATGAAGCAACTCGATGTGGCGATTGTTGGTGCGGGCTTTGGTGGACTGTGCGCGGCGATCAAACTGCGCAGCAGCGGTGTCGATTCGCTGGTGATCCTGGAGCGCAATGCCGAAGTGGGTGGCACTTGGCGTGACAACATTTACCCTGGCTGTGCATGCGACGTACCCTCGCACCTGTATTCCCTGTCATTCGCTCCCAACGCCCATTGGACACGGCCTTATCCCCAACAGCAGGAAATCCAGGACTACATCCTGCGGGTGACCGATGACTACGTCCTGCGCACGCTGATCCGGTTTCAGACTGAGGTTCAGGCGATGCGTTGGCTCGTTGATCAGCAGTGCTGGCAGATCGAGATCACCGGGCAGGAGCCAATGCTGGCGCGCCATGTGGTGCTTGCAACGGGGCCACTGAACAAGCCCTTGATTCCCGATATTCCAGGCGTGGCGAATTTTGGTGGCGTGGCGTTTCACTCCAGCCAGTGGCGATATGACGTGGATCTCAAGGGAAAACGCATTGCCGTTGTCGGCACAGGGGCCAGTGCTATCCAGTTTGTGCCAGAAATTGCTCCAGACGCCGCGCATGTGGATGTGTTCCAGCGCACGCCAGCTTGGGTGGTTCCGCGCTGGGACCAACCCCACGGTCTCCTGCGCCGTTGGGCCTACCGCTACATTCCCGGCCTGCAACGGCTGAGTCGCTGGCGGGTGTACTGGTTCAATGAAATGGTTGGCCGTGGCTTCATGGGCTCAAAGCGCATCCAGGACCTGTTGCGGGCGCTGGCCATGCACCATCTGCGCCGCCAAGTGAACGACCCGGCCTTGCGCCAGGCACTCACGCCGGACTTTGCACCGGGCTGCAAGCGCCTGCTGATTTCCAATACCTGGTTTCCGACCCTGCAGCGCGCCAATGTCCAACTGCAGACACAAGCCGTAGCGGGCATTGCGCCCCAAGGCGTGGTGGGAGCCGATGGCGTGTTGTATCCGTGCGATGTGATTGTGTGGGGCACTGGTTTCAAGGCCACCGAGTTTGTGGCTCCCCTGGAGGTGTATGGCGAGGCCAGTTCCAGCGCCCTCGATCCCCCCGAACTGGGTGCACTTTGGCGTAAGCAGCCTGCGGCTACACGGCTGGGCATTACGGTAGCAGGGTTCCCCAATTTATTTCTACTGGTCGGCCCCAACACCGGGCTGGGGCATAACTCCATCATCTTCATGATCGAGTGCCAGGTACGCTACATCGTTGCCGCCGTCCAGGGCCTGCGTGAAAGTGGGAAAACTGCATTGCGGTTGCGTCCCGACGTGCAACAAGACGAGTACGCGCAGATGCAGCACAAGATGCAGGGCACCGTCTGGGCTTCCGGCTGCAAGAGCTGGTACCAGAACGCCGATGGCCATATCGACACCCTGTGGCCGGGCTACACCTGGGAATACTGGATCAAGACCCGGCGCTTTCTGATCACTGACTACGTTTGAATCAGTGTCCCAGGATCTTTGACAGAAAATCCCGGCTGCGTTCGTTCTGGGGATTATTGAAGAACTCGTGGGGCGTGTTTTGCTCCACGATCTGGCCCTGGTCCATGAAAATCACGCGGTCGGCAACGGCCTTGGCAAAGCCCATTTCGTGGGTCACGCAAATCATGGTGATACCCTGGTTGGCCAGTTCGATCATCACGTCCAGCACTTCCTTGATCATCTCCGGATCCAACGCGCTGGTGGGCTCGTCAAACAGCATGATCTTCGGTGTAAGACACAGGGCACGCGCAATGGCCACGCGCTGCTGTTGACCGCCTGACAATTGCAGCGGATACTTTCCGGCTTGCTCGGCAATGCGTACGCGTTCCAACTGCTCCATTGCCTTGGCTTCGGCTTCTTTTTTGGGCAGCTTGCCCACCCACATCGGTGACAGCGTCAGGTTTTCCAAAACGGTCAGGTGCGGAAACAGGTTGAACTGCTGGAACACCATGCCCACTTCTTTGCGGACCTGGTCGATGGCCTTCACGTCATCGCTTAGCTCAACGCCGTCCACCACCAAGCGGCCTTGCTGGTGCTCTTCCAGGCGGTTAATGCAGCGAATCAGTGTGGACTTGCCCGAGCCGGATGGTCCGCAGATGACAATCCGTTCTCCTTTGGCGACGGACAGGTCAATGTCGCGCAGCACATGGAAGTTATTGCCATACCATTTGTTGACTTTATCGAAGGTGATGATGGGTTCTGACATGGGGTTTCTCAGCGCAACTTGGACTTGTTGACCTGCTTTTCGATCCACATGCTGTAGCGCGACATGGAGAAGCAGAAGATGAAATAGATGGACGCGATGAAGAGGTAGCCCTCAATCTTGAAGGGGCGCCAGTCCCCATCGGAGTTCAAGGCCAGGCCCATGGCTCCCGTGAGTTCGTACAGACTCACGATGGTGACCAGGGACGTGTCTTTGAAGGTCGAGATAAATCCATTCATGATGCCTGGCACCACCATGGCCAGTGCCTGCGGCAGCACAATCTTGCCCTGTGTTTGCCAGTACGACAGTCCCAGCGTGGCTGCAGCTTCCACTTGGCCCTTCGGGATCGCCTGCAGGCCGCCACGAATCACCTCGGCCATGTAGGCTGCTGCAAACAGTGTGATGCCCACCAGCACCCGAATCAGCACATCAATTGTGAAACCCTGTGGCATGAACAGAGGGAACATGAATGAAGCCATGAACAGGACAGAGATTAGTGGTACCCCTCGGATCAGCTCTACATACACCGTGCAGGCACTGCGGATGGCTGGCATGTTGGAGCGTTTGCCCAAGGCCACGACAAGTGCAATCGGAAAGGCCATGGCCATGGACAACGACGCCAGCAGGATGGTCAGGGGCAGGCCACCCCAGCGGTCGGTATCGACCCGGCTCAGGCCCGCTACGCCACCGTACATGATGACAAAGTAGACAGCCAGCACAACCGGCCAAAGCAGGACCAGCCAGGGCTTCCAAAAGGCACGTGTACAGCTGCCCAGTATCAGAAAGAGCATTAGCGCCGTAGCCACCAGGGGGCGCCATTGTTCTTCAAAGGGGTAGCGACCGAAAAGGATCAGGCGGTATTTCTCTGCCACCACACCCCAGCAGGCACCCACGCCATCGAGGCGACAGGCATTGGGATCGGGGCGCCACTCTGCCCGCAACAGCGCCCAACTGAACAATTGGGGCAATATCCACAGTAAAAAACCACCCAGCACGATGGTACCCACCGAGGTTTGCCAGTTGCCAAACAGGTTGGCGCGTATCCATGGCACCAGGCCTTCGGTCTTGATGGGTGCCGGGCGGGGAGCGATAGGTTGAAAGGTTTGGGCGGCCATGGTTAGCGTTCCTGGATCGCCGCGCGGGCGTTGTACCAATTCATGAGCAGCGAAGTTGCCAGCGAGGTACTGAGGTAGACCAGCATGATCACCGAAATGCACTCCACCGCCCGCCCGGTTTGGTTGATAGCGGTATTGGCGATGGACACCACATCGGGGTAGCCAATGGCCACTGCCAGTGAGGAGTTCTTGGTGAGGTTGAGGTACTGGTTGGTCATGGGTGGAATGATCACGCGCAGCGCCTGCGGCAACATGACCAGGCGCATTTCCTGTGCAGGTGACAGACCCAGCGCGCTGGCGGCCTCGCCCTGCCCCCTAGGAACCGAATTGACACCGCTGCGCACCACTTCGGCTACAAACGCCGCTGTGTAAATGGTCAAGCCCAGCAATACGGACAGGAACTCAGGTGTCAGCGCACCCCCATTTTCAATGGCGTACTCGCCCTGCTTGGGGCTATCAAAGGCAGTTGGTGCCCCCCCCAGTAACCAGCCCACCACGCCGCACGCCAGCACCACGAGCAAAGGTAGCCAGAATTGGCTGCCAGGACGCCCCGTGCGTTCAAACGCTTGGACAGCTCTGCGTCGGACCAGCCAGGCCAGCGGGAGTCCCGCCAGCAGCCCCAAGGCGGCCCATGCTTGGCCGACACCCCAAATGGGAATGGGAAAATTCAACCCCCCCTTGCTAAGAAAGAGTGGCCCCAACACCACCGGCTCGGTGGAAGGTGGCAGCAATTCGGTAAACAGCAGATACCACATTAGCAGCTGAAGCAGCACGGGCACATTGCGGAAAATCTCGACATAGGTGATACACAGGCCGCGTACCAGTACATTGCGTGAAAAACGACCAACCCCAATCAAGGTGCCCAGCAGCGTCGTGAGAATAATGCCCAGCACCGCGACGCGCAGCGTGTTGGTGACGCCCACCAGGAACGCGCGCCAGTAGGGTTCGCCGGAATCGAAGGGGTACAGACTTTCACCAATATCAAAGCCTGCTGCGCTTGTCAGAAAGTCGAACCCGCTTTGAATGCCCCGTACGCGCATGTTAGTGGCCGTGTTGTGGGCCAAAAACCAGACGGACAGCGCAATGGCAGTGACCGCCAGGATTTGGTAAACCAAGCCACGAAATGCCTGGCTTCGCCAGGACATGGGTTTCTTTTTGGGGGGGGTCTGGCCGCTCATATCAGCAGGTTTTCATGACTGTTCAAACGTGTTTCCAATGAAAAAGGGCAGCCCAGGTCTACTCTGCGGCTACCCTTGCAAAATAGGTCATGCAATGGTATGCACGACCACGGCGGTGGGCTTTAGCGGACTGGGTATGGGTAGACCAGACCACCCTTGTTCCAAAGGTTGTTCAGGCCACGTGGCAGTTGCAGTGGAGATTTGGGGCCAACGTTGCGTTCGAAAATTTCGCCGTAATTGCCTGTGGTCTTAATCGCGCGAACCAGCCAGTCTTTGTCCAACCCCAGCAACTTGCCAGTGTCTTCGGTAGTGCCCAGCAGGCGACCGATCACGGGATCTTTGCTGGTGACCTTCAGATCATCCACATTGGCAGCCGTGACGCCATACTCTTCAGCTTCCTGCAGACCGTAGATCACCCATTTAACGATGGCAAACCACTCGTCATCACCCCGCCGAACCATGGGGCCCAGGGGTTCCTTGGATATGATTTCTGGCAGGATGAGGTGGTCAGCCGGATCTTTGGCAGATTTGTTGCGCACGGCAGCCAAGCCAGATGCATCTGTCGTGTAGGCGATGCAGCGCCCCGAGAAGTAAGCGCCTTCTACGGCTTCGAGCTTTTCAAACACGACAGGTTTGATGTTGAGACCGTTGGTTTTGGAGTAGTCGGTCAGATTTTTTTCAGTGGTGGTGCCGGACTGCACGCACACGGTTTGGTTCTTGAGCTGCTTGGCGCTCTTGATCTTGCTTTTGACTGGCACCATGAAGCCTTGGCCGTCGTAATAGGTTACGACGGTGTCGTTCAAGCCGAGCGACGCGTCGCGCGTCAGTGTGAAGGTGGTGTTGCGCGACAGGATATCGATCTCTCCGGACTGCAGGGCGGTGAAGCGTGCCTGGGCGGGCAGGGGGACATATTTCACCTTATCTCCATCACCCAGGGTGGAGGCGGCAATGGCGCGGCAGATGTCGGAATCCAGGCCATTCCACTTGCCGTTGGAGTCGGCCGCGGAAAAGCCAGCCAGGCCGGTGTGCACACCGCAGATGATTTGGCCTCGGGTCTTGATGCCATCCAGTGTCTTGCCTGCGTGTGCAGGGGCTGCCAACAGGGCGCCCAGAGAGGCCACGACGGTGGCTGCGACTTTTACGGTATTCAATTTCATCAGTAAGTACTCCAGTAACAAACAGGTTTTACACAACTTAAGCAAGGACACCAGCGAATGACTCGGTTTGTTGAACTGTAGCGCCAGTTCCCTGGCCTTAGCATCAGGGTTTACGCTGGCGACAGTGTGCCGATTTTGACGCTGACTGGCTCAGTGCTGGAGGATCTTGCTGAGGAAATCTTTAGTGCGTGTCTGGCGATTCTCGGGATGGCTGAAGAACTCTTCTTTGGTGCAGTCTTCCAGAATCTTGCCCCCCACGTCAATGAAGATCACCCGGTTGGCCACCTTGCGGGCGAAGCCCATTTCATGGGTGACAACCATCATGGTCATGCCCTCCTTGGCAAGAGTCACCATCACATCCAGTACCTCGCCCACCATTTCGGGGTCCAGAGCGGAAGTGGGTTCGTCAAACAGCATCACGATCGGGTCCATGGACAGGGCCCGTGCAATGGCCACACGCTGCTGCTGACCGCCAGAGAGTTGTCCGGGGAACTTGTCCTTGTGGGCCATCAGGCCCACCCGGTCGAGCATCTTCAGGCCGCGGACCTTGGCCTCATCGGCAGAGCGACCCAGCACCCGGATCTGGGCGATGGTCAGGTTTTCGGTCACACTGAGGTGGGGGAATAGTTCGAAGTGCTGGAACACCATACCGACTTTGCTGCGCAACTGCGGCAGGTTGGTGGTGGATGCTTGCAACTCGGTGCCATCCACAAAAATTTTGCCTTCCTGAACTGGCTCCAGGCCGTTGACGGTCTTGATGAGTGTGGATTTGCCCGAGCCCGAGGGGCCGCAGACCACCACCACGTCACCTTTGGAAATGGTGACTGAGCAATTGTTCAGCACCTGGACCGGGCCATACCACTTGGAGATGTTTTCAATTCGGATCATTTTGGAGTCTCAATGGGTTAATGAATTAGCGGATGATGGCGATCTTGTTTTGCAGGCGTTTCACCAGCACCGACAGGCTGAAGCACACGGCAAAGTAAACAATGGCGGCCATCAGGTAAGCCTCTTCAGGGCGGCCATAGATCTTGCCCGCGGTGACAAAGCCTTTGAGCAGGTCGTTGGCGCCAATGGCGTAAACCAGGGACGTATCCTGGAACAGGATGATGGTCTGTGTCAGCAACACAGGCAGCATGTTGCGAAAAGCCTGGGGCAGGATCACCAGACGCATGTTTTGCGTGTAGGTCATGCCCAGTGCTTGACCGGCATACACCTGGCCACGTGGAATGGACTGGATGCCGGCACGCATGATCTCGCTGAAGTAAGCAGCCTCAAAGGCAATGAACGTGATGGTTGCCGACAGCTCTGCACCAACGGCTTTGCCAGTGATGAGCGGTACCAGCAGGAAGAACCACAAGATCACCATCACCAAAGGCACGCTGCGCATGGTATTGACGTACAGGGTGGCAAACAGGGTCATGGGCTTGATGCCAGACAGACGCATCAGCGCCAGCATCGTGCCAAACAGGATGCCGCCCACGGTGGCCACAATCGTCAAATTGACGCTGAACATGAGGCCACCCAGTACGAACTTACTGATGATGTCCCAGTTTACAAAAGTCAGGTCGAGTCCGCCCATGTCAGTGACCTCCAGCGGCGCCAGCCACTACATAGCCGGGAATTTGCGTCTTTTTCTCGACGAAACTCATGATCCGGTTGATGGCAAAGGCCGAAATGGCATACAGGAAGGTCACAGCGATGTAGATTTCCACGCCCCGCGAGGTCTCTTCCTGCGCCTGCATGGCAAACATGGTGAGTTCGGCAATCGATACGGCAAACGCCACCGAAGAGTTTTTCAGCAGATTCATCGATTCACTGGTCAGTGGCGGCAAGATGATCCGAAACGCCATGGGCAGAAGTACGTAACGATAAGTCTGGGCGGTAGTGAATCCCAAGGCCAAGCCTGCATAGCGTTGTCCGCGTGGCAGTGCCTGGATGCCAGCGCGAACCTGTTCGGCAATGCGCGCCGAGGTAAAAAAGCCCAGGGCGAAAATCACCAGAATACTGCTGGGAATGCGCTGCATGGAGGGGAACATCTTGGGCACCACGAAGTACCACAGAAAGATTTGCACCAGCACGGGGATGTTGCGAAACAGCTCGACCCAGACATTTGCCAGCCGTACCAGCCAGGGGCTGTTGGGTAACGTGCGCAAGGTGCCAAAAAACACGCCCGTGATCATGGCGATAACCCAGGCACCACCGGCCACGGACAAGGTCCAGCCCCATGCCTCCATCATCCACTGAAAGTAGGTTCTCCCACTGCCATCGTCATTCAGAAATACATGCCAATCCCATGTCATAGAAGCCCCTCACTCATTACTGATCAACCGCAAATGTCCAAAAGAAACCCGCCTGGGCCAAAGCGCAAGCGGGTTCTTTGATGTTGGAGTTTTCGCCTTACTTCTTGGCGTAGTCTTCCATGGGCTTGTCGTTCAAATTAGCCCAAGCGGCCTTGGTCGCGTCGCTGGCAGGCAGACCAACGCGTGTGTTCTTCGGTGGGATGGGCTGGACAAACCACTTGTCATAAATCTTGGCCAGTTCGCCAGACTTCTGCAGTTCACGAATGGTGTCGTCAGCTACCTTCTTGAAGGCAGCATCGTCCTTGCTCAACATGATGGCAATGGGTTCCACGCTCAGTACTTCGCCCACGATCTTGAAGTCGGCAGGGTTCTTGGCGGTGGCAATGTTGCCAGCCAGAATCTGGCCATCCATCACGAACGCGTCAGCGCGGCCAGACTCCAGCAGCAAGAAGCTGTCAGAGTGGTCCTTGCCAAAAATTTCCTTGAAGTCAACGCCGTTGGCGCGCTCATGCTTGCGCAGAATCTGCACCGAGGTGGTGCCGGTGGTAGTTGCCACAGTCCTGCCCGCGAGGTTGGTGATGGAGGTAATGCCGGAATTGGCCTTAACCGCAATACGTACTTCTTCCACATACGCGGTCAATGCGAAGGACACGTCCTTCTGACGGGCCAGGTTGTTGGTGGTGGAGCCGCACTCAATGTCAACGGTACCGTTCTGGACCAGGGGAATGCGGTTCTGGGACGTGACAGGCAGGTATTTGACTTCCAGCTTCTTGCCAATGGCCTTCTCAACGTTTCCGATGATGCGCTGGCAGATCTCGATGTGGTAGCCCACGTACTTGCCATCGCCCAGCGTGTAAGACAGTGCACCGGACGAGTCGCGCACGCCCATGGTGATGGTTCCCGAAGCCTTTACCTTGGCCAGCGTGTCGGCGGCCAGGGCAGCTTGCCCAAATGTCAACAAAGATGCGGCCACTGAGGCCGTCGCGAGGGCAAACAAATGTTTTTTCATGTCTAGTCCTAAAAAGGTATTCGGTAAGTGTTGAGTTCAAAGCCAAGCAGCGCATTGCACGCAACAGCCCCACAAGCAACCCATGGATGTTAGCCTTTTGCGGGAAAGCGCGCCCATGGGTTTCTACGCAGCAACGATGCAAGATTTGCATGATCCGATACAACGCGAAGCCGTACGTCGCCCACGTGACTCAAAGCCGCCGTTCCGGGGGGCTACCCGGATGCGGGTTGCAAGACTGCACGCTAGGCTTGCTCCATCGATTCTTTTCTAGGAGTTCCGGTGCGCGCCCATTACAAGTTCTGGCCCAAACGGCTACCGCATGCCATTACCCTTCCCGTCACCTCGCTGTGGGACAACCTGGAGACCAACGCGCGCCGTTACCCCAACAAGGCAGCGTTGGTATTTTTCGGTACGGTTCTGACATATATTCAGTTGCTACAAAAATCAGAGCAACTTGCGCAGTGTTTGCGAGGGCTAGGGGTCGAAAAGGGTGATAGGGTCGTGCTGTGCATGCAAAACTGCCCGCAGCTGGTGATTGCCCACTTTGCCATTTTGCGTGCAAATGCGGTGGTGGTGCCGGTCAACCCCATGAACCGCACGGAAGAACTCAAACACTACATCACCGACCCCGACGCCCGGGTCGCCATTACCACCGCTGATCTCGCCGCCGAATTGGCCCAAGCCAGCAATGCGCTGGACGCCAAGACCCACCTGTCGCACCTGATCATCACGCACTTCACCGACGCCTTTGACGTCAACACGACCGGTGACGACGCACCGCCCACGGCCTGGAACCCCTGGCTGACAACGCGCCACTTGCCGCCCACCCTGCAGGGCGGACAGGTGCTGGACTGGACACAGGCGTTGGCCGCCGGTGGCGAGCTACCTGCCCTGCAGGTGGGCCCGGCTGACTTGGCGATACTGCCCTACACCAGCGGCACCACTGGTCTGCCCAAGGGCTGCATGCACACCCACGCCAGCATCATGCACAACGCGGTGGCCAGTGGCATATGGGGCAATGGTTCGGCCGAGAACGTGGTGCTGGTGGTGGTACCCATGTTCCATATCACCGGCATGGTCAGCGTCATGCACACCAGTATCCGTGGTGGCGCGACGCTGGTCATCATGCCGCGCTGGGACCGCGACCTGGCCGGGCGCCTGATCTCGCACAGAAAAGTCACCCACTGGACCAACATCCCCACCATGGTGATCGACCTGTTGAGTAGCCCCAATTTTGCCAGCTACGACCTCTCCAGCCTGGTGTATATCGGCGGTGGCGGTGCCGCCATGCCCCAAGCCGTGGCCCAGCGCCTGCTGGAACAGTACGACCTGCGCTATGTGGAAGGCTATGGCCTGACCGAAACCGCCGCACCCTCGCACAGCAACCCGCCAGACGCGCCCAAGCAGCAATGCCTGGGCATTCCCTTTATGGGCACTGACGCCCGCGTGGTGGATCCCGACACATTGCAAGAGGTGCCGCAGGGCACATCCGGCGAGATCGTCATCCATGGGCCCGAGGTGTTTCAGGGCTACTGGAAGCGCCCACAGGCCACCGAGGCGGCCTTTTTTGAGATGGATGGCAAGCGCTTCTTCCGCTCGGGCGACATCGGCATGGTGGATGAAGACGGCTACTTCTTCCTGACCGACCGGCTCAAGCGCATGATCAACGCCTCGGGCTTCAAGGTTTGGCCGGCCGAGGTGGAGGCGCTGATGTACCGCCATCCGGCCATCGCCGAGGCCTGCATCATCTCCACCCCCGACAGCTACCGTGGCGAATCCGTCAAGGCTGTGGTCGTATTGCGCCCCAGCCACCGCGATCTGGTCACCGAGCAGGAAATCGCCGACTGGTGTCGAGAGAACATGGCCGTCTACAAAGTGCCCCGCGTGGTGCAGTTTGTCGATGCCTTGCCCAAGAGCGGAGCGGGTAAAGTCATGTGGCGCACGTTGCAGGAGTCAGAAGGGATGAAATGAGCGACAGTAGGGATCAGTCACTGGGAAAGCCCCTCACGGGCTGGCGTTTACGCATTTACACCATCATTTTTGAGGCCGACACGCGCGCCGGGCGGCTGTTTGACCAGTGGCTGATTGCCGTCATCCTTTCCAGCGTGCTGTTGGTGGTGGTGGACAGCGTGCAACATCTATCCGGAGCCTGGAGCCGCGCTTTTCTATTTCTGGAGTGGCTGTTTACCCTGGCCTTTACATTGGAATACGTGGCGCGTTTGGTCTGTGTGCGTCACCCCTTGCGTTACGCACTGAGCTTCTACGGTCTGATTGACCTGGCTGCCTTGCTCCCGACCTATATTGCCCTGTTTGTGCCAGAAGTGCATGCGCTGATTGATGTGCGCGTGTTGCGTTTGTTGCGGGTGTTTCGGGTCTTCAAGCTCACCGCCTACGTGGTCGAATACCAGTCGCTTGGCAATGCACTGCGCTCCAGCCGGCGCAAGATTCTGGTCTTTATCTCTGCCGTGATGATGATCGTGCTGGTCATGGGCACGCTGATGTACGTGGTGGAAGGGCCGGACAACGGCTACACCAGCATCCCCGCGTCGGTGTACTGGGCCATTACCACCATGACCACGGTGGGCTACGGTGACGTCACGCCCAAAACCGACCTGGGGCGCCTGATTGCCTCGCTCATGATGCTGCTGGGTTGGGGCACACTGGCGGTGCCCACCGGCATCGTGACCGCAGAGATGACCAGCCAGCGCCGCCACGAAGTGCCCACCACGCGAACCTGCCATGAGTGCCTGACCGAAGGGCATTCCGCTGAAGCTAACTATTGCCTGCATTGCGGTGCAAAATTGCCAGCTTACCAAACCAGTTTAATCGGAGACAAACATGTTTGAAACCGCTATTGCGGGCAGTTTGCCCAAGCCATCCTGGCTGTCCGAAACCGAGAAGCTCTGGCCGCAGTGGAAGCTGGCCGGAGCCGAGCTGCAACAGGCCAAGGCCGACGCCACGTTGTTGTGGATCAAGGCGCAGGAGGATGCGGGGCTGGACACCGTGGGCGACGGCGAACAATCGCGCCAGCACTTTGTGCATGGCTTTCTGGAGCAGGTCGAGGGCATCGACTTTGCGCACAAGGTCGAGATGGGCATCCGCAACGACCGCTACAAGGCCATGGTGCCCCAGGTCGTGGCTCCCTTGCGTTTGAAGGGTCGGGTGCATGCGTTTGAGGCACAGCTTGCCCGCGCCCACACCCAGAGAAAGCTTAAATTCACCTTGCCCGGCCCGCTGACCATTGTGGACACCGTGGCTGACAACTACTACGGTGACCGCAAGACCTTGGCCTTTGCTTTTGCCGAATTGCTCAACCAGGAAGCGCTGGCCTTGCAGGCCGATGGGGTGGACATCATCCAGTTCGATGAACCCGCTTTTAACGTCTATATGAAAGATGCGGCAGACTGGGGCGTCAAGGCATTGGAGATCGCCGTCAAAGGATTGACCTGCACCACTGCCGTGCACATTTGCTACGGCTATGGGATCAAGGCCAATACCGATTGGAAAGAAACCCTGGGTCAGGATTGGCGCCAGTATGCGCAGGTGTTCCCCGCGCTGGCAGCCAGCTCTATCCAGCAGGTCAGCCTGGAGTGCTACCACTCCCATGTGCCGCCCGAGATGATGGATCTGCTCAAAGGCAAAGACGTGATGGTGGGCGTAATCGACGTGGCCAGCGACGTGATCGAAACCCCGGAGCAAATTGCCGACACCATCGGCATGGCCTTGCAACATGTGCCCAGGGACCGCTTGTTCCCCTGCACCAACTGCGGTCTGGCGCCCATGAGTCGCGAGGTGGCGCTTAAAAAATTGGAAGCGCTGGCGCAAGGTGCGGCCCTGGCGCGTGCACGCTATGGTCAAACCGGGGCCTGCTCGTGACCACAGCCCAGCATCTCCCCCTGGGATCGGCTAAAGACCTGGGCTTTTGCCCCCAGCGCACCCGCAACCTGGTCGAGGTCTTGCAGGCCGAAGTCGCCCGGGCCCGCCTGCCAGGCGCGGTGGCTCTCATTGCGCGCCACGGCCAGGTGCTGCTGCACGAAACCGTGGGCCAACAAGACCCGGCCAACGGTGTGCCCATGGCGCAGGATTCGATCTTTCGCATCTACTCCATGACCAAACCCATCGTCTCGGTGGCCGTGATGATGCTCATGGAGCGCGGCCAGCTCTTGCTGAGCGACCCAGTGGCCCAGTATTTGCCCGAGTTTGAAGACGTCAAGCTCACCACCGCCATCCACGGCCGCGCAGTGCAGCACCGACCGCGCCACGCGCCCACCGTGCAAGACCTGCTGCGTCACACCGCCGGGCTGACCTACGAGATTTTGGGTAGCGAACCCATCCAACGCCAATATGCCCAGGCCCAGCTGGCCTCACGTGGGCGCACCAACCGCGAATTTTCCCAAGCGCTGGCCGCTATCCCGCTGATGTTCGAGCCGGGCACAGTGTGGGAATACAGCCGTGCCACCGATCTGCTGGGCGCTTTGGTGGAGGTGGTTAGTGGCCAACCCCTGGGCGAGTTTTTGCACGGCAACATCCTGGGCCCGCTGGGCATGGTCGACACCAGTTTTGTGGTGCCGCCTGACAAACACCACCGTATTGCGGAGCCGTTTGAGAAAGACCCAGACGGCGGCATCACCCCCCGCTTGATCGATTTGCGCAAGCCAGTGGCCATGGAGGCCGGTGGGGCAGGGCTGGCATCCACATCTGCTGACTACGCACGCTTCTTGCAATGCTTGCTAAATGGTGGCGAGTTGGATGGCCAACGCATTCTCAGCCCAGCCACCGTGCGCTACATGACCGCCGACCACTTAGGGTCAATCGGCGTGCACCGCGCAGGGCGTTCCGGCGAACTACTGCCACCTGGCCACGGCTTCGGCCTGGGCTTTGCCGTGCGGCTGGAGGAGGGCATCGCCGCACAGGCGGGCTCCAAGGGCTTGTATTTTTGGGGCGGCATAGCGGGCACGACGTTCTTCGTGGACCCAGCCAAGGATTTCTTCGCGTTGATGATGCTGCAGGCACCCAACCAGCGGGACTACTACCGGCCGCTGTTTAGGAACCTGGTGTATGCGGCGCTGCTGGAGTAGTTAGTGGTATTTTAGGCCTCCAGCCCTCGTGGAATATACGTAAGTAGCTATCAAAGAAATAGCTAATTACATATTTTCGTCAGCGTTTCTTTCAGTCCTTGGCCACTTCCAACACCAGCTTGCCGAAGTTCTCGCCGTTGAACAGCTTGAGCAGCGTTTCAGGGAACGTCTGCAGGCCCACCACCACGTCCTCCTTGCTCTTCATGCGGCCTTCCTTCAGGTAGCCCGCCATCTCTGCCACGGCCAAGTGGTAGCGGTCGGCGTAGTCGAACACCACAATGCCTTCCATGCGCGCGCGGTTCACCAACAGGCTCAGGTAGTTCTTGGGGCCTTGTACGGCGGTCGTGTTGTTGTACTGGCTGATGGCGCCGCAGATGATGATGCGCGCACCACGGGTGATCTTGGCCAGCACATCGTCCAGAATCTCGCCGCCCACGTTGTCAAAGTAAATGTCCACGCCCTTGGGGCAGTGCTCTTTAAGGCCGGCACGTACGGCGCCAGGGCCAGCCTTGTAGTCAATGCAGGCATCAAAGCCTAGTTCTTTCACCACCCAGTCGCACTTGGCCGCGCCACCGGCAATGCCCACCACGCGGCAGCCTTTGAGCTTGGCGAGCTGGCCCACGGTCTGGCCGACAGCACCAGCCGCACCCGACACCACGACCGTCTCGCCCGCTTTGGGCATGCCCACGTCCATCAGGCCAAAGTAGCCGGTCATGCCGGGCATGCCCAGCACGTTGAGCCACTGGGTCAGGCTGCCCGCGCGCAGGTCGATTTTGACGAGGCCGTTGCGTTTGATTTCATCTGCCGCGATGGTGATGTATTCCTGCACGCCAAAGCCCGCGCTCACATAGTCGCCCACCGCGAACTTGTCGTTTTTGGACGCAATCACCTTGCCCACGCCACCGGCCCGCATGACTTCGCCGATGCCCACCGGCGGGATGTAGCTCTTGCCTTCGTTCATCCAGCCGCGCATGGCGGGGTCCAGGCTCAGGGCCAGGGTTTTCAGCGTCACGCCGCCTTCAGACGGTTCGGCCACGGCTTCGGTGGTATGGTTCCAGTCGGTGGACTTGGGTAGGCCAACGGGGCGGGCGGCAAGGCGGATCTGGTGGTTGACGAGGTTGGCGAGGGACATGGGTGCGGACTCCTGGTGAATGAGCGCGCATGGTACTGTGACAGCGGCGAAGTTGGCGTATCCTGCGTGACAGCTAAAACCACCAATGATCGACAGGAACTCGCCATGCCCTTGAAAGTTGCCAACAACCGGCCGTATGACGTCGTTCTGTACGGCGCCAGTGGTTTTGTCGGGCGCCAGACGGTGGCCTACTTTGCACGCCATCTGCAGGTTAAGTCCTTGGGGCTGCAATGGGCGATTGCCGGGCGCAGTGCTACCAAACTGAACGCAGTGCGCAAGGACTGTGGCGCCCCTAAAGTGGGTGTGGTGGTGGCAGAGGCCCATGACCGCGACGCCATGGATGCGCTGGCCCGCAACGCGCGCGTGGTGCTGAGCACTGCTGGCCCGTTTGCACTGTACGGTAGCGAACTGGTGGCGGCCTGCGTGCGCCACGGCACGCACTATGTGGACATCACTGGCGAGACGCCTTGGGTGAAGGGCCTGATTGATCAGCACCACGACGCGGCCCAGCGCACGGGTGCGCGCATCATTCCCTTTTGCGGCTTTGACTCCATTCCCTCTGACCTGAGCGCCTACCTGGCCAACCAGGCGATGCAAGATCGTCATGGTGAGGTCTGCACCCAGGTCAAGGCCGCATTCAGTATTCGCGGTGGCTTCAACGGCGGCACGCTGGCCTCGCTGTTCAATATGCTGGCCTCGGGGCAGACTAAAGCCATGGCCGATCCCTTTTTGCTCAATCCTGAAGGCACACGCCCAACTGATGCGCAGGCCCATGCCGACCCGATTGCGCCACGCTTTGATACCGACTTCTCGGCCTGGCTGGCACCGTTCATGATGGGTCCTATCAACACCCGGGTGGTGCGCCGCAGCGCAGCATTGCTGGGGTATGCCCAAGGTTATGCCTACCAGGAGTATCTGCGGCTGGGGCGTGGTCCGGTCGCTGCGATGGCCGCCGCCAGCCTGAGTGCAGGCTCGTTCACGTCTCAAGCGGCCCTGCGGTTGGCGCCTGTGCGCAATCTGGCGCAAAAGCTGGCGCCGCCACCGGGTGCCGGACCGTCGGAGGCCAGCATGGATGGCGGATCGTTTCGCTGCCAATGGATGGGTCACAGCGCCAGCGGTAAGACGGTGCGCGGCATGATTGCCGACCAGGGTGATCCGGGCAACCGCGCCACGACCAAGATGCTGTGCGAATCGGCTCTGGCGCTGGCCCTGCAGCTGGATGAATTGCCGGGTGGGCGCCAATACGGCGGCCTGCTCACACCCGCCAGCGCGCTGGGTGACGTGCTGGTACAGCGTCTGCGCGTGGCGGGCATGACACTACAGTTAGAGCCGGCACAACACTAAACATCCTTTGTAGCCAACTTCAATATAGCGAGCACACCATGACCCATCCCTCCACCTCTAAGCCTTCCACCCGACAAACTGCCCTGATCACTGGTGCCTCATCGGGCATTGGTGAGGCGCTGGCCCATTGCTTTGCCACGGCCAAGATGGATCTGGTTTTGGTGGCCCGTAGCGTGGGCAAGCTCCGGGACTTGTCGCAAACCCTGGCGGCCAAGCACGGCGTTACCGTGCGCGTGCAACCAGCCGATTTGTCACAACCCGGCGCTGTGGCGTACTTGCACGCTGACCTGCAGCGTAAACGCTGCCAGGTGGATGTGTTGGTCAATTGCGCGGGCGTTCTGGAGCAGGGTGCGTTCACCGCCATTGCTCCGGAGAAGCACCAGGCCATCATTGACATCAACATCTCGGGCCTTACTGCCATGCTGGGTGCCTTTGTTCCGGAAATGGTGCAGCGGGGCAGTGGGCGGGTGCTCAATGTGGCCTCGATAGCGGCTTTTCAGCCCGTTCCAACTCTGGCCAGTTATGCGGCCAGTAAGGCCTACGTGCTGTCTTTGTCCGAGTCATTGGCCGAAGAGTTGCGCGGAACCGGTGTGACCGTAACCGCCCTGTGCCCTGGCATCACAGCTACCCAAATGCTGACCCAGGCTGCAGGGGCGAATGTCAAGATTGGACAGTTGCCCAGCTTTCTGGTGGGTGATGTGGAAGCCGTTGCTATCCAAGCCTTTGAGGCCTGCATGAAAGGAGTCGCCATTTGCGTGCCGGGCGCTGTCAACCAGGCGGCCATGCTGGCCTCGCGCGGCACGCCCAAGTGGCTTGTGCGTCGTATTGGTGGCCTGCTGGGGCGCAAGGCGCTGTAGTGGTGAGCAGGCCGCCTGCCTTTAAGCTACAGGGCATGACAAACAAGCTATTTTCTCCCCCGAGCGTGGGCCTTGATGCGGCTGTAGTTACCCTGCAACGGCAAGGCTATGCCGTGCTCGGTGCCCAGTCCGTTCACGCGCTTGCGCACACTACGGCAACCGACCTGCAGGCCTTGGTTTCCAGTTGGAACGATCTGCCAGCGGACCAATACCTGAAAGACGGTGGACGCTACCGGCGCCGGCGGCATGCCAGTTACATTGTTCAAGGAGACGATGTGCAGGCGGTGCCCCACCGCGCCCACTGGCAACCGCAGGAATACAACGCATTGCATGGTGGAATGCAGCGCTGGTTTGAACCGGTGGCAACCACCACCACTGCGTTGCCGGCCTGGTCGCAGCTGTTGTGCGCGCTGGCACAGTTGTGCTCCCACCTGAAAGGTGCACAACCCTGGTATGTGGAGGCACATCAGTTCCGTATTGATACCACCGACGGCATTGGCCGGCCCACACCCGAAGGCGCGCACCGCGATGGTGTCGATTTGGTAGCGGTGTTCCTGGTGGACCGCCAGGGCATCAAGGGTGGCGAGACACGGGTGTTTGAGGCAGATGGCCCAAATGGTCAGCGCTTTACGTTGTCCGAGCCGTGGTCAGTGTTGTTGCTGGACGATGCGCGGGTGATCCATGAATCCACACCCATTCAGCCTGTGGCGCAGGGTGGACACCGTGACACCTTGGTAGTTACCCTGCGTTCTGGACGCTTTCAAGACGACGCTTAGCTTAGAGATAGCCGGACTAAAATGCACTATAGAACCGGGTTCACCGGTCACTAGGAGTGATATGTCCTGCTCGCCCGCTGAGCTAAAAAGAAAAAGCGACGAATTTCTTTCCAAATGGCACGCATGCAAGTCACATCCCGGCCTTGACGGGTTTGTGGAGTTTGCGGTGGCCGTTTCCAGCTTTACGGAATTTTTGGACGCTAAAGGTTTGCCTGGTTTGCATCAGCTTGCCCGGGCGGTGGAGCAACAGGTGTTGTCGCAGTTTGACCGATGGAACAGCGATCCCATAGTCGATGCGCCCATGGACGACCTGAACAGCCAGATTACCGAATTCAGTGCGCGCATTACGTCCTTCTTGGATGAAAACACCGACGCCAACCCGGAGCGCCGTCTGCACCAGGATGCCGAGGTCATCACTGACTTGCTCCCGGTGAAGAAAATCTGGTTGTTGACGTCTGTACCCAGTAGCTGGAAAGAAGTGGTTACGCAAGCGGGCTATTTCAACATCCAGGTTGAGGTGTGTGGCGCCCACTACGATCAGAAGCCCACCCAGGACCCGACCATAGTGCTGGTGGACGCCAAGGGTCTGGAGTCCACGGCTTTCATTGTGCGGGTGCAGGCCCTGCGCAGCCGCTTCTCTGCCAGCAGCATCATTGGTCTTCAACTACCGCCGGAGTTTGAGAGCCTCAAACTGGCTCTGCGTGTGGGCTGCGATTTTTGCTTCCCGGTTGGTACGACGCAGTCAACCATCATGGCCCGCATTGTCAAGCTTTGCGGCAGCGAGGAAGAGCCGCCCTACCGTGTGTTGGTGGTGGAGGATTCCAAGACCGCCAGCACGCTGATCCAGCGCACGCTCAAGGAGTCCGGCGTTGAATCCATGGCGATTTCCAAACCGCAGGAAGTGCTCACCACCTTGGCCAAATTTCAGCCCGATCTGGTGCTGATGGACATGTACATGCCGGGCTGCACCGGTGTGGAGGTGACGCGCGTTATTCGCCAGCACGAAGAATTTTTGTCCACCCCGGTGGTGTACCTGTCGGCCGACACCAGCATTGCCTTGCAGGTGGATGCCTTGCGCCTGGGCGGAGACCATTTTCTGACCAAGCCCTTCAACCCTGTCATCTTGAATGCAGTGGTAAGAAGCAAGATCGAGCGCTACCGCATTCTGCGGCGTTCCATGTTTCTGGACAGCCTCACCGGGTTGCTAAACCATACGACATCCAAGCAAAGGGTGGATGCGGCCGTCACCACGGCAAAGGCCGAGCAAACACCCTTGTGTGTGGCCATGATCGATATCGACCACTTCAAGAAGGTCAATGACACCTATGGACACCCGATGGGCGACCAGGTGATCCGCAGCATGGCTTGGCTGCTCAAGCAACGCCTGCGCAAGACCGATGCCGTAGGCCGTTACGGCGGCGAGGAGTTTCTGGTGATACTTCCCCAGGCCGATGCCGAGCGCGCGCACCAGTTGCTGGACCGTATTCGCATCGATTTCTCGGAGTTCCGCCACCCGGTCAACCGCACCTCGTTTGCCTGCACTTTTTCCTGTGGCATTGCGCAGTTGCGGTTCGGCCTGAATGCACAGTCACTGGTCAAGCAGGCCGATGAGGCCCTGTACCAGGCCAAGCATCAAGGGCGCAACCAGATTGTGGGCGTTTAGTGTTAACTTGTTTGATATAAATCTATTTTTGATCAAACTTTCGTTACAAAAACTACCCTTTAATCCGCGTGTAACTGATAAGCTTCCCGAGCCCGAACTCACCGTCAGCACTGACTGACGCACTACTATTGAAAGATTTCGATGCGACAAATTATCAAAGTCATTGGTCTTGGCCTGATCAGCATTTTCTCAGTGTGCGGTACCGCGCAGGCTGAGTTGCTGATTGGACGGTTGGGTACGCTGAAAAACCCGATTGGGGCCCCGACCACGATCTCATCGGCAGAGGGATTCGATCTGTACGTGAAGAAGGTCAATGATGCCGGTGGCATCAATGGTGAGCCGCTGCGGGTTATTTTCCGTGATGACGAGTTCAACCCAAAATTGGTTGTCGAGCGTGCGCAACAGTTGATCGACGAAGACAAGGTGCTGGCGATTGTTCTGCCGCAGGGCACGCCTGGCACGTTGGCGCTGAACAAATCAGGGGTCTTGAAAGAGGCGGGCATTGCGTTGGTTGCACCGTTCGGGGACGTGCAAGTACTGGCTTCTCCCAATGTTTTTCCCATCCGCTCTTCCTACGATGATGAGGTCGCCGCTTTGGCGCGCCAGATGACCATCATCGGTCAAAAGCGGGTGGCTTATTTTTATTACAACACGTCACAGGGCCCCTTGTTTGCACCCGTGTTTGAAAAAATTGTCAAAGCTGCCGGCTTGGACTATGTAGGCGCAGTGGGGTTTGATATTGACCCGGCACCTGAAGTGCAAGCCCGTCTTATGAAAGAAGCGATGACCAAGCTGGGCGCTTTGCACCCCGACGCGGTCTTCACGTTCGCGGTTGGCCCGACCTTTCCGATTGCCATGCGGCAAATGCTTCAAACTCTGGGCCGCGGTGTAACCCGGTACACCTTCAGCATCAACAATTGGCAGACGCTAATCAAGCAAATTGGAGAAGAAGATGCACGCGGCATGGTCTTCTCCCAGTCGGTTCCCTACCCCTACAACGTTGCCCGAAAAATTGTGGTTGAGTACCGGGACGCGTTGAAGAAAGGCGGACCCGCGCTGACGCCTTCGTTTGCCGGGCTGGAAGGGTATATGGCCGCCAAAGTGCTGGTGACTGCGATACGCCATGCCGGACCTAAACCTACCAAAGAAAAGGTATTGGCGGCGCTTGAATCGCTGGGACGCTATGACTTGGGCGACTATGTACTGAATTACTCACCGGTACTGCACAAAGCGGAACCCTCGGTCGACATCACGATCATCGGGAGCCAGGGAAGACTGATCAAATAGGGTCCGGGTGCAACTCACAGCGCGTGCGTGACGAGTTTGAAATCCGCATCTTCCGCGAAGGTCTTGATCGAAAACCCCAGGCTGCGCATGAGCTTGAGCATGCTGGGGTTGTTGGCCAGCACCAGGCCGTCAATCTCGGACAGGCCTTTCTCGCGGGCCACATCCATGATGCTGAGCATCAGGCGCGAACCCAGCCCTTTGCCGCTGAAGTCGTCGGCCACCACCAGCGCGAATTCGCAACTGGCCTTGTCGGGGTTGGTGATGTAGCGCGACACGCCCACGATGCGTTCGGTCTCGGTCATCTTGCCATCGGCACTTGCCGTGCGTTCCTTGACCACTGCGACCAGGGCCATTTCTCGGTCGTAGTCAATCAGGGTGAAGCGAGCCAGCATGGTCGCTGGCAACTCGCTGATGGAAGACACAAATCGGAAGTAACGGCTCTCGGGCGATAGGCTGTGCACCAAGTCCTGCAGCATTTTGGCATCGTCCGGGCGGATTGGCCGCACTGAATACTCTCCGCCACCGCGCAGTGGCCACACCTGCTCAAAGCGTGCCGGGTAGGGCAGTATGGCGAGGTGGTTGTAGCTGCTGTTGCCGCTGCTGGCGGTCTGCGTGGCATGGTCGATAACGATGCGGGCGTCCACCGCTACGGCTCCGTGTTCGTCCACGATAAAGGGGTTGATATCCATCTCGCGCAACTGGGGTAGTTCGCACACCATCTCGGATACGCGCAGCAGCACCTGTTCGAGTGCATCCATGTTGACGGCATTGCTGCCACGCCATTCACCCAGGGTCTCGGCCACGCGGGAACGCTCGATCAGGCGGCGTGCCAAAAATTGATTGAGCGGCGGTAACTCCATGGCGCGGTCGTTGATGAGTTCAATCATGGTTCCACCGGCACCAAAGGCAATTACCGGGCCGAACGGGTCATCGGTGACCAGGCCAATGTAGATTTCGCGGCCGCGCTTGGCACTGGCCATGTTTTGCACCGTAACGCCGTTGATGCGCGCCTGGGGCTGCAGGCGGGCTACCGTTTGCATCATGTCGTTGTAGGCGTCACGCACGCCGGTGGCGTTGTTGATGTTGAGGACCACGCCCTGCACGTCCGACTTGTGGCTGATATCGGGCGAGTCAATCTTCAGTGCCACCGGAAATCCGAGTTGGGTGGCAATCATCATGGCTTCGTTGGCGCTGCGTGCCAGCATGGTGGTGGTGACTGGAATGTGGAAGGCTGACAGCAGGGTCTTGGACTCCATCTCGGTCAGCACCTTGCGCCGTTCGGCCAGCACGCCTTCAATGACCAAGCGGGCGCCTTCGATGTCGGGCTTGTTGAGTGTGGATAGCGGCGGTGGCGTCTGTTGCAACAGCAACTGGTTCTGGTAGAAGGCCGCCAGATTGCCAAAGGCACCCACTGCCGCCTCTGGCGTGCGAAAACTGGGGATAGCGGCTTCTTTGAGAATGCCGCGTGCTGCGCCAACCGAGGCGTCTCCCATCCAGCATGACAGCAGGGGTATGCCTACGTTACGTTTGGCTTCTGCCAGTGCCGTGGCGACTGCGGTCGCATCCCCGCCGGCCTTGGGGGAATAGATGGCCAAAATACCATCGACTTGGCGATCTTTTGCTGCTGCGGCAATGGCGGCCTTGAAGTGTTCTGGGCCAGCGTCTTCTGACAGGTCGATCAGATCGGTCAGGGAGGCCAGGGGCGGTAGCAGCGGCTGGAGGACCGCGATGGATTCGCTGGAGAGTTTGCCCAGTTGCAGAGAAATTTCGTTCACCCAGTCGGCTGCCAGTACGCCGGGGCCACCACCGTTGGTAACGATTGACAGGCGCTTGCCCACGGGTCGATAGCGCGAGGCCAGGCACTTGGCGGCCGAGAACAGCGCCACGAAGGAGCGCACCCGCACCGCACCGGCGCGGCGCAGCGCTGCGTCAAACACATCATCGCTGCCGACAATGGCGCCACTGTGGGTTTGTGCCGCTTCGGTGCCCGCTGCCTTGCGCCCTGCCTTGAGCACCACCACCGGCTTGGCATTGGCAGCCGAACGCAGGGCGCTCATGAAGCGCCGGGCACTGGAGATGCCCTCCATGTACATCACGATGCTGTGGGTCTGCGCGTCATTGGCCAGAAAATCCAGCGTCTGGGCTATGTCCACCGATGTATGTGGCCCCAGTGACACCACCGATGAAAAGCCGACGCCGTTGCTGCGTGCCCAGTCCAGCATGGAGGATGTCAGTGCACCGGACTGGCACACCAGTGCCAAAGTACCGGGGTTGGCCAGCGGACCGGCAGCGGAGGCATTGAGTTGCAATTGTGGCCGCTGCAGCCCCAGCGAATTGGGCCCCAGCAGGTGGATGCCCTCGCGGCGGGCGATTTTCTTGAGTTCGGTGGATTGTTCGGCCGTGATGCCACTGGAAATCACCAGGGCGGCGCGGCAGGCCATGCGACCGGACAGTTCCAGTGCCGCAGCTACATCGCCTGGGGGCAGGGCGATGATGGCCAGATCGGCACGTGCCTGGGCCAGGTCGGCCAGCGTACCGCTGGTGTGGATGTCCAGATAGTGCAGCGTGCCGGTGAAGCGCTGCGCGTGCAAGGCTTCCAGCAAAGCCACTGCCTGGGGCGTTTGCGTTGTGGGGTCGTCAACCTTGCCGGCGAATACGACCACAGAGGCAGGGTTAAAGAGGGGGGTGAGGTAGTGTTTGTCCATAGAATTTCTTTAGTCGGCGCCAATGAGCACCTTGACGTGAGCGGCCACGCTGCGTGCCAACGGGCTCAGCACATAACCACCTTCCAGGCACGAGATGATGCGGCCCTTGCAGTGGCGTTGGGCCACCGCCATCAGTTGTTGGGTAACCCAGGCGTAGTCGGCTTCCACCAGGCCAAGGTTGCCCATGTCGTCCTCGCGGTGTCCGTCGAAGCCGGCCGAGATGTAGATCAACTCGGGCGCAAAGGCCTCCAACGCTGGCAGCCAGCGCTCGGTCACGGCAGTTCGGAACGCTTCGCCGCCCGAGCGTGAAGGCAGCCCCACATTGAGCATGTTGGGGCCGACAGCGTTTTCGCCAGTGAACGGGTAAATGCCCTGCTCAAAAATGGAACACATCAATACACGGTCATCGCCCCGGAAAATATCTTCGCTGCCGTTGCCATGGTGCACGTCAAAGTCGATCAACGCCACGCGCTGGATGCCGTGCTCGGTCAGTGCATGGCGTATGCCCACCGCGATGTTGTTGAAGAAGCAGAACCCCATGGCGGTGCTGCGCTCGGCATGGTGGCCGGGTGGACGTACGCTGCAGAAGGCCGTTGGCGCTTCACCCGACATCACCAAATCAGTCGCCAGCACCACGGCACCCGCTGCCCGCAGTGCTGCTGGTATGGTGAAAGGATTCATTTCGGTGTCGGGGTCCACGCGGTGGTAGCCCTCGGTGGGCGATGCGTCGATTAGCTCTGCCACATACAGCGACGAATGGGCATGGGACAACTGCTCAGGCGTGGCCAGCGGCGCGTAGTAAGGGTGCATGTAGTCCAGCAGGCCCTTGATTAACAACATGTCGTTGATGGCGGCCAGCCGCTCTGGACACTCCGGGTGTTGGGGCCCCATCTCGTGAAGGGAGCAGTCGGCGTGGGTGATGTAGGCGGGTAGCAACTGGGTCTCCAAAGCGCCCCAAGCCCTCGTCAAAAGGTCATGGGGTGCTATAAAAAATGAAGCGATCTCCGGATGAACGAACTTTACATACGTTCATAAATTGCGGCAATACCCTGTCCGCCGCCAATGCACATAGTCACCAACGCATAGCGACCCTGGATGCGCTGTAACTCGTACAGCGCCTTCACGGTGATCAGCGCGCCGGTAGCGCCAATGGGGTGGCCCAGCGAAATGCCCGACCCATTGGGGTTGACCTTGGCTGGGTCCAGCCCCAGATCATGGCTCACGGCGCAGGCCTGGGCTGCAAAGGCTTCATTGGCCTCGATTACGTCCAGGTCGTTCACGGTCAGGCCCGCTTTTTTGAGTGCGGCCTGGGTAGCCGGAACCGGGCCAATGCCCATGTACTTGGGGTCCACACCGGCGTGGGCGTAAGCCACCAGGCGGGCCAGCGGTTTGGCGCCACGGGCTTTGGCAGCGCCAGCTTCCATCAGCACCACGGCAGCAGCGGCGTCGTTGATGCCAGAAGCGTTACCGGCCGTTACTGTGCCGTTTTCTTTTAGGAACGCCGGCTTGAGTTTGGCCATGTCGGCCATGGTGCAATTGGGGCGGAAGTGTTCATCCACCGCGTAGGCGACGTCGCCCTTTTTGCTCTTGAGCATGACCGGCATGATCTGCTCTTTGAAATAGCCGGCTTCTGTGGCCCGCTGGGCACGGTTGTGGCTCTGCACGGCCAGTGCGTCTTGCTCTTCACGGCTGATGCCCCACTTGGCGGCAATGTTCTCGGCGGTTACGCCCATGTGGATGGTGTGGAACGGGTCGTGCAGCGCGCCGATCATCATGTCGATCATCTTGGTGTCACCCATGCGGGCACCCCAGCGCATGTTCAGGCTGGCAAAGGGGGCGCGGCTCATGTTCTCGGCGCCACCGCCAATAGCTATATCGGTGTCGCCCAGCAAAATGCTCTGGCTGGCCGAGATGATGGCCTGCAGGCCCGAGCCGCACAGGCGGTTCACGTTGAAGGCGGGCGTGCCCTCGGCGCAACCGCCGTTGATGGCGGCCACGCGCGACAAGTACATGTCTTTGGGTTCGGTGTTGACCACATGGCCGAACACCACGTGGCCCACATCCCGGCCCTCGACCTGGGCGCGGGCCAAAGATTCGCGCACTACCTGGGCCGCCAGTTCGGTGGGCGGAATGTCCTTGAGGCTTCCGCCAAAGGTGCCAATGGCAGTGCGCACAGCGCTTACGACAACAACTTCACGGGACATGGGGGACTCCTTGGGTAGTAAAAGACGATGTTCAGAGTGTTACCCGCTATGGCTACAGGGGGCTGACACGGTATTGGATCACTTTCAGTATGGCATGGCTGACCCGCTAAACCTGCGCACCCTCCACCAAAAAGCGCACGCGGCGCATGCCGTTCCACTCGTCAGCGTCCAGCCGAAAGGCCAGTACCACTTTGGCTGGCAGTGGTTCGGTATGGCTAAACCAGATGCCGTCTACGGGCTGACCACGGTGCTTCAGCTTGAGTGCCAGGTGCTTTTCACCTACCAGGCGCTGCGACAACACCTCCACCTCTTCGCTGAAGGTAGGTGCCGCAAACCCCTGGCCCCAGACCTCTTTGTGTAAGGTGTCCACCAGGTCTACCCGCCGGTATTCGGGCTCCAGTGGGCCGTCGGTTTCCAGCCGCCGCGTCAGCGTGGCGGCGTCCAGCCATTCCTGTGCCACTTCGATCAATGCTTGCTCGAAGGTGTCCAGGCCGTCTTCGGTGATGGTGCAACCCGCCGCCATGGCGTGCCCGCCAAAGCGCAGCAGCACGCCGGGGTGGCGTTTGGCCACCAGGTCCAGCGCGTCGCGCAGGTGAAAGCCGGGGATGGAGCGGCCCGACCCTTTTAGCTCATGCTCCTTGCCGGGCGCGCCGCTGGTGGCAAACACAAAGGCTGGGCGGTGCAGCTTGTCTTTGATGCGGCTGGCCACAATGCCCACCACGCCTTCATGGAAGTCCGGGTCGAACACACAGATGGCGGGCGGCGGTTCGTCACCCTCATCAAACAGGGATTCGGCGGCCAGCAGAGCCTGCTCACGCATGTCGCCCTCAATGGCACGGCGCTCGCGGTTGATGCCGTCCAGGGTCTTGGCCAACTCGTCGGCGCGGGCCGGGTCATCGGTGAGCAGGCATTCAATGCCCAGTGTCATATCGCTCAAGCGGCCGGCCGCATTGATGCGTGGCCCCAGGGCAAAGCCAAAGTCAAATGTGGTGGCGGCAACGGCAGAACGCCCGGATGCTATGAAAAGACTAGCGATACCACATGGCATGGCGAGGGCTCGAACCCTTTTTAACCCTTGGGCCACCAAGCGACGGTTGTTGGCGTCGAGCTTGACCACATCGGCGACCGTGCCCAGTGCCACCAGGGGCAGCAGGGTATCGAGCTTCGGTTGGCTGGCCTGATCAAACACGCCACGCGCGCGCAACTCGGTGCGCAGCGCCAACAACACATAAAACATGACACCCACGCCCGCAATTGATTTGCTGGCAAAGTTGCAGCCGGGCTGGTTGGGGTTGACGATAACGTTAGCATCGGGCAGCACGATGCCCGTTGGCCCGCTGGCCGGCAGGTGGTGGTCGGTTATCAGCACCTGCAGTCCCAGCTGGCGCGCAAAGGCTACGCCGTCCATGCTGGCAATGCCGTTGTCCACCGTGATCAGCACATCGGCACCCGAGTCATTGACCCGTTGCGCTATCGGTGCGGTCAGGCCATAGCCGTCCACGATGCGGTCCGGCACGATGTAATTCACGTGCCGTGCGCCCAGCAGCTTGAGCCCGCGCAGGGCCACGGCGCAGGCGGTGGCGCCGTCGCAGTCGTAATCGGCCACGATGCACAGACGTTTGTCCTGTGCAATCGCATCGGCCAGCAACTGCGCCGCTTCTGGCAAGCCCTTCATGGTGGTGGGGGGCAGCAGCTTGGCCAGCGCGTCGTCCAATTCTTCGGTGCCGGTGACGCCCCGTGCGGCATACAGTCGCGCCAGCAGGGGGTGGATGCCGGCCTTCTCCAGCGCCCACACGCTGCGGGGTGGAATGTCGCGGGTAATGATCTTCATGGCGCCATTGTCTCCCAAGGCAATCACCCCTACACCGGTATGCAAGTGCGGTTGGCACCACAATGGTCCCATGTCTACACCCGTAAAAACCCAACTTTCCATGCTGGACCTGGTGGCTGTGCGCGAAGGCGGCACCGTGGCCCAGGCTCTGGCCCTGTCGTTGCGCACAGCGCAACACGCCGAGGCCCTTGGCTTTACGCGCTATTGGCTGGCCGAACACCACAACATGCCCAGTATCGCCAGCTCCGCCACGGCGGTGCTGGTCGGTCATATTGCGGGTGGCACCCAGCGCATCCGCGTGGGGTCGGGCGGTGTCATGCTGCCCAACCATGCCCCGTTGGTGGTGGCGGAGGCCTTTGGCACACTGGCCGAGTTGTATCCCAACCGCATTGACCTGGGGCTGGGTCGCGCACCGGGCACCGACCCGCTGACCATGCGCGCGCTGCGCCGCAACCGGCCCGAGACGGAGCAGGACTTTCCGCGCGAGGTGAGCGAGCTGCAAGAGCTGTTGGGCGATGCACACCCCGGGCAACGGGTGGTGGCCAACCCCGGTGCCGGTACCCATGTGCCAATATGGTTGTTGGGCTCCAGTTTGTTTTCCGCCCAATTGGCCGCGCAGCGTGGTTTGCCGTACGCCTTTGCCTCGCACTTTGCTCCCCAGATGCTGTTGCAAGCGATCGACATCTACCGACGGCACTTTCAGCCTTCGGCAGTGTTGGCCAAACCCTATGTGGCCATTGGAGTGCCACTGGTGGCCGCCCCCACGGATGAAGTAGCGCATTTTTTGGCCAGCAGCATTTACCAGCGGATACTGGGCATTCTGACCGGCGAGCGCAAAAAGCTGCAGCCGCCCGTGGCGCAATTCATGGCGACATTATCAGAGCGCGAACGCCAGGCCATTGCCGATTTCTTGGCCATGGCCGTGATTGGTGGGCCGCAGACGGTGCAGGCGGGTCTGGCCCGGCTACAGGAACTGACCGACGCGGACGAATTTATTTTGGTGTGTGACGTGTACGAGCCGGAGTTGCGGCTGCGTTCGCTGGATATTGCGCGCCAGGTGTGGCCGCCCTAATAGCGGGTGAATGTCTATTCGTCGTCTTCCTTGTATTCCTTGGGAAGGTGGTGGGCAATACCCTTGTGACAATCAATACAGGTTTCGCCTTTTTCCTTGGCAGCCATGTGTTTTTTGTATACGGTTTGCTTCTGGATGTCGCCGCTCATGGCATCGAAGTTGTGGCAGTTGCGGCATTCAATGGATCCAGTCGCTTTCATCCGATTCCACTCATGCGTTGCCAGTTCCATACGTTTGGCCTCAAACTTCGCCGGAGTGTCGATGTTGCCCATGATCTTGCCCCAAACCTCACCGCTGGCCTGGGCCTTTCGGATGAGTTTGTGGGTCCAATCTTTGGGCACATGGCAGTCCGGGCAGGTAGCACGCACGCCAGTGCGATTGGAATAGTGGATAGTTTCCTTGTATTCCACATAGACGGTGTCCCGCATTTCATGGCAGCTAATGCAGAACTCGAGCCTGTTGGTCGCTTCCAGTGCTGTGTTAAAACCGCCCCAAAAAATAATGCCGGAAAAAAAACCGACCAGCAGAATCGCCAGTAGAGAATATTTTGCGCTGGGGGTCTTCAGTATTGTCCACAGCCGGCCCATCAGGCCTTGGTTTGTTGTACTCATGGTATTTGCTCCCACTGCTATTAAAAAAACGGGGCCAGTGTGACTGGCCCCGCAATCGCATCGCTAATCGCTAACTGGGCTTCTTAGAACGAGAACGTGTAAGCAACACCCAGGTTCTGCACCGTGTAGTTGGGAGCTTGCTCGTTGGTGGGCATGAAGTTGGTACCGGTTCCAAACTGGTAGCCGTCATAACTCCAGTCCACTGCCTTGGTCATTGAGTAACCGTAGCTCAGGCGAACCGCAGACTTCTTGTCCAACGCATAGCGACCGGTGATCCGCAGTTCCGTTGTATCTGTTGTTATGGTGGGGAAGGCTGAGGCAGCGATGTAGTAGTTGGCAATGCCGCCTGGCTGTACAACCGCAGTGATCGACGCAAGTGGGTTGGCAATGTAGCTGCCGCCTGTGACATCAATATCTGTACGGGCTCGTGACCATACCAGCGTTGTGCTCAGGTCCAGCTTGCCGCTGAGCAGGCCCTTCTGCTTGAGTGTCCAGCCCAAGGTGTCAACCTTGTCGTGCATCTGGTTGGACCAGTTTAGGCAGGGGTCCGTTTTGGCATCACGCACCTTGCCGGCAATCGTGCCGTAGCAAACCGATGGCGAGATGTTGGTGTTGCCGGCATTGCCAACATACACATTGGTTGCAGTCAACGGGGCGTTGGAGCCATAAGCATCGCCCGCGCTGGTAGACGTCTTGTCTTCGTTGGAGTAAAACACCGATGTGCCAAAGTTTTCGCTTACGTCGTAGGCGCCTTCCACATTCAAAGTGCGGCCTTGCGAGCCTTGAAGACCGTAGAGCGAATTTTGGTAGTTGTCTTTGTCATAGTCATAGCTGGCCGTTAGCGAGAAAGCGTCGGTTGCCTGCCAGTTCAACGATGTGCGCAATTTGTCTCGGTTGCGGTCCGCCATATTGAAGCGGCGCATTCCAATCAACTCGTTGATGTTGTTGCGGCTGCCATACAAAGCCTGCGGAAGGATATTGTTGTTGGGACTGTAGATGGCCGCATTGCCAGTCAGTGCCGTGGATGGCAGGCCGGCCAGGGGGCCAAATCCGGTCAAACCATTGGCCATCAGGAAGGTGTAAGCGCTTTGCGTGGCTCCCACACCAGCCCCCAGCGTGGGAATGACATTGGCATAGGGCGTCAGCGCCAGGAAGGCGTTTTCGTCATAGTTCACCGTGCGTGCCGAACGGGCGTAGCCCAACCTTGCGTCCAGGTCGTCAGTAAGCTTGCTCCTCCATTGGGCGCGCAGGGTGTTTTCCTTGGTGGTGGGGGCATCTGCGCAGTTGATCCACGAGCCATTGCAGCTGCGGTCTATCTGCTGAGCGTCGTAGCCAAACTTCAACGCGTTGTCACGGTTGACCTTGTAGTCGGCATCCAGGTTGAGCTGACTTAGCTTCTTGCTGTAGGCCCGGTTGGCGTACATATTCAGATTGCTGCCCTGACCGGCCAGCCATGCATTGACGCCCGACTTGGTTTCGTTTGCGTCCTGAAAGTAGTACGTGTTGATCGGCGTCTGGTTGTCGCGATTTTCGTATTTGAAATTTGCCGTCAGGCCCAGACTCTGCGTGGCTTTGGAGGTGAGTTTGGCATTGAAACCTGTTGTCACCACCACACCTTGCAGGGATGTTCCAGGCAGGCCCAAGGGGAACTGCGCATTCTGGCCAGCGGTCACGAATGCTTCATCCTGTGTATTGCGTGCAGTAGACGCATTCCACACAAACTTGGTAGCGGGACTGATGGTGTAACCGCCAGTGAGATTGATTTGGTGGAACTGGTTGCTCGGTGCTCCGGCAATCGTACCGGTCTTGGTGGGGTCACTGATGTCGTTCCATGCGACCGACTTCACGTCGTTGACAAACAGTGATCCGTAGTATTCTGCCGAGAAGAAGCTCTTCGCACCCCGATAGTTCAGACTGACGTTGTACTGGTCGGTGGTCTGGTTGATGGGGTCCGCAAGTGTGACTGCGTATTCGCTGACCTGCGATGTCACCACGCTTAGCGGCTTGTAGCCTGTCTTGTTCTCCCGCTTGATGCTGGCCTTGATGTTCCACTGGTTGTCAATCTCGATCGACGCTCCGGCACTGGTTGCGCTGCGCTTGGTGTAGAGATTGACGTTGCGGAAGTCTGCCAGATCAGCTGCGCGATTGCCCGCCAGCTTGTTGAGTGTGGCTGCAGTGGGCGGAACGACGACACCATTGACAAGTGCATTGGCCGTGCCAGCCGTTGGGTCCAAACCGCGCAGGTTGGTGCTGGTACTGGTATTGGTGGTAGCGGTTCCGGAAGCTTGCGGAACGATGGGCTTGACCCAGTTCGATGGCAATAGGAAGCTATTCCCACCTTCCCCCAGATACGGCGTCTGATAGGTGTCGGAGCGGTTGCGCAGCAACTCGTCATAACCCAGATTAATGCGGTAGGAGCCCTGCTTGCCAAAGTCGGCGGACAGGTTGCGGGTCTCCAGGCCCAGATCGGTACCGGTGATGTGGTAGCGCGTGGCGTCTTCGCTGTCGTAGCTACCGCCACCGCGCAGGTCAAAGTTCAGGATGGCGGTCGTGCCCTGCTTTTGCAAGCCGTTGTATTCACCAAACTTGTACGAAGTATTGCTGCCGTTGCTGTTGGGCACCACGTTGTTGCGGTTCTCGTTGTTTGTGGGGTTCACATACATGGCACCAATCTCGACGGTGCTGCGAGGTTGTGTCAGTTCTTCTACGGTCGCATCCTGCGCCTGTGCGGCTGACACCATGGCCATAGCAACCATGGCGCTGTGTACTGCTGCCACTGAGAGCCGGACGGGAAACCGATTCATGTTCGTTTTCATATCAATTTCTCCAATTTTTTATCGCTGTAATTTCGCACCGGCGGGATGGTTGGAACCATGGACCAGCGAGTGGCAGTTCATGCAGGCCCGGCCACTGAGCTGTGCCGGTGGGCTTTGGTTGGCCACACCTTGTGCGCCGTTGACGCTGATGACGTTCCCGCTGGGCAAATTGCCGCCGCTGTACAGGGTCTTGCCGTGGTCACCGCTGTGGCATTGCTGGCACAGGAAGGGTGCGCGGGTCTTGAGCAGGGGCGTATTGGTCGAGCCGTGGGGGGTGTGGCAGTTGGTGCAATCGTCGGTTACCGGGCTATGCTCCCACAGGAATGGGCCGCGTTTTTCAGCATGGCAGGTATAGCAGGTCTCGTTGACGCTGTTTTTTACCAGCAACTTCGGACCGGTCGAGCCATGGGGGTTATGGCAATCGGAGCAGGCCATCTTGCCAGCAGCAATCGGGTGGGTCGAGATGCGGTGTGTCTGAGCGCGCTCAGTCTTGTGGCAGGTGAAGCAGACTTCAGGCTGCGTGGCCTTGTTCAATACCTTGTCGTTGCCGCCATTGTGGTTGGTGTGGCAACTGGTACAGGCCATACCCTGGCCCTGGTGCTGGCTGCCCTCCCAATGGCTGCGCTTGCCGGCCTGGTGGCAGGAAATACAAGTGGTGTTTTGTACCGACGCATCTGACGCTGTCTTACCTTTGCCAAATACAACGTCAGGCGACTGGGCTTTGTCTTTCAAGTGATTTGTGCTGCTACCGTGGCATGACTGGCAACCAGGCGATCTTTCGTCTGCCTTGTTCCCATGGCGTGTCTTGTAAACCGAGAGAATGGCCTTGTCCGATCCTTCATCGTGACAACGGGTGCAGACTGCGTCCCCCTTGAGGGTACGGTCTACGGAGGTGGCGTCCGCGGCATGTGCGTTGACGCCAAATGTAGCGGCCGCCAACAGTACACACAGGCCAACAATTTTCTGGAGCAATTTCATGTTGATTCCTTTTGCCTCAAGGGGTCATTCGGGTGTCTTGGCGGCTTACTGGGCCAGGATCCAGTCCACCAGGTTCTTGATCTGCTCCATGTCTTTGGGCGGACTGGTTTTTACGATCTTGTGCTCTTCCTCATGGCCATCAGGGAATTTGGCCTTTTCACCGGAGGTGATGTGCTCAATCAAACGGGCTTCGGCATTGGCCTTGCCCTTGTACTTCTCGGCCACCTTTTTGTACGCAGGTCCATCCTTGTCCTTTGCAACGGAGTGGCAGGTCAGGCACTTGTTTTGACGGGCCAGTGCCTTGGCGGCTTCCTCGTCAATCGCCGCATGGGCAGCAGGCACCAACAGCAGCACTGCGGAGCCCACCAATGCGAAATTCAAAACTGACTGAACTATTTTTTTCATTTTCATCACCTTTTCGTTGCTTGAATCCATGTGTGGTGGGCACACGCGGTCCACCATGCGTTGGAAATCATTTTCCCAACGGGGGTGACTTACGGATATAGGCAGGCGATGAAATTGACCATAGGAGTATTCCTATGGTGAGTAGGATTCATCCTACTCGCGAGTCAGGTCGAGTAGTTCATGCTCGACCGCGTAACGGAACAAATCCACATTGCTGGTCAGGTTCATCTTGGCAAAGATGTTGGACTTGTGGGTGCTGACGGTCTTGATGCTGAGCGACAACTTGGCGGCAATGTCGGTCAGGCTCGTACCCCGTACGATCTCACCAAAAATCTCGAACTCTCGGTCTGAGAGTTGGGTGTGGGGCATTGAGTCAAAACGGGGTGATATGGCAGTTGCCAGTAACTCAGCAACCCGTGGGCTGATGAAAACTCCCCCAGATGCCACCTTTCGGATGGCTGGCACCAGGAGATTGCTGTCGCTCTCCTTGGACAGGTATCCAGAGGCACCCGCGCGGATGGAGCGTACCGCGAACTGCTCTTCCGGGTGCATGCTGAAGATGAGTATGGGTAGCTTGGGTCGCTCTGCTTTTACCAACCGAATGAGTTCTATGCCATGGCGACCTGGCATGGACAGGTCCATGAGCATCATGTCCCAGTTCCGGCTGCGCACCTGTTCCAGGGCTGCGTTGCCATCGCAGGCCTCCCCGGCGACGATCAGGTCCTCGGTGTCGGCCAAAATCTTGCGCAAACCGTCGCGGATGATGGCGTGGTCGTCTGCGACCAGGACCGAAATGCTCATACTGTTGCCCCCAAAAAGCTGGCGAGTTGGAGCGGGAGTTTGACCTCAATGGTGGTGCCCGAGTTCAAATCGCTCAGGACCAAAAAAAATCCACCCATTGAGATGGCGCGCTCCCGCATGCTGATCAGACCGATACCGTCTCTGCGTCGCTCGGGGTTCGCCATGCCTTTGCCGTTGTCCTGCACCACCAGCATCAGATCTTTGTCGTCGCAACGGATGGATATATCGACCTGACTGGCATTCGCGTGCCGGGCGATATTGGTCAGGGACTCCTGGATGATGCGAAACAGGCCGCTGGCCATTGCCTGGTCCATGACCACTTTTGCACCTGCCAGGTCCAGCTTGGTCGCAATTCCCGTGCGCTTGGAGAACTCACCTGCCTGCCAGGCCACCGCATCGGCGAAGCCCAGGTCGTCCAAAATCAAAGGACGCAGTTCACTGGAGATGCGCCGTACCGATGACAGGGCGGTGTCGAGTGATTTGCGCATGCCATCCAATTCTTCGGTTGTCACTTCGCGGCCTTCACGCAGTCGGTTGCAGAGCCACGAAAACTCCAGCTTCAACCCCGTCAATTGTTGGCCCAGCTCATCGTGCAGCTCGCGTGAGATCCGGGAGCGTTCCTCTTCACGAACGGTCTGTAGTGATTCTGAAAGTTGGCGCAGTTGCACATTCATCTCACGCAGGTTTTCCTCATTGCGACGCCTTTCGGTGACATCCCGCAAGACAGCAGTCATCTGTCTTTTGCCGCCAATGCTGGTCTGTGAAACGGTGGACTCAATCGGAAATTCGGTGCCATCGGAGCGCCGACCCGTTACATCCAGCTGAACCCCCATGGCTTTGGATGCAACGCCAGAGCCAATGAAATCATTCACATACTGGCGGTGCGTGTGGGCAACTTTTTGGGGTAGCAGCAATTCCAGTGGGCTTCCAAGGGCGGCACTGGCTGATAGCCCGAACATGCGCTCAGCGGCTGGATTAAACACCAAAATCTTGTGTGCTTCATCCACGGCAACGATGCCATCCATGACCGAATCAATGGTTTGATGGTAGCGATCATTGGCGCCACTAAGCTCCGTTGAAAGCGCGTCCTCGCGGTTCAGTTCGTTGATCAGCAGGCCTGCCGCCCCAATAATCAGCAGACACATCAGAACTGCACCGGCAGCGATGGGCCACGCAGTCTCGCGCCAGGAATACAAGGCCTCTTGTTCGTCATTGGTTACGCTCACCAGCATAGGAAATTGGTCGGTATGGCCCAGTGCGAAGCCTTGGCGTCCACCATCGCCGCGGGCGTGGGTCAGCATGCGCACATCGTCACCGGCAACCGGTAAGCGGTCAGTACCCAGCTCGGGCGCACGGTCGCCAATCTGCGATTCCCGGTGTGGAATACTCGCAACGAGAGTTCCGTCTGCCAAGTAGATGGAAAAGGGGCGTTCAAAGTCGAGCTTTACGTAGTTGTACAACTGCTCGAATGCAGCAACATTGACCGACACCACCACCAGGCCCCGAAATTTGCCATCCAGACTATTGAGCCGCCGTGCCAAGTGCCAGTTCCATGTGCCGTCAATTCGGCTGCGCACTGGGCGGTCAATAAAAAGGCTACTGTTTTCGGCACTCAAAAATGCTTTGAAGTAATCCCTGTCCAAAACAGTCGTCGGTGGCAGGGGCTGTTCGCGCGACGAGTTGACCACGTTGCCTTCGGCGTCCACGATAAAGAGCGAGCGCAGATGCCGGTTAGATCCAGCGCGCGCATTGAGCAGCAAGTGTGTTGGCACGCTGTTCAGTTCAAACTGGCTCCCATAAGGGTTTTGCAACCTCTCCTGTACGCCTTTGAGCACGGCATCGATGCTTTCGAGGTTTTGCTCGGTCTGACGCATGAAAACCTTGGTCAGGCTGATGGTCTCGATGCGGGCGTGTTCCAGTTCCCGTGCTCTCAGGTTGAACAGTAGGAAAGCGACTGATATTGCCACCGTGAGAACCGCCACCAGAGCCAAAAATCCCACGGCACGCGTCGGTTGAATCTGGAGGCGAACCCGGTTCATAACGACTGCAACAACTGCTGCGGCGAGGCAGTAGAAAAGCGTTGCTGGATGCGGCTCCACCACGGCTTGTCTTGCAGCTCCAGGGTGGCGGCCATGCGTTCACCGCACAAGGTCAGTTTGACGGACTTGCCGGCCTTGGCGCTTTGAACCAAATCGGCCAGTACGGTGGCGTCCAGGGTGGCCCAGGCGGCAGTCCAGACCTTGGCATCGTCGCGCAAGGCTGATTGGCGCAACGCGTCTACACACTCCAATCGTTCACTCACCGGGTTGGGCTGTGCTTCGGGTGAGCCCGTGCCGCTGATCCAGAACGCGTTCACCGTGGTGGCACCACGCGCCTCACGGGCAACATTGACTGCATGGGTGTGGAGCAACATCTGCATCTCGTTGTGCAGGCGTTGGAGGGATTTGGGCTGTTTTTGTTGGTGCAACCAGACATCCACATGGGTGCCAGCTACCCGCTCCAGCGATGTGGTGGGCAGATCCCGAAAAACCTCGCCAAAGGCAAGCCAGGTGCAGTCAGACAGGCTGTGCAACTCGATACCATCTTCGGCAAAGTAAGGCTCCATGGCGTTGCGCAGGGTTTCGCACTCCGTTGCGCTCAGCGCCAGCTCGTGCGGGTCTTTCATTGACAGGTGGTGGGACTGTGCGTCCAGATGGCAGGGTGTTAGCCAGGCCCAGCCAGCATTGCCGCGCGTTTTGGTCAGGCCCAGATGTTGGGCGTCGATAGCAGCCCAGGGAATCAGGCCATCGGCTCCTTGCAAGCCTTCGCTGTTGGCCCGTAGGCGTTCGGCCAGCGGTGACAGGGAATCGGGTGAGCCCAGCATGGGTGGGGTGGGGGTAAGCAGATTCAGCAGTTCGGTGAAGCGCGGAAGTTCCAGCTTTTGTATAGCATCCTGGCATTGACGACCAGGCGGGGCGGCGTGGGAAATAAGCAAGTGCATGGGTCGATTGTCCTGCATGGATGCCACAATCCGATCATGATGAAATTTCCATATGAACTGCGCATCGGATGGCGTTACACCCGTGCGGGGCGTACCACCCGGCGAAACGGGTTTATTTCGTTCATTTCCGGCGTGTCCATGCTGGGCATTGCATTGGGCGTGGCGGCCCTGATTATCGTACTCAGCGTGATGAACGGTTTTCAAAAAGAGGTGCGCGACCGCATGTTGGGTGTGATCTCCCATATTGAGGTCTACGCCAAGGATAGCCAGGCGCTGCCCGATCTGGCAAAAACTTTGAGCCAGGTGCGCGCAAACCCCGAGGTCATCGGTGCTGCACCTTTTATAGCAGCTCAGGCCCTATTGGCGAGGGGTGAAGACATGAAGGGTACCATGATACGGGGCATAGACCCGGCCCAGGAGCACTTGGTAACCGACCTTGTCAACGGCGAACAGGCCGCCGTGTTGGCCAAGCTGATCCCAGGTGAATTCGGCGTCGTGTTGGGTATTGATCTGGCCAAGTCGTTGGGTGTGCGTCCTGGAGACCGTGTCACCCTGGTGGCACCCAGCGGCCAGGTTACACCGGCCGGCGTAGTGCCGCGTTTGAAGCAGATGACGGTGGTGGGCACGTTTGATTCCGGCAATTTTGAATACGATTCGGCGCTGGCAATGGTGCATGTGGACGATGCAGCCAAAATTTTCAGGCTCGAAGGCCCCTCTGGCGTGCGCCTCAAGCTGCGTGACTTGCACGATGCCCGCCGTGTGGCTGACGAACTGAGCCAAACCTTGACCGGTGACCTTTACATCCGCGACTGGACCCGCCAAAACCGCACTTGGTTTGCGGCCGTGCAGGTAGAAAAGCGCATGATGTTCATCATCCTCACCCTCATCGTGGCGGTGGCAGCATTCAATCTGGTCAGCACCCTGGTGATGACGGTGACGGACAAGCGTGCCGACATTGCCATTCTGCGCACGCTGGGGGCCAGTCCGGCCAGCATCATGGGTATCTTCGTCGTGCAGGGCGCCATGGTGGGCGTGATCGGCACGCTGGCAGGCTTGGCGCTGGGCCTGGGGGTGGCGTTCAACATCGACGTCATCGTGCCGGCGCTGGAACATGCGTTGGGTGCCAGCTTTCTGCCCAAGGACATCTACCTCATCAGCCGCATGCCCAGCGATCCGCAGCAGTCCGACATCGTGCCTGTCGCCGTGATTTCCCTGGTCATGGCCTTTGTGGCCACCCTGTACCCCAGCTGGCGTGCCAGCCGTGTCAATCCTGCCGAGGCCCTGCGCTATGAGTAGAGATGCTACCCCCACGTTCACCCCTGGCGCCAATGTGGTGCTCAGTGCAAAAGGCCTGACCAAGCGCTTTACCGAGGGCCGGTTGGACGTTACCGTGCTGCAGGGCGTGGACCTGCAAGTGTTTCAGGGCGAGACGCTCGCCATCGTGGGCACCTCCGGTTCGGGCAAGAGCACGTTGTTGCACTTGCTGGGCGGCCTGGATGCCCCCAGCAGTGGTACGGTGGAGTTGCACGGTACAGACCTCGCCTTGCACAGCGCAGCCGAACAGGGCCGCTTGCGCAACCGGCATCTGGGTTTTGTCTACCAGTTCCACCACCTGCTGCCTGAGTTCAGCGCGCTGGATAACGTCGCTATGCCATTGACCATTCGGCGTCTAGCCCTCGCAGAATGTGCGCAAACAGCTACTAAAATGCTAGCAAGTGTGGGATTGGAGCACCGCTTGCACCACCGCCCAGCCGAGCTGTCGGGTGGCGAACGTCAGCGCGTAGCGATTGCCCGCGCCCTGGTCACCCGCCCGGATTGCGTGCTGGCCGACGAGCCCACCGGCAACCTGGACCGCGCCACGGCCGACGCCGTGTTTGACCTGATGCTGGAGCTGGCCCGCGCCAACGGCACCGCCTTTGTGCTGGTGACACACGACGTGGCGCTGGCGGCACGTTGCAACCGGCAGTTGAAGCTGGTGTCGGGGCGGCTGGCCGAGATTTGATGCAGTCCGCCATGGTCTGGATCGACACCCATTGCCATTTGGACGCTGCCGAATTCGATGCGGATCGCGAAACTGTGCGTGAACAGGCCCGCGCGGCCGGAGTGCAGCACTGTGTGATTCCGGCGGTCGCGCGCGCCAACTGGGACACGGTGCGAACTCTGGCGCAGTCCACTGGCGACAGCTATTGCCTGGGCATTCACCCCCTGTACGTTCGCCTGGCGAATGATGATGACTTGGTGGCGCTGGCAACGCAACTACAGGCCCACCATGCCGATGCCCGGTTGGTGGCGGTGGGCGAGATCGGCTTGGACTATTTTGTGCCGGAGCTGCGGACCAGTCCTTTGGCAGAGCGCCAGGAGCATTTTTACCGCGAGCAGTTGAAGCTTGCGCGCCACTGGCAGCTGCCCGTGGTGCTGCATGTGCGCCGCTCGGCCGACCGCCTGCTCAAGCACCTGCGCGCGGTGGGGCAGGGTGGGTCGTGGTTCGGCATTGCCCATGCCTTCAACGGCAGCGAAACCCAGGCGATGGAATTTATCAAGCTGGGCTTCAAATTGGGTTTTGGCGGTGCGGTCACGTTTGAGCGGGCCCTGCAACTGCGCCGCCTGGCACAGACCCTGCCATTGGAGAGCATGGTGCTGGAAACCGATGCGCCCGATATGCCTCCGCATTGGCTCTACACCACCGCCCAGCAGCGACAGGCCGCAGTGGAGCAGGGGCGCAACGCGCCGGGCGAGTTGCCGCGCATCGCCGCCGTGCTGGCGCAGTTGCGTGGCATACCGCTTGAGGAGCTGACAGAGGCCACCACGCACAACGCCCGCCAGGCTTTACCTCGGCTTGACGCCCTGCTGGTATAAATCCCCATGGTCAACAAAGATACCCTGCACCTTCCGGAAGTGAACTTTTCCGATGAAGGGTCCATTCGCCACCTGCACCTCGATAGCATCTGGATACAAGGCTCCATGCTGGTGGATGCACCCACCGTGCTGGTGCACGAATACATCCAGCGCATGATGGCCTGGCTGCTGTTTGTGGAGCCCGCTACCGTGGCCCAACGCCAGGCCTTGCAGCTTGGCCTTGGGGCCGCTTCGCTCACCAAGTTTTGCCACAAGGTGTTGCGCATGCAAACGGCTGCGATCGAACTCAATCCGATGGTGCTGGCTGCGTGCCGGGGCTGGTTCAAGCTGCCCCAGGATGACAAGCGCCTGCAGGTTATCCTGGGCGATGCCGAGCAGGAAATCAAGAACCCACGCTGGCAGGGCGCAGTAGATGCCCTGCAAGTGGACCTGTACGACCAGGAGGCTGCCGGCCCGGTGCTCGATAGCGTTGAGTTTTACGCCGACTGCCGCAAAACCCTGACCGACGAAGGCTGCATGACGGTCAATCTGTTTGGTCGCTCGTCGAGCTTTAAGCGCAGCGTAGACAACATGGCCGCCGCTTTTGGTAAAGAGGCCCTGTGGGCCTTCAAGGCTACTCGGGAAGGCAATACCGTGGTGCTGGCCCAGCGCACTCCCACACGCCCGAGCCGCGCCGTACTGATGGCGCGGGCCGACACCATTCAGCGCCAATGGGGCCTTCCGGCCGACAAATGGGTGCGCGTTTTTAAACCGGTGAATCCATGAGCACACACACACACACACACCAAGCCCACCAACCCCATCCAACCCCGAAGAGCCACACCGGGCCGCTGGACTGGCGTCGTTTGGTGGAGTGGCTACAGGTGGATCGCGTTATCTCCGAGGAAGAGGCCACCCGCACCATTGCACGTTGCGCCCAGGCCGAAAGCGCGCAGCACCCGCTGGTGCGCCTGGCCAGCGTGTCCATGCGCCGCGCAGTGGACAACAAGCCTTTGGACATTGAACTGCTGACCCAGTGGCTGGCAGGGCGGGTGGGTATGGACTACCTGCGCATCGACCCCCTGAAAGTGGACGTGAGCCGGGTGGCGGATGCCATGGGTGCCGTGTATGCCGAGCGTCACCGGATCCTGCCTGTGGTGGTGAATGCCAGTGAAATCACGGTGGCCACGTCTGAACCATTTGTGATCGACTGGGTGGCCGAAGTAGAGCGCCAGTCGCGGCGCCGCGTGCGCCGTGTGCTGGCCAGCCCGCATGAAGTGCACCGTTACACGGCTGAGTTTTATGCGTTGGCCAAGTCGGTCAAGGCGGCCAACAAAGGCGGTGTGAACAATGGCGCCACCTTTGAGCAGTTGGTGGAACTGGGCAAGTCCAACAAGCAGCTTGATGCCAATGACCAGAGCGTGGTGCAGGTGGTGGATTGGCTGTGGCAATACGCCTTCGACCAGCGAGCGAGTGATATCCACCTGGAACCCCGGCGTGAGCAGGGTGTCATTCGCTTCCGTATTGACGGTGTATTGCACCAGGTCTACCAGATGCCGATGGGCGTGCTCAACGCCATGACAGCGCGTATCAAGTTATTGGGCCGCATGGACGTGATCGAGCGCCGCCGACCGCAAGATGGCCGCATCAAAACGCGCAACCCCGGTGGGGATGAGATCGAGATGCGGATTTCCACCCTGCCCACCGCCTTTGGCGAAAAAATGGTGATGCGTATTTTTGACCCCGATACCGCTGTCAAAGACCTGGACGCATTGGGCTTTTCCACCCATGATAGCGTGCGTTGGGAGAGCCTGGTCAAGCGCCCGCACGGCATCATTCTGGTGACCGGCCCCACCGGTTCTGGCAAGACCACCACGCTGTATTCCACCTTGAAACGGGTGGCCACCGAAGAGGTGAATGTGAGCACGGTGGAAGACCCCATCGAAATGATCGAACCGTCCTTCAACCAGACCCAGGTGCAGCCGCAACTGGACTTCGGTTTTGTGCAGGGCCTGCGGGCCCTGATGCGCCAGGACCCGGACATCATCATGGTCGGTGAAATCCGCGACACCGAAACCGCTGAAATGGCAGTGCAGGCCGCGCTGACGGGCCACCTGGTGTTCTCTACCCTGCACACCAACGATGCGCCATCGGCCGTGACCCGGCTGATGGAGCTAGGTGTGCCGCAGTACCTCATCAACGCCACCTTGCTGGGCGTATTGGCCCAGCGCCTGGTGCGCACCCTGTGCAAGCAATGCAAGGTGCGGGACGAAGACACCACGCGCGAGATGCTGGCCGAGATGATCAAGCCCTGGCAGATCAACGGTGGCTTCAAGCCCTACAAACCTGTGGGTTGTGTGGACTGCCGCATGACGGGCTTTTTGGGCCGCACCGGGCTGTATGAGTTGTTGACCGTGTCCGATGCTTTCAAGGCCAAGGTCACGGTGGACCCCAGTATTGACAACCTACGCCGCCAGGGCATTGCCGACGGCATGCGCCCGCTGCGCCTGGCCGGTGCCCTGCGGGTGGCCGAAGGGTTGACGGTGATGGAAGAGGTGCTGACCTCCACGCCGCCGCTGAGTTGAGGCGTCTGGGAGGGCCGCAGCTTGGGCTTTACCGTGGATTTACAAAGTGGGTACGTACAAAATACAGGGTAATCCCTATACTGCATCCAAATTCAAATACGGGCAATGAACGGGAAATCTGACAGTTCATGGTCCACATCGTTTTTATGACGCACGCCTAAACACCTGTTGTGGGCACAAGGGGAAAGTGCCATGGTGACCCAAACCGCAAAAGCATTTGTTCGTCGTCTGGGGCCGGGCCTGATCACCGGGGCAGCGGATGACGATCCTAGCGGCATCGCTACCTATTCACAGGCTGGCTCGCAATTTCGTTTCGCGCTGGTTTGGACCCTGCTGATTACCACACCGCTGATGATTGGCATCCAGATGCTGTCGGCCCGCATTGGCTGGGTGACGGGCGAGGGGCTGGCCACCAACATCAACAAGATGTGTCCGCGCTGGTTGACCACCACATTGATTACGCTGCTGGTGGTGGCGAACACCATCAACATTGCGGCAGATGTGGGTGCCATGGGCGAAGCTGCACGCCTGCTCATGGGCGGTCCGCTGCCGTTGTATGTTATCGGTTTTGGTGCGTTCTGCATTGCCATGCAGGTGTTTTTCTCATACGAGAGCACGGTGCGGATCCTCAAATGGCTCACGCTGGCTCTTTTTTCCTATGTGGCCGTTATCCTCACGGTGCAAGTTCCATGGCACCAGGCACTGACTGAGTCGCTGCAACCCTGGTTGTACTTTCCCAAAGACACCAGCCTGAAGGATTACTCCGCCATGGTGGTGGCCATGCTGGGCACCACCATCAGCCCCTACCTGTTTTTTTGGCAGGCCTCTCAGGAAGTGGAAGACAACAACCGCAGGCCTGAGGCGCAGGCATTGCGTTTGCACCCCGAGTACGCGGCAGAACACCTTTCGCGCATCAAGCAGGACACCTTTGTGGGGATGACGTTTTCCAACGTGATTGCCCTGTGCATTGTGTTGGCTACGGCCGTTACCCTCAATGCCAAGGGAATCACCAGCATCCAGACCGCGTCTCAGGCTGCCGAAGCGCTGCGGCCGGTGGCCGGAGAGTTTGCCTTTGCCATATTTGCCCTGGGCATCATTGGCACGGGTCTGCTTGCGGTGCCGGTGCTGGCGGGCTCGGCGGCGTATGCGGTCAGCGAGTTGTACGGCTGGAAGGCGGGCCTGTCGCATGGCTTTCACGAGGCCCGGGGCTTTTACCTCATCATCGTGGCGGCTACTGGTATCGGCACGGTTATGGGTTATCTGGAGGTGGACCCAATCAAGGCGCTGGTCTGGAGCGCCATTGTGAACGGCGTCATCTCGGTGCCCATCATGGCGGTGCTGATGTGGATTGGCCAGTCCGAGCGCCTGATGGGCCAATACACCATTACCCGACGGCACCGTTTTTTTGGCTGGGCCGCAACCGCTGTGATGGCCGTCGCTGTGGTGGTCATGCTGGGCACCAGTTTTGGATAGAAGAAGGAACGCACGATGAACAAGCAAACCCACGAATCCAATTCGCCCCCCGCAAGTGGCAAACCGGCAGGCTTGCAGCGCCTGTTGAATGGAGTGGTTCTGGTGCCGGCGGTGGTGATTCCTGTGGTCGCCGTCGCGGTGCTGGGCACACTGGGTTTTTTGGGGCTACGCATCGCACACAACGGCGGGCTCATGCCACGACCGACCCAACTGGACACCTATGCCTGCAAGGGCTTTGCCGCTCCTTTTCAAATGGCATTTCGCCACGGTATGGACGTGGTGCAACTGCGTGTTGGCAACAGCACACTCTATGGCGACATTCTGAACAACCGCATCACCTGGGAAGATCCGGCCAAGGCACAGGCCGCATTGGGCTTTGTTCCACCCAACGATATCGTGTTTGACGACACGCACCTGCTGCGCCTGCTGGATGCCAGCCAGAGACCTGCAACCGAACGGGTGTGCGAACGTCTTACACTGTGATAGCGTCAGCACTGTTCATGGGTAGGAGGTTTTCGTGCTTGGTTGCCTGTCTGTTCCTGCCTGTTGGTGCGTGTCAAGGGTGTTGCGCGAATTGCTCGCCGTAAGCTTGCTGGGTTTGGCGTGTCTGGGCTCGGCCAATGCCCAGTGTGTCAAGACCGTGCGCTGGTATGACGACGCACCCTATTCGTTCAAGTCGCCTGACGGCAAGGTTATTGGCTTGTATGCGGACATAGCCCGCATCGCGCTAAAGGGCATGAACTGTGACGTGCGTTTTGTGGAAATGCCCTGGGCCCGCGCGTTGCACGAATTGCAGCAAGGCAGGCTGGACATCCTGCCCGGTACGTTGCACAAACCGGATCGTGAAAAGTTTGCCTACTTCACTCTCCCAATAAACCGTTCACCCAATGTGCTGTTTGTCGCCAAAAGGGCGCTCGACAACTACAAACTGAAGGATCTGGCAGATATTGTGGGGACCGGTTTTCGACTGGGTGCGCAGATTGGCGTGGCCTATGGGCCTGGCTATGACGCCTTGGCAAAGACGCAGGTGTTTTCTGAGCAGATCACAACGGTGACGTCCCGGCGAGGTGCCTGGAAGATGATTGATCAGGGTCGGCTGGACGGGCTCATTGCAGATGAAGTTACCGCACTGGTGGAGCTGCAGCAAATGGGGCTGTCCAATCGCGTGGTCAAGACCGACATCGTTGTTTCAGTGGGACCTGCCATGTTTGCCTTGAGCCGGGCGTCGCTGTCGCAGGAGTTTTTGACGGAGTTCAATCGCAGCCTAAATGCCATGAAGGCCGACGGGCGCTACAAGAAAATCTTTGAAAGCTATGTCCCCTGTCTGGCGTCTGCCACCAACCCGGGATGTCGTTGAAGTACGCACCGTGCCGCAAACACTTATGTAAAATTGGCCTCTAGCCCTCGTCAATGCTACGTAGTGCACTATTCTTTTTATAGTAAACAGCTGATATTCAGCGCACCTCGAATCCCACCAACGGCGCCTTGTCAGCGTCCATCTTGCAACCCAGCGAGAGCTGACCGTAACCCACCAGAAAACATTCGGTGCGGCGCAGGGCCACGGCTTCGGTATGGTCTCCAAAATACACCCAGGTGCCAAAGCTGGACACATCAGACAACACGATTTGTCCACCCCGATTGCAAATGGTGGCGTGCACCCGCGAGACACGGGGGTCCAGCATGGGCAGTGTGGCCTCGGTGGTGCGACCAATGGTGATCGGAACGGGCGTTACGTCAAATACGTGTGTGCGTCCTTGGTGCGTCAGTGCCAGGGTCTGGCGCTTGGTCGGTGTGTACATGGATACGCCCATGGCGGTGGCTTCCAGGTCGTGCTCAGGTTGCCACTCTACCCGGTAGACGTGTGTGCTTTGTGTCTTGCCCCGCAGTTGAATGGGGCCCAGGCTGCGCAACATGGGGCGTTGTGCTGCCACCAGTTCGTTCCATACACTCTGGGTCACCAGAATCTGGTCGGCTCCGGCCAGATCAGACAGGCGGGCGGCGCTGTTGACGGCGTCGCCGAAACAGTCCCCGTCGATCTCGATCACCTCACCGCACTCCGCGCCGATCTGCATTTGAATCGGTCGATCACCGCCGATGGGGATGACGGGGTCGGTCTTGAAGCGCGTTTGCAGCATCACGCAGGAGGTAATGGCGCTGCCGGCATCCGGGAAAACGGCAAACACGCCATCGCCCAATAGCTTGACTACCCGGCCCTGGTGTTCCTCAAACACCTTGCCCAGCACGCCCGTCAGTTGCGCCATTAGTTGGGACGCGTTGGCATCGCCCAGTTTTTCAAACAGGCCTGTGCTTCCAACAATATCGGCAAATACAACCGTCAGCATTCAATGGCTTTCGCCGCACGGGTGGATGGGAAATGGGCCTGTGCGACTGGCCTGCCTGATCGTATCGGGTTCGACTGGGTGGTGCAATAGAGCACATTTTCTTGCATTTCGTCTACGTCCGCGCGTACAGTGTCGGCTAGCATGCCTCGTTAGGATTGTTTTCCTCGGCTGTTTCGGGGTAAATCATTGTGGAATTTAAAAAATTAGGGCGTTACGACATCGTACGGGTCCTGGGCAAGGGCGCAATGGGTGTTGTTTACGAAGCGCGCGACCCCAATCTGGATCGCCCAGTGGCCATCAAGACCATTCGCGTGCAAGGTTTGTCGGCCGACGCGGCCTCGGAGTATGAGGTGCGCTTTCGCACCGAGGCACGCTCAGCGGCCCGGCTGCACCACCCCAACATTGTCAGCGTCTTCGATTCTGGCCAGGACGGGGACGACGCCTACCTGGTGATGGAATACATTCAGGGCGAAGACCTTAAACACCACCTGGAGTGCGGTGCCCGGTTTTCGGTGCGCTCTTCCATTGTCATGGTGCATGACCTGTTGATGGCCCTTGACCATGCCCACCGCCAGAACGTCGTGCACCGCGATATCAAGCCGGCCAACATGCTCATCGAGGTCAGCGGCCGCGTCAAACTTGCCGACTTTGGCGTGGCACGCATCCAGGAGGCTGACGAGACCCATTTGACGCAGGTGGGCGGTGCGGTGGGCACACCCAAATACATGTCGCCGGAACAGGCAAAGGGCCTGCGCGGGGATTCCCGCTCAGACGTGTTTTCAGCCGGTGTGGTGCTGTATGAGTTGCTGACTGGCAGGTTGCCGTTCAATGGCGGGAACCAGTTCATCATCATCCACCAGATCGTCAACGACGATCCACCCCCGCCCAGCAGCCTCAACCCGGAAGTGCCGGTTGCCATGGATGCAGTCATAGCCCGCGGCTTGGCCAAGAACCCCGATGAGCGCTACGCCACGGCGCGTGAGTTTGCGCTGGCCCTGCGCGGTGTGGCGCAGCAAATGCCGCCGTCCAGCACGGTTCCCGTGGCGTCGGTCACGGCTGACATTGGCCGCTACCAGGCTGGTCCTATCGTCACGGCTGTCGCTGATGCGGCCTTACGCGACGGCTCCAGTACTGGCATATTTGGTCCTGAGGCTGATGCTGCGTTGATGTCCACCGTCAACCATGAGGCCGAACACACTGCCTGGAATGCCATCCAGAACGCAACTGAGCCAGCGGCCTTTGTGGATTTCCTCGCTCGCTTTCCCGCCGGCATTTACACCCGCCGCGCGCAGCGTGAACTGGACTTGTTGGTGGCCCGCAGCCAGCATGACATGGATTCCACAGTGGGGTCGTTTGCTGCGACTCTGCCTATGCATCGTGGGGTGGAAGCTACCCAGCAGCCGAAGGTGCCTGAAGTGAGTCTGGTGAGTCCGCCTGTGCCGCGCAGCGGCAGCAAGGCTTGGTGGGTGGTGGGCGTTCTGTCGGCTGTGACGGCGGTGACTGCCGTGTTGGTGCTGCGCCCTGCGCCGGCGCCACAATCGCCCACGCAGGTAGCCAGTGCGCCAGCGGAAGAGTTCATCGAGCCCACACCCACAGCCAAGCCGGCGTTGCAGCCACCCGCTGTGGTTGAGCAGCCGCAGGTGCACACCAGCCAGGCGCCGCTACCGGCCAAAATCGCATCCAGTCCACATACGCCAGTAGTCCAGGGCGCATCTGCCCCGCGACCCATGAAACCCAAGGCCGCTACCGCAGCTGTTGCACAGCAGGCGCCGCCGGCACCCATGCCTGCTCGTAGGGACGAGGTGACCGATACGCCGGCTGCACCACCAATCGGCCAAGTGCGCCCAGCCGGGCGTCGCGGGGCAGGACCGTCCCAGCCGGGGCAGGTGTGCGCGGACAAGATGTTCGTCCTCCGCATTCCCTGTGTGGCTGAGCAGTGCGCCACCGATCGCTATAAGAGTACGCCTGAATGCCTGGAGTTCCGTGAAATGGAGCGCGCTCGAGAGGAGCAGCGGGCAGGTCGGCGTCTGGGCCAGTAGGCCGTATGTCTGTTCAGTGGGCGTGGTCGCTGCGCTGACGGTTGAACTTCCACAGCGCCAGCGCTGCAAACAGTACGGCAAAACCCATTTGCACCAGTATGGGGTTCCAGGCTGCTTCCATGGGCTGGCCGCGCCAGGTCATGGCATCCAGGCCGTCCACGGCCCAACGCGTGGGAACAGCCAGAGTCACGCTTTGTAGCCACTGCGGAAAAATAAAGGCCGGCACCCAGGCGCCACCGAGCATGACCATGATCAGGGTTGCAAAAGTGGCCATGCCGCGCGCGGCTTCGGGCGTTTTGCCGAAGGCGGCAATCAAGAGACCAAAGGTAGCAGTTACCAGCGCAAAACAGATGCCCACTCCCAAAAAGCCTATCAGGCTGCCCGCGATTTCTACCTGGAAGAACAGGCCGGCAACGACAAAAATGAACAGCAATAAAACCAACGCAATCAGCGCACAAGACGTGGCACGCGCCGCGAGCACGGTGTTCAGACTGATGGGAGAGGCTAACAGACGGCTCCACAGACCCATGCGTTGCGCCATCAGGATACTGATACCCGCATCGACGCCCATAAACAGGATGAATTGCACCGCCATGCCGGCAAACGCATGGGCGTAAGCGTTGTATTTGGGCCCGGCGTTCATGGCTTGATCATGGGTAACAAACGGCATGGACAGGCCAGCGCCAGCCCCTTGCGCAGTCGTGTTGTTGGTAGGTCCTTCAACTTGTGCGGAATCAGCCTGGAACTTGCGAACACTCTTTAGAAACTCCTGAAGTTCGGCACTGCGTGGGTCGTTGGCGACTTTTTTATCCAAGCGTGCAATGCTGTCCTCAATGAGCTTGTGTCCACCGGCGCCGCTGAACATTTCTGCGCTAACGTTTTGCATGACGTGTTGGGTCAACATGCCCTTGACCATGGCGAGCACGGCGGACTGAGAGGGGTCGAAGTAAATGGCAATCTCCGGTTTGGCCTGCCCTCCAAACAAGGCCGCACCTGCCGCCTCGCCAAAACCGGCTGGTATGACGATGGCGGCGTTCAGTTTGCCCTTGAGTACCTTGTCTTGGGCTTCGGCCAGCGGCATTTCCAGCACCGTCAGAGCCGTATCGGCCTGCAGTCCCTGGACGATCTTGTGCGTGGTGTTGCTCGAGTCGAGGGCGACGACAGCGATTTCGATTTTGGCGTTATTGGAGGCCCCTGATCCGCCAAACAAATAGCCAAAGAAGGCGCCCAACACAATGGGCATCAAAAGGTTGAGCAAAAGCGCCCGGCGGTCGCCGAGGAACAGGAGCAGGTCTTTTCGGACCAGGGCGATCAGGGCAGTCATGGGGCAACCTCGTGTTGGGGTGCAAATTAGGGTGGGGTGGGTTCAAGCGTCGCGCAGCGCGCGGCCCGTCAACGTGAGAAAAATGGCTTCCAGGCTGGTGCGGGCCGTGGAGAATTGGTTGGCGCGGCAACCCTGTTGGGTGAGCCATTGCAATACGTCCTGGGCCAGTTCGGCGTTGTTCAGTCCAATCAACAGGTCTGGCCCTTCGGTGGCAACTTCCGTCACACCAGGCAACTGGCACAGCGATTGCAAAACCGCCTGCGGCACAGGTGCCTGGGGCGTGAGTCGCAGGGCTGCCTTGGCAGGCAGGCGCTGGTACAGCGCTGCAGGGGACTCGTCGGCAATCACCTTGCCGTGGTCGATGATGACGATGTGGTCGGCCAAGCGCTCCACCTCTTCCATGTAGTGGCTGGTGTAGATGAGCGCGCAGCCCTGTCGTTTAAGGGCTTCCAGACTGTCAAAGATGGCGTTGCGGCTTTGTGGGTCCACTCCGACCGTGGGTTCGTCCAGAATCAGCAGTCGAGGCGTGTGCAGCAAGGCGGCAGCAATATTGAGCCGCCGTTTCATTCCACCAGAGAACGTCGCTGGTTTGTCCGTCAAGCGGTCGCTGAGCTGCACCAGGTCCAGCACTTCGGTGCAGCGGCGCTTGAGCGTACTGCCGCCCAAGCCATACAGTGCACCAAAAATGTGCAAATTTTCACGGGCCGAGAGGTCGTCGTACAAAGCCAGGTCCTGTGGGACGAAGCCCATCATGCGCTTGGCCGCATGGTTGCTGGGTTCCACGCGCTGGCCACCCACCAGAACGTTGCCCTGGTCGGGGGCCAACAAGCCGCAGATTATGCTGACGGTGGTGGACTTGCCGGCCCCGTTGGGGCCAATCAGGCCCAGAGTCTGACCTTGTTCCAGTTGAAAGGATACTGCCTGAACGGCTTGACGACTGCCATACGACTTGTGCAGGTTGGTAACGCGGAGCAGTGTTTCGGACATGGCGGGTCAGCGCAGGCGCGAGAGGAGAAGGGAGTCACTGTAACGGGTGTTGGACTGACGCGCCAGCGGTGTATTTCTGCGGCCTCTTTGTGGCACACTGAGCCGCTCAATCCAACCGGTGCGTTGCCGGGTGACAGGAGGCGGTTAGTGAATATCAAAAGTCAAAAAGATTTTTTTTCCGGTCTCATGTTCATGGGCGTGGGGGTGGCATTTGCTTGGGGTTCCAGCGGCTACACCATCGGCAGCAGTGCCCGCATGGGGCCAGGCTATTTCCCGCTGGCGCTGGGTGTGCTGCTGGCCGTGTTGGGCGGCATCATCACCTTCAAGGCGCTGGTGGTGGAAACCGTGGACGGCGACAAGATTGGCGCTTTTGCCTGGCGGCCGCTGATCTTCATCATCCTGGCCAATCTGGTGTTTGGCGCCATGATTGGCGGCCTGCCCAGCATCGGTTTGCCGCCCATGGGGTTGATTGCCGGCATTTATGCGTTAACGTTGATTTCCTGCCTGGCCGGTGAGTCGTTCAACCTCAAAGAGGCGCTGGTTCTGGCCACCATTCTGGCGGCGCTGAGCTACGGTGCCTTTATCATGCTGCTGAAGTTGCAGTTTCCGGTCTGGCCAGCCTTCATTGGTGCCTGAATAGGCTCGCTCCATGGATTTATTCAACAACCTGGCGCTGGGTTTTGGCGTGGCGTTCACGCTGCAGAACCTGATGTACGCCTTCATTGGCTGCTTCCTGGGCACCGTGATTGGCGTGTTGCCCGGCATTGGCCCACTGGCCACCATTGCCATGCTTCTGCCGGCTACCTACTCACTGGCGCCGGTGGCGGCGCTCATCATGCTGGCGGGTATTTACTACGGTGCCCAGTATGGTGGCTCCACCACCGCCATTCTGGTCAATCTGCCGGGTGAATCGTCGTCCGTGGTGACGGTTATTGATGGCTACCAGATGGCCCGCAATGGCCGCGCCGGGCCGGCATTGGCGGCAGCCGGTCTGGGTTCATTTTTTGCAGGTTGCGTCGGCACCTTGATATTGGCGGCGTTTGCCACACCGTTGACCGAACTGGCCTTCAAGTTTGGCCCGGCAGAATATTTCTCGTTGATGGTTTTGGGTTTGATCGGCGCCGTCGTGCTGGCATCTGGCTCGCTACTCAAGGCTATTGCCATGATTGTGCTGGGCTTGTTGCTGGGCATGGTCGGCACGGACGTGAATTCTGGCGTTACGCGGTACAGCTTTGATATTCCCGAATTGACCGATGGCATCGGCTTTATCGTGATTGCCATGGGGGTGTTTGGCTATGGCGAGATCATCAGCAACTTGGGTAAGCACGATAGCGAGCGTGAGGTGTTCACCGCCAACGTGACTGGCCTGATGCCCACCAAAGAAGACTTCAAAAACATGATCCCCGCTGTTTTGCGTGGAACGGCACTGGGGTCCCTGCTGGGTATTTTGCCCGGTGGAGGCGCTGTGATGGCTGCCTTTGCGGCCTACACGCTGGAAAAAAAGACCAAACTGCGTCCCGGTGAGGTGCCATTTGGAAAGGGCAATATCCGCGGCGTGGCCGCCCCTGAATCGGCCAACAACGCGGGGGCACAAACTTCGTTCATCCCGCTGTTGACATTGGGTATTCCGCCCAATGCGGTGATGGCGTTGATGGTGGGAGCCATGACCATCCACAACATTCAGCCCGGCCCGCAAGTGATGACCAGCAACCCCGAGTTGTTCTGGGGACTGATCGCCTCCATGTGGATTGGCAACCTGATGTTGGTGGTGCTGAATCTGCCGCTGATTGGCATCTGGATCAAGCTGCTTAGCGTGCCCTACCGCTGGCTGTTTCCATCCATCGTGCTGTTTTGCGCAATTGGGGTGTACTCCACCAACAACACTACTTTTGACATCTGGATGGTGGGCATCTTCGGCTTCATTGGTTACCTGTTCATCAAGCTGGGCACCGAACCCGCACCGCTGCTGTTGGGCTTTATTCTCGGTCCGATGATGGAAGAGTATTTACGCCGAGCATTGCTGCTTTCGCGCGGCGACTGGAGTGTGTTCATCACCCGCCCGCTGTCGGCTGGCCTGCTGGCAGCTGCCGCACTGTTGCTGGTTGTGGTGTTGATGCCATCGATCAAGTCCAAGCGCGAAGAAGCATTTATTGAGGACTGACGTGCAAACACAGCATCCCCAGCGCGTCGCGCTCCACAACGAAATCCACGCGCGTCCACCCGAAGCCATGGAGGTGCCCCTGAGCCTCTCGCATGTGGTGATGGTGTGTGATGCGGCCCAACGGCAAGCCAGTTGGGCCCACATGGCGACTCTGGCGCGCGACCACCATCTGCCCCAGCCCGATGCCGGCTCTACCCACATGCGCCTGGATTTGGGCCCCTACCGCGTGCGCTGGGAACTGCATACCGAGTTTGTGACCTGGACGTTTATGCGCCGGCTGGGGACTGACCAGTTTGGCGAGCGTGAACCCGAGACGGCAATCGACGCCGTGCCCAAGACCTGGTTTTCCGCGTTGCCGGGTGAGTGCCTGGCCAATCTGCACCTGTGGGTATTGCCCAGCAAGGCCTTTGTGACTGGCTCTCTGATCAAGCACGTGCTGTATGAAGACACTTTGGTGGCCTCCACCGTGGCCGATGGCTTCTCAGAGGTGTACACCGATTTCGCCGTGCATGCCGATGGTTTTTCCCGCATGGTGTTACTGGCCGGTGGCATGGCGCCGCGCCGCCTGGGCCGCCTGGTTCAGAGCCTGCTGGAGATCGAGACCTACCGCATGGCAGCACTTTTGGGGCTGCCGGCGGCGCGCGAAGCATCCCTGGTGTTGGCGTCTGCCGAGCGTGAGCTGGCCGATCTGGCACATGCCATTCGTTCGGCCACGCGTGACCACGAACCCCTGTTGCTGGACCGCCTGACCCGCCTGGCCGGCGCGGTAGAGAGCCAGCATGCCGCTACGCACTCTCGCTTTTCTGCCAGCGCGGCTTACTTCGAGCTGCTGGACAAGCGCATTGCCGACATCGGCGAATCCCGCCTGGCCGGCATGCAGACCATCCGCGAATTCATGGACCGGCGCTTGAGCCCGGCGCGCAGCACCTGTGCCTGGTCAGCCCGCCGGCAAGATGCGCTGTCGCAGCGGGTCTCGCGTATCAGCAACCTGCTGCGCACGCGGGTGGAAATTGAGCAGCAGCAAAGCAGCCAGGCTCTGCTGGCCACTATGAACAGCCGCCAGGACATCCAGATCAAGATGCAGGCCACGGTGGAGGGCTTGTCGGTGGCAGCCATTACCTACTACATCGTCGGACTGGTGAGCTACCTGGCCAAGGGCGCCCAGCATTGGGGTTGGCCCTGGAGCCCGGAGATGACCGCCGCCGTGGCCATTCCTCTGGTGGCGGTGGGCGTCTGGTGGTCGCTTAGACGCATGCACCAGCGCGTATTCCACGGTTGAATCGCCAATAGGTTTTGCCAATATGATTGATTGGATCAATCAAACCCACTACTTCCATAGTGGGGCTAAACTTCATCCTGTTCACTTGTAGAACGTAACCAAGAGGAAAACAACCATGTCCCTGATCAATACCCAAGTCCAACCTTTTAAGACCACCGCTTTCGTCAACCGCAGTGGCAAGGGTGAATTCATCGATCTGACCGAGCAGTCCCTCAAGGGCAAGTGGTCCGTGCTGATTTTTATGCCTGCCGCATTCACTTTCAATTGCCCCACTGAAATTGAAGACGCGGCTGAGCACTATGCCGAGTTCCAAAAGGCCGGTGCAGAGGTCTACATTGTTACCACCGACACGCATTTCTCGCACAAGGTATGGCACGAAACCTCCGACGCCGTCGGCAAGGCCAAGTTCCCGCTGGTGGGCGACCCCACCCACACGCTGACCAACGCCTTTGGCGTGCACATTCCTGAAGAAGGCTTGGCACTGCGCGGCACCTTCATCATCAACCCGGACCTGGTGATCAAGACGCTGGAAATCCACTCCAACGAAATCGCCCGCGACGTGAAGGAAACCGTGCGCAAGCTGAAGGCCGCCCAGTACACCGCCGCCCACCCCGGCCAAGTGTGCCCTGCTAAGTGGCAAGAAGGCGCCAAGACCATTACTCCATCGCTGGACCTGGTTGGCAAAATCTAAGTAGCCAACAACCTTTGCCTGCGCCCCGCAAAGGGGCGCAACCCAGCCGGACTGCGTCAAGGTGCGTGTGCACCTTGCTGTCCGGCATTTTATTGAATAAATTGGCCTCTAGCCTTCGTAGAATATACGTAGACCGCTATTAAATATATAGCTAAAAGGAACTCACCATGCTCGACGATACCCTCAAAGCCCAACTCGCCGCCTATCTGGAGCGTGTGACTCTGCCGTTCGAGATGGTGGCCTCCCTGGATGACTCTGAAACCAGCCGCGACATGCGTTCGCTGCTGGAAACCATCCAGGGCCTGCGCGCCGACATGATTAGCGTGCGTTTTGACGGCGCCGATGCCCGCAAGCCGTCCTTCAGCTTGCAGCGTACCGGCACGGCCACCAGCCTGCGCTTTGCGGGCTTGCCCCTGGGCCATGAGTTCACCTCGCTGGTGCTGGCCTTGCTGTGGACCGGTGGCCACCCGCCCAAGGTGGAGCAAGACGTGATCGACCAGATCAAATCGCTGGATGGCGACTTCAACTTTGACGTCTACATGAGCTTGACTTGCCACAATTGCCCCGATGTGGTGCAGGCACTGGCGCTCATGGCCATTTTCAATCCCAAGGTCAAGACCACGGTGATTGAGGGCGGTGCCTTCCAACAAGAGGTGACCGAGCGTGACATCATGGCCGTTCCCATGGTGTTTCTCAATGGCCAAATGTTCAGTTCTGGCCACATGCTGGTGGAAGAAATTGTCGGCAAGCTCGACACCGGCGCTGCCGCCAAAGATGCTGCCAAGCTTTCCGCCAAAGACCCGTATGACGTGCTCATCATCGGTGGTGGTCCCGCAGGCGCCGCAGCGGCGATATACGCCGCCCGCAAAGGTATTCGCACTGGCGTAGCCGCCGAGCGCTTTGGTGGCCAGGTGAACGACACCATGGCCATTGAAAACTACCCCTCGGTACAAGAAACCGACGGCCCTAAATTTGCTGCCGCGCTGGAAGCGCAAACCCGCTCATACGGCGTAGACATCATGAACTTGCAAGTGGCGCAAAGCTTGGTGCCTGCAGCAGAGCCCGGTGGTTTGATCGAGGTGAAGCTGGCCAACGGTGGCTCACTCAAATCCAAGACCGTCATCTTGTCCACCGGCGCACGCTGGCGCAATGTCAACGTACCCGGCGAGCAGGAATACAAAAACAAGGGCGTGGCCTACTGTCCGCACTGCGACGGCCCGCTGTTCAAAGGCAAAGACGTGGCGGTGATTGGTGGCGGCAACTCAGGCATAGAGGCGGCTATCGACCTGGCCGGTGTGGTCAAGCACGTCACGGTCATAGAGTTTATGCCCGAACTCAAAGCCGACGCCGTGCTGGTGAAAAAACTGCACAGCCTGCCCAACGTGACGGTGCACACCAATGCGCAGACCATGGAAATTACCGGCCAGGACGGTAAGGTCAATGGCATGAAATACAAGGACCGCGCCACCGAGGCAGAGCACTTGGTCAAGCTCGAAGGCGTGTTCGTGCAAATCGGCCTGGTTCCCAACACCGAATGGCTCAAAGGTACGGTGGAACTAAGCAAGTTTGGCGAAATCATTGTGGATGCCAAAGGCCACACCAACGTGCCCGGAGTGTTTGCGGCGGGTGACTGCACGACAGTGCCTTTCAAGCAGATCGTGATTGCTGCGGGTGATGGGTCAAAGGCGGCACTGAGTGCGTTTGATCACCTGATCCGTCACTGAGCAATCGAGTGGTCCCGGCATGGTCTTGAGGCTATAGTGCAAGCAGCGAATCTGCTGTGTTGAGTTAGCCTTCAAACCCATGCTCTCACTAGACCACAAAATTCCACCTCCAGTGATCGCACTGATTTGTGCGGCATTGGCTTGGATTCTTGCGCACTTGACGCCAGGGTTGAGCTATCTTGTGCCCGCTCGCATCCCGATCATTGTGTTGCTTGTATTGATTGGCCTCGCGCTCGATATTTCTGGGCTAATGTCCTTCCGCAAAGCCAAGACTACATTCAATCCACTTGCACCGGGTCGATCGAAGTCCATCGTTCAAAACGGACCGTACCAATTTACCCGGAACCCCATGTACCTCGGCATGTTTTTTAATCTGTTGGGACTTTGCGTATATTTTGAAAATCCATTGACCCTGGTTGCGGTCGTCGTTTTTGTTGCGTACATCACGCGCTTCCAGATCATCCCGGAAGAACGAATCCTCTTGGCGAAATTTGGTGACTCTTACGCGCAGTACACACGATCTGTCAGGCGCTGGCTCTGATGGCAGCCAGTACGATCATTACCGTCCTCTCCAATCTTGCGGCAAGTGGCGAACCTAGCATGGTCGTTTCCGAGCCCTTGCTAGACCTTCGCGTTTAAATTGCATCTTTGCAATCGGCCGTGGATAACCTCAAAGAGGAAATGCAGTCTGCCGCGGAGCTCATCAAGCTTTTGGCCGGGCAAAACACCGTACTGGTCCAACGCGTCGAGGTCAATCGTCTTCGCCTGGTCCGCCAAGCTATCGCCGGAACAGTGGTTGGCATAGCGTTGCTGACAGGCATCCTCTGTTTGCTCTTCAAACCGTGACCCCTGAGTCCTTCACGTCAAACGCTAATCGCAGTAAGGTCCAAATTCAACAATAGGCGCCGATAGGATCAATGTCGTTATCCTCAATGCCTGTTAACAGGAGATAGATATGGCTGATACTTGGCTCCCATCATTGATCACTACCACACCCCAGGAAGGTTTTGAACTGGCAATCACGCTGAGTCGGCGCGGTGTGAAATACACCCAACCCGACATGGAAACGCTGAAGAAGCTGCGTGCAGATTACGCAGAGTCCGCCGATGGACTGACGGCTGCATCACAGGTCATTGCAGTCAACTTTCAGACGGTTGCGGCCGCAAACAATTACTGGCGCCCCTGACAGAAACCGAATGCAAGCCGCAGCAACGTTGAAAGCGCTGCAGTTGTAACTTTGGTAGGTGGCCCGCCTGTATAGGGACTAGACTCATGTGTTCGGGTGTGACTGTGCATCACAAGCCGATTGCATGACACAAAATGAAGCAAGGTTCCACTCTCGCCAGCAAACTTATTCGAATTGGAGCCAGTCTTCTGGCGGTCGCGCTGGCGTCGATTAGCTTGACGCTTTGGGTAACTTGGCAGCTTGAAGGCGGTGCCGCTGCGGTGAATGAGGCGGGCCGCATGCGCATGCAAACTTGGCGTTTGGTCAGCACGGTGCAGACCGAACACCAGCCCGGCGACGTGCTAAGTTTGGTGAATCAATTTGACCAGAGCTTGGCCTTGTTGCGATCGGGTGATGCGGCCCGCCCCCTGTTCGTTCCATGGGATGAGTCCGTAAGCCGTCAGTTTACGCGAGTGGAGTCCATTTGGCTCCATCAACGCGGGCAATGGCTCAATGGTGAGCACATTCCGCCATCGGACGCCATCGCAGCAACCAGCGAGTTTGTCCATGCCATAGACGGGTTCGTTCTTGCGATTGAACATCAGCTATCGCGATTGACGGCCATTCTCAATTTGTCTCAGTTTGTCATGATGGTCCTAGCCATCGGCGGTGCCGTATTGGTTTTGTACACGGGATATCAATATGTCATCAACCCGTTGGCCAATCTGCACCAGGGTTTGCACAAAGTGGAAGAAGGTGATTTCACCAGCCGGGTCGAAGTTGATACGCAGGATGAATTTGGAAAGGTTGCGACCGGCTTCAACTTGATGGCTTCGCGGTTGCAGTCTCTCTACGAGGGCCTTGAAGCACAGGTTGTTGCCAAGACGCAGCATATTGAATCGCAGCGTGCGCGCATTGAGGCGCTGTATGAATTGAGCGCCTTTTTGGCCGGCGTCAACAAAGTAGAAGACCTTTCCAAAGGTTTTGCGCAGCGTGTGCGGGCCGTCATGAAGGCGGACGCGGTCGCAGTGCGCTGGTTGGATGAGGCCAACCAACGGTATCTCATTCTTGCTTCCGATTGTTTCCCGCAAAGCCTGCTCGAAGCTGAACGAAGCGTTTTGGTCGGCGCCTGCGCGTGTGGCAACCTGGCGTTGAATGCGCGTACCCGCGTTATCCCCATCGCAGTTGATAGCGTCGAACCTGCGCGGCTGTGTTCTCGCGCAGGGTTTCAATCACTGGTGAGTGTCCCCATCCGCTTGCAGCAGCGGTTGATTGGTGAGATAGATTTGCTGTATCGCAACCCGGTAGAACTTAACCATGATGAAATGGAGTTGCTGGACACCATGGCCAGCCATCTGGCCAGTGCCATGGAAGGTTTTCGTGCCGCAGCGCTGGAGCGCGAGGCCGCAGTTGGCGAAGAGCGCGCGTTGCTGGCGCGGGAGTTGCACGATTCGATTGCCCAGTCGCTTGCTTTTCTAAAAATCCAGGTGCAATTGGCGCGGGTTGCCACGCAAAGGGAGCAAGCGACCCAGCTGCAAACGGCCTTGAATGAATTGGATGAGGGCCTGCGCGAAAGCATCAACGACGTGCGTGAACTATTGGTGCACTTTCGAACCCGCACCAACACGGATGATGTGGAAAGTGCGCTCCAGGAAACATTGCAGAAATTCAGGCATCAAACTGGTTTGCAAGCACTGTTGCAGGTTCAGGGTGAGGGGTTGCCATTGCCGGCAGACGTTCAAATCCAGGTTTTGCATGTGGTGCAAGAAGCGTTGTCCAACGTTCGCAAACACGCCGTGGCCTCACAAGTCAGCCTTGAAGTCTCCAAAGGGTCAAACTGGCATTTTGTCGTGCGTGACAACGGTGCCGGTTTTGATATCGTTCAGAGTAAGGGCGAGGGCCATGTCGGACTCAAGATCATGAAAGAGCGGGCGCAGCAAATTGGAGCGACCGTTGAGGTATCGTCGTCACCAGGGCAAGGAACATCCGTAACGCTGTTTCTGCCCGAGCACCCAGTTAGCGGAGTTGTTGTGTCTGCAGACCCTGAACGCACTGTATTGTCTGAACCCGTCGCAAGAATTTAGTACCCCTATGAAACCTATCCAATTGTTGGTGGTTGATGACCACACACTGTTTCGCCGCGGCTTGATTGCTTTGCTTTTACAAGATGGACGGTTTGAAGTAGTTGCACAGGCAGCCGATATTGGGCAAGCGTTACGTTGTGTGGAACTCGGTGTGCCGGACCTGATTTTGCTGGACAACCATTTGCCAGGTGTTCGCGGCGTTGATGGCATAGGTGCTTTGAGGGCCGCCTTTCCGGGCGCATCGGTCCTGATGCTCACGGTCAGTGAAAATGAAGATGATCTGGCCGCAGCCCTGCAGGCGGGTGCGGATGGGTATTTGTTAAAGACTGTTGAAACAGAGCAATTGTGCGAATCCATTGTGAAAGTGTTGGCCGGCGAGTCTGTTGTCAGCCCCGAGATGATGACCAAGTTTGTCAGCGTATTCCGCGGCAAACAGACACACGCCGGCGCTGTGGTAGCGGAGAGTTCAAGTCCTGCACTGAGCCAGGTTCCCGTGGTGGCCTCTGGCTCCGCAAATCTCGATTTGCTGTCGGCGCGTGAAAGGGAAATTCTTGCTTTGATCGCTCAGGGTAGCAGTAACAAAGCGATTGCACGCAAACTCGATATTGCTGAAACCACAGTAAAAATTCATGTCCAGCACATTTTTCGCAAGCTTCAATTGAGCTCCCGCGTTCAGGCTGCCGTCTTCGCGGCTGGGTTTGGCCTTGCCTGATGCAGTTATTGTTCGTCGGAATCAGCCAAAAGGAGTAGTTCTTTGGAACTATGGACTCCTTAATGAGGCGTTTCTACTGAATGGGATCGACGTAGTAGTCCTTTTGATTGATTTGGTGTCTCCCTTTGATGGATGGTCAACGTGTCAAGAAGCCTTGACACTCTGGCCATAACCCATTGGAGAGGAATCATGGCCGCTGAATTGAGCAATTCCAAGAAAGCATGGTCGGTACTGATCGTCAGCACGCTGGCGTTTACCGTTTGCTTCATGGTGTGGATGATGTTTGCCGTCATTGGCATACCATTGAAGAAAACATTGGGCTTGAACGCCACCGAGTTCGGCCTGCTGACCTCAATGCCGGTGCTCTCAGGCTCGCTGGTGCGGGTGCCGTTGGGCATCTGGACCGACAAGTATGGCGGTCGCATTGTGATGGCAGCGCTGCTGGCCATTACCGTGCCAGCCATTTGGTTGATGTCCTATGCCACAGCCTACTGGCACTTTCTGGCCATCGGCTTGGTGTTGGGCTTGGCCGGTGGGTCTTTTTCGGTGGGTACACCCTATGTAGCCCGATGGTTTCCCAAGAACCGCCAAGGTATGGCCATGGGCGTATTTGGCGCGGGGAACTCGGGTGCGGCGTTCAATAAGTTTGTAGCCCCCGTGTTACTGGTGGCCTTTGGCTGGACCATGGTTCCCAAGGTCTATGCCGCCATCATGCTGGGCACGCTCATTCTGTTCTGGTTTGGCAGTGCCAGTGACCCCAGCCATCTGGTGCCGTCCAACGTCAAGTTCACCGATCAGCTCAAGGCGCTCAAAGACCCGCGCGTGCTCAAGTACTGCCAGTACTACAGCATTGTGTTTGGAGGCTATGTGGCGTTGTCGCTGTGGATGGTGCAGTACTACGTGGGTGAGTACGGTCTGGACATTCGTATTGCCGCGTTGTTGGCGGCTTGTTTCTCTTTGCCCGGCGGCGTGTTGCGCGCCATCGGTGGCATCATGTCGGACAAGTTTGGAGCCCACAGCGTGACCTGGTGGGTGATGTGGGTGAGCTGGATTTGCTTGTTCCTGCTGTCGTATCCGCAGACCGATTTCACCGTGGTGACCGTCAACGGACCCACCACGTTCCATCTGGGCTTGAATGTCTACATGTTCACCGCATTGATGTTCACTCTGGGCATGGCCATGGCGTTTGGCAAGGCCAGCGTCTTCAAATACATAAGCGATGACTACCCAGGCAACATCGGTGCCATCAGTGGCATTGTGGGGTTAGCCGGCGGCATGGGTGGTTTTATCCTGCCAATCCTGTTTGGCATTTTGATGGACGTGACCGGTATTCGCTCCAGCGCTTTCATGCTGTTGTATGGCGTGGTCTGGGTGTCACTTATCTGGATGTACTGGACCGAAGTGCGTCGGGCTGAAGTGATGGGCAGTAACGCCAAAGCCTTTTCCTTGCAAAGCTAAGTTCTCAAATCGACAGGAATTCATACTATGACTACATCCACCTCACACGGCTCGGATATTGCTGACTGGCGTCCTGAGGATGAGCAGTTCTGGGAATCAACCGGCAAAAAAATTGCTTACCGTAATCTCTGGATTTCTATACCTGCCTTGCTCTGCGGCTTTGCCGTGTGGGGCATGTGGGGTGTCATAACGGTGCAGATGTTGAACCTGGGGTTTCCATTTACCCAGGCTGAGTTGTTTACCCTAACCGCCATCGCAGGTATTGCTGGGGCCACCATGCGCATCCCGGCCTCGTTTCTGATTCGACTGGCGGGTGGGCGCAACACCATTTTTCTCACCACCGCCATGCTGCTGGCCCCCGCTTTGGGTACCGGGATCGTGCTGCAGCACAAAGAGTGGCCCTTGTGGGCATTCCAATTGATGGCACTGTGGTCTGGCGTGGGTGGTGGTAACTTCGCCAGCTCGATGTCCAACATCAGCAGCTTTTTCCCCAAGCGTTTGCAAGGCACGGGCTTGGGGCTAAATGCCGGCTTGGGAAATTTTGGTGTAACCGCCATGCAGATCGTCATCCCCCTGGTTATGACCGTGGGGTTATTGGGCTCATGGGGCGGCGCACCCGAGGTGCTGTTGCATGAGTCGGGCTGGATCTTTGGCAAGATTGCCCCAGGCACGCAGACCTGGATCCAGAACGCAGGTTTTGCCTGGGTTCTGTCGCTGGTGCCGCTGGCCGCACTGTGCTGGTTTGGCATGAACAACCTCAAGACCGTGTCTCCTGCCACAGGCAATCCGCTTACGGCTTTTGCCAAGATTACCTACCTGTACACGCTGGCGTTCGTGCCCTCGATCTTCATGCTGTACCTGTACCTGCCAGCGCCAACCGGGCTGGGGCTGCTCAATATGTGGGTGGCCATTCCGCTGGACATTGGATTGGCGCTGCTAGTCATGAAAATGGCGGCTTTTGGCACCATGAAAGAGGGCGTTACCAAGCAGTTTGAGATCTTCCGCAACAAGCACACGTGGTCGTTGACGATTCTGTACATCGTCACTTTTGGCTCTTTCATCGGATTTTCGATGGCCTTGCCACTGTCTATGAAGGTGATCTTCGGTATTAGCCACGTGGCAGACGCCAATGGTGTCATGCAACACACGCTCAACAACCCCAATGGGCCAGCAGTTTTGGCCTTCGCCTGGATTGGCCCGTTCGTGGGTGCGTTGTTTCGTCCAGTAGGTGGATGGGTTTCTGACAAGGTTGGCGGTTCTATCGTCACACAGTGGGTGTGCGGCGTCATGGCTGTGGCGGGTGTAGCTGTAGGTTATGTCATGCAGCTGGCCTACCATTCCGCCATGCCGGAGCAATACTTCTTCGCGTTTCTGGCACTTTTTGTTGTGTTGTTTGCTGCTAGCGGAATTGGCAACGGCTCCACCTTCCGCACCATTGGCGTCATCTTTGATCGTCAGCAAGCTGGCCCCGTACTGGGCTGGACATCGGCGGTGGCCGCCTATGGTGCATTTATTGCCCCGGTGGTGATTGGTGCGCAAATCAAAGTCGGAACCCCAGAAATGGCCATGTATGGGTTTGCGGTATTCTATGCACTGTGCTTGGTGCTGAACTGGTGGTTCTACCTGCGCGCAGATGCTGAAATCAAGAATCCATGATTCACACCCCCTTCTATTTTTATAGCAACCCAGGCAACAAATACCTGGGATTTCGCTCGATTTGTCATTGAATTGTTCCTCTGAGGAGTTCGCATGAGCCATTTTTTAGACCGCCTAAGCCACTTTTCGGCACCCCGCGAAGGTTTTTCCGATGGTCATGGTGTTACCACCGGCGAAGACCGTACGTGGGAGGATGCCTACCGCGACCGTTGGGCCCACGACAAGATAGTGCGCTCCACCCACGGCGTGAACTGCACCGGTTCTTGCTCGTGGAAGATTTACGTTAAAGGTGGCATCGTCACTTGGGAAACCCAGCAGACCGACTACCCGCGCACCCGCGATGATCTGCCCAACCACGAGCCGCGTGGCTGCGCACGCGGCGCCAGCTACAGCTGGTATCTTTACAGCGCCAACCGCGTCAAGTACCCCATGGTACGTGGCCGTTTACTGGAACATTGGCGCGCAGCGCTGGCCGTTGCCAAGAGTCCGGTGGATGCCTGGGCGGCAGTCGTTGAAAACCAAAGTGCCCGCAGCGAATGGCAGAAGCAGCGTGGCTTGGGCGGCTTTGTACGCAGCACCTGGGACGAAGTCAACCAGCTGATTGCCAGTGCCAACGTCTACACCGCCAAGAAATACGGCCCCGACCGAATCGTTGGGTTTTCGCCCATTCCCGCCATGTCCATGGTCAGCTATGCAGCCGGTAGCCGCTACCTGTCGCTCATCGGCGGTGTGCCACTGAGCTTCTACGACTGGTATTGCGATTTGCCTCCGAGCAGCCCGCAGGTGTGGGGCGAGCAGACCGACGTGCCCGAGTCGGCCGACTGGTACAACTCTAATTTCATCATCGCCTGGGGCTCCAACGTGCCCCAGACCCGCACGCCAGATGCCCACTTCTTTACCGAGGTGCGCTACAAAGGTGCCAAGACGGTTGCCATCACGCCCGATTACTCTGAAGTTGCCAAGCTCGCCGACCTGTGGATGCACCCCAAGCAGGGGACGGACGCTGCAGTTGCCATGGCCATGGGCCACGTCATCCTCAAAGAATTTTACTTTGACAAGCGCAGCGCTTACTTTGACGACTATGTCCGCCGCTACACCGACATGCCCAACCTGGTGCAGCTCGACGAGCGCACATTGCCAGACGGCCGCAAGGTCATGGTGCCCGGCCATTACGTTCGTGCCAGCGACTTCAATGGCCACCTCGACCAGACCAACAACCCTGAGTGGAAAACCGTCGCTATCGACGAAAACGACAAGATCGTTCTGCCCAATGGCTCGATCGGTTTCCGCTGGGGTGCGGAAGGCCGTGCAGACATGGGCAAGTGGAATCTGGAAAACAAGGAAGCACGTGACAACGGCGACGTCAAGCTCAAGCTGAGCATGATGGAAGCGTCTGTCAACGGCGGCGCAGCGGACTATGAAATCGGCGAAGTGGGCTTCCCTTACTTCGGTGGTATCAATACCCCCAATTTCACCGCCAACGAACAAGGTGCAGGTAATGATGGCGTGCTGGTGCGCAAGGTCCCCGTGCGCCGCATCAAGCTCGGTACGGACGGGCAAGGGCGCGAGGTGTTGATTGCCACCGTGTTTGACTTGACGGTTGCTAACTATGGTGTAGCCCGTGGCATCCCTGGCGAAAACGCTGCCACCAGTTTTGATGACAACACGCCTTATACCCCCGCGTGGCAAGAGAAAATAACAGGTGTCAAGCGTGACCAGGTGATCGCAGTGGCGCGCCAGTTTGCCGACAACGCTGACAAGACGCGTGGCAAGTCCATGGTCATCATTGGTGCTGCCATGAACCACTGGTACCACTCGGACATGAACTACCGCGGCATCATCAATATGCTGATGATGTGCGGCTGTATCGGCCAAAGCGGTGGCGGCTGGGCCCACTATGTCGGGCAAGAAAAATTGCGTCCCCAAACCGGTTGGACGGCACTCGCGTTTGCGCTGGACTGGGTGCGCCCACCCCGGCAGATGAACGGCACCAGTTTCTTCTACGCCCACACCGACCAATGGCGTTACGAGAAGTTGGGCGTCGAAGAAATCCTCTCACCGCTGGCCGATAAGGCCAAGTTTGGTGGCAGCCTGATTGACTACAACGTGCGTGCCGAACGCATGGGCTGGTTGCCCAGCGCCCCCCAGTTGCAATCCAACCCCATGCAAGTGGTGAAGGATGCGACCGCTGCGGGTATGGACACCAAAGACTATGTGGTCAAGTCGCTCAAAGACGGCAGCTTGAAGATGAGTTGCGAAGACCCTGACCACTCCGCCAACTGGCCGCGCAACATGCTGGTGTGGCGCTCCAACCTGCTGGGCTCCAGCGGCAAGGGCCATGAGTACTTCTTGAAGCACCTCTTGGGCACCACCAACGGCGTTCAAGGTAAAGACCTGGGTGCGGAAGAAGCGAAGCCGACCGAAGTGCAATGGCATGACAAGGCGCCTGAGGGAAAGCTGGACCTGCTGGTCACGCTGGACTTCCGCATGAGCACGACCTGCCTGTACTCCGACATCGTGTTGCCGACCGCCACCTGGTACGAGAAGAACGATCTCAACACCAGTGACATGCACCCCTTCATCCACCCACTGTCCACGGCAGTGGACCCTGCGTGGCAATCGCGCTCGGACTGGGAGATCTACAAAGGTTTTGCCGAAGCATTCAGTAAAGTGTGCGTCGGTCACCTGGGTGTCGAAAAAGAGGTGGTGCTGACCCCGTTGATGCACGACACACCGTCTGAACTGGCGCAAGCGTTTGACGTGAAAGAGTGGAAGAAAGGTGAGTGTGACCTGATCCCCGGCAAGACAGCGCCCACCATTGCAGTGATCGAACGCGATTACCCCAATACCTTTGCCCGCTTTACCGCACTGGGTCCGCTGATGGAAAAAGCTGGCAACGGTGGCAAAGGAATTGGCTGGGATACCAAAACTGAAGTCAAACAGCTGCAGAGCCTGAACGGCAAAGTCCACACCGAAGGCGTGACTCAAGGCATGGCCAAAATCGTCACCGATATTGATGCAGCCGAAGTGATTTTGCAATTGGCCCCAGAGACCAATGGCCATGTGGCTGTCAAAGCTTGGGACGCGCTGTCCAAGATCACGGGGCGTGATCACACGCATTTGGCGATTCACCGCGAAGACGAGAAAATTCGGTTCCGCGACATTCAGGCCCAGCCGCGCAAGATCATCAGCTCGCCGACCTGGAGTGGCATCGAGAGTGAAACCGTGTCGTACAACGCCGGCTACACCAACGTGCATGAATTGATCCCATGGCGCACCCTCACTGGGCGTCAGCACTTCTACCTGGATCATCCGTGGATGACAGCTTTTGGCGAAGGCTTCACCAGCTACCGCCCACCGGTGGACTTGAAGACTGTGGAAGGTATCAAGGACCGCAAGCCCAATGGCAACAAGGAAGTGTCTTTGAACTTCATCACGCCACACCAGAAGTGGGGAATTCACTCGACCTACACCGACAACCTGATCATGCTCACCCTGAGCCGTGGCGGCCCGTGCGTATGGATGAGTGAAGACGACGCCAAAGAGGCCGGCATTGTGGACAACGACTGGATCGAGTTGTTCAACTCCAACGGCGCCATAGCGGCCCGTGCGGTGGTGAGCCAGCGCGTGAAGCCCGGCATGGTGATGATGTACCACGCCCAAGAGAAGATTATCAACACCCCCGGTGCCGAAATCACTGGAACCCGTGGTGGTATTCACAACTCGGTGACCCGCATTGTGACCAAGCCCACGCACATGATTGGCGGCTACGCCCAGTTCAGCTACGGCTTCAACTACTACGGCACCGTGGGCACCAACCGCGACGAGTTTGTGGTGGTGCGCAAGATGCGCAAGATTGACTGGCTCGATGGTGAAGCCGCACCCACCATTCAAAGCTGAGACTTTGCGGGACAGACCGTCAGCTCTGTCCTCAACTGATTGGAGAAATTTATGAAAATTCGCGCTCAAATCGCCATGGTGCTGAACCTGGACAAGTGCATTGGATGCCACACCTGTTCCGTCACCTGTAAAAACGTTTGGACAAGTCGTCCCGGCATGGAATACGCCTGGTTCAACAACGTCGAAACCAAACCCGGGATTGGCTACCCCAAGGACTGGGAAAACCAGGACAAGTGGAATGGTGGCTGGGTTCGCAAGGCCAACGGCTCGATCGAGCCCAAGCAAGGCGGCAAATGGAAGTTGCTCATGCGCATCTTCTCCAATCCGAATATGCCGGCTATTGACGACTACTACGAGCCGTTTACCTACGACTACGACCACCTTCAGTCGGCCAAGGAGTCGAAGGCACCTCCGACAGCCCGTCCGCGCAGCCTGATCACCGGCAAGCGTATGGAGAAAATTGAATGGGGCCCGAATTGGGAAGAAATTTTGGGTGGCGAATTCGCCAAGCGCAGCAAGGATGCGAATCTGAAAGGTTTTGACCAGGTTCAGAAAGACATGATGGGTCAGTTTGAAAACACCTTCATGATGTACCTGCCGCGCCTGTGCGAGCATTGCCTGAATCCCGCCTGCGTGGCGTCCTGTCCTTCGGGCTCGATCTACAAACGTGAAGACGACGGCATTGTGCTGATCGACCAGGATAAATGCCGTGGCTGGCGCATGTGCGTCTCGGGTTGCCCTTACAAGAAGATTTACTTCAACTGGAAATCGGGCAAGGCCGAAAAGTGCATTTTCTGCTACCCGCGTATCGAAGCAGGTCAACCCACTGTTTGCTCCGAAACCTGTGTGGGCCGTATCCGCTACCTAGGCGTGGTCTTGTATGACGCAGACCGCATCCAGGAAGCCGCCAGCGTGGAAAATGAGAAAGACCTGTACCAGGCCCAACTCGATATTTTCTTGAATCCTCACGACCCTGAGGTGATCAAGCAAGCCCGCATCGACGGCATCCCCGATGCTTGGATGGCCGGTGCCCGTAACAGCCCGGTCTACAAGATGGCCGTGGAGTGGAAAGTCGCCTTGCCCCTGCACCCAGAGTACCGCACGCTGCCCATGGTTTGGTATGTGCCACCTTTGTCACCTATCAACTCGGCAGCGAATGCCGGCCACATCGGCGCCAATGGCGAAATCCCTGATATTTCGCAGTTGCGCATTCCGGTCCAGTACCTGGCCAATTTGCTCACTGCCGGTGATACCGGACCCGTGGTGAATGCACTAGAGCGCATGCTGGCAATGCGCGCCTATCAGCGCAGCAAGCATGTGGATAACGTACAGAATCTGGCCGTGCTGGAGCAAACCGGGCTGACAGTCGCCGAGGTGGAAGAGATGTACCAGATCATGGCCATCGCCAACTACGAAGACCGCTTTGTTATTCCAACATCGCACCGTGAGTACGCTGAAAACGCCTTTGATCTGCGCGGCGGTTGTGGTTTCTCGTTCGGCAATGGTTGCTCTGACGGAGCCTCTGAGACCAGCCTGTTTGGTGGCAGCAAGGCGCGCACCATTCCGATCAAGTCTATGGTCTGAAAAAGGGGAATGCGATGAAAGACAACAAGTATTCCCTGCGGGCCTTGGCGCTGCTACTCGGCTACCCCGATGCCAATTTGCGGGCCAGTTTGCCGCAGTTGGTGGAAGCCATTGAATCCGAAGGTGCAGTGCCTGCGGGGCGTCGCCTGGAGATCAAGGCCTTGGCTGCGGAGCTGGCGCGCCTGGACCCCATGGAAGTTGAATCACGCTACGTGGAAACGTTTGACCGGGGCCGCGCCACATCACTGCATCTGTTTGAGCATGTACACGGCGACTCGCGCGACCGCGGCCCTGCCATGGTGGATTTGGCGCAGACGTATGAGAAGGCCGGACTGCTGATGGGACCGGAAGAACTGCCTGACCATTTGTGTGTGGTGCTGGAGTTTGCCTCTACGCAGCCGCCCAAACTGGCAGCCGATTTTCTCGGGGAGATGGAGCACATCCTGACCGCCATCTTCAGTGCGCTGCTCAAACGCGAAAGCCCCTATGCCACCTTGGTGGCAGCAGTGCTTGAGCTGGCTGGGCAAAAAGTACAGGCCGTGCCCGTGGTCGCTGACGAAGCCATGGACGAAGCCTGGGTTGAACCCATGGCCTTTGACGGCTGCAGCACCAAAGGCCAATCCAAACCGGGTGATGAACACCCCATTCACTTTGTCCGCAAAGTACCTGCTGAGCAAGGAGTAAGAACATGAATCCCCTCGATAATTTTCTCTTCGGTATCTACCCCTACATCTGCCTGAGTGTGTTTCTGCTGGGCAGCCTGGTGCGCTTTGATCGCGACCAGTACACCTGGAAGAGCGATTCATCCCAGTTGTTGCGCACGGGCCAGCTGCGTTGGGGCAGCAACTTGTTTCACGTAGGTGTTTTGTTCTTGTTTTTCGGTCACACCGTTGGCATGTTGACGCCACACTTTCTATACGAACCTTTCATTAGCGCGGGTAACAAGCAGCTGATGGCCATGGTGTCGGGCGGCTTGTTTGGCGTGTTTGGGTTTATTGGTGTCACGCTTTTGCTGCATCGTCGACTGTTCGATGAACGCATTCGCGCCAATTCCAAAACCAGTGACATCGTTTTGTTGGTGCTGCTGTGGCTGCAACTCGCGCTGGGTCTGGCCACCATTCCCTTGTCGGCACAGCACCTTGATGGCAGCATGATGGTGCGGTTGGCTGGTTGGGCCCAGAGCATCATGACCTTCCAGGCTGGAGCTCCCAATTTGTTGGTTGGTGCAAGTGTGGTTTTCAAAATGCACATGTTCCTGGGCATGTCAATTTTTCTTATCTTCCCGTTCACCCGCTTAGTCCATGTGTGGAGTGGTTTCGGGACTGCCGCCTACTTGGTTCGTCCTTACCAACTGGTGCTTAGTCGGCGCTTGGGAATGACCCCTACCACGCCGCTCAGTCAGCGCCGTAACTGAAAGGCCTATTTCATGGATACACACGCTACAAGTACGGAATGCGGGGGCAGCTCGTGTCAATGCGCTCCAGAAACCTCGGCGGTCGAAGCTTCGGTGCCCCGCATTAACGGAATTGCCTTGCATGAATTGGGTGAGGCGCACGATGCAAACACCCTTCGTGAGTTAGCCTACTCGGAAATTTTGCGCCAGCAAGCCATCACGTTAGGTTTGTTGCCGCCTCAGGTTGGCAATGTTGCTAACCCACTAACCGATGCAGAACGCGAAATTGTTGAGGCCATGGTGGATCAGTCCATCCATATTCCTGAGCCAACGGAAGAAGAATGTCAGCGCTACTTTGACGCGAATAAGGGCAAATTCGTAGTCGGCCAAGAACTGCATTTGCGACACATTTTGTTCGCGGTTACGCCTGGCGTAAACGTGCAAGCACTGTCAGGCTATGCTGAAAAAGTGTTGTTGGAGTTGTCAGGCAAGAATGTTCCCTCTGATCGCTTTACGCAACTAGCGGCTGAGTTATCCAATTGCCCCACAGGAAAAGAGGGTGGTGATTTGGGCTGGATTGGTCCACAGAGCTGCGTGTCTGAATTGAGTGCGGAGTTGTTTCACAAACAAAATGGTTTGTGGGGCATGGGATTGCATCCACGCCTGGTGCATACGCGGTTTGGTTTTCATATCATTGACGTCTTGGACCGTCGTGTTGGTGTGCAAAAGGAATACGCTGAAGTGCGCGAACGGATTGCAGCACAACTTTCACTGCAGTCACGTGCCAAGGCGCTGTACCAATATATGACCATCCTCGTTGGCGAGGCTACGGTGGAAGGTGTCAATCTGGATGCTGCCAATTCGCCGTTGGTTCAATAAGCAAGGATTTGCTGTGTTGGCGCCAACCGATAGCCGAGCAACTTAGACTGAATTCACCATGAATATTTCCAGTTTTGACGATCTGCTGACCATGGCACGTCAGCAGCAGTTGCCGCAACGTTTGCTTTTTGTTTTCGCAGGCATCGAATTACCTGCAGATAGCACGCCAGAGCAGCTTGCGCGCTTTGAAGCCGGCCAAGGTGGTGCGCTGGTTCCGCTTATGTGCGTCGACAAGAGCCCATCTGAACTGGATTCCTTTTCTGCTCTGGTCAGTGAAGCCAGCCAGTTTGATCAACAGTGGGGCATGGTATTTGCGGCAGCCATGTCGGGAACCTTGGCTAAGCCTCCTTCCAGTGCCGATGCTGAAGTTCCTCTACAGCGAATGGTTGAAGCGATCAAGCAGGGCGATATCGGTGCGTTTATTCCGTTTGACTTGCAAGGTTCTCCAGTCCATTTCGGCTAGAGCGTCGCGGTGAGGGCGCGCATTCGGCGTATGCCTGCTGTGACGCAAAGCCGGCGCAAAGAGAGGATCTAATTTGTGACAGATAGGTTCGACCAGCTGGCAGGGCTATCGCCCGCGTATTTCGGTATGGTCATGGCGACGGGCATTGTTTCGCTCGCTTCGCACCTGCTGGATATGCCGCTGTTGGCGAAGGCGTTGTTCCAACTCAATATCGTTTTCTACGCCGTGCTCTGGGTTTTGACTGTGCTGCGCATGGTTCGGTATCCACGCCGTTTCTTTGGCGACATGATCGATCATCTGCGTGGCCCCGGTTTTTTCACCGTTGTGGCGGGTACCTGCATCCTGGGCGGGCAATTCGTGCTGCTGACGGCAGACTATCGCACCGGCACGACGCTCTGGGTGGTTGGGCTTGTGCTGTGGATTGGGCTGACCTATACGATCTTTACCGGCTTCACGGTCAAGGAACACAAGCCCACCCTGGACAAGGGAATTAGTGGAGCCTGGCTGCTTGCCGTTGTGGCCACACAATCCATTGCGGTTCTCAGCGCGCTGCTTGCGGCCCACGTGACCCAACCTGGAAAGCTGGAGTTGAACTTTCTCGCGCTCTCCATGTGGCTGTGGGGTGGCATGCTGTACATCTGGATGATGTCGCTCATCTTCTACCGCTACACGTTCTTTCCACTGTCTCCGGGCGATCTGTCGCCACCGTACTGGATCAACATGGGCGCCATGGCAATTTCCACCCTGGCCGGTTCATTGCTCATCATCAACGTGCCCGATGCGCCTTTCTTGACTTCGCTGCTGCCATTTATCAAGGGGTTCACCATCTTTTATTGGGCCACCGGCACCTGGTGGATTCCCATGCTGGTCATACTGGCGCTTTGGCGCCATGTGTACAAGCGGTTCCCACTGAAATACGATCCGCTTTACTGGGGCGCGGTTTTCCCGCTCGGCATGTATGCGGTGAGTACGCACCGGATGAGCGAAGCGATGGGGTTTAATTTTCTCGGATTCTTGCCGCCCACCTTTTTGTATATCGCGCTGGTCGCATGGGCGGTCGTATTTTTTGGCCTTATCCTGGACTTGGTGCGTCGCGCTGGTGCCTTGCGTTTGTAGGCATCGGCGGGACTGCACCCGAGCCAGAGTAATTGCCTCTCCAATTGAAACGTGATTTTTCGTGCCACATCGCATCTACCTCGCGCCCATGGAAGGGTTGCTCGACTTTGTACTGCGTGACATTCTCACCCGTGCAGGTGGGGTGGACCGATGTGTCTCAGAATTCATCCGCGTTACCCACTCGCTGCTGAACGAGCGTACGTTTTTGCGCATCATGCCCGAGCTGGCTAACGGCGGATGCACGCTTTCGGGCGTGCCGGTGCGCGCGCAATTGTTGGGCTCTGACCCCGTGAGCATGGCCGAGAACGCCGCTTGCCTGGCCGCGTTGGGGCCACATGGCATTGACCTGAACTTTGGCTGCCCCGCCAAAGTGGTTAACCGCCACGGAGGCGGCGCCATGCTGCTGCAGCACCCAGAGCAATTGCACAGCATTGTCAGCGCCGTGCGCCGGGCTGTGCCCGCCCACATGCCGGTATCAGCCAAGATGCGCCTGGGCTTCAATGACGACTCGCGCGCAGTGGAATGCGCCCAAGCCCTGGCTGATGGCGGCGCCGAGGAACTGGTGGTGCATGCACGCACCAAGGCCGATGCCTACCGCCCGCCTGCGTATTGGGAACGCGTCAACGACATCCGGCTTGCGGTCAACATCCCGGTGGTTGCCAACGGTGAAATCTGGACCGTGGACGATGCGCGCCGCTGCCGGCAGGCTTCGGGCTGCGAGCACCTCATGCTTGGGCGCGGAATGGTGGCAGACCCTGGGTTAGCACGGGCCATTCGTCAGATGGACGCCGGTACGCACGAGCCGCTGCGCACCGAGCCTGTGGTGCCGTGGGAGGACGTGCTGCCTTTGATGGGCGCATTCTGGGAGTTGGTGGTGGCTAGGCTTGAGCGCCGCCAGCAGGCCGGGCGGCTAAAACAATGGCTCAACTTTATGCGCCAGCGCTACCCGCAGGCACAAGAGGCCTACGACGCCCTGCGCACTCTGCACGACCCTGTCTTGGTACGGCAGTGGTTGGTGATGCATGACGCTATTAAATAAATAGCGCATTACGTATATTCGACGAGGGCTATAGGCACTATTTCTAAAAAAAAGTGGAAAACAGAGATGCTGCGCTGCCGATGCTGGGGCGTGGATTACTTCTTTGCGTTCGTCATCGTTCAGGCCCACGCGCGGGAACATGCTATGGGTGACGCCTCTGCATTGCGTTTCATTGAACATTCCAGGGTCGCGTGGGCCCTGGCAACACCTCGGTGTTGTCGCGCACCTGCTCCCATGTGGTTTGAGCCGAATACACCTCCATGTCGCCAATCACATACGGCATGATGATTTGCGCCGCGCCGCCCCGCCCGAGTAGTCGCCTGTGGTCATCGAACAGCCGCCGTAGGAGCTGCTGAACACCGCTTCATTGCCGTGCTTTTCAATCGTGTGGAGGATCGCCTTGGCCGACAGGCCTAATGCCACCTCCCAGCTTACCTGCACAAACTCCTCCTTGCCGCGCAACGCGGGTTTGCGGTTGCCCTGCAGGCCCTCCGGTAGGATTTGCGCACCATGGGTGCCGCGATTCTGGTCTTGTCATAGGCTACCGGCAGGACGAGGGGAGGCAGTTTGAACCAAACCGGGTTGACATACTTCCAGCACATCCGTCGCCCAGACGTGCTATCGTTTTGGAAGCGACAAAACCATATTTCACGAGAACTCAGCTGATGATTGAACAATCTCTCATATTGCCCTGTGGCCACACCGTTGCCAACCGCCTGTGCAAGGCCGCCATGACCGAAGGCCTGGCCGACGTGCGCGATCAACCCACGCCCGCGCACCAGCGCCTGTACACCACCTGGGCCCGCGGCGGGGCGGCCATTTTGCTCACGGGCAATATCATGATTGACCGGCGGTATCTGGAGCGCTCTGGCAACGTCGTGGTGGAAGACGATTCCGGCCTGTCGCAACTGCGCGCCTGGGCGCAGACCGTTCACCAGGCGGGTAGCGAGTTGTGGGCGCAGATCAGCCACCCGGGCCGCCAGTGCCCGCGTCTGGTCAACCTGACACCGCTGGCGCCGTCCGAAGTGCAGTTGGACATGGTGGGCAACTTTGGTCGGCCACGCGTCGCTACAGAGGCCGACATCGTCGACATCGTCCAGCGCTTTGCGACCACCGCCGCATTGCTGCAACAGGCGGGATTTGACGGTGTACAGGTGCATGCCGCACACGGCTATTTGTTGTCGCAATTCTTGTCGGGCCGCACTAACCAGCGCCAGGACCAATGGGGTGGCTCATTGGCCAACCGGGCCAGGCTACTGCTGGATGTGGTGCGCGCGGTACGCGAGCGCGTCGGCCTGCATTACCCGATCTCGGTCAAGCTCAATTCATCCGATTTCGTAAAAGGGGGTTTCACGCTGGACGAGAGCGTGCAGGTGGTGCAGTGGCTCAACGACGCTGGCATTGACCTGCTGGAAGTGTCCGGAGGCACTTACGAACAGCTGGAGTTCTTCAGGCCGCAAAATGCCAGCGAAGTGCGCGACAGCACGCGCGAACGCGAGGCCATGTTTCTTGAATATGCCAAGTCCATCAAGGCCGTAGCGCGGATGCCCATCATGGTGACCGGGGGCTTTCGCACTCTGCCCGGTATGGAGGCTGCGCTGGCGGCCGGCCACACCGACATGATCGGCCTGGCTCGACCCTTCTGTCTGGAGCCTGATTTCCCGGCGCGTATGTTGGCCGATCAGATGGACCGCCTTCCGGTGTCGGAGGATCAGTTGGTGCTGGGCCGTGGCTACTGGGGCCCCAACAGCCCTTCCAACACCTGGCGCTCACTCAACAACCTATGCCAGGCCGGTTGGTACTACCGGCAAATCGAGTTGATGGCGGCAGGGGAGTCGCCACAAACAACCTTGAGCCCGTGGTGGGCGATGCTGGCGCATCTGGGGAAGGATATGGGCCGGGCGATTCTACGGAAGGTTGTGGCTGGGGCATGAGCCAATGGCATTGGGGCTGCGTCGCTCGGTCGATGAGTGTCAGCGGGGTCCAAGCGTGAGTAAAAACAAATAAAGGCACCGAAGTGCCTCTATTTTTGGGATAAACCCAGCGTGCTAATTAGTAGCTGCTACGTCCACCGCCGTAGCCACCACCACCACCGCCACCGCCGTAGCCACCGCCGTAGCCACCGCCACCTGAGCGGCCACCGCCACCGCCACCGTAGCCACCACCGCCTGAGCGGGGAGGACGTGCTTCCATCGGCTTGGCTTCGTTCACAGTGAGTGCACGGCCATCGAATTGTTGACCATTCATTGCATTAATGGCGGTTTGTGCTTGCGCATCATCGCCCATTTCAACAAAGCCAAAGCCCTTGGAGCGACCCGTGTCGCGGTCCATCATGACTTTTGCGCTGGTGACGGTGCCGTGAGCTCCGAAATGCTGTTGCAAATCTTCGTCACGAAAAGAATAGGGCAGGTTGCCCACGTAAAGTTTATTGCCCATGAAAGGACTCCTAAAAATAACCCAAAAAAACGATGGAGTCCATACCCGAAAACAGCAAACCAATAAAGACTTTGAGCAGACGCGAGACTGACATTCACCGTAGACCACATATTGCACATTGCTTGGCAATAAGGGGTGAATGGTACGCCAAGTTCATTTTCTTAAGGATTTATTTTCAATTCGCCCACAAATCGTTGGTGGCAGATGGGTGTTTGCATTGCTAAAACGCCACAATCCCTCACGTTGACGCCTCTACACTGGGTGCGCCATTGGACAGACACGGCAAGCGCGTTTCCTGCATGATGGCGGTTCCGCCTACAGGAATTTCATCCAATGAAAATCAAGCAGACTTTTTGTTTCAGCGCAATCTTACTATTCATGTTCTGGGGAGAACCCGCAATGGCAACTGAAGAACCAGTATTTACCGCCAGCCTGAAAGAGGGGGCATTTGAAGTCCGCAGCTACCCCGCGCTGGTGGCGGCCGAGGTCAGCGTGACCGGCACGCGCGATGAAGCTTCCAGTGCCGGATTCAAGCTGCTGGCGGGCTATATCTTTGGTGGCAACACACGTCGACAAAGCATTTCCATGACGGCGCCTGTAGTGCAGTCAAAGCCAGGCAGTGAGACCATTGCCATGACCGCACCGGTGATTCAGTCGGCTCTGCCCGGAAGTACCGGGGCCTGGACGGTTCGATTCATCATGCCGGCTGCCTTCACCTTGAACACTTTGCCAACGCCGAACGACCCCAGAGTGAAACTGTTGGAGCTGCCATCGGCGCGCTACGCCGTGGTCATGTTCTCTGGAATGGCGCATGAAGATGATGTGATCCTCAGAACCGCAGAGCTCAACGGCTTCATGGCTGAACACGCATTGCGCGCAGTGGGCCCTTCCGCTCTGGCGCGCTACAACCCTCCATGGACGCTGTGGTTCCTGCGACGCAATGAAGTTCACATTCCAATTGCGCCATGACATGACAGGGCGACAATAGTTTGCATATGAACAACCGCTATTTGGCATTCGCCGTTGCCTTTCTTCTCCTGACTGCCTGGATGCTCAGGGCGTTTGTTCCAGGTATCGTTTGGGGCGCTGTGTTTGCGATTTCGTTGTGGCCCTTGTTTGACCAGTTGAACCGTCGCTTTGCACGTCGCCTGCGAAACCCGGCGCTTTTGTTCTCTGCGATGTTCCTGATTGTGTTTTTGTTGCCACTGGCCTATGTGGTTTATGACCTGGTCGACCTTTACCGTGCTGGCACATTGTTCATGACCAAAAATCAGGAAGGCATCATTCCCGTTCCTGCGTTCGTGGAGCATCTTCCCTTTGCAACCAAAGTAGATGCACTATGGGAGGAGTATGTTGCTCACAGTTCAGGACCATTGGAAACACTCAATCTACTTAGCAATAAGCAATTGGGTACATGGCTTTCGTCTGCGGCACTGCAGGTGTCTTCAGCACTGGTGTCTGCGTTGTGCATGCTCGTGTCACTGTATTTCATGCTCAAAAATGGTGCCTACGTCAGAGACCACTACGCAGCAACCCTGACGCATTGGTTTAGCGAGAAAAGCGTGGGAATCGTGAACCGTGGAGTGGCAGCACTGCGTGGCACCATCAACGGTGTCATTCTTATCGGACTGGTTGAGGGCGCATTGCTGGCCATTCCACTGGTCCTTGCCGGTGTCAAGTCGGGGCTTTTGCTTGGGCTGGCCGCCGGCTTGCTGGGTGTCATTCCGCTGGTGATGCCGGCACTCATCATTCCCGGCATCCTCTATCTTTACCTTGAAGGGCAGGTGGGGTATGCCGCAACCATGTCTTTGGACCTGCTTTTGGTCTGGGTTGTTTTTGAAAACATCATCAAACCCAGTCTGATCAGCAATTCCGTCAAGGTGAATCCCTTTCTTATTCTGCTGGGTCTCATTGGCGGACTTCAGGTGCTCGGGCCCGTAGGCCTGTTTATTGGGCCCGCCATCGTGTCCATGTCGGCGGGAATGGCCCAGGATTTGCTGATCCGCGCAGATACAACGCAAGCGTCCGATACGTCCTAGCATGACAGCGCTGGGCAGAGGCTGACCGTAACGTCTCTTAAGCAGAATCAGTCGAACAAGGTTTCAAACCCGCCGGCCGGTTCAAAGTGATTGTTTCGGTAAAGCAGTCGGGTCTGCCCCGGCATTGCCCGTTGTGCCACTGAGTGCGCTGGGTCGCCGGGGTAGCACAGCCCAGGGGTGCCGTCCTCGTCAAAGGCTTCCGGCAAGATGAGTGGCGGGGGCGTGATTCGCGCTGCCTCCATGACGCTGTCCACACTGGTGTGGCGCGCCAGGTGCGCCAGGCTCATGATTTGCGGGGGTGCCAGTTCAATCTGGCGGTTCCAGTACTGTTCCAGCGCGACGCGGGGTGGTAACCAGACGCTTTCAGTGGCTTCGTGGTTGTCGTGGGTGGCTTCTTGAGCATGCGGCACGGCGGCCACAAAGAAGCGGGTGTCAAACCGCTTGCTGCTGACCAATGACTTGCGCGGCGTGATCCAGCGGCTCCAGGGCAGTACGTGGCGCGTTTGCAGGCGCACGTGCAGGTCGACAAGCATCTGGTTGAATGGTTTTTCCGCACTTTGCTGCAGGGCGGCACGGGCGGTGTCCACGTCTTGCGAGAACAGCACACGTGACTCTTCAAACGCTTCGCGCAGCGCCGCCACATACAGACCGGCAGCGGTACGTACATCCAACTGTGCCTCACCCAAGGCGGCATGCAACCGATTTGGATCTTGATCCAAGTGGGTCTGTGGGTCCAGTAAGGAGTCACTGGGGTCCAGCTTGCCACCCGGAAACACATAAGCACCTCCCAGTACATCGGACAGCCCGTGGCGTTTGACCAAGAAGACCTCCAGCCCGCGGGGTGTGTCGCGCAGCATTACGATAGTGGCTGCATCGCGGGGCGGGGTGTCTCCGTCTTGACGTTTGTCAGGGAAATGGCTTGTCATGTGAATTACAGTAGCTGTTGAAGGGCAGTGCGGATTCACCGCAGCTGTGGTGTGTCAGTCTTATTTTGCAGGAATGATGTGTATGAGCTTGGATTTCAAGGGCCGGGTTGCCATTGTGACGGGTGCTGGCGGTGGTTTGGGTCGCGAACATGCCTTGTTGCTGGCAGCACGTGGCGCCAAAGTGGTAGTCAATGATCTGGGTGGTGCCCGCGACGGCTCGGGTCATTCCTTGTCGGCAGCCGAGTCGGTGGTGGCAGAAATCCGCGCGGCCGGTGGCGAGGCCATTGCGAATGGGGCTTCGGTGACCGACTGGGAGGCCGTGCAAGCCATGGTGCAACAGGCCATGGACACCTGGGGTCGGGTCGACATTTTGGTCAATAACGCAGGCATTCTGCGCGACAAGACCTTTGCCAAGATGGACTTGACCGACTTCCGCCTGGTGCTGGATGTGCATTTGATGGGCGCTGTGCATTGCTCCAAGGCTGTGTGGCCGCACATGATGGAACAGAAATACGGCCGCATCTTGATGACAACCTCCAGCACCGGGCTGTATGGCAATTTTGGCCAGACCAACTATGGTGCAGCCAAGCTGGCCTTGGTGGGCTTCATGCAATCGCTGGCGCTGGAAGGCGCCAAATACGACATTCGCGTCAACTCCCTGGCGCCAACGGCTGCCACCCGCATGACCGAGGGCCTGATGCCCCAGGCCGTGCTGGACGCACTGAGTCCCAAGGCGGTAGCACCGGCCATGTTGTTGCTGGTGTCGCAAGACGCGCCCACACGCACCATTTTGTGTGCCGGTGCCGGCCACGTGGAGAGTGCCAACATCACACTGACACAGGGCGACTGGATTGGGCTGGACAGTGACGCACCCGAACGACTGGCCGCCCAACTGGACAAGGTGCGTGACCGCGCCGGTGAAATGGTGCCACCCAATGGCTCGGCACAGGGCACGCACGAGGTGACGCATGTCACCGCCAAACTGGCCTGAGTATGGGCTGACCCTGCAGTAGTACAACGGCTGCAAGGGCATTTCACCAGACGGGATTGCGGGAGAACTTAACCCTGACCAAGTCCGTTTCTTATGCGGTGTGGTACTGTGCGCCCCACTGAAATTGAATCGCATACAAATGTATTCTGGACCCTCTGCACATCCCCTGACGCCTGAAGCGTTGACGCCTTCGCGTCTGCGCGGTATTCGCCGTGGTGTGGAAAAAGAAAGCTTGCGCACCCTTTCCACGGGCATGCTGGCGACCACTCCTCATCCGCACGGTTTGGGTTCGGCCCTGACGCACCCCTACATCACCACCGACTTCAGTGAGTCGCAGTTGGAACTCATCACCGGCGTGCACCCTGATGCACAAGCCTGTGTGGATGAATTGACGCGCATCCAGCAGTTCACCATGCGCGAGTTGGGGGACGAAATGATGTGGGTCTCCAGCATGCCCTGCGGGCTGCCGCAGGACGATGCCATTCCGTTGGGGCAATACGGCAGTTCCAATGTGGGCCAATCCAAGACGGTTTACCGCCGGGGTCTGGGTTACCGCTACGGACGGCGCATGCAGACCATTTCGGGCATTCACTACAACTGGTCGTTGCCGGATGTGAGTAGCGAAGCGTACTTTGGCCTGATCCGCAATTTTCGCCGCCATGCTTTTTTGCTCTTGTACCTGTTTGGTGCATCGCCCGCTGTGTGCTCCACGTTTGTCGCCGGGCGCCAGCATCAGTTGCAGTCGCTCAACGCCCACACCATGTACCTGCCCCATGCCACGTCCTTGCGTATGGGGCGCCTGGGTTACCAAAGTGATGCACAAGCGTCCCTGGCGGTCAGTTACAACAGCCTGCAAGGTTACGGTGCTTCGTTGGAGGAAGCACTGACCCGGCCCTATCCCGCGTACGAGGCCATTGGCGTGCGCGGACCGGACGGTACCTACCGCCAACTGGGCACCAGCCTGTTGCAGATTGAGAACGAGTTTTACGGCACTATCCGTCCCAAACGCGTCATTCAACCGGGTGAGCGGCCACTGCATGCTTTGCGCGAGCGGGGCGTTGAATATGTTGAAGTCCGCTTGATGGATCTGGATCCGTTCGAGCCGGTAGGCATCAACGCCCAGACCATGCGTTTTCTGGATGTGTTCCTGTTGCACTGCTTGCTGTCTGATAGCCCGCCCGACACACCGGCTGAAATTGCGGCGCTGGCGCAAAACCAGCACCGCACAGCCGAGCGGGGGCGTGAACCCGGCCTGCTGCTCGAACGCGGTGACAAGCAAGTCACACTCACCCAATGGGGCCAGGAATTGGTGCAGCAGCTGGGCCCCATTGCCCGCCAATTGGATGCAGCGCATGGTTGCAGTGACTACGCTGCAGCGGTAGCGCTTGCAGAGCAGGGCCTGCAGCACCCCGACACCCTGCCGTCGGCACGGGTTCTGCGATCAGTCACCGAGGAGTTCAATGGCTCGTTTGTGGCTTTTGCGCGTGCCCAGTCGGTTGCCATTCGCCAGGCCATGCTGGATGCACCCGTTCCCGTTGAAGTGCAGGATCACTTTGAAGCGCTGGCGAAAGAGTCCTGGGATGCGCAACGCCGTCTCGAGGCCGCTGATACCCTGCCGTTTGACATGTACCTGGAAGAATACCTTTCGCCCAAGCATCTGACGCCGACGCGGGTTTTGTGATCTTTCAAACAGATAGCGCAGATCTCAGTTGCGCATGACAAAGGGGCTGATCGCATGGCGGTCAGCCCCTTGTTTTTGGATGCCACCCGGAGGTGGCAGCTTGTTTGGCTTACGCAGCCTTGCGTGCGCGAACAACCTTCTTGGCGACGGCGCGCTTGGCGGTAGCTACCTTGGCCTTGACGGTCTTGCCTGCAATCTTGCTGGCCAGCACGCCGGACTTGGCTTCGATCTGGGCGGCAACCTTGGTTACGGCTTTAGCAGCGGGCACAGCGGCGGTGGCCAGTGTGCTCAGGGTGGTCACGCCGATGGACTTTTCAAAGCGGCCTGCATTGGCGGCAACTTGCACCAAGCCCTTGCCAGCCAGTTCGACGGCCTTGTTGACCATCAGGTCGGCATTGTCGGATGTCAACTCAACGCCCTTGGCGTAGTAGCCAGTGAGCTTCTTCTCAGCAGCAACGGCGTTGTGGCGGGTCTTGGCGCTCAACCGGGTACCTGTCTTGCCGATGGCGCTGACAAATGCCTGGTCCATGAACACCACAGCGCGCTCGTTGCCGACGCGGTAGGCGTTGATCACGTTCTTGGCGGTGTTGCCGTAGGATTCGATCAGTTCGTTGGTGACGGTTGCGAGTTTTTGGTTAGCCATGTAAATGCTCCTGATAAAAAATATTGAAAAACGCTTTGCTGGGCTGAATTCTGCGGGTAAGTCCTAGTGCGCACACCTTAATTCCGGGTGTTTTCCTAGGGAAGCCTGTCTAGGCGTGGGGATGCTTGCAAACTGGTCGACAATCACCCAGTCCCGTTGCGACTGCGTCAAATAGCCGTTATGGGGCCATTCTTTTCACCGCATCCAAGGATTTTTTGCTCATGAAATTGGAAACACTCGCCGTTCACGCCGGTTACACGCCCGATCCCACCACCAAGTCTGCCGCCGTACCGCTGTACCAGACCACGGCCTACGCCTTTGACAGCGCACAGCATGGTGCGGACCTGTTCGATTTGAAGGTCGCCGGCAATATCTACACCCGCATCATGAATCCGACCACCGACGTGCTGGAAAAGCGTGTTGCGGCGCTTGAAGGCGGCGTAGCGGCGTTGGCCATGGCATCTGGCATGGCGGCCATTACGGCAGCCATCCAGACCATTGCCGAAGCGGGCGACAACATCATCTCGGCCAGCACACTGTACGGTGGCACCTACAACCTGTTTGCCCACACCTTCCCGCAGCAAGGCATTGAAGTGCGCTTTGCCGACCCGCGCGATCCAGCCAGCTTCGCCAAGCTGATGGATGCACGCACCAAAGCCGTGTTCTGCGAATCCATCGGCAACCCATTGGGCAACGTGACCGACATCGCGGCGCTGGCCAAAGTGGCGCACGACCATGGCGTTCCGCTCATCGTGGACAACACCGTGCCCAGCCCCTACCTGTGCCGCCCCATCGAGCACGGTGCTGACATCGTGGTGCACGCACTCACCAAGTACATGAACGGCCACGGCAACAGCATTGGCGGCATCATTGTCGACAGCGGCAAGTTCCCCTGGGCCGAGCACAAGGCGCGCTTTAAGCGCCTGAACGAGCCCGACGTGAGCTACCACGGCGTGGTTTACACCGAGGCGCTGGGTGCCGCCGCCTACATTGGACGTGCCCGCGTGGTGCCGCTGCGTAATATGGGCGCTGCCATTTCGCCGTTCAACTCGTGGCTGACCCTCCAGGGCATTGAAACCCTGCCACTGCGCATGGACCGCACTTGCGACAACACGCTGGCGCTGGCCAAGTTCCTGCAAAGCCACCCCAAGGTGGAGTGGGTCCGCTATGCCGGTTTGCCAGACCACCCAGACCACGCACTGGCGCAGCGCCAGATGGGTGGCCGGGCCTCGGGCATTCTCTCGTTTGGCCTCAAGAGCAGCGATGCCGACCCACGGGCCGCTGGCGCGCGCTTCCTCGATGCGCTGGGCTTGTTCACGCGCTTGGTGAACATCGGCGACGCTAAGTCGCTCGCCACTCACCCAGCCTCCACCACGCACCGCCAGCTCGATGCCGCAGAAATGGCCAAGGCCGGCGTGAGCGAAAACATGGTGCGTTTGTCGGTTGGCATCGAGCACATTGATGACCTGCAAGCGGACTTGGCGCAGGCGCTGGCGGCCGTCTAAAAATTGTTCAGAAGAAGGTAAAACGGCATGGCAATTCAGTGGTTCCCCGGTCACATGCACCTGACGCGCAAGGCAATTGAAGAGCGCGTCAAGGAGATTGATGTGGTGATCGAACTGCTGGATGCCCGCTTGCCTGGCTCCAGCGCCAACCCCATGCTGGCCCAACTCACGGCGGGCAAGCCAGCGCTCAAGGTGCTCAACAAGCAGGACCTGGCCGACCCCGTACGCACGCAAGAATGGCTGGCTCATTTCAATGCCTTGCCCGGCACCCGCGCCCTGGGGCTGGACGCCAGCATGACGGCACCGGCCAAGGCGCTCATTGATGCCTGCTTTGCCTTGGCACCCAAGCGGGGTGCCAGTATGGCCAAACCCATGCGGGTGCTGATTTGTGGCATCCCCAACGTGGGCAAGTCCACACTCATCAACACCCTCAAGGGCAAGCGCTCTGCCAAGACCGGTGACGAGGCGGGCGTAACCAAGATCGAGCAGCGCATCGTGCTGCAAGACGCGTTTTACCTGTTTGATACGCCCGGCGTGCTATGGCCACGCATCATCGTGGCCAAAAGCGGCTACAACCTGGCCGCCAGCGGCGCCATTGGCAAGAACGCTTTTGACGAAGAAGAAGTGGCGCTGGAGTTATTGGACACCTTGCGCCAGCACTACCCGGCCCAGGTGGAGACGCGCTACAAGCTCACCGGCGTTGCTGAGCAGACAGATGAGCAGCTACTGGAAGCCATTGGCCGCAAACGCGGTGCGCTGCAAAGTGGTGGCCGGATCAATCTGCAAAAGTCGGCCGAGGTGGTGATCCATGACTTTCGCCAGTCCAGTCTGGGGCGCATCACGCTGGAAACCCCCGAAGAATTTGCGCAGTGGCTGGCCCATGGCCAGAAGATGGATGCAGAACGTCAGGTCAAGAAAGACGCCATCGAACTGGACCGGGCCATTCGTTTCAAAAAGGTGCCACAGCCTGCGCGTGGTGAGCCGTCTGGCGATAAAGCTTAAGTAAAAACAGCCTCTAGCCCTCGTTAAATATGCATTGTGCGCTATTTAAATAATAGCGTAACGTATCGTCGAAAAAAAAGAAACGTGCGTGTGCGTGTGTACCGGCAGGGTTGTATGACCACCACTTCATTTGCGACAAAGTGGCCCCTCAACCGGGTTGTTTGCATTGTGGGCAATGAGGGTCACCAACGCGTGAATTTCTTCAAAGGTAAATAACTCGACGAGACGGCGGCCATACACAGCGGGCAAACGAACCAGGCAGGGTTGGCCATCGGGTAGCGTGACGGTAACGCCCATAACGTCCGCAACATCCTCCTCTTCTGCGGCGTTGACGAGATCCCGTTGCGCATCCAGCAACGCTTCGTACTTGTCTTCAATAACCGCTTCCATGTCGTCTGCCAAATCCTCAGGCAGTTCCACGATAAATCCCTCCATCGGGTCGGGCCGCACGGTGCAAGCGATGTTGTGACTGGCAATGAAGTGAACAAACTGTTCGCGGATGGCTTCATCGAAAAATATGTATTCGTTGCCCATGTTCCCTCCAGGTTAGTGGCGTGGCCCACTACTTTGCCGCAGTGCGCTCAGGCCGGTGTTCCCACAATAACACTGGATGCCTTGAAAATGGCCGTGGCAGCCGTACCGACAGCCAGGCCCAGCGTGGTTGCACTTTCGTTGGTGATGATTGCCGCTATGGCGCCACCGCCGGGCAAGTCGATCACCACCTCGGTGTTCACCGCACCCGTTTGCAAACGGCTCACCGTGCCTGCCAGTTGGTTGCGGGCCGAGAACCGGGCGCCTTGCATTTCGGTCACGATGATGACGGACGATGCCTTGATGAGTGCAAATGCTTCTGCGCCAACCCGCAGCCCCAGGCCCTCGGCGCTTTCATGTGTGACGGTGGCCACCAGCTTTTGTCCACCCACGATGTTCAGATCGATCTCGTCATTGACAGCACCGCGCTGCACGGCTGCAACGGTGCCCAAAAATTGATTGCGTGCACTGGTTTTCATGGTCATTCTCCGGATTAAAAAATAGTCGTTGGTGACCCCATCGGCCTGCTGGCTGAGTTGGTCGATGAAGCGTCGGTGTTCCGACTCAATTAGCCGGAAGTTGTAGACCAGTTGTTGGCCGCGTGGTGTCAGGCGGGTGCCACCACCGCCTTTGCCACCGGTGAGCCGCTCCACCAGCGGTTCGCCGGCCAGGTTGTTCATGCCGTCAATCGCGTCCCACGCAGCCTTGTAGCTCATCTTCATGGCTTTGGCCGCCTGCGTGATAGAGCCGGTCGCGTGAATGCCGGCCAGCAAATCAATTCGGCCGTGACCGCCCAGGTTTTCGCCGCCGACCGTCATCCACACCGCACCCCTGAGCGCAATGGCTTTGTCGTCTACGGAATTCATTTCATGCACCTTTCCACACGTCGGGGTGGAAAGCATAGCGAATAATTGTCACAGCGCTCGCAGTTAGGCGGACGCAGGCCGGGTTGCCCGCGCTGCAAGCCCAGTTCCATGAACAAAAAATGCTTCCATTTGAGGGACTGCCCATTGAGTTCGTGCAAGCTTGCAAAGTAGCCACGCATCAAAAAGGACACATCGTCACGACCACTTAGCTCCAGGTCCTGCCAGAGATGGCGGTTGCCGAAACAGGCGGCTGCAATCGCCCGCGCCAGCCAGTCGGCGTGTAACGGATCGGCGTCGGGGCTGCGGTGGGAATAGAGCAGTTGGGCAAGCTGGGCAAAGTCGGGTGGCGTGTTGTGGCCGAGCTCCGCGTGCTGTTGCGCAGAGAGAGGCACTTCGGTGAGATCGGGCAAACACTGCGCCAACATGGCTTGGTAGGCAGGTTGTGTCAGGCCCAGTGTCCAGGCAAACAGCGGTATCTCACCTTCTTGCGCGTTGCGCAGGGTGCCGTGGATGGCGCGAACCATCAGCCGGTAGGCTTGTGACTCTGCTGCTTCCATGAACAACTTAATCCACGATTTTGCGCACTTCGATGCCTTGCAGCCACTTCACGTGGCGGGGTCCAGTGCGGGTATCTTTGGTTGAAACCATGGCGATGCGGCCCTCGTCGTCGCCCAGCGCCTTACCGTCTTTCTCGAAAAATACGATAACGCCGTCACCCATGGGCGAATTGAATACCTCGGTCCACGAGAACACGACTTTGTAGCCATCGCTGGCAGTGGCAATGATGGCCATTTTCTTGACATCGTTGTGGTTGTGTGACACGACGACAGCCTTCTCCAGAATGTCCCGCAGCAGCACGCCTTTGAGGTGTTCGAGTTGACCGAGGTTGGCGCCCGATTGGCACACCATCGGAACTTCACCGACCTTTTTGGGCGGGAATTTCCGCAGGTCATCCACACTCAATTTCAGTGGATGTTCCACGGCGCCCGAAATGGCAACGCTCTCGGTCACAAATTCGGTCGGGTTGGCAATCTCGCCGGTGGTGGCCAGGACCCATCGGAGCAGCTTGTTCGCATCTTTGGGCGTTACGTTGCTGTTGGGCGGCATGAACGGCAGGGTGGCCAAGCCGTCCTTCATCCAGCCCACGCCATCCGGGCCCGTTCCATTGATGACGTGATCGACCAGCAGCGACATGGTCTGGGCATCTTTTTGCCCAGCGTATTTCTCAGCCACCTTTTTGAACGGTGGACCAATCCGTTGTTCCAGCCCACGATGGCAGGCAAGGCAGCCGCTGGTCTGCGCCAGCACAATCTCGTCGGCCGCTATGGCCGATTGCGCGGACAGCAAAAGCGTGACCGTTGTGATGAACGACAAAGCCGCTCGTACGGCAATATTCTTTGAAAACATAGTCATGTTGATTCCTTGTTGGGGGTTCTTAGAACTGGTAACGCAGGTTGGCAAACCATGCCCGACCGGGGTTGGGAAAGCCGTCGGACAGTTGGTAATTGGTATCCGTCAGGTTGGTCACGCCGAGTTGCGCGGTGACGTCTTTGCGGAATCGGTAGTTGCCGGTGAGGTTGAGCGTGGTAAAGTTCGCCAGCTCTACGGTGTTGGATGACCAACGGCTGCTGTTGTATTCAATGGATGTGAGAATTTCCAATGATTCGGTCGCGCGGTAGTTGGCGTAGGCGGTCAATTTTTGACGCGGAATATCGGTGATACGCACGGTCGGATCGCTGACGTTTTCCAGATTGATGTAGGTGTAATTGCTACCCACTTCCAACGCGCTGCTGACAAATGCGTTCAGGCTGAGTTCGATACCGCTGGTGCGCACTTTTCCCACGTTTTGCATCTGGCATTTGAACGTGGAGCTGCAGCTGGAGCCGGTCGCACCGACAAACGCGGACTGAATCTTGTTGTCGGTGTCGCTATAGAACACCGCAGCCTGTGCCTTTGCACCCTGCCAAGGTGTGGCTTGGTAGCCCACTTCGTAGTTGACGGATCGCTCGGTCGCCAGGTTGGGATTTTCGATATAGCTGCCAAGCCTTTGCGAGTAACGGTCTTTGAGTGTGGGCAGATGGGACTTTTGTGCCAGCGTGGCGTACACGCGTGCGCTGGATGAATAGTCGTAATAGATACCGACCTGTCCGTTGGTAGCGGCTTTGCTGTCGGGTAGTTTGTAGGCGTTGGCGCTGTTGAACACGGTTGCGGGGCGCAATTCGTGGTGGGCCACTCCCAACGCTAACGTCAGTTCAGGAGTCAGGGCAACGCTGTCCTCCGCGCCGACTGAGGCCAGGGCATCTTTGTAGGTGACGTTGGTGGCACCCGTGGCATCCGATTCGTTGTGCAGGTCTTCCTTGTAATGGGTGACCAGGCGCAGGCTGTGCGCGGCCCAGCGCAAAGACTCCAGTTCGACCGAGAGGCCAGCCACTGCATCGTCATACAGGCTGCGCCCGGTGCCGACGCTGCCCGAACCGCTGGTTTTGAGCGTGGTGTAGCGGGCGTTAGTGAAAGAATCGGTTTCGTTGGAGTAGGTGTCGCGGTAGAGCCGTGCTTTCAAGATCTCGCTGCTGCTGATCTTGGTTTTGGAAAGAAAATTGACGCCACTGGTGTTCCAGTACGGCCATTGCCAGTAGCGGGCCGACGCGGGGTCGGTGGACGGGGGCTGGCCTTTGACGCCATTTTGGCTGTGCAGGCTCAATGCGTATTCGTCGGTTGCGTTGGGGGTGATGCCTACTTTGAAGGAGCCTTTGCTGTCCTTGTGGTAGGCGTTCTCGCGCTGGCCTCCGTCTTCGGTCGCGGTGGGTTTGAAGTCGGCTGAGAGGGGGAAGGAGTCACCCTGCGCATAGCTGGCACTGGCCTGAAGGTACCAACTACCTTGGTTGGAGCCCACGTTGACGGAGGTTTGGCGTTCGCTGCCCGAAGCAAAACCCACCGTAGCATCACCTTCGAAAGGGGTTTTGGGTTTGCGTGAAATCAGGTTGATGGCACCGCCCAGGGCATTGGGTCCATACAACACCGAACTGAACCCCTTGGCTACCTGGATGCCGGCCAGGTCAGCGGTCGTAAAGCGGTTGAAATCCACATAGCCATCATAGGGAACGTAGAGTGGAATGCCGTCAATAAAGAGAGGTACCTGGCGTGCATCGAAGCCGCGCACATAAATGGTTTTTTCGTTGCGGGAGTTATTGGACATTGCCACGCCGGATAGCAGGTTGAGTGCGTCGCCCACGGTGTTGCGATTAAAGCGGCGCATGTCGTCGGCGGTGACGAGTGATGAAACCTGGTCCTCGCCGATTTGCCCTACCGGCGTGCGCTGACCTAGAACCGTAATGGTTTCCAGTTGTGGCGCCCGTTTTTCGTCTGCATCAGCGGCATGGACTGCGTGCGCAGCCGTGCAAGCCAGAGCAAGACAGAGGAGCAGCTTTTTTTGAGGCCACGGTGGCCCGTTACGGTTGCGCATGCAGATTTTCCTTATTGAAGTTGAAGTAATAGGGCGTGGTAGGCGGTTCGCTATATAAAAATAGATATAACGATTGGCAAAAAATTTTGAACGTCATCAGGCCAACACCTCTTGTGTGCTTTTTAGGGGGCCTTCTGCGGCGTCATGAATCACCCCATCGCGCAGGTTCAGTACCTGGTCGCCAAAGACGGCAACATCGTCTGGGTCGTGTGTGATCAACACCATGGGAACGCCCAACTGGCGCTGCAGGCGGTCCAATTCGGCGCGCATGCGATTGCGCAGGGTGGGGTCGAGCGCGGCAAACGGTTCGTCCAGCAGCAGCGCGCGTGGTTGCGGCACCAGGGCCCGCGCCAGGGCAGTGCGTTGGCGTTGCCCACCCGAGAGTTGCCCGGGGTATTGGTGCGCCAGAGCCTGCAACTCGAAAGCGTTCAGCCAGTAATCCACAGTTGGGTCTGCCACCTGTGCACGCGGATTAAGCCAGCCGCGCCGGGAACCAAAAGCCACGTTTTGGCGCACCGTCAGATGCGGGAACAGTGCGTAATCCTGGAACAGGTAGGCCATTTGGCGCTGCTGTGCTGGCAGGTTGGTGCCGGTGCTGCTGTCGAACAGCGTTTGCCCACCGAGCTGGATGCAGCCGGCATCGGGTGTCAGTAGACCAGCAATGGCTTTGAGCGTCAGGCTCTTGCCGGCACCCGAGGGGCCAAAAACCACCAGCCGCTGGCTGGTCGATTGAAAGCGCACCTGCAGGTTGAAAGTCCGCTTGCCGGCTTGCAGGGTTTTCTGGATATCGATGTTGAACTGCATGGACGGTGGCTTCAAATTTGTGCGGTGCGTCCAGGTGCCAGCTTGCCCGCTATCAGCAGCACTGCAATGCAGGTAATGGAGGTGATGATGACCAGCAGATTGGCGGTGTCGTCCTGGCCGGCTTGCACGGCTTCATACACAGCGACCGAGAGGGTTTGTGTTTTGCCGGGAATGCTGCCGGCCACCATCAGCGTGGCGCCGAACTCGCCCATGCCGCGCGCAAAGGCCAGCAACAGGCCGGCCAGAATACCGCGCCAGGCCAACGGCAGCGTGACACGGAAGAACACCCCCACGTTGTGTACGCCCAGCACCCGCGCAGCTTGCTCCAGTTGCGTATCGACGCCCTCAAAGGCTGCCCGTGCTGACTTGAACACCAGTGGGAACGCCACAACCGTGGCTGCAATCACCGCACCTTGCCAGGTGAAGATCAGGGTGATGCCAAAGTGGGTCTGTAGCCAGGCTCCGACCACACCCTTGCGGCCCAACAGTACCAGCAGGTAGTAGCCCAGCACGGTCGGCGGCATCACCATGGGCAGGGTCAGCACGGCGTCAAGCAAGTCCCTCCCGACAAACTGGCCGCGCGCCAGGGCGTAGCCGGCACCTACGCCCAAAACGAGGTTCAGGGCCGTCGCCCAGAACGCTACCTTTAGCGACAGGCTCAGGGCGATCCAGGCGGCATCCATGGTTCAGTTAGTGAGATGCTTAGGGTTTCAGGAAGCCAAACTGGGCCAGCAAGGCTTGGCCGTCAGTGGACAGTGTGAAGTCGACAAATTGGCGGGCCATCTCGCTGTGTTGGCTGCTGGCGATGGCGGCAATGGGGTAGAGGATCGCCTTTTCGGTGGGCACGGTGGCTACCACGCGCACCTTGGTTTTCAGGATGGTCGCGTCAGTGTTGTAGACAAAGCCGGCATCCACCTCTCCGCGCGCCACGTAATCCAGCCCTTGCCGAACCGATTGCGCCAAAATGGCTTTGGGTTCCATGGCAGACCAGAGCTTGTTCTGTTCCAGTGCTTGCTTGGTGTAGCGACCCACGGGGACGCTGGCAGGGTTGCCTATGGCGATCCGCTTCACGGCGGTTTGTGTCAGGTCAGCGATCGTGGCGATGGTCAGTTTGCTATCGGCCGGCACGATCAGTACCAGGCTATTGCCAACAAAGTTCTTGCGCGTGCCGCTGACCAGCAATTGCTGTGTCTGGGCCTTGTCCATGGTTTCCTGGTCGGCCGAGGCAAACACATCGACCGGCGCACCCTTGGCAATTTGCTGCACCAGGGCGTCCGAAGCCGCAAAGTTGAACAGTACCTTGGTGCCGGGGTGCTGCGCTTCAAAGACCGGGCCCAGTGCCTTGAAGGCATTGGTCAAGCTGGCTGCGGCCGACACAATCAGCTCCTCTGCACTGGCAGACCCTACTGCAAGGCTAAGAATGAGGATGGCGAAAAATCGTTTGCTAAAAGACGGTTGCATCAAGTGATCCCCTAGTTGAAGATCGAAGTATAACGATTTATATAACGATATTTGGCGATGACAACCGAATGCAAAAAGTTTGCAAGAAATTGCGTGTATGCCCTCGTAAAATATACGTAATAAGCTATTAAAAACATAGCAATATCATGTGAGTAAGATGGTTGCGCAATACCAATAGAGGGACAGACGATGCAAACCTACCGTAGTGATGTGCTGGTTGTGGGCGGCGGCATTGCCGGTATCACCACGGCGCTGGGGCTGCTGGACAGCGGCAAATCGGTGGTCCTGCTGGACCGCGATGAAGATGCCGTGTTTGGCGGCCTGGCGCGTGAGAGCTTTGGCGGTATGTTTTTTGTGGACACGCCCGAGCAACGCCGAATGGGCGTGCGTGACTCCACTGAACTGGCTCTGCGCGATTGGTTCAGCTTTGGCGAGTTTGGAGCCGACGACCACTGGCCCAAGGCCTGGGCACAGGCGTATGTGAACCGCTGCACGCAAGACGTGTACCACTGGGTGCGCCAGCACGGCATTGGCTTTTTCCCGGTGGTGAACTGGGTAGAGCGCGGGGAGTTTCGCCCCGGCAACTCGGTGCCGCGTTTTCACCTTGTCTGGGGCACAGGAAAGCGATTGGCCGAGCAACTCATCGCCGCACTGCAAAGCCATGCCAATGCCAACAAGCTCACTCTGCGCTTTGGTCACCGGGTAGAGCAGTTGTTGCTGCAGGATGGGCGCATTGGCGGCGCACATGGTGTCGAAGAAAAAAGCGGTATACCGTTTGAGGCGCTGGCTGAACACGTCGTCGTGGCCACCGGCGGCATCAACGGCAGCATGGAGATGGTGCGTAATCACTGGCATGCCGACTGGCACCAGCCGCCCGAGACCATTCTCAACGGTTCGCACCGTTTTGCCGATGGCACCCTGCACCAGGCGGTGCAAGTGGCAGGCGGCAACCTCACGCACCTGGACAAAATGTGGAATTACGCCGCTGGTGTGCACCACCCCCGCCCACGCAAACCCAACCATGGCCTGTCGTTGGTGCCATCGCGTTCGGCACTGTGGCTGAACTGGCGCGGCGAGCGCATGGGGCCGCAACCGCTGGTGTCGGGCTTTGACACGCGCCGGTTGGTGACCGACATCTGCGCACAGGAAAAAGCTTACTCGTGGCAGGTGATGAACCACCGTATTGCGCTCAAGGAATTGGCCATTTCTGGGGCGGAGTTCAACCCCTCGGTGCGGGACCGCAAAGTGTTCAGTTTTTTGCGCGACGTGCTGCTGGGCAACCGCTGGCTGGTCAACGACATGCTGGCCAACTGCAAGGACTTTGTGGTGGCCCAAAGCCTGCCAGAATTGGTGGAGAAGATGAACGCGCTGCAGGGCGACGATGCCGTACAAATCGACGCGGTGAACGATGCAGTATCGAGCTACGATGCAACAATAGCCCGGGGTGAAAAATTCATGAACGATGAACAGCTGCGCCGTATTGCCGCGCTGCGCCAGTACCGGGGCGACAAAGTGCGCCTGTGCAAATTTGCCCCCATCAACGACGCCGCCGCTTTGCCGCTGATTGCCATTCGTGAATTCATCACCAGCCGCAAGAGTCTCGGCGGCATCCAGACCGATTTGCACAGCCGCGTGCTTAGCACCGACAACCAGCCCATACCGGGCTTGTTTGCGGTGGGCGAGGCCGCTGGGTTTGGCGGCGGCGGCCTGCACGGACTGCGTGCTCTGGAGGGCACCTTTCTGGGCGGCTGTATTTTGTCCGGGCGAATCGCGGCTCAGGCCATTGCCAAAGCGGTTTAACCATACAACAGGAGACTACACCCATGACCAATGGAGCACAGGCGCTGGTGCGCACTTTGATCGACGCTGGCGTAACCGCCTGCTTTACCAACCCCGGCACGTCGGAGATGCACTTCGTGGCTGCGCTGGATTCCGCACCCGAAATGCGGGCCGTGCTGACCCTGTTTGAGGGCGTTGCCACGGGCGCTGCTGACGGCTACGCCCGCATGGCCGGCAAACCTGCAGCCACCTTGTTGCATTTGGGCTGTGGCCTGGGCAATGGCCTGGCCAACTTGCACAATGCCCGCAAGGCCCGCGTGCCAGTTGTCAACATCGTTGGCGACCATGCCACCACCCATGTGCAATATGACGCGCAGTTGCAGTCCGACATTGAGACCGTTGCCCGCAACGTATCGCCGTGGGTGCGCACCTCGGCCAGTACGCAGGCGCTATGCCAAGACGCGCTAGAGGCAGTGGCAGCGGCAACCGGCAGTCCCAATGCGGTTGCTACTTTGATCTTGCCGGCAGATGTGTCCTGGGGCGAGGGTGCCCAACCCTTGCCGCCGCTTGCGCGTGCCGCGGCGCCCGTGGCCACTGCCGAAACCGTCACTGCGGTGGTCAGCGTGTTGACCGGGGGTGGCAAAGTGGCGTTCTTGCTGGGGGGCAAGGCCTTGCGGGAGCCGGCATTGCTGCTGGCATCGCGTATTTCAGAGGCAACGGACGCAGTTCTGCTCGCCGAGGTCTTCCCAACCCGGTTGGAGCGTGGTGCGGGCCTGCCCTACGTGGAGCGGCTGGCCTATCTGGCCGAACTGGCATCGGTGCAACTGGCGGGTCTGGACCATTTAATTCTGGTCGATGCCAAGGCGCCAGTGTCCTTCTTTGCTTACCCTGGCAAGAAAAGCTATCTGGTGCCTGACGGCTGCACGGTTCACACCTTGGCGGGGCTGGATCAGGACGCGCTGGGCAGCCTGCAAGCGTTGGTTGCCCAACTGAAGGTGCAGGATGTGGAACCGGCGTTGCTGGACGCTGCGGTGCCCAAGCGCCCCAGCGGCGCACTCTCGGCCGACAAGGTGTGCCAGGCGGTTGCCGCAGTATTGCCAGAGGGCGCCATTGTCTCGGACGAGGCGCAAACCTCTGGCGTCACTCTGTCCAAACACACGGCGCAGGCGCCAAGGCACGACTTGCTGACCCTGACCGGCGGTGCCATTGGCCAGGGGTTGCCAGTGGCGGTGGGCGCGGCCATTGCCTGTCCCGACCGCCAGGTGTTTGCGCTGGTGGGTGATGGCTCGGCCATGTACACCATTCAGGCCCTGTGGACCATGGCCCGTGAGCAGCTCAATGTCATCACCATCGTGTTCAACAACCGCTCGTACGCGATCCTCAACATGGAGCTGGAGCGGGTGGGGGCGGATACGGTGGGGCCGATTGCCAAGTCGCAGTTGGACCTGGCCACACCACCGCTGGATTTTGTGGCGCTGGGCAATGGCATGGGTGTGCACTCAGTGCGTGCTGCCAATTGTGAGCAGCTCAATTCCGCACTGGACTTTGCACTGGCACATGCCGGCCCGCACCTGATTGAGGTCATCGTGCCCAATGCCTTTTCCGGGTTGAAGCTCAAGGCCTTGCCGCATGTGCTGGGTGCGCTGGACAAAATGCCTCAGCCCCTGGCCAAAATGCTCAAGCGCAAAATATCACCATGAATCGCAAATTTTTTACATCGCTTTTACCCGCAGACCGCAATGACCCGAACCCTCTGGTTCTTTACCACGGCAAGGGCTGCCCGGACGGTTTTGCTTCGGCCCTGGCTGCCTGGTTGTTCTATGGCGGCAAGGCCGAATTTGTCGGGTTGGACCATGGGGACGTGCGCTCGGTAGCCGATTTGCCTGCGCTGAGTGGACGGGCTGTCTACATTCTTGACTTTTCGTTTGGTCCAGACATCCTGCGCGGTATTGACGAGCGTGCGGCCAAGCTGGTGCTGTTGGACCACCACAAGAGCGCGGCCGAGCACCTGAGCGGTTTTGTCTGCCGCTGTGGAGGTGTTCACTTTGACATGACCAAGTCGGGTGCGCGGCTGGCTTGGGAGTATTTTCTGCCCGAGCGGACCATGCCAGACCTTGTGCGGTTTGTGGAAGACCGTGATATCTGGACCTGGCAATACTCACAGAGTGCGGCCTATTTGGCTGCGCTGGACATGGAGCCGTTTGATTTTGTGCGCTGGTCTGCACTTGCCGACATGGATGCCGAGCAACGTGAGCATTTCATGGCCCGTGGCCAGGCCATGGATGCGCAATTCCGAAAACTGGCTGCCGACATTGCACAGTCGGCCCAACCCCTTGTGTTCAATGGCGTGCAGGGTTTGATGGTGAATGCGCCCGGTATTTTTCACAGCCTGGTGGGCGACATCCTGTCACAGCAGAGCGGCAGCTTTGCATTGATGTGGGTCGTCAACCAGAAGGGCGTCGTAAAGGCCGGGCTGCGTTCGCAACGCAACTTTGATTGCATTGCCCTGGCGCGAAGCATGGACGGTGGTGGTCATGCCCAAGCCTGCGGCTTCAAGATGGGCGCTGACCGCCTGCCAGAGTTACTAAGCGGTGAATTTACTGCTTGTTCTTGAGTTTGCCGCGCGGTAACACGGTGGTTACCGGAGGCATGGGGCGATCCGAAGAAGTGCCCTTGGGTTCGGACGTGTCCTTCTTGGGTTTTTTTGCCATTTTCTCGTTGCGTTGGTCACCTTTGGCCATATGTCCTCCGTGGATAGTCCCCGACATGGGGCCTTGCTAGGCTATGGTACGGCAAAAATCCATCTAAACTGTCGACCATCAAGGAATGCGGCGCGCATTTGGCGCACCATTCAGTGGTAGTCATTATTCTTTTACGAGGCTTTCACATGTTCAAACACATTCTTCTCGCCACCGACGGTTCTGCCGCTTCGGAACACGCAGCCCAATTGGCAGTCGGACTGGCCCGCACCCATGGCGCCAAGTTGACGGCGGTGTACGTGGTGGATCCCTATCCCTACATCGGCGTGGGTGAGATTAATCCTATGGGCTTTCAGGCCTATATGTCGGCAGCCCAGGCGCAGGCTGCCGAAGCCCATGCCAAGATTGAAACCCTGTGCAAGCAAGGTGGGGCTGCGGTAGAACTGGAAGCACGACTGGTGGAAGACGTGGGCGCCGCGAACGGCATTGTGCAGACGGCAGACGCTATCAAGGCCGATTTGATCGTGGTTGGCTCCCACGGCCGTTCCGGCATTTCGCGCCTGATGCTGGGTAGTGTCTCCACCAAGGTGGTGGCCGAGTCCAAGATCCCTGTCCTGGTAACTCGCTGACTTGAAATTGCGGGCTTGGCTCCCAGTTATGGCGTCTGACCAACGCTTTGACTGGAGCACAGCCCGTGGCCTTTTATTTGTTTTGTGGCCTGGCCCTGCTCCTGGCCTTGGGCTTGCTGGGCCAGCCCTACTGGCTGGATTACCGGCGCAACCGGGTGCGCGAAGCCGCATTCCCGGCAGCTTGGCGCAAGATTCTGCGCGAACGCGTACCCCTGATGCGCAAACTACCGCAGCATCTGCAATTGCAGCTTAAAAAGCACATGCAGGTGTTCATTGCCGAAAAGGCGTTTCTGGGTTGTGACGGACTGCGTGTGACCGACGAAATGCGCGTCGTCATCGCTGCGCAAGCCTGTCTGCTGATTCTCAATCGGGCCACGGACTACTTCGCCAATGTGCGCCAGATTTTGGTCTACCCCAGTGCCTTCGTCGTTAACCGTGTGACGGTGGACAGTGCCGGAGTGCAGCAGGAGCAGCGTCAGGCGCTGTCGGGTGAATCCTGGTCGCAGGGGCAGGTCATTCTGTCGTGGGACGACACCGTGCACGGCGCAGCGGTGGCGGATGACGGCCGCAACGTAGTAATCCATGAATTTGCCCACCAGCTGGACCAAGAAAACGGTGCAGCGCAGGGGGCTCCGCCACCCTTGCTGGGTGATACCGAATACGATGGTGCGCGCTGGTCTCAGGTGTTTCACGCGGCCTTTGCGCACCTTCAGGCAGAGGCGAGCCAAGGTGTGCAGGGTGTGCTGGACCACTACGGCGCCAAGAACCCTGGGGAATTTTTCGCTGTGGTATCCGAAGTGTTCTTCGAGCAGCCGCAGGCATTGGCCGCCGAGTACCCGGCGCTGTACCAGGAGCTACAGGGTTACTACAAGCTGGACCCTGCGTCCTGGTAGAGTGATTAGTACAGGCCGCGCACGCGGGCCTGCAGGCGGCTCAGGCCCAAGAGGGCATTGGTAAACGGCGTGGCCGCGCCGGTGAGCGTGCCCAGTTCTTTGACCACGGTGACCAGCGCATCCAGTTCGATCGCCTTGCCGGCTTCGACATCCTGCAACATCGACGTCTTGAATGCGCCCAATTTGATGGTGACCTGGTGCCGGTCTTCGGGCTCCTGTGCAATGGGGATGCCGATGTGTGCACCTATCTCCTTGGCCTCTAACATCACGCGAGACACAAATTCGCGCACCAAAGGGTCGCCCAAAATCAGATCGGTGGTGGCACCCGTGAGCGCGCTGATGGGGTTAACCGTCATGTTGCCCCACAGCTTGTACCAGACGTCCTTTTGTATCTGGGCTGACACCGTGGTGGCAAATCCGGCGCGGGTCAGCAGTTCACCCAGCGCCTGCACTCGTGGCGTTGCCTGCCCCGAAGGTTCACCGATGATGAGACCGTTGCCAAAGTGGTGGCGAATGACCCCGGGTGCATCCACCGAGCAACTGGCATGCACCACGCAGCCGATGACATTTTTGGCGGGAATGGATGCGGCAATTTCACCGTTAGGGTCAACCGCTTGCAGTTGGTGTCCTTCCCACGTGCCACCAAAGCCCTGAAAAAACCACCACGGTACGCCATTCATGGCAGTCAGTACCACCGTGTCTGGACCAATCAGTGGGCCCATCTGGCTGGCTACCTCGGCTAGGGCAGGGGCCTTGACGGCCACCACGACCAAATCCTGCACACCCAGGTCGCTCGCCTGGGCACTGGCCGCCACGGCGTGTTGGGTCGTACCCAGTCGCAAGCCCTGCGTTTGCAGGGCTGTCAGGGTGGCGCCACGGGCCAGCACGCTTACGGTGCAACCGGCTTCTGCCAACTTGGCGCCTATCCAGCCACCGATGGCGCCGCAACCGACGATGCCTACGCGGGAAAAGTCCGTGTTCATGGTTGCACCTCCTGATGGGGGGTGCCTCGTGGGGTGGCGCGGGTGCGCGCTGGACAGGCACCGTGCTGGAGCGCCCTATTGGTGCGGCCTTTGAGGTTTGTAAACATAGTTATCCACAAGGTGCCCCACAGAAAACGGGGGTAAGTCGGTTCATTAGGTGCGTGAAAGGTGGCCGTCGACAGGGTCACAATTTTCACTATCATACAGGCCGCTATCATTGGTGAAATACCAAGAAAAGTTCTCGGGTTAACCCTGAATTTCTTGACTTTCTAATTCATTTGAACAAGAAAGCCAGTCATCCACCCCCTCGCAGGGCCTTTTGGGTTATCCACAGAACGCAAGATAGTCAGTCCCGAGTAAGAATTGACGCGTCTTTCCACCCGTGCGCCAGAAACGTTGATCACCGGAACCCGTTTGGATTATTGCGTGTCATGCAGCGCAGGGGGGCGCCACTTGGCGAGGTGGTTCTCAACGATGGTCATGGTGTATTCAGCAGCCAGAGCGACCACCATGATGATCACAATGGCCGCATACATGCCGGCTGCGTCGAACGATCCTTTGGCTACATTAATCAGCAAGCCAATACCATATCGCGCACCCACGAATTCGCCCACGATCGCTCCCACGATTGCAAAACCAAAGCTTACGTGCAGCGACGCGAAGATCCAGCTCATGGCCGAGGGGATCACCACCGCACGCGTTAGCTGCCAGTCCTTGGCACCCAGAATCTGGGCGTTGGCCAGCAGGTTGCGATCGGCTTCGCGCACGCCCTGGAAGGCATTGGAAAACACCACGAAGAAGACCATGACAAAAGACAGTGCCACCTTGGATGTGAGCCCCAGGCCGAAAATCATGATGAAGATCGGCGCCAAGACCACGCGCGGAACCGAATTGATCACCTTGATATAGACCGAAAATACATCGGCCAACATGCGGTTGCGTCCCAACGCAATGCCGGCAACGATGCCTGCCACAGCGCCGCTAAAAAAGCCCAGAAAAGATTCCTCCATGGTGACCCACAGGTGGTACCACAGCGGGCCTTCGGAAGTTCCTTCGGTTATCCACTCGTAGAGCCGCTTGACGATGGCGGTTGGGCTGGAAAAGAAAAATTCATCGATGAGCTTGGTGCGGCTAAGCACTTCCCAACCACCCAGGAAAACTACCAGAATGAAATAGCGCCAAAAATAGACAGACTGCGTGCGCCTGCGCATGGCGAGCGCGGCGGCGGCTTCAATTTCAGCATCTGAAGTGCCGGGCTGGAACACGATGTCTTTGGAGAGTGTTATATCGGTCATGTGTTGGATTCTTCCTTAGGCAGCCAGGGCTTCTTCACGCGCCGCGCCGCGCTGCACTTCGTCGCGCAGGTCATTCCAGATCGTTTGGGACAATTCGATAAATGCCTTGTCATAGCGGATCTCGCTGACGACGCGGGGCCGTGGAAGGTTGATGGGGTATACCGACTTCACAGTGGCCGGGCCAGACGTCAGCACGTAGACCTTGTCTGCCAGAGCAATGGCTTCTTCCAGGTCGTGGGTGACAAAAACGACCGAGGCCTTGGCCTGCGACCATAGCTTGAGCAATTCCTCGTGCATCAGAATCCTTGTTTGCACATCCAGCGCGGAGAAGGGCTCGTCCATCAGCAAAATTTGGGGTTCATTGATAAAGGTTTGCGCCAGCGAAACACGCTTGCGCATGCCGCCAGATAGCTGGTGGGGGTACTTGGTTTCGTGGCCGGAGAGGTTGACACGTGCCAGCCATTGGCGGGCCTTGTCGTAGGCCTGCAATTTGGGAACACCACGAAACAATGGGCCTGCCACCACGTTGTCAATCACGTTGCGCCAGGGAAAGAGTGCATCGGTTTGAAACGCAAAGCCGATGCCGGGGTGGATGCCGTTGACCGGCTCACCCATCACGCGTACCTGTCCGCTGGACGGTTTTGCCAAACCGGTGACCAGGTTCAAGGTGGTGGACTTGCCGCAGCCGGTGGGGCCGACCACGGCCACAAATTCCCCACGCGCGACGGACATGTTGAAGTCCCTGAGCGCCGTCATGGACTTGCCGTCAGGCGTGAGAAATCTACGGCTGACATTGATGAGTTCAATGGCCGGACTATTGGCTGTATTCATTTACTTGACGTTCTTGACGAATTCGGTGGTGTAGGTCTTGCTTAGGTCAACAGTTTTGCCTTTGACGTTCTTGGAGAAGCCGGACAACACCATCAGAACTGTCTCAGGCCCGCCCGCTGGCATGACACCATCTGCCGTAAACATGCTCTTGCCATCGGCCAGAGCCTTGATGTAGCCCTCCTTGTCGCCAGCGTAGAAGTCCTTGGGCATCTTGTCGGCGATCTCGGCCGCGCTGTGGGTGTTGATGAACTTCAAAGTCTTAACGAAGGCATTGGCCAGCTTCTGCACCATGGGTTTGTTCTTCTCCACCCAGTCAGCGGACATGTACAGCGACGCCGCAGGGTAAGTTCCACCCAGCGCCGCCTTGGTTTTTTCAACGGTTCGCATGTCCACCAGAACGCGGGCGTCGCCGGTCTTGAGCAGGCGTGAGATGGTGGGCTCGGTGGTCATACCTGCCTGGATCTTGTCCTGCTGCATGGCGGCAATAAACGTGGTGCCGGCACCGACCGGGATGGTGCTGAATTCACCCAGCGGAACGCCGGCCTTGACCATCATGTATTGGGTCAGAAAGTTGGTCGATGAGCCCAGTCCGGTCACGCCCAGAGATTTACCGCGCAAATCGGCAAAAGATTTGATCTCGGGGTGCTTGTTGGACACCATTTCTACTTCGCCCGGTGCCTGGCTGAACTGAACCACGGATATGACCTGCTTGCCCTTGGTTTGCAGATCCACGCAGTGATCGTAAAACCCGACGACGCCTTGCACCGCACCTGCGAGCATTTCATTTTCGGCATCTACGCCCGAACCTTCGTTAAGCAATTCGACGTCAATGCCTTCGGCCTTGAAATAGCCCAGTCCTTCGGCCAACTTGGCTGGAAGGTAAATTTGCTTTTCATAGCCGCCCACAATGATGGTGACTTTGTCTGCGGCATAGGCGGATGAAGCACCTGCCAGTGCTGCGGCCAGTGCGATGCAACTGAGCAATTTGCGGGAATGGATGGGTTTATTCATGGTGTCTCCTTGATGGGTTAAAAAAAATGGCCAGACCGGGCCTGTGATGGCCAAGCGTAGAAGCCCTTTGCTTTCGATTGGCTTTCAGTGTTGCGGGTCTAGGGTAAACACGGGGGCTGTAATAGGTAGGCAGGTTCGTGCGGATGCGTAACATGACCGGGTATTGCTGCGCAGTGTTGCGCGGCTCGGAGCAAGCATGCGCATATTGCTGGTGGAAGACAACGCAGAGTTGGCCGATTGGCTGGCGCGCGCACTACGCAAAGAGCAATACACCGTGGACTGGATCGCCAACGGTGCTGATGCAGATTTCGCTCTGCGCTCGGAGCGCTATAGCTTGGTCATCCTGGACCTTGCCCTGCCCAAGTTGGATGGCAATGAGGTGCTGCGCCGCCTGCGCGCACGCAAGGACGACACCCCGGTGTTGATCCTCTCAGCCAACAATTCCATCCAGAGCCGGGTCAGTGAGTTGGATCAGGGTGCGGATGATTACCTGGCCAAGCCCTTTGAAGTGGAGGAGCTTGAGGCCCGTATCCGTGTGCTGTTGCGCCGTGCATCACGTTTGATCACACCGCTGGTGCAATGTGGCGATTTGGAGTTCAACACCAACACGCGCGAGTTCACGTTGGGTGGCAAGGAATTCGCGTGCACGCCGCGTGAGCGAGCCGTGCTGGAAGTGCTGATCACCAAAGCGACCACCACGGTCTCCAAGCAGGCGCTTGCCCAAAGCCTGTTCTCCATGGACGAAGACGTATCCGCCGACGCCATCGAAATTTACGTGTACCGCCTGCGCAAGAAGCTCGACAACAGCCGAGTTGGCATCGTCACTTTGCGGGGGTTGGGCTACATGTTGCGGGAATCTGAACGTGCTGCGTAGCGTACGCAGCAAGTTACTTGCGTGGGTTCTGATCCCGTTGGTGGGCGCCGTCGCTCTCAATGCGGTGGCTACGTATCGAGATGCGGTTCACACCGCCACGGTGGTGCAGGATCGCTTGTTGCTGGGATCCGCGCGCAATATGGGTGAGCAGATTCGCTACGAGGATGGCGCCTTCCATTACCAGATTCTGCCCTCGGCATTGGAGCTGTTTCAGTCGACCCAGCCGGACCGTATTTTTTACCGGATCACCACCGGTGAGGGGCAACTGTTGGCGGGCTACACGGACCTGTTGCGCCCCACCGACATGGTGCCGGGTAGCTCGCCATACTTTTTTAATGCCAGCATGCGCGACATGCCCGTGCGGGTGGTGGCCTTGCGCCAGCCGGTGATTGGTGCGCCCAGCGAGGAACCCGTACTGGTTGAGGTGGCCCAGACACTGCAGGAGCACCAGCAACTGGCCAATACCCTGTGGGTGCGTGCCATGGGGCAGCAATTGTTGATTCTGGCGCTGGCGGCTGTCTTTATCGTGTTCGGATTGCATTGGGGTTTGCTGCCCTTGCTGCGCGTACGCGATGCAGTGCGCAACCGCAAGCCAGGCACGCTTCAACCATTGGCCATGGACGGTCTACCGGTGGAACTGGTGCCTCTAGTGGATTCGCTCAATGATTACATCCAGCGCCTGGAAGCCCACGTTGGTGCCCAAGAGGTGTTCATCCAGAATGCGGCGCACCAGTTGCGAACCCCATTTGCTGTGCTCAATACCCAGCTCAACTATGCCGCCCGTACTGATAACAACGAAGACCAACGTGAGTCGCTAGCGGCCGCACAACACACACTGCGCGAAGCCACGCGACTGGTGAACCAATTGCTAACCCTGTCCATGGCCGAATCCATGGTGATCCCGGCGCACCTGGAAGCAGATGTTGACTGCAATGTAGTGGATGCGGTGCAGGAGGTGTTTGAGCGTTTGGTGGGACCAGCACAGGCCAAATCCATCGATCTCGGATTTGAGCCCGATGGAAATGCTCCACCTACTCTGGCTATCGGCGCGGTCGCCTTGCGAGAAATTTTGACGAACCTGCTGGACAATGCTATCCGCTATTGCCCGGCTGGCAGCCGAGTCACTGTTCGGCTACAGACCAGCATGCCGCAGCGCACGATTCTGGAGGTGGAGGACAACGGCCCCGGCATACCTCCGATCAGTCGGGAACGGGTGTTCGAACGCTTCTACCGCATGGATGATCGTCTCTCAGACGGCAGTGGTTTAGGCTTGGCCATTGTGCGGGAATTTGCCTCCAAGGCGGGCGCCAGCGTCGAGTTGGACACGCCGGCTGGTGGTACTGGACTGCTGGTGCGCGTCGTGTTTCCAATACCGCGCCCCGGCGCCTGATCCAGGTACCGTCAGTTCCCGTGTGTTAATGCACGGTCGCCGGAAAGTGCTGCTCCACCCAACCCTCAAACTGCTGGCACATGGCATCTTCTGACGTGCGGTTGTCGGCAATCAGTTCCGCACCATGCACGATGCGGATGGTGGCATCCAGATTGGCAATCGGTGCGGGTGGGTACTGGCGCTGTGCGGCCGCAGCCATTTGTGCCTGTGCCTGCGCCCAGGCTTCGTCCACGGTCTGATTGCAACTGTCAGCCAGGTACTTGGCACTGAACGACTCGCCGGTAAGGCTCAGCAGGGTGTCGTTGTGGCTGATGCCGTTGCCGCGCGCCCAGTAATGCTCGGCCAATGCCGGGCCAATGGCCGGGTTGTCGGTGAGATAGCCATAGGTGCGCTCGAAGTAGGCACGGGTCTGGTACACCGCCATGTTGGCCAACAGGTAGCCGTGGTAGGCAGCTGCGGACTCCTGGTTGAGCAGGTGCGGAATTGAAAGCAAGGGGCGCGGGCCGGTGGCCACGCCCAGAATGCGCAGCTCGGTGGCGCGCGCCAGTGCCAACACACCATCGGGCGTGAGCTGCTCGTCGGTCAATTGGTACAGCGCACGTTCGAAATAGGGCACCACCAAAATACCGCGCTCATTGAATGCGGCAAAAGGCTGTGTGGTCTGGATGCGGGCGTGGATCAGCGCATCGGGAATGGGCTCACCCTGGGCATTGTGCGCATAGCGTTTGAGCCAGTCGGCGTCGTCGAGCAGGCTGTCGCAGAACATGGACTGTGTTTCTGCATAGGCCATCGAGGTGGGCGCAAATTCCTGCGAAAAACAGGGTGCGTTTTGCGTCACGTTGGCAAAGTGCGCTGCATGGCCACCTTCGTGGAACAGGGTGTTGATGGCGCGTGCACCGCTACCCACCTGGTCCGGCTTGGCATTGGCGGTGAAGTTGATTTGGCCCGGCACCCAGCGCTGCTGCGCATCAAAGAAGGGCGGAATGGGGCCGTGGCAAAAACCGTTTTGGTACTTGCCCTTGCGCTCCAGAAGGTCCAGTTGCAGGGTGGCACCCCGGTAGGCAATGCCCAGGTGGCGAAAGCTCATGATCCAGCGTTCCAGGCCCTTGCCAAACGACAAGTAGGGATCAAGCTGGCGCGTGGTGTCGCCACTCACATAAAAGCGCAGGTTCCAGGGTTGTGTGGCATCAGCACCATGGGTGTGCACCAGATCGTTCAGAGCGCGGGTGTTGGCCTGAGCGGTGCGGGCTTCAAAGTCATCCAGAATGGCAAAGAGCTGCCCGGTGCTCATGCGCTCGTTCTTTTGCACCTTGAAGTCAAAGTAGTTGTCAAAACCTTGGGCGCGGGCAAACGCGTTGCGCTGTTTGACAATGTCCAGAAAGCCATTGGCCAGCACCCAGTGTTCCAGCGTCAGCATGGCGTCCAACGAGCTCTTGCGCGCGGCCATATTGGGGTTGGTGCCCATGTTGGTGGACAGGCCGCTGAGGCTGGCTTCTTCTTCCTCGCCGGCCTCGTTGATGTGGTGCAGTACCAGGTCGCGGCGTTTGGCAAACAGCGCGGATTCCATCTGGATCAACTGGTGCATGGCTGCTCGGGCTTCATCGCTGTCGATGATGTTGGCCTCGAACAATGCCAGCCAGCCCTGCAGGCCATGGCGCAATTCGGCAATGCCTGCGTCCGAGTGGGTGTCCGGCAGGCTGGCCAGTGCCTGGCGTACGGCGGCCAGGCGCTTGGGGTCAGAGATGAAGTTCTTGTAGGCCTCTTCGGCGCGGGCAAAACCCGCATCGTCGTTCGACACCGCCATGTAGGTGTCCCAGAACAGGTCTTCCTTGGTCTTGTGAACGGTGAGGTACTCGGTGTTGAGGGTGCCAAACAACGCGCGTGCAGATAGCATGAAAAGGTCTCCTTGTGGGGTGACCGATTCTCGCAGCACCGCAATACCCGTGGCGCTGCTTAGGGTGTTGGCGCCTTGGCGGCCAGCCGCTTGCCGCGTGCGCGGATGTTGAGCGACTCCACTCCCAGCGAGAACAGCATCGCGGTATAGACATAGCCCTTGGGCACGTGCACACCAAAGGCCTCGGCAATCAGTAGCGTGCCAACCATGGTCAAAAACGCCAGTGCCAACACCTTGATGGACGGGTGGCGGTCCACAAATTCGCCAATGGGCTTGGCGGCAAACAGCATCACGCCGACCGATGCCATGACGGCGGCAATCATGACGCTGATCTGGTTCACCATGCCGACGGCAGTAATGACCGAATCCAGCGAGAACACGATATCCACAATGCCAATTTGAACGATGGTGCGCCAAAAGAGCGATGTGCCGGCGGCGGCGGTCTGTGTGCCGGCGCTTTCTTCCTTGGTCTCTTTGGCTTCCACCTCCATGAAGATTTCGTGCGAAGCCTTGTACAAGAGGAACAGGCCGCCACCCAGCAGAATCAGGTCGCGCCCGCTGATGGCGTGCTCCAGCACGGTGAACAGCGGCTTGGTTAATGTCATGACCCAGGCCAGGCTCAGCAGCAGTGCAATGCGTGAAACCATGGCAAACATCAGCCCCAGGCGGCGCCCTGCGTCGCGCCGTTCGGGCGGTAGACGCCCCACCAGAATGCTGATGAAAATGATGTTGTCGATGCCGAGAACGATTTCCAGCGCCGCCAGCATGAAGAAGGCGATCCAGGTGTTGGGGTCTAGCAGCAGTTCCATAGGCGCAGTTGTTGTCAGGAGGGCGTTTAGTCTAGCGTTGTGAACTTAAGCCTCAAGGGAATTAAGGACTTGCCTCGCCGTTGGCCGGTGCAAAAACCTCGGGGATCCGACGCGGCAGCAGGGTGACAGCATCACCATCGGATGGTTGGCAGCCGGGGGTGATGGGCTCCCAGCCACGGTGCAATACGATATGGCGCTCGGTGTAGCACAACTCCAGTCGGGTGGCCGCTGGCAGGCGTGCATGTACAAAGGCTTCGATGGATTGCGGCATGCTGACCCGAAACTGCGAGGCATGCAAGTCCTGGGTTGGATGGTCGTCGCGGTGCAACCAGGGCAGCAGGGCGGCAACGGCCATCAGGGGGCGCCAGCCTACGCGCAGCACACTGGGTTGGTAGCCCTGTTCTTGCAACCAGTTTTGTGCCTCTTGGCGTGGGTGGTCGCTCGCGGGCAACTGGCCCCACGCCACGGCCAGCAGTTCGGCTACCCACTGGTTGCAGTTTTGGTAGGTCTGCCCAAAGGCGTAGGCGTTGGCGCTGTACAGCGCCCCCAACAGTTGCAGGGCCTGCTGGTTGTCCAGTGCGGCCTGTTCCAATGCCAGGGCCGCGGAGTCAGGCAATAGCACGATGGACACATAGCCTTCAGCTGCATCGTGGACGCCCAGCACAAAGCCAGTCATGCCCTGGTCAAAAAGGCGGGGCCGTTGTACGTCGCAGGCAGAGTAGAGCTGGCGCACCGACCACGGTGTATTGCCACTGGCCTTGAGGCTGATGCCAGCGTGGGAGTAGCGCTGGTCCAGCCGCTGTAAGGCCAGCCCTGAACGCGCCACCAACGCAACCCGCTGGCCGGAACGGTCCAGTTCGGCCTTGACCAGACCCGCCACCTGCATCAGGCGGTCTTGTACCCCCACCGCCAGTTCGGTTTCACTTTGGCAATAGTTCAGCGATCCGGCCCATCCCGCCGATGCCGCGCAGGCCAGTGCCAGACACACCCCGGCCAGGCGTCTGCGCATCAGAGGGTGACGGGGCGACTATCCAGTTCACGGTACCAGTCGTCATCCAGTACCAAAAAGAACGGCGTGGCGCCACCGGTGGCATTCAGCGCGGCCAGCGCCAGCCCGTACGGGCGGTGCTCTGCCGCAATGGTCTTGCCCGTGGCCAAATGGCCGCGTTCAGCTGCTTGGCGCGGCAACAGCAACACAAATTCCTGTGCGGAAGGCTGGGTCACTGGCTGCAAACGCAGACGCAAGCGGTCGGGCTGGTCGGTCAGGGCCGTCATTTCAACGATGGTGTAGTTCCCTTGGGCCACCTGCTCTTTGGTGGACGAGCTGTTACTGGACTTTTCCAGGGAGGTGGAAGAACTGCCCACCGATGCCGATGAGGCGCTGGACGCCGATGAAGTGCTGTCGGCCAATGCGGGCAAAGTGCTCAAGCCCAGTGCCCCTGCGGCAATCAGGGCCAGGCTGCGTTTCAGAATGGTTGGCATGGTCAGGTTTTCACAGAGAAAATGGCTAGAGGTTGCTCACAGTTTGTGGCAAAGGATAGCCGCAAACGGAATGCGGTTGCAGCGCGGCGTCTTAAAATCGGCGTTCTCCCCTCTGAACGCCATTTCGAGAGCGCCCCCATGCAGTTGCCAACGTCCATCCCACCCCACTGGTTGCGCCGTGCGCGCTGGTTTCTTGCCGGATTGCTGCTGGTGTGGGTACTGGCGTGGCTCGCCGTGCCGCCCATTGTCAAGCACCTGATCGAAGACAAGGGCAGCGCAGCCCTGGGGCGCAAGCTCACCGTCGGGGAGGTGTCCTTTCGGCCCTGGTCGCTGGAGCTGACCGTCAATGACATTGCGGTGGCCGCAGCAGACGGCAAAACGCCGCAGCTCACCATTGCCAGTGTCTATGCCGATGCTGAACTGGAATCCTTGCTGCGTTTGGCACCGGTACTGGATGCGGTGACAGTGGATAGGCCTGTGCTACAGCTCACCCACCAAGGCGATGGCCACTACGACGTAGACGATATTTTGCAGACCTTGAGCCAGCCTTCTGCCGAGCCGGACTCGGCCCCACTGGCGTTTGCCTTGTACAACATTACCCTCGATGGTGGTTCGGTGGACTTTACCGATCACCTGCCCACCGGCGTGCGCCACCACGCGGTGCGCGCCTTGCACCTGGCCGTTCCGTTTCTGAGTACGCTCAACTCCAAGCGCAATATCACGGTGCAGCCGCGCCTGGCGTTTCAACTCAATGGCAGCGCCTTTGACACCGCTGCCGAAGGCACGCCTTTCGCCCAAACCAACAAGGGCGATGCCGCGCTCAAGATCACCCATCTGGACCTGGCCCCTTACTTGCCCTACCTGCCCAGCAGTCTGCCAGTGCGCCTGCAGGGAGCGGTGGTAGACGCCGATTTGCATTTGGTGTTTGAGCTGGCGGCAACGCCGAAAGTCGCGTTGTCGGGCAAGCTTGCAGTCTCAAAACTGGCGGTTGCAGATACAACCGGTGTGCCCTTTTTGAATGTGGAATCGGTGGAAACTGTGTTGGGCGATGTACGCCCGCTGGAGCGTGTGGTCAAACTGGCATCGCTGACCATCAACGCGCCCCAGTTGCAGGGCACCCGCAACCGCGCTGGCCGTATCAATCTGGCGCTGGAAGCCCCCAAGCCAATCAAAGTTGCTATAAAGAAAGTAGCTGCCCGTGTAGCTTCTGCGAGGGCTAGCGGCCAAAATGACACTAAGGTTCCTGTAAAAAGCGATGCCTGGACACTCACGCTGGAGCACTTTGCCCTGCACCGTGGCGATGCATCATGGGCCGATGACAGCACCCAGCCGGCAGCGCGCCTCAACCTGGCGCAACTGGAAGTGCAGGCCAACAGCCTGCGCTGGCCGCTGACGAACGCCCCCAGCCCTTTTGAAGGCTCGGCCAGCGTGCCGTCGCGTGACAAGACAGCACGCCTGACCTTCAAGGGGCAGGGCAGCGCAGCCAGCGCTACGGCGCACCTCTCGCTGGGAGACGCAGAGTTGAACCTGGCTACGCCCTACTTGGCGAAACATCTGGAACCCGGTGTGCTGGGCCTGCTGGATGCCGAGCTGGATGCCACCTGGCACGCAGCTGCAGCCGATGGAAAAACTGCCGAAGCCCTGCAGCTAGCCGTACAGCGCCTGGCCGTGCGCGACTTTGCACTCAAGGCTGCCAAGCAGCCACCAGCCGATGCCACGAACTCCACCAATGCCGAGCGCGCTGCGGCTGACATGCCGCGCTTCAAGCTGCTCGAAATCACTGGTGCCCAACTCGACCTGAACGCGCAAACCGGCAGCGTGGCCAAGATCGCCCTGCGCGCACCCAGCGCCATGGCCCACCGTGATGCACAGGGGCAGTGGATGGTGCAGCGCTGGCTCAAGGCCCCGGCCACTGGCTCCGCCGCTAGCCCAGTCGTTCCAGCGTGGCAGGTCGCGCTGGGTGAGCTGGCCATTGCCGACGGCGCCTTTCGTCTGGACGACCGCAGCTTGACCCGCCCGGTGCGGTTGGAAGCCTCGGCGGTGCAACTCAAACTCCAAAATGCGACGCTTGAGGGTGCGAAGCCTGCGGCCCTCACCGTGTCGGCCCGTGTCAAATCGGGCCGTGCCGACCCTGGTAACCTGACATACCGTGGCACGGTGGCTTGGGCGCCCGTGGCGGTGCAGGGCACCGTGCAGGCCACCGACATTCCCTTGCACGCAGTGGCACCCTACCTGGCCAACCAGCTCAGCCTGTCTGTGCTGCGGGCAGATGCCAGTTACAAAGGCCAGGTACATTTCGCCGCCACACCCGCAGGTGCCGAGGTGCAGTTGCAAGGTGACGCGGCGCTGGAAGATTTTCGTGCCAATAGCGTGGTGGATACCGCTACCGCCAACGGTGTGCCAGTCGAGGGTCCCGACCTGGGTTTGGCTGAAGAATTGCTGAGCTGGAAGTCGCTCAACGTGCCCGGCATCAGCCTGACCATGGCGCCAGGGACTGCCACGCGCGTACAGGTGCGTGAAGCCACACTGTCCGACTTTTTTGCCCGCATCATTGTCAGCCCCCAAGGCCGTTTGAACCTGCAGGATTTGCTCAAGCCCGACGCCGCCGTGCCTGTATCGACCCCTGCAACGCAGGCGGCCACCGAGCCGGCCGCGCTGGCCGCCCAAGTCACCGTAGGGCCCATCAACCTGGTCAATGGCAAGGTTCTGTTCTCGGACCACTTTATCAAGCCCAACTACTCGGCCGACCTGACTGAGCTCAATGGCAAACTGGGCCAGTTCGCGTCCGAATCACAGGGGGGCGTGGTGCAGCTGGCCGATCTGGCTTTGCGTGGCCGTGCCGAGGGTACTGCCACGCTGGAAGTCACCGGCAAGGTCAACCCGCTGGCCAAACCACTGGCGCTGGACATCCAGGGCAAGGTGCGTGACCTGGACCTGGCGCCGCTGACCGCTTACTCGGTCAAGTACGCGGGCTACGGCATCGAGCGCGGCAAGCTCAGCATGGATGTGAAGTACACCGTGCAGCCCGACGGACAGCTCGCCGCCAGCAATAACCTGGTACTCAACCAGTTGAGCTTTGGCGACAAGGTGGAGGGCGCCCCCAACAGCCTGCCGGTCAAACTGGCCGTGGCCCTGCTGGCCGACAGCAATGGCGTGATTGACCTCAACCTGCCGATCAGTGGCTCGCTCAATGACCCCCAGTTCAGTATTGGTGCCGTGGTCTGGAAGGTCATCACCAATCTGATTGGCAAGGCCTTGACTGCTCCGTTTGCGCTGCTGACCCATGCCTTTGGTGGTGGCAATGGCGGGCAGGACATGAGTAACGTGGTCTTTGCACCCGGCAGCAGCGAACTGATGCCCGCTGCCGTACAGGGGCTGGACCAGATTGCCAAGGCTCTGCTCGACAAGCCTGCGCTGCGCGTTACCGTGGTTGGCACGGCCAGTCTCGATGCCGAGCGCGATGCCCTCAAGCGTGAACGACTCAAGGCCCAGATACTGGCCGAGAAGCGTCGCCGGGCAGCCGTTTCCGGCCAGGACGCCGAAGCCACAGTGGCCGCTGTCACCGAGGCTGAATACGCGGCGCTATTGAAAAATGTGTACCGCCGTGCCGATATCACCAAGCCGCGCAACATCGTGGGCCTGGCCAAAGACATCCCAGAAGCCGACATGGAGAAACTGCTGCTGGCCAGCATCACCGTGAATGAAGACGCCATGCGCACGCTGGCCCTGCAGCGCGGCGTGGTGGTGAAGGATTACCTGGCCAGCCGCAAGTTGACCAGCGAACGCCTGTTTCTGGGTGCTGCAAAAGTGGTGACCCCCGACGCTGACTGGAAGCCGCGTGCGGAATTGAGCGTGACCAACCGCTAAGGCTGCAGCCCTGAATACCAGAGGGCGATGCTGCCAGAAACAGCGCCGGGTCCACCATTGCCCGGTTAAGCAACACGCCCCAGTGCAGGTGTGGGCCAGTGGCGCGCCCGGTAGCGCCCACGGCGCCAAGCGGTGCGCCGGTTTGCACCACATCGCCTACCTGCACACTGATGGCACTCAGGTGGCACACCATGCAGATCAGGCCGCCGCCATGGTCCAGCCAGACCGTGTTGCCATTGAAGAAGTAGTCCCCCGTATCGATGACCCGTCCTAGCAGTGGCGCTTGAACCGGTGTGCCCATGCCGGCCGCAATGTCCATGCCGCTGTGTGGATTGCGCGATCGCCCATTGAAGACGCGGCGCAACCCGAATGAACTGGAGCGCCGCCCAGCCACTGGCGCCACCATGCGCAACTGCAATTCCGTTGGGAACGGCTCGCTGAAGGTGGCCATGACGCTGGCCAGATGCAGGTATTCACGCTCATAGCGTGCCTGGTCCTGGGGAGACAGATCTACGGTGCGCGGCGCCACGTTGAGGCGCTGTTCCTGGTAGTGTTTGGGTGCTACGGTGTAGGTCAGGGTTTGTCGGGCACCTGCCTCGGTCTGCAAGCTAACGTGGGCTTCACCCGGCGGCGTCGATAGCGCAATGCCCACCAGCGCGGTCCATCCACGCGCATCCCCCATCACCAACAGCGGTACATCGCCGGCAAAGGCTTTGGGGCGCGTCGCGACAGCGCCCAAGGATAGGCGGGCAATGCCGCCCGGTACCTGCAAGGCCCGGAGCGGCGCAGTGGCGGGTAGCGCAATAGCGCCCAGTGCGCCAAGCAACACGGTGCGGCGGCGGATGGGCAGCGGGTTAGGGGTGGAGTCGATCAACATGCCGCAATGATGCCCGACACCATGGAGGCACCGGTGCGCTGGGCGACCTAGCACAGTCCACACCCACAAAATCAGACCACCGCAACGCTGCCTAAAAACAAGGCACGGTCTGCAAACCCAAGCCTGGAGCGGCTTGTACGCTTTGTGAACATGTTTATCCACAACCTAGCCCACAGCGGGAAGGGGTAAGTTTATTTTTGCATCAGGGCGTGGATGTCCACGCAGGCCTTCAGGCGGATGGCCAGCAGGTACAACCCGGCAAATTTGCGCTGCAACAACATGGCGTCGGCGGGCGGCAGCTTCCAGAACGCCCGGTCCATACCGAGTGCCAGACCACCGGCGCGTACGCGCTCGGGCAGATCGGTGGTGGCAAAGTCGTAGGGGCCGGGCAGACAGAAGGGCTCCAGCGCATCCATGCCAATGTTCAGCACGGCCTCTTTGTGCCGTTCCTGGCTTTCGGCGTCGAAGTAGCCAATGGCCAGACAGGCCTTGGCCATGGTGGCGCGGTCGTCTGCCATGGCGCCGCGCATCAGGTTGCGAAAATCCCGCGCCATGCCGGCCTTGTAGGGCCGGGTGGCACCAAAGTCCAGCAGGATCAGTTGCTGCGTAGCCGTGTCATAGCGGTAGTTGGCAAAATTAGGGTCGGTCTGCACCAGGCGAAACTCAAATACCTCGCGCAGCAGCAGCGCAAACAGCAACTCCACCACCCGGTTGCGCGTGTCTTGGGGTGCGTCGATCAGTGATTCCAACGGTACGCCGCCCACGTAGTCCATGGCCAGCACGCAGTGGGTGGTCAGGTCGGCATGCAGGGCGGGCAGTTGGTACTGTGGTGCATCGGCCAGCAGCGTGCAGTAGCGTTGCAGATAGTCGCCTTCTTTGAGGTAGTCGGCCTCGTCGTGCAACTGGCGTTTGGCATCGCGCAGCAGGGGCTTGATATCCATCTCGCGTGGCAGCAGCCCGCTCATGCGCAGAAGCCCGGCGACGTTGTCTACGTCGCTGTTGATACTTTCCCGCACGCCGGGGTACTGAATCTTGATGGCCAGGTCGCGTCCGTCACGGGTCTGCGCGCGGTGCACCTGCCCAATGGATGCCGCCGCCAGCGGTGTGAAGGAAAAATGCTTGAACCGCTTCTCCCACCCCTTGCCCCAATTGGCCTCCAGCACACCCGCTACCTGCGCCCTGGGCATTGCGCGGGCGTCCGAGCGCAAGCGGGCCAAAATTTCGGCCAGGGCCGGTGGCAGCAGGTCGCCGGTTTCCATGGATACCAGTTGCCCCACCTTCATGGCGGCACCACGCAGCTTGGCCAGTTGGTCTGCCACTCGGCGCGCATTGGCTGGCGTGAGCAGCAAATTGCTCATCTTGGGGCGATTGCCTTGGGCAAGTTGGCGTGCGCCTTCGGCCACCATACTGCCGGCAATGCCAGTGGCCATCCAGCCCAGGCGGGCCAGGCGCGAGCCGCGCCCGCTGGGCACAGCCATGGTGGGTTTGGTGGAATCCTGCTTGTCGTCGTTTTGCAAATCGGGCTTTCTAGAACGACGAGCCGGGCTCGCTCAGGAACGCCTGCTCGGGCGCGCTGGATGGGCGGTTCAACGCTTGGTTGCGGTGAGGGTAGCGGCCAAACCGTTCGAGGATGGCCTTGTGGCGCATTTCAAAGTCCAGATTGCCTTCCAGTCCGGGTTGGGCAAATAGCTGCACTGCTTGTTCGTGGATCACCACCGACTCGCTGTGCATATAGGGTAGATAGGCAAACGCACGCTGCGTTACCGGCAAGCTGCGGTCCTGCCCGCTGGCCACCAGTTCTTGCGCCAGCACCAGAGCCAGCGCGTCCTGCGCAAAGGCGCGTGGTGTGTCGCGAAACAGGTTGCGCGAGAACTGGTCCAGCACAATGATCTCGGCGAGCCGCCCCGCCGTTGTAATGCGCCAGGCATACAGCTCACAGCGCGCAGCAGCCTCCAGGGTGCTGCCAAAGCGCTTGCGCATGGCGTCGTCCAGGGCCGGGTCTTTTTCGAAGTGCTGCTTGGGCGTGAGTTCGTCAAACCAAAAGTGGAGGATGTCTAGTGCGTGCATGCGAAGGCTCCTGCAGAATGGAGTCGTTAACCTTTATTCGACCTTCACACCCTTCCAGAATGCCACGCGGCCGCGCACGGCCTCGGCTTCGGGCTTGGGATCGGGGTAGTACCAGGCAGCGTCAATGTTGAGATCGCCATTCACAATCAGCGAGTAGTAGCTGGCCTGCCCCTTCCAGGCGCAGGAGGTCTTGTGATTGCTGAAGGTAATGTATTCGCGCTTGAGTGCGCTTTCAGGAAAGTAGCTGTTGCCCTCTACCGTCACAATGTCATCGCTCTCGGCAATCAGGGTGTTGTTCCAGGTGGCTTTCATGGGCGGCTCCGTTGCGGTTTTCGGGATTGTCAGGGGGTAAGGGTTGAAGCGGCATTGTGCGCTATCCCTGTACCATGGTGGGCAACGACCGCAGCGCAGGCTTTTGGCGCAACGCGGGTTGATTTGAGGTTTGATTCTTTGCACACACTGGAACAATTGCGTAGCGGCGCGCTGGCGGGCATTCGCCGCCTGGACCTGTCTTGCGGTCTGCAGACCCTGCCCCCAGAGGTGTTCGATTTGGCCGATACGCTGGAGGTGCTCAACCTTACCGGCAACCAGCTGCAGCAGTTGCCGCACGACCTGCCACGTCTGCACCGGCTCAAGATCATCTTCTGTTCCAACAACCCGTTCACCCACCTGCCCGAGGTGCTGGGCGACTGTGCGCAGCTGCAAATGGTGGGTTTCAAGGCCTGCCAGATTGCGCAGGTGCCCGCTGGTGCTTTACCGCCCCAACTGCGCTGGTTGACCCTTACGGACAATGCCATCGCGCAACTGCCTACTGAGCTGGGTGAGCGGGCGGCCTTGCAAAAATGCATGTTGGCCGGCAACCGCCTGCGCGCTGTGCCCGATAGTCTGGCGCAAGCCCTGCAACTGGAGCTGTTGCGCCTTTCGGCCAATCAGTTCGAAGCACTACCCGGTTGGCTGACCGAACTGCCACGCCTGAGCTGGCTGGCCCTGGCTGGCAACCCGCTGGGCTGGCACCAGCCGCAGCCTGCAGCCCTACCCACCGTGCACTGGAACGATTTGCAGGTTGATGGCTTGCTGGGCGAGGGCGCGTCGGGCCACATCTACCGTGCCCATCGCCATGATGGTGCTGCCAGCCTTGCACTGAAGGTGTTCAAGGGCGCCGTCACCAGCGATGGCCTGCCCGAGCATGAACTGGCCGCCTGCCTGGCCGCTGGCCAACACCCCGCGCTGTGCACGCCTTTTGCCGCTCTGGCGGGCCACCCACAGGGCGCAAGTGGCCTGCTGTTGCCGCTGATTCCGCCCGGCTTCGTCAACCTTGGCGGGCCACCCAGTCTGGATTCCTGCACGCGAGATGTATTCCCGCCCGGCCTGCGCTTGTCAGCGGCCATGGCGCTGCGCGTGGCCAGCCAGATGGCGGGCGCCGTGGCCCATCTGCACCAGCGGGGTGTCATGCATGGCGACCTGTACGCCCACAACATTCTGTGGAACCCCGTCAGCGGCCAGGCGCTGCTGAGTGACTTTGGTGCGGGCACCCTGCTACCCGTGATGGATGCGGCACAGGCCCGTGCCCTGCAAGCGCTGGAGGTACGCGCCTTTGGCTATTTGCTGGAAGAGTTGTTGGCACTGGTGGATGCCACTGCGGCTCTGGACGGCATGGCGGCAATCACACACGATTGCTTAAACCCGGTGCCCGCAGAGCGCCCGGCTATGGCCGAGGTGGCGTGGCAGTTGGCGCGTCTGGCTCAGTAGCCCTGCTGCACCACCACATCGGTGCAGGGGTAGGCCACACAGGGCAGTACATAGCCTTCCGCACGCTCTTCCATGGTGAGACCCGGCCACTCCAATGCGTAGCGCACCGTGCCGCTGTGCAACTGTCCTACGCAAGTACGGCAGGTGCCGGCGCGGCACGAGCTGGGCCAATTGGCGCCGCCCATTTCCAGCGACACCAAAAGCGGCTCGTTGGACCAAGCGTCCATCTGCAGTTGATCGGGTTCGGTGCGGGCGGTGTGCAGGATGGGGGTGTCAGACATTCCTTACTCGCTGACAAACGCGTACGCAACGGCCTCGCTGTCCACCATGTCCAGAATGTCGTTGAGCACATCTTCGTCTTCAGTGCTGGACCAGGTTTCTTCGGGGTCGGTGGCGAACAGGGGTTCGATGGCCACGTCCATGAACTGGCCGTTGGGCAGCTTGACTACGGGCGTGCCTTCGGACGTTTGTGCCAGCTCCCAATCATCAGGGACGGACATTTCGAGCTGGATGGTGACGTTGAGTTTTTTCATAAACTTATAGGTAAAAGAGCAGGTTGGAGAAGGGATTCGCGGCCCTATTCGGGGCTGCGGGGCCCGGTGTAGATGAAATCGCGTGCCTGCTTGGCGGGCAAAAATTCACGCGCAATTTTATAGAGAGTTCCATCGTTTTGCATGTCCACCAGCAATTCGTCCCAATGTTTGGCTTGCGCAGTTGTGAACGAGGCGCGCGCCAAAATCAGTGCACCCACAGAAAACTGATCAGCTGGAGCCCAGTCGTGCAGGGTAAGGTCTTCATCAAGCCGCGACGCCGCCAAATACTGCGTATAGACAATGGGCTGGCTCAAAATGGCGTCGACTACTTTGCGGTCCAACAGGCGAAACAGGTCCACCACATCGACCGCTTCTACCACGCGCCCATGTGCCGAAAGCTTGGCTACCATGGTGTCGTAGTCTGCTTCATGCCGAAAGCCGCGCACCACGCCCAGGCGCAGCTTGCCATTTTCAAAAGTGGTTTGGTTCACATCGACCGGCGCACTCTGGCGGCGCATCAAGACCACGTTGCGGGCCTTGAAGTACGGCAGCAAGTAGCCATACACCTTGCGCTCGGACGTGGGAATGGCCGAAGTGGCCATATCCAAACGGCCCATTTGCAGTTCTTTCCAGATGCGTGAACGGGGCATATACACGCGCTCAAATGTGCAGCCACTGTGACGTTCCAGTTCCGCCAGAATGCGCACGTCCATGCCATCGGAGGTATCGGCCCGGTATAGAACACCAAACTCGAACATCGCCACGCGCACCGGCTTGGAACAATAGGCTGCGTTCGTTGCGGCGTGGGTTGCCGGCAACAGAGCCATGGCCAGAAAGGCCTGGATCGCGACGCGTGCGAACAGCTTTTTCATGCGCCGATTTTATGGCTGAGCCGGCTTGCGCGGCGGCCAGAATCGATCCAGCAAGGGTTTCACGCTGGTGCCATGCAGAAAAATGGACAGCGTTACCACGATGATTGTCAGCTGGATCAGCTTCAGGCTCAGCGCCTCGGGCAGGCCATGTTCAATGGCGTACATCAGGTAATACAGCGAACCGATACCGCGCACGCCAAACCAGCCCGTCAGCAGGCGCATGGGCCGCGCAGTACCGGTGCCCCACAGTCCAACCAGCACGCTGACCGGGCGGGCCACCAAAAATACGAACAGCGCCAAACCCACGGCCTCCCACGACCAGGAGTTGATGAACAACGTGCCGCCCAGCATCAACACCAGGGTCAATTCCGAGAGCCGTTCCAGATGCTCCTTGAAGACCAGCGAACCCGCGCTGACGGTGGGCACCTGCCCCTCGTCGATGCCAGTGGGTGGGTGGTTGTCAGTGTGCTCATGACTGGACAGGGTCAGCTTGCGTTCGGTCTGGCGCAACGCCACAGCTGCAAAGAACACGGCCAAAAATCCCCATGCGTGCGCCAAAACGGTAATGCCATAGACCACGCCAATCAGGCCCAGGCCCAGAAAGTCGTCCAGCAACTCGTGCTGATGCGGTGCCCGGCGCAGTTTCCACCCCAGCCTGGCCAGTGCCACGCCGGCGACCACGCCAATCGCAATGCTGGCCCCCGTGGCCCATAACACGTCTACCAGAAACCATTGCACGCCGTAGTCGCCCAGGTCGTGAAGGCCCAGCAGGCCCAAACCCAGCATGACAAACGGAAATGCGCTGCCGTCGTTCATGCCGGCTTCGCAGGTCAGGGTAAAACGCAATTGGTCGCGGTCACCGGGATGGCGAATCTGCACGTCGGTGGCCAGTACCGGATCGGTCGGTGCCAAGATGGCCCCCAGCAGTACACCCGCGCCCAACGGCAGTCCCAGAACAAAGTAGGCCAGCGCGGCAATCAGCCCCACGGTAATCGTCATGGACACGGTGGCCAGCAGAATCGGCGTGCGCCAGCGTGCCAGGCTGAAGGGCCCCGGCATTTTCACACCCGCCGAGAACAGCGAAATCAGCACCACAACCTCGGTCAACGTTTCCAGCAGTGCCGAATCCTTGAGCGGGTTGAAGTGATACAGGTTGAGTCCACTGGGCCCACAAATCAGGCCCACCAGCAAATAAATAATTGCAGCCGTAATGGGTGTACGTTTGAGCAGGGTAAAGGTCAGCCCCATTACCAGCAGCAAAGTCCCCACCAGGAGAAACCACTCTGCGTTAGTCATCAATTTTTTCCAAATTCATGTTGTTCACCATCCCACCGTTTGCTATGACAGGTGGCTCCCCAATTGCCTGTTCACGGCCGCGGCGTCGGGCTGGGCAAACACGGTGTTGTGCTGGTTGGTGAGCGGGCCGCAGCCTGGTTCTACGGCGCCGTGGGTGTCGTAACCCACGGCTTTGAACTTCCACACCGACCCCACCCGCTTGAGGTTGCCCACATGGGTGCCGTCGGCCAGGTGCACACTGTGCACGTTGGCGTTAACCGGCTTGAGGGTGAGTAGTGCCAAGCCGTTACGCGCCCAACTGGGCGTAATACTGGGCAACAGCAGGGGTCTTGGCAACGCGTTGCAGGTGGGCGCTGAGCAGCGGGGCAACGGTTGCCACCAGATCGGTTGGCACATGGTCCAGCCGGCCCGAGTTGAGGCCATTCAGAAACACAAAAACCTTCAGATCGGCAATGGTGAGGCGGTTGTCGGCAAAGTAGTCGCCGCCATGGGCTTGCAATTGCGTTTGCAGCCAGCGCAGGTACAACGGCAGCGGGCCTTCCACCAGCGCGGTGCGGGCCACTTTGAGTGCGTCGCCGGTCAGGCCGAAGGTGGTGCCGAGCTTGACGTTGGCGTCTTCCACGGCATCCATCACCTCGTCGCACAGCAAGGCCTGGTAGGCGTCCGTGGGGTACAGGCCAGCCAGCTTGCCGGCGTAGCGCGTAATGGCATCGCTCTGGGTGACCAGTACGCCATCCACGTGCAACGTGGGCACCTGGCCTAAAGGCGTGGCCTTGCGTACCTCGGCAAATTGCGCGCCAGGAAAGCGGTTGTCTTCAAACGCAATGCCGCCAATATGAAACGCCAGGCGTGCTGGCTCGGCGCGACCGCCGCTAACGTCGAAATAGGTGAGTTTGAGTTGGCTCATGGTGGTGTCCTGAAAGTGGTGCAGTTGGCAGGTTGCGCCAGCGCCGCTATGCGGATTATGTGCGAGGCATCTTTTGCTGCACTGTACGATGGGCCACACTCTGCGAGAAAACCCATGGCCAACCTGCAAGTTGCTGTTTACAGCACCCGCTCCTACGATCGCCATGCGCTGGAACGCGCCAATGCTGCTGAGGGTGCCAGCGGCCACCGCTTCAACTTCCTGGAAGCGCGGTTGGATGCCAGCACCGTGCCGACTGCCGCCGGGGCGGATGCGGTATGCGTGTTCGTTAACGACCAGCTCGATCGCACCGTGTTGCAGGGTCTGCATGATCTGGGCGTACGTTTGGTGGCGTTGCGCTGCGCGGGGTTTAACCAGGTGGACCTGGTGGCTGCGCAAGAGTTGGGCTTGGCTCTGGGCCGCGTACCCGACTACTCACCCCACGCGGTGGCGGAGCACACGCTGGCCCTGTTGCTCACGCTGAACCGAAAAATCCACCGTGCCTATGCCCGCGTGCGAGAGGGCAATTTTGCGTTGGAGGGGCTGCTTGGCTTTGATGTGCATGGCCGCACGGTAGGCGTGGTGGGCACAGGCCGCATTGGCGAGACCTTCTGCCGCCTGCTCACCGGCTTTGGCTGCACACTGCTGGCCACAGACCCCACGCCCAACCCCGCATGTGTGGCCATGGGCGTGCAGTATGTTCCGCTGGTGGAGCTACTGGCGCGCAGCGACGTCGTCAGCCTGCAATGCCCGCTCACGCCCCAAACGCACCACCTGATTGACGCCGCCGCCTTTGCCAGCATGAAGCACGGTGCCATGCTGTTGAACACCAGCCGCGGCGCGGTGGTGGATACCCAGGCCGCGATTGATGCGCTCAAAGCAGGCACGCTGGGCAGCCTCGGGCTGGATGTGTACGAGGAAGAGGCGAGCCTGTTTTTCCGCGACCTGTCTGGCTCGGGCATTCAAGACGATGTGTTTGCTCGCCTGCTCACCTTCCCCAACGTGGTGGTGACTGGGCACCAAGCCTTCTTTACCGACGATGCGCTGGCCGCCATTGCCAGTACCACGCTGGCCAATCTTGATGCGTTTGCAGCAACGGGCAAGGCCAAGCATCCGATTGATGTGTAGGTTATTTGTTTTTGGCCCTACTTGCGTAGGATGGACGCCAAACCCGCGCCCGTCACGCCTGCCACACCCCAAACCCCGCCGAGCGCAGGTCTATGCCGACCTCGATCTCTTTGTCCACTGCATCCTCATACCGCATGGGGTTGAACGCCTCAAACAAATCGGGCAACAGGCGCAGGCCGTATTGCTGCACATAGCGGTTGGCCTGGATGCCCGCCTTGTGCTTGTCAAAGCGCACATCCGGGTCCAGGCCCGTCATGCCCACATAAACGCAGGGCTTGCCCTCCACATAGTCCGGGTTGTTTTTACGAAAGCGCGGCTCGTGGAGTACGTCGTTGGAAAGCTCAATCACGTAGACATGGTGGTGCTTGCGGCGGGGCATGGTGTAGGCTTTAACTTGCGGGCACGATGCGCCGCAGCGCCCGCACTTTTTGCCATAGTACCGCCTTGGGCAATTGCATGGCCATCACTTGCATGCAGCGCTCTAGCCAGCCTGGGCGGTTTTGCAGTCGGTCTATGGCTTTAGCCAAGTCGCGCGCCACGCTGGCGCCGTAGGCCTGCTCGGCCTTGGCCCGTGCGGCGCGCAGAGTGGGCAGGGGCAGGCCCATCATGGCCAGGTCAATCACATCGCGGCTAAACACCCCATCGTCTGCTTGCCGGTCTGAATTGGCCAGCAGCTTGGAGGTAGCCAAATCGAGCCGGGTGAGCGTGCTTACGCCGCAAATGGTGTCGTTGTCTGTGTCGTTGGGTTGGGGCAGCTCCAGCGTGATGCGGGCTTCGCGCACGATCTCCAACTTAATGGCCTGCCCGTCCATCTGCACCATGGTGCGAATGCCATATTGGTCGGCCCGGATCTCGCGCAGCATCACCAAAGGCATCGCGTGCGCGTGCGTGATGGGGGCCAAGCCCGCTGGTGTGGTGAGCAGTTGCCGTAGCTCGCGGTAGCCTGCCGCATCAGACACCAAAAAGTCAATATCCACCGACTCACGGTATTCGCCATAGCGCATGGCAATGCAGGTGCCGCCACCAAACAGGCAACCGTGCTGGCGCAGGATAGTGCCGTCCATCGCGCTGAGCACATGGGCAATGCGCTGGTGGTGCGGGCGTTCAAACTGCATGACCACCGCCCTTTATTGCGAGAGGGTTGCGTGACAAGGCCAACGGCAATGCCTCTAGCAACGCCAGTTCGTCTGCAGACATGGCCTGCAAATCCAAATGCCGCGCGTTGCGTTCGTAAATGTCTAGCGCTTCAGAAGGGGTGAGCGTGTCGGTGCCCTGAACTTGCCACGCCAGCGCGCGCAACTGCGGGTAGTCGGTGAGCCGCACCCGAACCGGAATCCAATCCATACGGTCCGGCGGCTGCGTGGCGGACGACTGCGCGTCATTTTGCTTGCGCGCCTGCACCACCATACCCAGCGCAGCCATGGCGTTGCACCAAGCGCCCATGGTGACCGAAGGCTCACCCTTCTCAATACGGTGCAGCGTTACGCGCGACATGCCCGCCGCCTCGGCCGTGACGGTGGCGCTGAGGCGCAAGGACTTGCGCTGGGCGCGAATCTGCGCGCCAAGCGCTTGCAATTGTGTGGTGCTGGTTTCGCCCGAGCCTGACAGATTTTGATTCATTTAGTTTCTTATTATTGACAGATTTGTTATTTTGTCAACTATGAGAAACAAATAAAATTCAGTGACCTGACTGCGCGCCTTCTTTAGCACGCATTTTGGCGGCTATGTACTCACCCTGGGTGACGTGCAACAAGCCGGCAATCTTGCTGATCAGGTGGTTCTCATTGGCGTCTAGCGTGCCGTCTGCGTAGGCCACTTGCCACATGAACTCAACCACCTGGATTTTTTGCGCTTGGGTGAACTGGTCGTTCATCAGGCTGGTGAAGCTGAAGTAATCATTGGCGTGCATGGCGGTTTGCTCGGCCTGCGCCATCAACTGTGCCAAGGCCTCTTCGCTCAAGGCAAAGCGTTGGCGCAAGCTGCCCAGCGCTTGGGTGCGCTCAGCGACGCTGATGTTGTCGTCCGAACGCATCACGTCAAACAGCAACACGGCCGTAGCCAACTGCAGGTTGCCACCGCCGTGTGCCTGTGCTGCGTCATCCGGCATGAAGAAACTGGTTAGCAGGTTTTGGAGGGTGCTCAGCATGGGAAGGGGCTAAATGGCGAGGTACAAAGGGTAGGGCAACGGTGGCCTGTGATTTTGCCGCTTGGCCTATAACTGCATGAACAGCGTGGTCGGTGTGGTCGACGTGGGGAGCGCTGGCCGACAAAAGTTTATACCAAATAGGCCTCTAGCCCTCGCAAAATATGCGCAGGCAGCTACCAAAAACGTAGCAAATCTCCAGCGGTTAGCGCCTCGCAGCGGTCAGCTGCAATTCGTTCGGCCCCACCCAGCCGCCGGGGGTGGCGAAGGTGCTCAGACTTTCTTCCATGTCGGCCCATGCGTCATTGGCGGCTTGGGGCGATAGACGGCTCAGGATTTGCTGGATCGGGCTGGCCGACGCACGGACGAAGTCCAGGTAGTGGCGCGCTGTGGGCATGTGAAAAGGGGCATCCAGAGTTGTGGTGGCAATCTCCTGAAAACCCGCGGCACCAAACAGTGCATCGGCCAAGCCCGGCTTGCCCAGGCTGAGCAGGCCACCCGGCGTAAACGGATCGCGGGCGGGCAGACCCGCATGCTGCATGGCCGTGGACATCAGAATGCCGATACATGGGTTGCGCTCCGGCCGCGAGAACACCATGGTGCAAATGCCTCCGCCCGGACGCAAGGCGCGGTGCATGCCCCGCAGCCCTTGCAGCGGATCAGGAAAAAACATCAGCCCCAGCCGACACACCACGGCGTCAAAGCTGGTGGGCTCCACGGCCAGGTCCTCGCCATCGGCCACCAGTGTCTGCACATTGCGCAGCCCCGCCTGTTGTGCGTTGTGCAGGGCCAACGCCAGAATGACGGGCGACAGATCGGTGGCCAGCACGCGCCCGGTGGGGCCCACGCGACGGGCAATGTCCAGGGTCTGGTCGCCAGCGCCTGCAGCCACATCCAGCACCGCGCAACCGGGGGCAATGCCCGCCATGTCCAGCATGGCATCGGTGGGCTGACGCAACCAGGAGTGAATGGCGGCAGTGTGGTGGTCCCAGCCGGTGGCACAGCGGTCCCACTGCGCACGCACCGACGACTTGAACGCTTGCGTGTCCGGGCTGCTGGCGGGGGGAGAAAGAACGGTCATGTTGGGCTCCTGGTGGGTGCGGTTGGTGGCGAATTGACAGGGCCAGTCTAGGCACCGGGCCCGTGCGTCACAAGGCACAGACCCGCATAATGGGGTTGCAAATTTGCATTGCCCCATCAGCCTTGGCCCACCCATGCTCGACTGGAATGATCTGAAATACCTGCTGGCCGTGGCGCGCCACCAAGGCACCGCCGCTGCCAGTCGTGCGCTGGGGGTCAACCAGTCCACTGTGCAGCGCCGCCTGGTTGAACTGGAGCGCAACCTGGGCCAGCCCCTGGTGCAGCGGCACTCCACTGGTTACCGGCTGACGTCTTTTGGTGAGCAACTGTTGCCGCTGGCGCAACAGGTTGAGCAAGCGGTGGTCGCGCTGACCCAGCATGTGGAAAATTTTCTGCGCGATGTAACTGGCGTAGTGCGGGTGACCTGCCCGGAGCCCCTGGTCTACCGCATCAGCAACTCCACATTGCTGGACCGCTTTCGCAGCCGCTACCCCGCGCTGCAGGTGGAGTTTGTGACCAGCGACAGATACCTCGACTTTGCCAAAGGCGAGGTCGACATCGCGCTGCGCTCGGGCGACACCGATGACAACGCGCTGGTGGGCCGCAAGGTGGGCGACTCGCTCTGGGCGGTGTATGCCAGCCCCAAATACATCGCCCGGCGTGGGCAGCCCGACAGCGTGGAAGACCTGGAGCGCCACGACTGGGTTGGCTTTGACGACACCATGGCCCAGCACCGCGCCGCCAGCTGGCTGGCGCAGGTGGCACCCAAGGCGCACTTTGTTGCGCGCAACAACAGCGTGCTGGGGCTGGTCTACTCAGCCAAGGCAGGCATCGGCCTGGCGGCGTTGCCCACTGCGCTGGGCGACGCCGAACCCGACCTGGTGCGCGTGTTGGGCCCCATCCCCGAACTGGCCCGCATCTGGCGGGTGCTGACCACGCCCGAACTGCGCCACACGCCACGTGTGGCGGCGCTGTTTGATTTTCTGGTGGATGAAGTGGAAGCCCTGCGCCCCATCATCACGGGGTAGTCCACGGATTTTGGCCTCCAGCCCTCGTCGAATATACACAAGCAGCTACAAAAACAGTAGCAATTCTTCAACCGTTGGCCGAGCGGCCCATGGTCACGGCTACGTTTTCAATGCGGCCTTTGGAGCCCTTGAGCACCACAAACCCATCGGTCGTGTATTCGCCCACGCCATCGGCGCCAGAGCCTTTGCAATAGAACAGATAGGGTGGGTGGTGGTCTCGGGGTGAAATTCAAATCCCTTTCCCAAAAACGTAGCAACTTTCAATCAGCGCGGCAGTTGCCCAATCGCGTCGGCCACGGCTTGTGTGGCCACGATCAAGTCGGTAACCAGTCGCTCATCCACCTCCATCAAGCCCTCATATTCACTGAGGTTGCGGGTGTTGTGGCATTGGTCCAGCACACGCCACACCTCGGGGCCCAAGCTCAGCGTGTGAGGTAGCACAGGCTATCAAGTGCTTGTTGCATGCAGTTGCTCGTCGTTGCCAATCAACCATATTTTGGGCTGCTGCAAAACGCGCGTCACAAAAGCGTTGTCGCTTTGGATGCGCTTGGCCACATCGGTTGGTGTGTACAACGTGGGGTTGACCTTGCGCCCCAGTGTGTTGGTGGCAGGCTCCAGCGCGCCAAACACGTCTGCGTAGCCCAGGCTAGTGCTGACGATCATCACGTCAATGTCGCTGTGCGCGGTGTCTTGCTGCTTGGCCACAGATCCATAAACGAAGGCCAGATCAATCTGCGCCGCCAGCGGCACCAATGCGGCCCGCAGCACATCGGCCAAGCCCATGGTTTTCAGCACCAAGCCACGCAGCTCGGCAAATATCAATGCATTGGTATTGGCTTGGTAGTGCTTTTGGTTGCCCTGCTTGGTGACGGTGAGCAAGCCGGCGTCAGACAGGCCAGCTAATTCGCGCTGCACAGCGCCAGTGCCCGACTGGGCCAGCGCAATCACCTCATTGGCATAGAAGCTGCGGTCGGGTGTGCCAAACAGTACAGCCAGCACGCGCTGGCGCACCTTGGGGAAGAGGGCGTCGGCAAAGCTGGCTGACAAAGAGGAGGAGTTTTTTGGAAGTATTTAATAAAATCAGCCTGTAGCCCCCGTGGAATATGCACAAGCAGCTACTAAAAACATAGTAATTGTGTCCACAATGCTGGAACGAAGCACCCGGCTTGCTCATGCAGACCAACTCTTCCACACTAGAGGTGCGCCCCAGAATCTCGTTGCGGTGCGCTTATCCGGAAATGATACGGATTCATGTTGCCGCCGCCCTGAGCTATTGCACGGGCTTATGGTCGTAAAACGGCCGCTCCCGGTCTTGCAGAATGTCATAGAGCGAGTCCAAATCATGGGGGTCCGGGTCTAGCCAGGCGTCTACGTTTTCGCGCTTGAGGGGAATGATGCAGCGATCGTGACCGGCCGCCAAAACCTCGGCGGGTGGCTCATCCGTAATGAAGGCGAATGAATACAGGTCCTGTTTGCCGGGTGCTGTCCAGTGCGACCACAAGCAAGCCACGTACATGTTTTGGCCGCCGCGTGGTTTGAATTCAAGAATCGCTTTGCTGCCATTGGCCGCAACCACGTGTTCGTAGAAAGCAGTCACGATGGCAACGCCATGGGTATAGCCAAATTGCTTGCGCCAGAAGCCGTCCAAATTGTCTAAGCGCGCGTTGTAGGTCCCGGGGAATCGTTGGTCAAAGTTTTCCGGGCTGCCTGCAATACGGCACTGGTAGCGCATAGGGCGCACTATCTTTTTGCCGTTTTCCAGGATGAGTACGGGCACGTAGTAGCCGGGGTAGATCCGCGAATCGCCGCTCTTGCGTTCAGCGCGCTGCAAGCTCTCTAGCTTCTCTAGCGCGCGTTCGATTTTGTTGGTGGCTATGCGCTTATCGTCTGTCGCCTTTTTCGTCAGCTTGGTCGTCAGAGCCAGTTCGGCTTTGGCAAGACGCTCGCGCTGATCAACCAACTCTTGCGCCAGTGTGGCAATTTGTTGGGCCTGAAACCGCTCCAATGCCTCGCGCGCTTTCTGAAAGCCGGCACGCTGGTCGGCCCTTATCGCGGCATCCAGCGCAGGGGTGGTGGCAGCGCGGTTGTCGTACAGCTTCATGCCATAGAGCTGCGCAAATCCCTCAATGTCAAGGGCTGCGCCAAACTGGTCGCAGTATTCATCGTAGGCTTCAATGACTTGGGCGGAGTAGCACATAGCCGCAAATGATACGGGTTTTGGGTGCTGCAGCACCCTCAGGCCTGCCACAACTTAAACCCCGCCGAGCGCATGGAGTGAGGTTTAACGGTGGCAGGTCTATTTATGCGAAATCGGCCTCTAGCCCTCGTAGGATATACGCAAGTAGCTATGAAAATAATAGTGAATCTCAACGCAACGCCGCCACCATGGGCAACCTGGACTTGCAGCGCGGGTAGTTGGTGCACCCCCAAAAATTGGCGCCGCCCTTGGCGGGTGTGCGCTCCACCATTTTGATGCCGCAACTCGCGCAGGTGGGACGCCAGTATTCGCCCTCAAACGCTACGGCCAGCAAAGCTTGTTGTTGCTCGGGCGTGCGTTTGGCAATCAAGGCCAGCAGAGCCTTGCCGTCCAGCGTATTGATGCCGTTGTCCTTTGCGAACTGCGTTGCGTCTGTGGTGTAGGTGGACGTGGTGGCATAGGTGCCGCGCTTGAGCTGGTGCGCGGACATCACGCCATAGAACTCGCGCATCTCCTTTACGCCAACCGCTTTGCCCTGCCAGTGCTTGCACTGCACCACGGCCACTGGGCCAGTGGCGTTGCGACTGTGTAGCCAGATATCCACACCACCGTCGGCGCCATGGGATTGCGATTTGGTTTCAAAACCAGCTTGGCCAAATAGCGATTCGCATACCGCTTCGAACCGGCGCCACTCGATGGCCGCAAACACGGCTGAAGTCCAAGTCGTCTCCGGCTGTTGTGAAGTCGGTGTAGAGGTAATTGTCTGAGGCTGCAAATTGGACTTGGCAACCTTTGCCTTGGTGAAGTGGTGCAGGCACAGCAGCACCACACCTGCTGCCAATGCCAACCCTCCTGGAATACGCAAGGCTGTTGCCAGGGGTTTCAAGAAGGGTGATGAGCCTGCCAACAAAGGTGCTATCAAGAATACAAAGCCAATGGCACAAAGCCCGAAGGCCTTCTCATGCATCGTGTTGAGTGCGCGGCTTTGGCGCTTGGTTGATCGTGCCTTGGCCATATGAATTTCTCCCTGAAACACTTCACTATACGGTCTGGCGCGCCGCCTGTACGATGGCGCAAACTTAATGGCGCAAACTTTAGGGAGGATCACCGTGGCAACCAACAACAACCAAAAACTCGCCGTCTTGATTGATGCCGACAACGCACAGGCATCCGTCATCCAAGAGCTGCTGTCTGAGGTATCGCGCTACGGCACAGCCACTATCAAACGTGCCTATGGCGACTGGACGACCACCAACCTCAAGGGTTGGAAAGAGGTATTGCACAAGATGGCGATTCAGCCCATCCAGCAGTTCAGCTACACCACGGGTAAGAACTCTACCGACGCATCGCTCATCATCGATGCCATGGACGTGCTGCACGATGACACCGTGGATGGCTTTTGCTTGGTCAGCAGCGATAGCGACTTCACTCGCCTAGCTACCCGCATCCGCGAAGAGGGCAAAGTAGTCTACGGTTTTGGTGAGCGGAAAACGCCCGAACCTTTTGTGGCTGCGTGCGACAAGTTCATTTATACGGAAATTTTGCGGGCGGATCCAGCCCCGCAGAAGGACGCCATAAAAGCGGAGGCGAGTGTTGAGCCGATAGCAGTGGCCGACGTCCGCAAACTACAACCACTTTTGATTGCTGCCATTGACGCCAACGCGCGCGACGATGGATGGGCATCTTTAGGTGGCGGGTAGCCATATCAGCAAGATCGAAACAGCTTTCGATGCCAGAAACTACGGGTTCAAGAAGCTTAGCGACCTGGTTCGGTCGCTCAAGTATCTTGAGGTGAAGGAGCTACCCTTGGTCCGCCCGGATGGCGTCACGGTCACCAATGTGCAAATACGAATGAAGCGGGTTGGCTGACCTATTTTTGCAAGTTGCGAACCCGCTGCGGCACGCGCTTCACGTTGGTGGCAATGCGTCAAGTTGACTTTTCAACGCAGGCAATGCTGTTTGAACGGTGTCCCAAACGACTTCAAGGTTGATGTCGAAGTAGCCATGGGCAATGCGGTTACGCCCATGGTCCAGATAGTCTGGCAACCGGTTCTGGCT
>NZ_JADJKN010000012.1:0-27688 GCF_016705985.1 Candidatus Aalborgicola defluviihabitans
CGACCCGGCTTTTGCGGGGAGAGATGGCGGTCATCATCGACCACGGCATGCGCGAGATGTTGGTAGGGCAAAAGACGTTTTCTACTACGTCACAATGATGAACGAGAACTACGCCGCAGCCGGATTTGCCAGCCGGCGTAGAGGCTGATGTGGTGAAGGGGTTGCTATAAGTTTGCTAGCTATATATGTATATCCGACGGGGCTACAACCTGAATTCTCTTAAGGAAATCACGCTGATGAATACCCGTGCCATTTGACTGAGGTGTGGTCAAGGCTGCCGCAGTTGCTGGTGGCGCAAGGCGTCAACGTGACCGGTGTACAGCGTCACCGGATTGGAGTGAACTGGCCCGCGATAGCCGTGCCTGCCAGCATCGCCAAATGGCCCGGTGACGCATCTCTGCGCCCATGCCGTTCATCGCCGCAGCAATTGCAAGCCAGCAGGCAGCCCCATCATTGCCGCCACCGACTAGATAACCGTGCCGAGAGCGTGCGCGCGTTCCTGCCCACTTGACCGTAGCTACCAGCCCCTGGGTACCGACGGCTTTGGCTGCAGCGATACGCAACTGCGCTGCGCGGGTACTTTAGAGATTGGATGCGGCCAGCATTGTGCGTGCGCGAAGCCTTGGAGCAGCTGGCCTGAGCGACTGGTTGGCGCGCCACGCCAATCGCCCGCATCTACCAGGGTGTTCCCGGTCAGTGCCCGGTTTTGCGGGCCAGATGCGCATCATCGCGTTCATCACATTCAGTGCTGACATCCACAGATGCTGGATCATCGGAGTCGGAACCGGAAGCTCGCGCATTCCTGCAAAGTCGGCCATCGTTGTGGGATGACTTCTCTCTGCGCAGGAGTTGGAGAAGCCTGTGTCCATCGGCAGCCCAGAGCCTGGTTTGCGATGACAGGGCGCAAATTCTGGCGGATTCAAATTGTCATACTAGGGAAAACCCGCATTTTTCTAATGGTTTGGGTTGTGATACTTGGCTTCATGAGGTTGAAACGCATATCCGTGTCTAAAGTGAAAGCCAGTTTATAGATCTAATAGTTGAAATGGAAGATCTAGCTTATGAAATCCTTTTCTAATTACTCCATGGTCTGCGCAATCGCTTTGATGTTTACAAGTGTCGGATACGCACAATCAGTAATGAAACGGAGTGGGGTTTCGGCGGATGTGGGAACTTCAAAAATTGGTGGAGCAATGACCACATTAGCCCCAAATGTTACGAATGCTCAGTCAGTCATTTTATACATGTCCAAACTCGGTTTCTCTTACAGCAGATCAAGAGGTTGTAAACGGTTTAAGGCTCCAGACGGTGGAAAGTTCACCATTAATTTCGCAACAGCCCAAGTGAATGTCAATGGATCAACTACCGAACTGATGTGTGGCTATCTTCTCAATAATGGGTATCTACCATGGAAAGCATATCCACCAAAAGAACGTTCAAACTGCACTGTAAGTGGCAAGGTTTTTACCTGTAGATCGTCAAACGGATAGTGGAGATGTGGGTGGGGAACAGTCGTAGTTGCCGGGGCTCGCGTTAGAGGCCTTGCAGATCACGATAGGCCTGTAATTGCAAGGCGCGCGTCTTGATAATTTCAAGACGATCCGCTGCGCGCATCGGGATATACATCGTGCCGTCCTTGGTTTTGTACATCTCATCGATTAGCTTGAACTCGGCGTCTCGATACAAAATCCATTGCCGCTGCGCTTCACGAAGGGCCTGTTGCTCGCTCGGTGCAAGCGACGAAATCAAATTGGCGTAGACGCTGTTTAGCTCCTTATCCCATCGAGAGATCGCGCCATTGGTGCAGTTCGTCATTCCAGAGGTGGTCGAGTCTTTGGCTATGCATTTGCTTTGATACTGGTCGATGGGATGATCAGCCGCATGGCATGCTTGTATGGCCATGAAAAACAGTGCTGCGACGAGGAGAGCTTTCGATTTCATGACTTGGCTCCAAAATTGTGACGGCTAAGGTTTGAACTGCCAGGTTAAGTCTAGTCGGGATGCGTTCTCGGCACAGATGAACCGTCAGGCCAGCGCGCAGGGCGAAACTACTAGCGATCTATAGCCAGCACGAGCATCCCGAAAAGGCAGATGCCTCCCCACGCCAGCCGCCTAATGTACGACGGCGCACGCGCTTGCACGCACACGGAGGCCTGAGCTACCGCGAAGCCTTGGGCATCCTCCGACCAACGGTTGTGCGGCTTCCTGCTGAGCGCCACATCTGGGCGCACCACGCTGGGCAGTGAAGGACGCTTTCTACTACGTCACGTTTATGAAAGAGAACTACGCCCAGCCGGATTTGCCAGTTGACCGTAGCTATCTGACCCTGGGTGCCGATAGCTGTGGCTGCAGCGATATGCAGGCGGCGTTGCGGAGGGCAGATGCGCATCATCGCGTTCATCACCTTCAGTGCCGACATCCAAAGATACTGGATCACATCGGAGTCGAGACGCAAGCTCCCCCGCATCGCCCCGGCACGCGGGCCACCGCTGTGGGACGACTGTGGTGTGCAGGAGGTGGGTGAGGGTGTGGAGGCTGAGCCAGACTGTGATCTGGCAAACCAATCACCGCCCGATTACCCCGACGATCAGCGCACGACTTGGTGAATTTGCAGCAATGGGCAATGGGCCGCAACGCCCGCGCCTGCGCCGAGGTAGGGTTGTGTTCTTCGGCAGCCCGGCGCGTGGTTTGCGACGACGGGGCGCTGATTCTTGGGGATTCAGACCATCGCCTGGCCGAGCAAAGACGCCCTGCGGACCTTGAGTCAGGCAGCCTTCTGGGTGTGTTTGACGCGCGCGCGTGCCAACCACAAAAAGAACACACCCAAAACGACACACACGCCAATCCATGCAACATGCACGCGCAAGGCGGTGGGAATGCTGGCAAAAAAGAAGATGGCGGAGCCGCGAAAGTTGCGCCTTTGCGTGGCCAGCACGTCGTCGGCCGAAACGCTGTCCACCAGGAGCTGTCTTCGCACGGCCAATGCGAACAACAAGGCCTGCAGAAGCACGATCATGCCCGTCAAGGGAACGTAGACCAACAGGGCGCCAAGGTTCAGTGGATAACGTCCGAGCAAGGCTGCGGCAAAAGGAAAGAAGCAGACCAGCGCCAAAAATACGAGCGTGCAGACCAGCAAGGGGAAGTCAAACTCGCGAATCTTTTCGACCAGGCGGTGGTGCCAGACCCAAAACAACGCCAGCATGGCAAAGCTGAAAAAATAGGCGCCAATGACGTAGCCGTGGTGTGCCAAGGCATGCAGCAAGGCGTCGGTCGATCGGCCATCCGCAATCTCGGGAACTTTGACTTCCAGGACCAAAATCGTCATGGCAATCGCAAAGACTCCATCGACCAGAGTCTCCAGGCGCGCCTTGTGCATGTGAAAGTGTGTGGACATGGGCGATAAGTGTACTCCAGCCCGCAAACCGTGCTTACATTTGCTTGAAAATCTACTAGAACAGAGGGGAGAACGGGCGGCTTACCGCCAGGTTTTCGGGGCAGCCCTTGATCTTCACACTGGCCTGGCCGCGCATGACTCGCGAGACGGTGGCGATCACCCGGGCGTTGACAATGGCGGACCGGTGGATCATCCTGACAAAACGGGCTTGCGCTGAGATAACAGTCTGATTCCGGACAAACCCCGACAGACAGGCGCTTATAGTGGAAAGCTGCATACAAACACAGCTATAGTGGCAGTGGCGGTCTCCACCGAACTGGCTGTCCCATGCAAGGTCCGCCCCATCCATCACAACAGCGTTTTCACCTGCACCCGTGTGGGCACCAGCATGCCTCGCCACCCCGAGCGCACCCTGCTGTACGGCATGATTCGTGCCGCACCGGTGACCAGATCAACCACGCTGGCGATCACTCCGACCACGCCCTCGTCTCTTGGGGCTCGCGCATCGCAACGCGTACCACACCATGGTGCGGCGTCTGTCCGGGCGACCTGGTGCGCGACGCACTTGGCGTTCTTCTGCAGGCGGTCAAGATCGAGGAGTCGCTGTTGCCTACCCGCACTACAACCTAGCGCCCCACCGGACATCCGTCGGTAAACACGGTTGGCCGGATTGCGGGTGCGTTTGGGCCGACATGGCTTGCACGCCCGCCACCGGCGCAGCGTCCTCAGCCAGTAATCTGCCCAGCAACGCACCGACCCCCAAATCCGAGGCGCGACCAAAGTGGTGCAACCGAATCACACCCTGTCGATCAACAACGATCAGGCTTGGTGTGCCTTTGAGGCCCAGCTGCGCATGGTGCTGGGTAGGGCGCTGCCCGGCACGGGCCGGTCTATGCCGATGGGAAACTGAAGGTGATACTCGTGCACAAATACCTTCAGGGCCTCAGGCCCCATGACTCCATGGTGTTCAAACACACTGTGCAAACCAACCACCACCAAGTCGTCGGATGCAAACGTGTTGTGTATCTCGGTCGCCTGCGGAATACCGTGAGTGACGCAACCGGGGCACAACATCTGAAAGGCATGAATGACTACCACCCGCCCACGCAAGCCCGAGAGTTGCAGGGGTTGGGCGGTGTTGAGCCACTCGGAGACGTCCCATTCAGGGGCTGCAAGTGCATGGGTCATGGTAATAGTCCTTGGTCAGCGTATGCTTAAAGAGTTGCCTTCAGGTAGAGGATAAGTTTGCCCCGACTACAAAAAGTGACTATAGCCCTCTGGAAATAAAAGTTTATTGCTATTTAATTGGTAGCAATATTATCGTGACGGAGCAGGCGGCGGTCATCGTGGACGCGCCTGCCATCAGCGCCAACTGGCCGGTGACACAACCGCGCCGATGCCATTTATCACGCAGCAATTGCAAGCCAGCAGCGGCCCCATCATCGCTGCCACCGACTATGTTTGCGCTGTGCCGGAAAGCGTGCGCGCCTTTTTTCCACAAGACCACAGCGACCTCACCCTGTGCACCGATGGCTTTGGCCGCAATGACACGCGGGCGGCTTTGCGCGGCTAATTTGGGGTGGATGCCAAAGCCATTGTTCAAGGCGCTGTGCAGGTGCTGGGGCATTGAGTGCTGGTTGACGTGACGCCAGTGAGAACGTGACACTATCAGTTCGATAGCTGGCCGCGCAATTTCCTAGTGTTCAACTTCCTTAGCCCCTGCAGTCCGGCAAGTATTCGGGTGAACTGGTGCTCACGCCGCTGGAACTGATTGTCCACATCGCCCAACTGGTGTCGTCAGAGGTGGGCAGCATTCGTAGCTGCCAGGGGCGCGCGTTAGAGGCCTTGCAGATCACGATAGGCCTGTAATCGCAAGGCGCGCGTCTTGATAATTTCAAGACGATCCGCTGCGCGCATCGGGATATACATCGTGCCATCCTTGGTTTTGTACATCTCATCGATTAGCTTGAACTCGGCGTCTCGATACAAAATCCATTGCCTCTGCGCTTCACGAAGGGCCTGTTGCTCGCTCGGTGCAAGCGATGAAATCAAATTGGCGTAGACGCTGTTTAGCTCCTTATCCCATCGAGAGATCGCGCCATTGGTGCAGTTCGTCATTCCAGAGGTGGTTGAGTCTTTGGCTATGCATTTGCTTTGATACTGGTCGATGGGATGATCAGCCGCATGGCATGCTTGTATGGCCATGAAAAACAGTGCGGCGACGAGGAGAGCTTTCGATTTCATGACTTGGCTCCAAAATTGTGACGGCTAAGAATTGAACTGCCAGGTTAAGTCTAGTCGGGATGCGTTCTCGGCACAGATGAACCGTCAGCCCAACGCGCAGGGCGAAACTACCCGCGATCTATAGCCAGCACGAGCAACCCGAAAAGGCAGATGCCTCCCCACGCCAGCCGCCTAATGTACGACGGCGCACGCGCTTGCACGCACACGGAGGTCTGTGCGACCGCGAAGCCATGGGCATCCTCCGGCCAACGGTTGTGCGGCTTCCTGCTAGGCGCCACATCTGGGCGCACCACGCTGGGCAGTGAAGGACGCTTTCTACTACGTCACGCTTATGAAAGAGAACTACGCCCAGCCGGATTTGCCTGAAGGTGTAGCGGTAGACGTAGTACGCAAATGCTATTGGTTTGGTAGCTATTTATGTAGTTCCGACGAGGGCTACAGCCTGAATTCTCTTAAGGAAGTTACGCTGTCAGGCTCCGTTGCCCACTTGACTGAGATCATCAAGTCCGCGCCTGCCGGCAGAGCCTGGCTACCTCACGCTGGGTACCGACGGCTTTTGCTACCGCGATATGCAGGCGGTGTTGCGGGGGCCAGATGGGCATCATCGTCTCAATCACATTCAGCGCCAACATCCAAAAGTCACGTGTTACTGGGTACCTTTCACGCTTGCCGTGAAGTGCGCATGCATCTCCACCGTCAATATCTCAATCCGCTCCGTCAACTGCTTGGTGAGCTCGGTCAGGCGGGTGTTTTGCTCCAATAGCAACATAACCTGCGCTGTATTGCGCGCTGCATCTTCCTGCCGTCTTTCGTTGGTAATGGCCAGTGCTTCGCGGTGCTGGGCATCGGCTTCGGTTTGGACCTTGTCGCGCGCTGCCTGTCGGGTCTGGGCCAATAAGATCAATGGGGCCGCATAAGCCGCCTGCAAGCTGAACGCTAGATTCAAGAGAATGAAAGGGTAGACGTCAAAGGTCGTTAGGCCGGCTACGTTGAGCCCAATCCATACCGCGACGATGAGTGTTTGTGCACCCAAGAATAGCGGTGTGCCGAAAAATCGGGCAAACGCCTCTGCACGCAGGGCGAATGCATCGTTGCCGAAGGTGGACGCCAAATGTGCATTGGGTCGATGAAATCGCAAGTGGTCCACGCCGGATTTGACCTTTTCGGTGGACGGACTCTGGGGTGGTGTTTGCATGGTGCGGCTTTCAATCTGAACCGGCTTAGACTAACCGAAGTGCGATACGCTGTGGCAGTTCAAAATGTTCGAACAACTTATTTCCCAACACTGGTTTTCGCTGCACAGCGTCTTGGTGACGGTGGGCTTGGTCATTTATGGCGTGACAACCCATGCCCGAAAGCAACGTCGCCACCCTGCGGCGGCCCTGACCTGGGTGGTCTCGCTTGCCATGCTGCCGTACTTGGCGCTGCCCTTGTATTTGCTTTTTGGCGGGCGCAAGTCCCTTGGTGCACCAGCGGCTGCTAAAAGGCCTGTGGCCCTCGGAATGGGAATGGCTTGCACGACGCTGGCAGAGAAGTTCCGGCAACTATCGGCCGCAATGGGGTTACCACCTGCGGCCACCTATGACGGACTCGATATTCACGAGGACGGACGCGAATCATTGGATGCACTGCGCAAACTGATGTACCAGGCATCGCATACGCTGGATGTCAGTACCTTTCTATTGGGTCGTGATGCGCTGGGGGCCGAGTTAAGCGCCATCCTCATGCAGCGTGCACAAGCGGGTGTGCAGGTGCGTTTGCTTATTGACGGGGTCGGTGTCTATTTTGGCGGCGTTGCAGCGCTGGGCCAATTGCGCCGTGCGGGCGTAGTGGTCGAGTTGTTTGTATCGCCTCTGCGCTCCGTACTGCCGGGGCGTACCAATTTACGCAACCACCGAAAAATGGCTATCGCCGACGGTCAGACCGTATGGATGGGTGGGCGTAATCTGGCAGCAGAGTACTTTGTGGGTGATCCCATTGCCCTTCCGCCCAAAACGGCGTGGGTTGATTTGACCTTTGTGTGTAGCGGCGCGCTTGCGGTCCAGATGCAATCACAATTTGACCAAGACTGGCAGTTCTCCAAGACTGGCCTGGTCACTGCTGCGTCCACGGCAAAGTCCACGCCCACACCACTTGCGGCCACGAGTGACGCGCGTGTTGTGGCCCAGTTTCTACCCAGCGGCCCCGACCAAGCCGATGACACACTTTACTCGCTGCTAATCTCCAGTTGCTTTGGCGCGCAGCGACGTATCACCATCGTGACGCCGTATTTTGTTCCAGACGCCACGCTGCTGATGGCGCTGACCCTGGCGGCGCGCCGTGGGGTGGCGGTGGATGTGGTGCTGCCTGCCCGCTCCAATCACCGGCTGGCAGACATCGCGCGTCACGCCTCACTGCGAGACATGGCAGCTGCTGGTGCAGATATTTGGCTCTGTACCGCTATGGTTCACGCCAAGGCGGTTTTGATTGACGAGGATTTGGCCTTGGTGGGCTCGGCCAATTTGGATGAACGTAGCCTGTTCCTGAATTACGAAATGATGGTGGCCTTTTTTGCCCCAGGCGATGTCAAAGACTTCTCACAATGGGTCGCGCGCCACCGTGCGGGTGCCAAGCGCTATGTTGCCCGCCAACCTGGCATAACCTATGCCTTCGCAGAGGGCATAGTGCGATGGCTGGCGTTTCAACTTTAAAAACCGCCTAGTGCACTAGAGCAATAAATTGGCTGAAACCTTGATGCCATTGATTAGCATGGACATATCTGACTTTTTTACTCCTTGACTGAAAAATAGAAAATTTGGCTCAGAACGTGACCGGCGCCACTCGGTGACGTGTCGCCTCAAGGGCCTGCGGTGTTCTCGTCTTGCCTGTCGTCCCGACGCTCACGGAATGAAGCTGGAGCGCGCCAGCAGACATCGACCATCGTCGGTGTCATATCAAGCGTGGGCTCGTCCAGCGCCGTGCGCGGCTACTTTGGGGTTGACGCGGCCAGCATTGCGCGTGCGGCATTGGGACAAATGGCCTGACCTGCTGGCCGAAACGCGCAGAATTTTCAAAGGCACCTGGCTTTTTGAAAACCGCCGTGTACCGCTTCTGGTGTGCTCACCCACATCAGCGGTTGGCGCATCCAGTTGTACCACTGGCCGAAGCGGCCGAAAAGGCTTGCAGATTGTCTTGGTATCGCCCGCAGCGATTCAGGCGACTGCAATAAGCGCAATTTAGAGCACAACCAGTCGATACCCAACAGCTGTTTCTGTCAATAAATGTTGCGGCTGGGCGGGATCCGATTCCAACTTTTGCCGTAAGTGACCCATGTAGATACGCAGATAGTGGCTTTGGTCCGCATGCGAAGGGCCCCACACCTCGCGCAGTAGCTGGCGGTGGGTCAGCACGCGGCCCACGTTGGCCACCAGCACCAGCAGCAGCCGGTATTCTGTGGGAGTCAGGTGTACCTCTACGCCAGCGCGGCGCACCAAGCGTGCTTTGCGGTCTATCACTACGTCGCCAAACGAGAACAGCGATTCGTCGGCCTTGCCATCGGCACTCGCGGTGCGCGGCCGACGCAGGTTGGCGCGTACGCGGGCCAGCAGCTCGCCCACGCCAAAGGGCTTGGTCAGATAGTCATCGGCACCGGCATCCAGCGCGGCGATCTTGTCCGCTTCATCACTGCGGGCTGACAGCACCACGATAGGCACGGCCGACCAGCCGCGCACATCGCGGATCACGTCCAGACCATCACCGTCGGGCAAGCCCAGGTCCAGCACCAACAGGTCAGGCTTGCGGGTGCCCGCTTCGGTCAGGCCGCGCTGTGCGGTGTCGGCCTCAAACACCTGCCAGCCTTCGGCCTCTAGCGCTGCACGCACAAAGCGGCGAATTTGGGGCTCGTCTTCAATCAGCACGGCAACGGGTGATGGGGTGGACATGGGGCTCAGGCTTGGTCAGTTTCTATGGGTTCGTCTGGGGCAAGGGGCGGTGCACGCCGTGGCAGCGTGATGGTGAATTCTGCACCACCGCCATCGGCGTTGTGGGCGCTGATACGGCCTTTGTGCGCGTCCACCACGGCCTTGCAAATGGCCAAGCCCAAACCCACGCCGCGGGTGGATGACTCATTCTTTCCACGGGTGAATTTTGCGAATAAATCAACCTCTTTGCCCGAACTGGCGCGTGGCAGGCCGGGGCCGTAGTCGCGCACGCGCAGCTCCAGCGCATCGGGCGTGGCCTGTGCCGTCAACTCGATGGCAGGCACATGCAGTGGCGTGCCCACGCCGTACTTGGCGGCGTTTTCCATCAGGTTGACCAACACACGCTCCATCAACGCGGCATCAAACTCCACCAGGGGAAGGTCGGCCGCAATGACGGTGTGCACCGACAGCGCCCCCAACGCGTGACGCGCGGCGCGAATGGCGCTGCCCACCACCTCCTCCACCGATTGCCATTCCAAGTGCAGCTCAACCTGGCCACTCTCCAGCCGTGCCATTTCCAGCAAGTTACCCACTAAGGTACTGAGCTCGCGGGCCTCGTGGCTGATGGCATTGGCTGAGGCGTGTTGGTCTGGGGTGAGCGGCACCGAGCTGGCCAGTGACTCGGCCTGCCCGATCAACGCCGTGAGCGGCGTGCGAACATCGTGCGACATGGCCGCCAGCAGTGTGTTGCGCAGGCGCTCGGATTCCATTTGCACCACAGCGCCCTGCGCCACCTCCACGTAGTGCACACGCTCCAGCGCAATGGCGATTTGCCGCGCCAAGGTGTCCAACTGCTGAACCTGTTCTGGAATCAACAACCAGCGTGGCTGAGCGGGCTTCAGCGCCAACACGCCACGCAAACGCATGGGCGCTTGCAGCGGCACGTAATGCCACGCGTTGGATGGCAGAGTCGAGGTGGCCATACCCGCGCGCTGGCCGTTGCGCAGCACCCAGTCTGCAACACTGCTGTCCAGGTCTGCCGGCAGATCGCTTGGCACAATGAGCCGGTCGTGGGTATCTGGCAGCAGTACCTTGGCCTGACCACCAAAGGTGCGCTGCACAGCGGCCTCGCCCATGGCAACGACTTGCTCCCACTGCAGCGCAGCCGACAACTCGCGCGAAAGCTCAAACAAGGCCTGCGCGCGCTGCTCGCGGCTGGCCGACACGTTGGCCGAAAACCGCAGATTGGCGGTGAGCTGACCAATCAACAAACCCACCACCAGCATGACCCCGAAAGTGACCAGGTATTGCACATCACTCACGGCCAGCGACATGCGCGGCTGCACAAAAAAGAAATCAAACGACGCGACCGCCAGCACCGCAGCCAAGCTGGCCGGGCCACGCCCCAGCTTGACGGCGACAAACACCACGCACAGCAAAAACAACATGACGATGTTGGCCAGATCAAACCGGGGAAGCATGGGTTGCGTCAATACCGTGGTCAGCAAACAGGCTGCGACTGCGCCGCCATAGCGAGCCCATTGCGACTCCCAGACAGACGTGACGGGGGCCTCTTCTGCCAAACGTCCCAAAGGTTGCGCCAGCTTGCGCACGCTCTCGGTAAAGCCCACCTCCACAACGTCCAGTGCGGGGGCGAGCGTGGCCAGTTGCCGTGTCAGCGTGGGAATCAACACGCGCCACAGGCCGCTCCAGGGGCGCGGTATTGGACGGCCCAGCACCAACGTGGCGCAGTTCAGCGTGCGGGCGTGCTGCAAGAGCGCTTGGGCAATGTTGTCGCCGGTCAGCACCGCCGTGCTGCCACCCAGTTCTTCGGCCAGCTTGAGCACGGCCAGCGTGCGGTCACGGTCCTTGGGGGACAGCCGCTGCAGCGCAGGGGTTTCGACATAGGCAGCGTGCCAACGCACATTGAGCTGCCCGGCCAGGCGCGCAGCGGTGCGCACCGCATGTTCAGCCCCGGCCTGTGGGCCCACGCACACCAGCAGCGCGCCCGACGTGTTCCACGCCGAATGGTCGGCACCATTGTGCTGGCGCGAGGTTTGCATCATGTGCTGGCGGTAGCTGCGCACATCGTCGCCCACGTGCTCCGCCGTGCGGCGCAAGGCGATCTCGCGCAGCGCAATCAGGTTGCCTTTGCGAAAGAAGTTTTGAGTGGCACGTTCGGCCTGTGCAGGGATGTAAACCTTGCCAGCCTTGAGGCGGGCCAGCAGCTCGTCGGCGGTTACATCCACCAACACAATCTCGTCTGCGTTGTCCAGCACGGTGTCGGGCACGGTCTCGTTAACGCGGACACCGGTAATGGCACCTACCGTGCCATTGAGGCTTTCCAAGTGTTGTACGTTCAGTGCAGTCCACACATCGATACCGGCATCAAGCAGCTCTTGCACGTCTTGCCAGCGCTTGGGGTGGCGCGAGCCGGGTGCGTTGCTGTGGGCCAGCTCGTCCACCAACAACACATCCGGTTTGGCAGCCAAGGCGGCATCAATATCCAGCTCTAGCAGCACCTGGCCACGGTACGCAATCTCTTGCAAGGGCAGCACCTGCAAGCCGGCTTGCAACTCCATCGTGTCTTTGCGGTCATGGGTTTCCACCACGCCCACCAGCACCCGCTGGCCAGCCCGTTGGGCGCGCTGCGCGGCAGCCAGCATGGCGTAGGTTTTGCCGACGCCGGCGTTGGCCCCAAAGTAGATACGCAGCTTGCCGCGTTCGCCAGCCTCTGCTTCTTCCTTCATGCGCGCCAGTAGCGCATCAGGGTCTTGCCGGGAGTCAGGGGTGCTTGCCATGCTGCATTGTTAACGCAAAGCAGCCAGCGCCAGGTTCAGTTGCAAAACATTGACCTGCGGTTCGCCCAAAATCCCCCACAGCGGTGCTTGTGTGTGCTGCCCGACCAAGGCCTGCACCTGGGCTGCTGGCAGCTTGCGGGCGCGGGCCACGCGGGCCACTTGGTAGTTGGCCGCAGCCGGGCTGATGTGCGGGTCTAATCCGCTAGACGACGCAGTCACCAAGTCTGTCGGCACCAGCGCGGTATTGCTGGGGTCGGCAGCGTGCAATGCAGCGATGCGGCCTTTGACAGCGTCGATCAGCGCAGGGTTCAGCGGGCCCTGGTTGGAGCCGCTAGAGGCTGCTGCGTTGTAGGGCATGGGCCCGGTGGCAGAGGGGCGGCCCCAGAAGTTCTCAGGGGCAGTAAAGTTTTGCCCGATCAGGGTGGAGCCTACCGGCTTGCCATCACGCAGTACCAAACTGCCATGCGCTTGCGCCGGAAAAATGGCCTGCGCGGCGCCTGTCACGGCCAGCGGGTAGACCAGACCGGTAACCACGGTGAGTGCACCAAAAATAGCCAGCAAAGGGCGAAGAAACGTTGTCATACCAATGTCCTTTTACAAATTCAGAAGGAGGTGGCTGAGAGCAGCATGTCGATGGCTTTGATGCCAATAAACGGCACGATCAGTCCGCCCAGGCCATAGATCGCCAAGTTGCGGCGCAGCAAGGCCGCAGCGCCCACAGGCCGGTATTTCACGCCTTTGAGGGCGAGGGGAATCAAGAACATGATGATCAGCGCGTTGAAGATCACCGCCGACAGGATGGCCGAGTTAGGGCTGCCCAAGCGCATTACATTCAGCACACCCAACTGCGGGTAGGTGCTCACAAAAATCGCCGGAATGATGGCGAAGTACTTGGCCACGTCATTGGCAATACTGAAGGTGGTGAGCGAGCCGCGCGTCATCAGCAGCGCCTTGCCGGTCTCCACAATCTCCAGCAGCTTGGTGGGGTTGGAATCCAGGTCCACCATGTTGCCGGCCTCTTTGGCCGCTTGGGTGCCGCTGTTCATAGCCACCGCCACGTCGGCTTGGGCCAGGGCGGGCGCGTCGTTGGTGCCGTCGCCGGTCATGGCCACCAGGCGGCCTTCGGCTTGGTACTGGCGGATGATCTTGAGCTTGTCTTCGGGCGTGGCTGCGGCCAAGAAATCATCTACGCCGGCCTCGGCCGCAATGGCGGCTGCGGTGAGCTTGTTGTCACCGGTGATCATCACCGTTTTGATACCCATGCGGCGCAGCTCGCCAAAGCGCTCCTTGATACCGGTCTTGACGATATCTTTGAGCTCCACCACGCCCAGCACCACGCTGCCGTCTGCCACGGCCAACGGCGTGCTGCCGCGGCGCGCGACGTCGTCAGCAGCCCGCAGCACTTCCGCAGGCATCTTGCTGCCCAAAGTTTCTACGTATTTGCGAATCGCGTCCACCGCGCCCTTGCGCAATGGGCGCGTGCTGCCATCGTCGTTTTGCACATCCATACCGCTCATGCGGGTCTGGGCGGTAAAAGCAACCTCAGTACTGTGGGCCAGACGTGGCTCGGTAACGCCTTGGCGCTGGGCCAGTGCCACGATGCTGCGGCCTTCGGGTGTTTCGTCGGCCATCGAGGCTTGCATGGCGGACTGGGCCAACTGAGTGGGTGACACGCCGGGTGCGGGAATAAAAACAGTGGCCTGGCGATTGCCGTGGGTGATGGTGCCGGTCTTGTCCAGCAGCAGCACATCCACATCGCCCGCCGCTTCTACCGCGCGGCCCGAGGTGGCAATCACATTGGCCTGCATCATGCGGCTCATACCGGCCACCCCCACGGCCGACAACAAGCCGCCAATGGTGGTGGGAATCAGGCAGACCAAAAGCGCAATCAACGCCGTCATGCCCACCACCGTGCCACTGCCGGCGGCCTGCACGCTGAAGATAGAGAACGGCAGCAGTGTGACGGTCACCACCAAGAACACGATGGTCAATGCCACCAGCAGAATCGTCAACGCTACTTCATTGGGGGTCTTCTGGCGCTTGGCGCCTTCCACCATGCCAATCATGCGGTCCAAAAATGACTCGCCGGGGTTCACGCTGATGCGCACCACCAACCAGTCCGACAGCACGCGGGTGCCGCCAGTGACCGAGCCAAAGTCACCACCCGACTCGCGCACCACGGGTGCCGATTCGCCGGTGATTGCGCTTTCGTCCACGGTGGCGACGCCTTGGATGACCTCACCATCGACAGGAATCATGTCACCGGCTTCCACCAGCACCACATCGCCTTTGCGCAGGTTTTCGGCCTGTTCAGGCAACCAAGTGGAACCATGCACCGGGTCTTTCAGTTTCTTGGCCCAGGTGCTTTTCTTCAAGCCTTTGAGCGAGTCCGCCTGCGCCTTGCTGCGTCCCTCCGCCAATGCTTCAGCAAAGTTGGCAAAGAGCACGGTGAACCATAGCCACAGTGAGATGCCCAGAATAAAAGCGGGGCGGTCAGGCCCGTCACCGCCCAGGGCCGCAAGGCCCAGCAGCGTGGTGACGATGCTGCCGATGTAGACCACAAACATCACCGGGTTGCGCCACTGCACAGCAGGGTTCAACTTGGTGAAGGCAGCCAGCACAGCGGGCTTTACCAACACGGGGTCCATCAGGTTCAATGAATTTTTGTTTGACATAAGTTACTCACTCAATAGGGGCGTGCGGCGGCGACGGCTCAACGCGTGATCCACAACATCAGGTGCTCAACGACCGGGCCCAGCGCCAGGGAGGGCACATAGTTCAGCAGCCCCACCAGCAGCACGGTGCCAATCAGCAACACCACAAACAGCGGGCCGTGTGTGGGGAAGGTGCCGGCATTGGCCGACAGGCGCTTCTTAGCCGCCAGCGAACCAGCAATGGCCAGCACCGGCACGATCACGCCAAAGCGCCCCAGCCACATGGCCAAGCCCAGCAGGATGTTGTAGAACGGCGTGTTGGCCGACAGCCCGGCAAAGGCGCTGCCGTTGTTGTTGGCAGCTAACGTCAACGCATACAGAATCTCTGAGAAACCATGGGCACCCGGGTTGGCAATGCCTGCCTGACCGGCGGTGCTCACCACCGCGATGGCGGTACCCGCCAGCACCACAATGGGCGTGACCAAAATGGCAATCGAGGTGAGTTTCATCTCATGCGACTCAATCTTCTTGCCCAGGTACTCGGGTGTGCGGCCAATCATCAAGCCGGCAATGAACACGGCCAAGATGGCGAAGATCAGCATGCCATACAGGCCGGTGCCTACGCCACCAAATATGACTTCCCCGAGCTGCATCTCCACCAGCGGGACCATTCCACCGATGGGGGTGAAGGAGTCGTGCATGGCGTTCACCGCACCGCATGACGCGCCGGTCGTTACCGCCGCAAAGAGGCTGGAGGCGTTGATGCCGAAGCGTGTCTCTTTGCCCTCCATATTGCCGCCCGACTGCAGGGCGCTGGCGGTCTGGTCCACGCCCAGCGGTGTCAGCAAGGGGTTGCCGGCCTGTTCAGCGGGCGTAACGACCATAACGGACACCACAAACATGACCGTCATCGCGGCGATCACGGCCCAGCCTTGGCGCTGGTCACCCACCACACCGCCAAAGGTGAAGCACAGCGCAGCCGGGATCAAGAAAATTGACAGCATCTGCAGCAGATTGCTCAACGCAGTCGGGTTCTCATACGGGTGGGACGAGTTGGCATTGAAGAAACCACCGCCGTTGGTCCCCAGCATCTTGATGGCCTCTTGCGACGCAACGGGGCCCATGGCCAAGGTCTGCGTGCTGGTTTTGGCATCCTCCATGACGGGGCTGCCTTTTGCGTCCACGAGCGGCTGACCATCGGGGCCGTTTTTGGCGATCTGGTAGCTGGTGCTCTCCAGCGTGTTGACGTCTTGGTAGGCGTCAAAATTCTGGATCACGCCTTGGCCGACGAACAGCAAAGCCACCACCACCGACAGCGGAATGAGCAGCCAGGCGGTAACGCGTGTCATGTCCACCCAGAAGTTGCCAATCACGCTGGTAGAGCGTGCGACAAAGCCGCGAACCAGCGCGAATATCACCGCAATACCCGTGGCGGCTGACAAAAAGTTCTGCACCGCCAAGCCCAGCATCTGGGTCAGGTAACTCATGGTGGTCTCACCGCCATAACCCTGCCAGTTGGTATTGGTGACAAAGCTGATGGCCGTGTTGAAGGACGAATCCATCGTCACCGCAGCCATACCCGCCGGGTTAAGCGGCAACACCGCTTGCCAGCGCTGCAACAGATAAAGGACCAGGAAGCCCAAGACGTTAAACGCCAGCAGGGCCAGCGCGTAGCGGGCCCAGCCCATGGACTGGTCGGGTGATACGCCTGCCAAGCGGTACAGCGGCGCTTCGGTGCGCTGCATCCAACCGGGCAGATTCCCATTGCAGATGCGCGTGATCCAAATGCCCAAAGGCCACGATACGGCCAAGAGCAAGACTAAAAACAGGGCCAGCAGCCCCCAAGCCGAGCTGCTCATTAAAACTCCTCCGCGCGGATCAGCGCATAGACCAAATACGCCAGCAACAAGGCAGCACACATGCCGCCCAAGCCATACACCACGTGAAGTGTGTTCACTGTTTCCATCATTCTCTCCTGCATCACATTGATGAAGGGAGTGTGGTTAACGGGGCGTAAAAATGGGGATGAGTTTTAAGCTGGCGGTGTAAAAAAGGCGTAAATGCAAGGCCTATGACCTGGCCTTAGCAGGCGAGATGGCCGTCATCGTCGACCACGGTGCGCGCGAAATGTTGGTGGAGCAAAAAGACGTTTTTTACTACATCACGTTGATGAACGAGAACTACACCCAGCCGGATTTGCCAGCGGGTGCAGGGGCGGATGTGGTGAAGGTTTGCTATAATTGTGATAGCTATTTATGTAGATTCGACGAGGGCTACATCCCTAATTTTCTTAAGGAAGTTACGCTCTTAGGCTCCGGCCCCATCATCGCCGCCACCGACGGCTTTGGGCGTAGTGATACACGGGCGGCTTTGCGGGGGTACTTTGGGGTGGATGCGGCCAGCATTGCGCAGGTGACTGAACCCAATTCACAGTCCAAATCCGAACCCCAAACAGATCGCTTTCCTCTGAAAAAGCGTGGGAATAATACTTTTACACTATGATTCGTGGAAGCAAGGGATTACAAGAATGACTTGGTCTGCGTTGGATTTGCGGGTGTTCATCCTCATCAACGGCGTCATGGGATGCTTGATGGCATTGGTCTTGTATTCCCAATCCCGTTCGTATCCCAAGTCCATTCACGGCCTCCGGGAATGGGCTACCGCTTATCTTCTGGCGTTTTTTGCAACCGTACTGTATGGCTTGCAGAACACCTTGCATCCCTTGATTACCGTCGGCTTGGCCAATGTGCTGCTGTTGCTGACTGGCGCCTATGCGTTGGCAGGCGCTGCTGCGCTGCACGGTCGTGTTTTGCCGAGCTGGCTATTTCCGGCACTGTTGTGCTTTTCGGTGCCGGCATTTGCCTGGCTCAGTACCGACCGCACCTATTACCACTACCGTTTGACCATCATTTGCGTAGCCCTGCCTGCCATGTTGCTATGGCAGGCCGTAATCATCGGGCGATTTGGTGACCGAAAGCTGGGGGCTAACTTGAGCCTGGTGGTTTTGGTTGGACTGAGTGCCGTTATGCTGTTGCGCGCATACACCGCAGTTGCGTCACCGTTGCCGATTGGGCTGTACGCCAACTCCCCATGCAAGCCATTTACCTGGGTAGTTTGAATTTTGGTTTGTTGTTGTCTGCCATTGGCGCAATCCTCATGACTTCAGAGCGGCTGCACATTGAACTGGGTCAGCTTGCCAGCAAAGACAGTCTGACGAACGCCTACACCCGCCGTGCTTTGTTTGAACTGGGCGAAAACGAGATCGCACGCTGCAAACGCCATGGTACAGCGCTAGCCGCTTTGATGCTGGATCTGGACCATTTCAAACGCATCAATGACACCCATGGACACCCAGTAGGCGACAAGGTGTTGATTGATTTTGTACAACGCGTACAGGGCGTGCTGCGGCGGCCTGTCATTCTGGGACGCTATGGGGGAGAGGAGTTTCTAGTGTTGCTGCCCGACACCGGCCGCGAGGACGCGCTGCTGGCGGCTGAGCGGATCCGGCAATGCAATACAAGCGAAACTGGCTTGCCTGTTTGTACCGTTAGTGTGGGCGTTGCGTGCTTGGGTGACCCACAGACGGATAGTCTGACTGCCTTGATTGGGCGAGCCGATGCGGGGCTGTATCGCGCCAAGCAAATGGGCCGCAATCGGGTGGAAGAAGCAGTGTCCCCGGGTGCGTAAAAAAGAGTTCCCGAATTTGTGTCGATTCGGGAGCGATTGCAAAATGAGAAGCTGCCTCGCAGTTGCCGATGACCCAGTCATAAGTGCGTGAATGTCACTGCAGAATTTGGCATTGGTGGTGGCCGGTTCACTCGGCTGCTAGACCTGGCAGTAGGTAGGCCAGTTGCGGCACAGCAGCGCGCGTCGCCCCAATGGCGACGGGGCGTTTTCGGTACTGCCTCAGGTCAATGAGAAAAGCCGATACAAGTTCGACCAAGCGTGCCGCGCCAAGCGATCTAAGGTGCTAGCCGTTTGGGCATGCAAGAAATTGCACCGTTGATGCAGACCGTACCGCTGGCGGGCAGCTTGTACTATTGCGCATAACCGTCGCCTGCGGACGATAAAGCTGGCTACCGAAGCGCAGCCATTCTTCCTTTCCATGCTGTTTTATTTTCAGGAACAGGTTTGCCACGGTATCGCTGGCCGCTGGATCGACGATCTGCCCATTGGCCAGGATATAGCCAGGCAGGCCGGGGGCGGCGTCGATGGAGAAACGTGTCCCACCCGTGCCTGCCACGGACCCGTCAGCGGTGACCCTGGTTCGATCTTTTGCCCTGTTGGCATTGCCTGGAGATAATGCCCGAATCCTGGTGCTACTTGGTTGACCAGGTAGTGCTGCCCCGGGGCTGAGCTGAAGGGCAAGTTGGTGGTCTGATCGCGACCCATTTCGGCCACCGTTGGCGGCCTGTGACCGCAGCCACCAGCAGTTCGATTGAGGTGACGCCGTCGTTGCAATACACCGCTATTTCGCCCGGCAGATGTTTTAGCTGCACAGACGCTAGCGCTTGGCGCGTGTCGTCGGCGTAGCTTGGCATTGGCTCGAAGGTAAAACTGTTGCGGCAATCGGTGCCAGGCAAGCCGGACGAGTGGCCGCGCAGCATGCGCACGGTGATTTGAGCCGATGTGACGCAAATTCTTGGGAAACCAGATATTCATCTCAGGGGAGACCCGTTGTATCAGGATGGTTCCAGGGTGCGATACTTTTGCACAGGCAGTTAGCCTACTCGTCGAACGCAAAGTAATGATCCGGTGCCCAGCCTCCCAACGTTGAAGTGACGACCATGACAGGATATCAACAGCTCGCTTTCGTCAGTTCAGTGCTCGCCGGTTTTGCGTTTGCTTTCTACGGGACGTTGCTGATTTCTCAGTCAACGCGCCGGATTGGCAGCTGGACGGCCCTGTTGGCGGCCTGCGCAGGTATCTGTTTTCTGATTTTCACGTTGGGCTCTACCTTCTCGGTGACGGTTACTTTGAACACCGCGACGCTGCCAGAAGCTCTTCGGGCGCAGCAGGAACCTCTCACAACGTTGTTTCTACTAGGCATCGTCCTGACGCTCTTCAGTTTTGGCATCGGGGGCTGGATGCGTTCGCATAAGCTTGGAGTCGCCACCATCTGCGTCGCACTGATGGGGCTCGTCGGAGTTCTCTGGGTCATGCAGCCATTCATACACAGGAATTGAGGGGAAGAGAATCATGCGCATGGGTAGATCGCTGGTTTGCCAGTGTGCGTGCTTGCTCGGCTTGGCCATCCTCACCCAAGCTTGCGCGGCCGATTCGCAGGTGCATCCATTGGACCTCGACAAACCTTATCGAACAGACGACTACACATTTCTTGATGCAGCGGTCGGATCGCGCAGGGCAATTGCCCTGGGCGAATCGATTCATGTTCCGCAGGAAATGCCACTGGTCCGTCAAAGGTTTGTGCGTTATCTGCACGAACGCAAGGGATTCGACGTGCTCGCGTTGGAAGGTTCGCTAATTGATGCATGGACTGCCCAGGAACATGTCTATGCAAATGGCGTTTCGGGTTCCGCCGTCGCGGAGTTGTTTACCCGTGAGGCGTTGTTCGGCCTGTGGCAGACCGCACCAATGGAAGCGGTGATTGCTGAAGCTTTGCAACCACAATCCGGCGCACCTGCGATCTACCTCACCAGTTTTGATCTGCAGCCCGGTATGGCGCGCGCGTATGGTGGTTCGGCGGAAAAAAGCCTAGGTGCATTTCTCGCGTCGGTGCAGGCGCTCGATCCGAACGTCAGCGATCAGAAGGTTGGCGAGTGGACCAAGATTTTGAGTCCATCGCTCGAATGCAAAAGCAGTCAAACCGTTACGCAGGCATTGTCGGAACTCGAGCGTTGGCTTGATGACTCGGCAGCAATCGCTGTCGGCGCTCGTCGACCGGCAAGGCATGTCGCCGCCCTCCAACTCGTGCCCACGATGTTGCGCTACCGGCTGCAGCAATGCAGCGATTGGTTGGCTGCCAACAAGTCCATGAAGGTGTACCAGCAATCCCGCGATACGCTCAATGCCAAACTGGCATTGGCGTTGCTAGACCATTTTCCGAAGATGATCCTGTGGGCTCATCACAGTCACCTTCATTACAACTCATTGGGCGAATCGATTCCTTCAATGGGTCAACACCTCCATAGCGCGTTAGGGGACCAGCTTTACACCATTGGCGTATTCGCATTGGACGGCGCCGCCATGGATACTTCGGAAGCCGACGCTGCCCAGGGTCTGGCCGTCGTGACGGCACTGGCCGCCAAGCCGCTTCCAGATGATGCGCGTTTCAGCGTAGAGCGCGCACTGGCAGGGCTGTCAACATCCGATTTTTCATCGACTTGAAGTCAGCGCCTGTTGCGTGGGGCAGCCCGGGTTCAGTCGCCTTGAGACATCCGGGCGTATGCACACCGCCCTGTCCCATGACTTCGACGGTGCGATATTTCTGCATCAAGTGCATGGCACGCCGCTCAATTTCCTTCCGCGTTGGCTCAATGTTGCCATTGGTTCGGCTGGTTGGATTCTTCAGCATGCGATCTTGGCTTCATTGATAGCCTTGCTGCTGGTTGCCGGCCTGGGCTTGGCAATATTTCGATTGCTGCGCCGACTTAGACAAAAGCAGCCACAGAAGTAGGGAGTTTGTTGTTAAGCCCGGTCAAGCACGCGCATGGCCCCAAGTTATAGGCCACAAGCACCGTGCGGTGCATCTCGCACCTCGCGCCTTCCATCACCAGACTCCGTACCGGGATACCCATGAAGCCGCCTGTCTGCAGGCCATCGCGATAGTCGGGCGGTCTTGCGCGGCGACTTTGGGCAGGATGCCAAAGCCATTGTCAAGCTGCGGTGCAATTGAAGGTGCCTACAGCGCGTGTTGAAATGGTGCCAGCGCGGCACCTGGGCAAGAACAGGGTGCGGATGCCTTTCCATACTGTCCCGCCAAAGGGGTTGGTTCTTTTATCTGTACAAGGCTGGAAATTGTTGACGCAACTGTTTCAATTTGGGCATGTCGTTGAAGACGATATACGGTTGTTGAGGATGCAATGCCAGGTAGTTCTGGTGATACTCCTCGGCCCGGTAGAACTGCGCAAGCGGTGCCCGCTGCGTGACGATGGGTCTGGCGAAAGTGTGTGCGCCGTCGAGCTGGCGGATGGTGGCCAGCGCCGCCTTGTTTTGTTCAACGTTGGTGTAGAAGATCGCTGAACGATATTGCGTGCCTGTGTCCGGGCCTTGTCGGTTGAGCTGGGTGGGGTCGTGCGCGACGCTGAAAAATACTTGCAGCAATTGCGGGTAAGAAACCTGTGACGGATCGAAGCGCACGCGCACCGCCTCCGCATGGCCGGTTGCACCGCCGCTGACCTGCTCGTAATCTGCGGTGTTTGAGCGACCCCCGGCATAGCCCGACTCCGCGTCTGAGACGCCTTTGACGTGCTTGAACACGGCATCGACGCCCCAGAAGCAGCCGCCTGCGAAGACGGCAGTCTGCAAATTGGCTGCCGTTCCCGCGGGCGCACTGCTTTGTATTTCCGGCAAGCGGGGGTTGGCCCAGGCCGGGGCCAAAGTCGTCAGAGCCAGCGCCGCGACTGCGGCGAACTGGCCAAGCCTGGTTGAGGGAGACAGACCATGCATGGCTGCGCTCCCTATTTCTTCATCTCGTCTTTGCCCATTGCATCGGTGGCCATCGCATCTTTTTTCATGCCATCGTTGTCCATGCTGTCATTCTTCATCATGGTGTCTTTCTTGACGGTGGGTTTCTTCATGCTGTCCTTTTTCATGCCGTCCTTGGACATGTCATCCTTGTGCATGGCATCTTTGGCCATCGCTTCTTTCTGCATGCCGTCCTTGGACATGGCGTCCTTGTGCATGGCGTCTTGGGCGTAGGCCGCGCCCCCCGAAATCAACAGGGTGGCGGACAAGAGGGCGGTAGTGATCGATTTCATGGTGAGTTCCATTGAAGTGGTGGTGAATTGGCGGAATTGCCAGAGTTTTCAGGGCAGTCGAGCGGTTGGACTCAACTACCTCCGAACCAGTTGTACCCCTGGTCTTCCCAGTAGCCTCCGGGGTAAGTGTTGGTGACGAAAATCGCCTGAATGTGTTTCGGATTCTTGTATCCCAGCTTGGTGGGCATGCGCAGTTTCATCGGGAATCCATACTTGGGCGGCAGCGGTTGTCCGTCATAGGTCAGCGCCAGCACGGTTTGTGGGTGCAGTGCGGTGGCCATGTCAATGCTGGTGAAGTAGTCGTCGGCGCACTTGAAGCCCACGTATTTGGCGCTGAGATCGGCGCCTACGCGGCGCAGAAAGCTGGCAAACGAGACACCGCCCCATTTGCCAATCGCGCTCCAACCTTCCACACAAATATGACGGGTGACCTGCTCGATTTGCGGCATGGCGCGCAGCTCGCGCAGAGTCCATTGGCGACGGTCGGCGACCAGGCCAGTAACTTCCAGGCGGTAGCTGCTCTCCTCAATTTCCCGTATCTCGTCTTCACCATAGTAGGCATTGAAGGGAAAGGGCCGAGTGATCATCGACTCGGGATAGGTCGGGGCCAGCCGGTTGGGATCGAACAGCCATCCCTGCACATCGTCATTGATGCGTGAAATCCGGCTCAGGGCGGTGTCCACACTGGCCTCATCGACCAGCGAACAACCCGTTAGCATGGCCAGACCGCCCAGCGTGAGCGAGCGGCGCAGAAAGCTGCGCCGGGTCGCTTCTTTCAGCACCAGATCTCCATCGACTACCAGGCGCAAAGGGCTCTTGATATTCATACTTTGGGCTTTCTCAATGACCACGAACCATGGTGCGCAAAGTGCGCGGTACCAGCGCCACCATCAGCAGATGGACCAGCACAAAGGCGGCCAGCACGGCCATGGCGAAGAAGTGAACCCGCCGCGCGCCCTCATAGCCGCCGACCAGCTCCCTCAGCAGCGGGAATTGCACAGACTTCCATAGCACCAGCCCGGAGAGCACCAGCACCAGGCTGTCGGCGATCACCAGCAAATAGGCCAGCTTTTGCACCGTGTTGTAGTGCCGGGGGTCGGCATGGGCCAGCTTGCCCTGAAGCGCCGCCCGAACATCCGCCAGCAGGGCGGCGCCCGATAGGGGGAAGAATTTGCGCCACAGGCGACCGGTTCCCAGATTGAAGGACAAATACAGCAAACCATTGGCCGCCAGCAGCCACATCGCTGCGAAGTGCCATTGCAAGGCGCCGCCTAACCAGCCGCCGAGCGTGATGTCCTTCGGGATCGCAAAGCCGAGGAACGCGGTGGCGTTGTAGATTCTCCAGCCGCTCATCATGAGCACCACCACTGCCAGGGCATTGAGCCAGTGCATGGCGCGCAGCCACGCTGGGTGAACGATTTGTGTGAGATGGCTCATTGTCATTCCGTCTAAGGCGCCAAGCCATGTTTTTGAACTGAACGGTCTGTATTCATGATTTGCTTTCCGATTGCTAGGTACTTCGCCGCACACGGCCCGCCGGTTACAGTTGGAACAACTATTTGCAAAAAATATTTTTTTGCGCTTTCCTGTAACCCAATGCCCGCATGGAACGAACAGTAGTAATGGATGACCGGTTCGCGCAAAGCGAGAGACTGTTGCGCGAGTCGTTACTGCAAGGTTTGCAGGGCGATGCTGCGGCCTACCACTGTTTTCTGAAAGCCTTAAGCGCGCACCTGCGGGCCTACTACAGAAAGAGGCTTTTTCAACGACCCGACGACGTGGAGGATCTAGTGCAAGAAACACTGCTGGCGGTACACAACCAGCGCCATACCTACCGCAGCGACCAGCCACTCACGGCCTGGGTGTATGCCATCGCGCGCTACAAACTGGTGGATTTGCTGCGCGCCCGGGCCGCGCGCGAGGCGCTGACCGATCCGCTGGATGACGAATTGGAAGTCTTTGCCGCATCCGACACCGATGCGTCAGATGCCCGCAAGGACCTGGGTCAAATGCTCGCCAGTCTGCCCGACGGGCAGCGGCTTCCCATAGTGCACGTCAAGCTTGAAGGGCGGTCGGTGGTGGAGACGTCACAGCTAACCGGCATGTCGGAGTCGGCCGTCAAAATAGGTGTTCACCGGGGCTTGAAAGCGCTGGCAGCCAGAATCAGGGGAAACACATGAAGACCGACGATCTAATTTCCCTGCTCGCCACCGGGGCTGCCCCAGTGCCCACACATAGCGTGGGCCGGCGTTTCGCCCTCGCACTTGGCCTTGGCATTGTCGGCGCGGTGCTGCTTCTGGTGCTGACCCATGGCCTGCGCGCAGACCTGGCACAAGCCATGGGCGAGTTGATATTTTGGGTCAAGATGGCGTTTGCCGGCGTTCTGGCACTGGCGGCCTATATTGCCACTGAACGCCTGGCGCGCCCTGGCATGCGGGTGGGCGGTGCCTGGGCTGCGCTTGCCGCCCCGGTCCTGTTGCTGTGGCTGGTTGCAGCGCGCTGGTGCTGCTTGGCGCCGACCCGGAGCAGCGCGCCGGCGATTCTGGGCGCGACCTGGAAAACCTGTCCATTTAGCATCGCCCTGATTTCACTGCCGCTGTTCGTGGCGACGTTCTGGGTGATGAAGGGATTGGCGCCGACCCGCCCGGCATGGGCCGGCGCCAGCGCCGGCTTGCTGGCGGGTGCGCTGGCCGCATTGGTATATGCCTTGCATTGCCCGGAATCGGGGGCACCTTTCATCGGCATCTGGTACGTTGTGGGTATCGCAATTCCGGCAGCGGTCGGGGCGCTGCTGCGGCCACGGACATTGCGGTGGTAGGGTCCTGTGACATGATGGCCGTCGAAATCGCGGCTGCAACGCATGCGAGGTTTCAGCAAATCTGACAGGAGATGCCATGGATCGCTACATTTACTATCGCGTTCCGGCTGACCAAGCGCTGGCGTTGCAGCAACGCGTTCAGGGGCTACAGCAACGCGTGTTTGACCTGTGTGGCGTGCCGGGTGAGCTTAAGCGACGTCCTGGAGTGCAAGATGGTTGTCACACCTGGATGGAGGTCTATCGTGGGCTGACACCCGAATTTGAGGCCTGCCTGCGCCAGTGTGAGGAGGAGGCCGGCTTGGCAGCATTGATTCGCGGCGCGCGCCACGCGGATGATTTTTGGGACTCGACCGAGTGGTCGAGAGAGGCGTAGCGCGCAGTCAACACGCGAACCGTGGCATCAACCAGGCGCGGGTCTGCTGGTTGGAACGAATATCCGCTTTGAGAAAGATCTAGATGAATACCAATGCAATTACCCCAATACAGGTGCGTTCACCCTGCATCAATGTTTGTGAGATGAACCCGGAAGTTGGCCTGTGCAGGGGGTGTTTTCGCACGCAGGACGAGCGTGACTGGTGGGTTGCCTACAGCAACGATCAGCGGCGGGAAGTACTGCGGCGTTGCGAGCAGCGGGCTGAAGCGTTTAAAAATGGAGAGAAAGTGTTTGCCCCGTGTATGGGGGGCGTGCAGTCGGTGAAAAAGAGTGCAACCTCTTGATTTGCCATACTTGACCTGATGCAGTCGAAATATTTTTCCGTTTTTCTACTGACCTTGCTCTCGATGCTGGCCTTTGCGGCTAACTCGCTGCTTTGCCGCGTTGCGCTCAAAAGCGACGCCATCGACCCGGCCAGCTTTGCTGCCATTCGTCTGATGTCAGGCGCCGCGATGCTCGTGGTCGTGATGCGGCTTCGCGGGGTGTCGCCAACCACGAGTGGCGGTTGGGTGCCGGCCTTCTGGTTGGCGGCTTATGCGGCCGCATTTTCGTTTGCATACGTCAGTTTGCCTGCAGGCGTTGGGGCGTTGTTGCTCTTCGGGTCCGTGCAGGCCACGATGGTGGGTACGAGTCTTTGGCGGGGCGAACGCTTGTCCGCGCGCCAGTGGCTCGGGCTGGTGGTTGCCATGGGCGGACTGGTAGCGCTGCTGCTGCCCGGCTTGAGCGCGCCGCCGCTGGGCAGCGCGGTTCTCATGATGGCTGCAGGCGTGGGCTGGGGTGCATACTCGCTGCATGGCAAAAAGTCGCTCAATGCCGGCGCCACCACGGCTGGCAACTTCTTGCGGTCTGTCCCGTTTGCTGTGCTATTGGTCGTTGTGCGCGTCACGCAGCTCTCGGTGAGCAGCACCGGTGTGGCGTACGCAGTGTGTTCTGGTGCCATCACCTCTGGGCTTGGCTACATCGTCTGGTACACCGTCCTGCCGCATTTGCGCTCCAGCGCCGCCGCTACGGTGCAGCTGAGCGTGCCGCTTCTCGCGGCTATTGGCGGAACACTTCTGCTGGGGGAAGCTTGGACGCAGCGCCTGAGTTGGACTGGCCTGGCCATTCTCGGAGGCATCGCGCTAGTGGTCGTGGCGCCGAAGCGGCTTACCCGAGCGTGAACGTGGGTTGGCATTGGGTACTGTAGAGTGGTCCGAAGCGATTGTGCCGGTGGGGGCAGAAGATTGGAATATTTGGTCGCCGCATAAGGGAAAGCGTGAACCCCGCGGACCTATTTCGGCACCATACTTGACCTCAAGCGGTCGAATGTCCTACCCATAGTTGTCTGGACTGTCTGCATGGGAACTAGTTGGCAACGTCTGGGCGTGCGTTTTACCGCAGTTCTGCTATCGTGAAAACCTGCGCGATATAAATGCAAAATGATGTCTTCGACCGATAAGCCGGACCTCAACAATCGCCCATGGGTTCGAGCGATTCGTTGGTTGCGTTTGATTGCCGACTCGGTG
>NZ_JADJKN010000013.1:0-156309 GCF_016705985.1 Candidatus Aalborgicola defluviihabitans
TTGGCGGTGATGTTGTCGAACTGCGCATCCACAGCGGCCCGGGCTATCGCGTCTATTGCTGGAATATTTTATGAACCCCACCGCCGCCGCACAACTAGGCATCAAACCTTTTGAAGCCGCCGACTACCTGCAATCTGACGAAGACTGCGCGCAGTATCTGCAGGCCTGCATGGACGAAGCCCCCAAAGACGCAGCCTTGTTCACCAAAGCCGTGGGCGACATCGCGCGGGCGCGCGGCATGATGCAACTGGCCCGCGACACCGGCATCACCCGCGAAGGGCTGTACAAGGCGCTGGGCGAACAAGGCAACCCCAGCTTTGCGACAGTTATGAAAGTCATGCATGCGCTGGGATTGCAGTTCAGCGTGGGGGCACGGTCGGTGCAGAAGAGTTGAGTGCCAAATCAGCCTCTAGCCCTCGTCGAATATGCGCAACCAGCTATCAAATCAGAAGCAATTTACCATACCTCTCGGTCCGGCAAGCCGGGCCTTTGTCATCGAGATCCTCTCGAAATCCCAGCAGGCCCTAATCCGTATCAGCCGACGTGCTGGTGCCCGGCAGCTCCGCAAACTTGGCCGCCATCGTGGGGTTGCCCCGTGTGAGCTTTTTGATCGTCAGATCGTCGGCCTTGTCGTTGGCCAGGCGTAAATTGTTGGCTGACTTGTGCAGCGCTTCCTTGGTTTTTTCCAAGTCCTTGATCGCATCGTCGATGCGCTTGATGGCCTCTTCAAAGCCTTCGGAGGCGAGGCGCCAATTGCGCCCAAACGCGGTCTTGAAATCGTCAAGCTGGGTTTCGAACTTCGTGATGTCCACGTTCTGCGAGCGCACCAGCGCCAGCTCGGACTTGTACTTCATCGCGTTCAAAGCGGCATTGCGTAAGAGCGTGATCAGGGGCACAAAAAACTGCGGCCGCACCACGTACATCTTCGGATAGCGGTGCGACACATCGACGATGCCGCTGTTGTACAACTCGCTCTCCGGCTCCAGCAGGGACACCAGCACCGCGTACTCGCACGCCTTTTCAGTGCGGTCCTTGTCCAGCTCTTTCAGAAAATCTTCGTTCCGCTTCTTGGTCGCCGTTTCATCGCTCTCGTTTTTCATCTCAAACATGATGGAGACGATCTCGGCGCCCGACTCGTCCGAGTCGCGAAAAATGTAGTCGCCCTTGCTGCCGGTGCGGGCGTCGTTGTCTTTCTCAAAATGCGCCCTTTGAAACGCGGCAGCACGGATGCGGTTGAACTCGATCTCGCAGTGCTGCTCCAGGGTTTCACCGACCATCTTGGTCGATAACCGCGCCTTCATGTCCCGCAGTCGCTCAATCTCCCCATCACGGTCGCGCAACTGCAAGGCGTATTGCTCCTTGATGGCTTTCTCTTCTAGCTGATTTTTCACGGTGATGAGGGTGAGGTCATTCTTCAAGCCATCACGCTCCCGGGCGACCACCCCCACAGCGTCATTCACCGCCAACTGGAGATTGGCCTCAGCCAACTGCGCGGCAGCTTGCTGCGCCCTGCGCGCTTGGTCTAGCTCGTTCGCCAGCCCATCGCGCTCTTTGCTGACCGCGCCCAAAGCCTCAGTCACCGCCAGCTTGCGGGCCACCTCAGCGGCAGCGAGCTGGGCCTGCAAGGCCTGAATCTCCGCATCTTTGCGGGCCGCAGCGCTTTGCAGCGCATTGGTGACCTTGGCCTCGGCCAAGGCAATCGCGTCGCGCTTTTCCCGCTCGGCCAGCTCCAGCCGCTCGTGCAACTGTTTGTCAAAGTCGCCATCGCGCACCTGCTTGAGGATGTTGGCGTACCCCGCTTCGTCGATCTTGAAGGCTTTGTTGCAGTGGGGGCAGGTGATTTCATGCATGGGGGCTGGGCCTCTTTTTTTTGGTTGGATAGGTAGCTGGCTGAGCAGACCGGCCCTTTTGGACGGGGCTCTACAAAGCGCTCGGCGAAAAGGTAACCCGAACTTTGCGACCGTTTTCAAAGTCGTGCACGCACTGGGCTTGCAGTTCAAGGTTGGGGGCGCAGTCAGTGCATACTTGAGGAGCAAATGGGGCTTTAGCCCTTGTGGAATATGCGCGAGCAGCTATAAAAATAAAAGCATATCAAAGCTAAAATCAGTTAGTTGGATTCAGTCAAGAGAATACGTCAGATGTTCCAAATTCACAGTTGACTTTGACAATTCAAAAGGGGAGCAGCGATGGCATCGTTCATGGAACGTATTCTCATACTGTGCAAGACATACCCGTCGCCGAGCGCGAAATATGCGGAGACATCTTGCGTGGCGGGGATGACTGCAGACGGTCGGCTCATCCGTCTCTATCCCGTCCCTTTCCGGCTTGTTGCCGACGAGCAGCAATTCAAGAAATGGCAGTGGATTTCAGCCAGGCTTGAAAAAGCGCGTGATGATCATCGCCCCGAAAGCCATCGCATTTTTGTTGACACCATCGAATGTGATGCAGAACCGCTGCCAAGCGGAAAGGCCGGTTGGCCAGTTCGTTCCGAGTTGCTTGCGAAGCTGCCACTGTTCTCAGACTTCGCTGCAGTTGAAAAAGCTCGGATAGATCACGGCGTCACATTGGCGCGTCTGCGGCCAACACGGATCGCTGGGCTGGATATCAAAAAGGCGGATAACCCGGTTTGGACTGACGAGGAAAAAGAAAAGCTTCTGCGGCTGCAACAACAATCCGAGCTCTTCGACGAAGTGGAAGAAGGCAAACAAATCCGGTTGCTGGAAAAGCTACCCTTTGATTTTCACTACCGGTATGAATGCGACGTAGACGGGCAAACGTTTGCCTACAAACACAAGCTGGTGGACTGGGAAGTGGGTGCGCTGTACAGAACCGTTCGCCGTCAACACGGTGACGCTTGGGAAGCGCCGTTTCGCGCCAAGCTTGAGCAAGAACTTCCTAGCAAAGACTTGCAATTTCTGCTGGGAACCATTCACCGTTTTCCGGGGCAATGGCTCCTCATCAGCCTGATATACCCGCCTAAGCCGCTTGCTGAAAACCCAAATCAGGCAGGGCTGTTCTAGCGGTCAGGTGCATTACTGTCGGACCACCATGCTGGCGCGCAGCGCGTGCCACAAAGGTCCGATGGCACATTGAAAAATCCGCTTCAAAACAAACTAAGCACGCTGTTGTGGCGCGAGAAATTTTGACTAATTCCTGTATGGGCGCTTCTTGCGTCGAGACATAAGCCAGAAAATCTCGGGTGTAGGTTCGCCAGTTGCCGTCAGCTTTGTACTGATTACGAACGGGTTTGGGGCAACCCAATGCAGGCATATGCATGTAGGCTATGCCGTGCTCCGAGAGGGCCGCACTGAACGAGTTCTTGGAGAACCCTTTTTTACGGGAAAGGGGTAATTCCCGAACATCTACGATGGTTTTGACGCCCGTAGCGATAAGCCTGTCGATGAACTCATTAATGGTGAGGCCTTCGTAGCCAAAAGTAAAAAGGTGAGTATTCATAGGACGGCTGGTCAGGTAGATTCGGCCAATTTTAGTCTTTGGTTTATGTCCTTCATTACAAAGTACGTTACCGTTTACAGATTTGGATTTCGAAAACCATCATTTTTGTACCAGGCACTTCCCGCTACCGCTTCATACAGGGCAGCACGCCAAGTATTGGTCCGCTTCTTACGTTCAACTCGTGAAATGCTTAGTAAGTGAATTTCTCGTGCGTCTGATGTTTCAAGCGTATCAAGTATGTCTGAAAGACTCGCCAATTCTGAAGCTGCTTCAACCCCAAAGCGCTTAGCAAGTTCAAGGTCTCGAAAATGGTTCGTAACACGTATCGTCAAATCAGCCGACCAATCCGTTGGCGGCTGAACGAAGTACCGTACGGTGGCAGGTACCGACTCAATTAGTTCGGAAAAGAGCCAAGGCACCGTTTCAACCACCGCGTCCTCATAGTAAGGGTGGAGAATTTGAGTGCCGTTTTCTAGTACGGAAGAGCCTTTACCTGTGTTGCAATCAGAGCAAGACGGGATGAGATTAAAAGTAAGTACGGAGAACGCAGGATAGCGAGATTTCGATAGGAAATGGTCAAGTGTAGACACTTGACCAAATCCGCAGAAAGGACATTTCCCCAACGGGGCAAGCATCATCAAACTGTCGTACTGTTTGCGCCCAGGTTTACTGCTAGCAACCATTTGATCTGAATACAGATCTACCAGCTCCTTCTTACTCATATCGGCAACTACAACTTGCGTTTCGTTGCCCCAAGAACACGCATCAAACGAAAATAGATTGTGGGCATCGGCACAGCGTTCGTAGTCGTGAAACTTAGCTAGCAAATACGGTCTTGCGGCGTTGAAGCGCGTAGCCAACTCTGGATCGTTAATTCCGCTAGTGCAGGTATCGAGAACTACTGCGGGATCAAAATTCGGTTTTCGAATGCGCTTCATTGTGCGCTCGCCTTCGCCGCATCTCGCGTTGCAATCATCGAACGCAAAATGCCTTGAGCCTCAAAGCCAAGCTGCTCGTCGTACTCCTGCAGGACGCTTTCAAAAGTTCCATGTGCATCAACAGCGGTCTGGAGCATCGCGTGAAATCCAGACTTTGCTACTTCCAAGCCAAATATTTCACGCGTCAATACACCTACATTCTCGCCAAAAGTTTCCCGTTCGGGACGATCTGATCTTCCCTCAGTGCGTAACCGCGTCAACTTCCAGACGCAGGATTGAGGAACCTCTTGGACAACCACTGGCGAGTGCGTGGCAATAATCGCTACGCCATTGCGGTTATGCAGTAGGTCCGACAATGCCCGTGTGAATGCTGAGAGAAGTGGCGGATGAAGGTGACTCTCGGGCTCATCCATCAACACCAAGGTTTTCTCTTCCACTGTGTCGACTAACTTGGTAATGGTTAGTAGGACGATAGAGTGACCGGAGCTCATTCGACCAATCAATGACTTTGCTTTTTGAATGGCGGCATCCAAGTCCAAATCAAGCAATTGCCCAAGGTTCATAGCCTCGAAATTGATGTCCGACTCTAGGCGTTCAATGGCAGCACGCCAACGATCTCTTTTCGCTGACTGGCTGAGGCAGGAGCGAAGGCTTTCGATGAAATCATTCGCGAGATCGATGTCAGTTTTTGGCGGCTGTTCGGTATTCCCGCCGGGACCAGATCGTGCGTTTTTCATGCCGACATAAAAATACGCTACGCCACGGCTTCGATCCGGGCGATCCTTGGGCGGGACAAATGGATCGAACGCACTGAAAGAGACAGAAACGACACTGCTGAAATAATTCTGAGGGAGATGTTTCCAGCCTTGCCAAGTTACGTTTTCGTAGAAACCGCCCCGCTGTGGTTAATTGCCCTCCTGAGAAATGATCGCACCGACCATATTGTTTAACAACGTTGTCTTTCCCACCCCATTCCTTCCGATCAAAACGTGAACATTGGTGGGGGGCTTTGACGCAGGTTTGACGTGAAACTCTATGTCTATTGAGGCTGTTCGCTCATCACCTGGATCACGATACGCAAATTCGAATTCTGTAAGGACAACTAGCCCTGAAAGCACGCGTCGGTACTGGCCATGAATTGCCGAAAGGCTGACGCTACGCAGCAGGGAACTTCGGAATACCTCCTGCTCTCCAGCAGTTGCGAACAGGGCGTCGTCATCAACTACGTCACCCAGCCCTTCAAAACGAAATCTCTGTCCTCTGGCGATAGCTTTTCGCGGATGTTCTGGTAATACTCAACGTCCTGTCCAAGGGAGAACCAGCCCGGTGGTAAAGCTTCAAATTGCTTAGGCATCGCGTCACGCGTCCATCCTTTGGGCTGATCGGCGTAACCGATTTTTAAGTTACCCAACGCGAGCTTTTGACCACTGGTGTCGAATGCGACGACTTCAAAAGAGGTCTTAAACGAGAAGTCGTCCCAGTTGCCTGGAATGAGTTGAAAAATATTTGGGCCTGTTTTGATAGCCTGCCCACCAAGTGAGAGAACTTTAAAAACACTGCTCATGTAACTTTCTCACTTTCTTAAGTTATGCCGATCACGCGGCATTTTTGATTGAGGCACTACTCGACTTGCACGGACAAGTATCTAACTTGGAGGCATTCTGCAAGTAAATAGGTTGCAGGAAGAATGTCCTCTCAATCCCACAACCTTTGCCCAAATCGCCCCGCTCCTCCCACCCCCATCACCAACCTCTGCGTAGCCCGCGTAGCAGCCACATAAAACACCCGCGCCGCTTCCTTCTCGTCCTCCTCCGCCGCAGGCATATGCCCCACACCGGGTAGCGCCACCACGGGGAACTCCAGCCCTTTGCTGACCTTCATGGTCATGACCTTGATCTTGTTGCTTGTTGGATCAAAGTCTCCGTTGCCCAGTCGGTTCTCCACGGGAAGTTTGCGTTGTGCCAGGGTGCGGGCAAGCAGGTCGCGGGTTCTCCAATCGGCACATAGCACCGCCATATCGCCCCACGCATGGCCTTCTTGGTGCGCCTGGACCAGGTGGTCGGCAATGGCAAAGGCTTCGTCACGCAATGTGGGCAGGCGGATGATGATTGGGGCCTCGCCTTCGCGCCCGCAGCTGATGGGCTTGAGCAGCGGGATGCCGTCGTCGTCTTTCTCTTCGGCGGTCAGCAAGTCGGCCGCCACCAGGCTGGCGGTTTGCAGTATCTGTTTGGTGTTGCGGTAGTTGATCTTGAGGATGGTGGTGCGGCCCTGGGCCTGGATGCCCACGCTTTTGAAGCTGAACTGCTTGCTGCGTGCGCGCTCATAAATGCTCTGCGCATCGTCGTACAGCACCAGCAGGCTGTTGGTGGTCGGGTCCACCATCTGCGTCACCAGCTTGAGCCATTCGGGCGCGAAGTCGTGGCCTTCGTCGATCATCACGGCTTGGTATTGGCCGCTGGGGATTTGCTTGCGGTCCACCGCGCGGATGACGTTGTCCACCATATCGTCAAACATGTGCGGGCTTTGCTGGGGAATAGTTTGCCCATACGCCACCAGTTGGTCGCGGCACCATTTATGAAAGTGGCGCACATGCACTTTGCCGCCCAGGCCCTTGGCCTGCATCACGCTGTGCAGCTTCACACCCAGCGGTTCGTTAAAGCAGAGGATGAGGATGGGCTTGGTGGCAGCGGTGCTGGAGCCAAAGGCATTGGCAAGGTACTCCGCGCGGTAGCCCAGAATCATCGTTTTGCCCGAGCCCGCCACGCCGTGGATAACGCGGTGGCCATCGCCCAGGGATCTAGCTAACTGCTCTTGCTGCAGGTCCATCACCCGCATGATGTCGGGCAGCGCGGCATCTTCGTCGTCGTCGTCAAACAGCGCGCCTTGCTGCACGCGCACTTCGGGGAACATGATCCAGCGCACGCGGTCGATCTGCGGCAGGCTCATCACGCCGCGCATCATGAAGGGAAACATGTCCCACAGCCGGCTTTGCAGGTCTTCGGCATCCACGCTTTCCAGCATTTCGTCTTGGCAGAGCACGCGGTGGGGTTCGATGGCGTGGTGCAGCTCGGCGGCTTCAAACTGCTTGCGGGTGATGTTGGTAAACACCACGCCGTAGCTCCACGGGAAAGCCAGCTTGCCCGCGTGCGGGCCATCGGCCTGCACCAGCTGGGCGTCGCGCTCCAGCACCAGAATACCGCGGCGCGGGTGCAAGATACAAAAGTCCGGGTGCGTGTTGCGTGGCCCCATGGGCACGTCGTACCAGAGCCGGTAGTCGTCGTCGAGCTTTTGTTCTAGCCGTTCGGCCAGCCGGCGTTCGCCACCAGTCATGCGCGAAACGCACGCGCCGATTGAAGGAATCAAAACCGCCATCGCTGACCATCCCCCTGTTTTTTGCATGCACCAAAGGCTGTGTAGGGCTCTGCTGATATTTTTGTTGTTGGGCGATTATGCACACAAAAAAAGGCCGCTACCCCCCGTAGAACTTGCAGAGGCAGCTATCAATAGCAGAGCAAAATTGACTTGTGTCAGTTTGTGCAGCAGGCAGGCAGGCCAACCGACAGTGCTAGCAGGCCCAGGCGTTCCAACCAGTGCCGGGTGGGGCCAAATATCACGCCTTCCCCCCTTCTTTTCCTGCGCAAGCGCGACATTCGCGCACGCGATGCTGCCGAACTGGCGGCCTTACGCCAGCCAGATGCAGGCCGCTTGGCGGCCACTGGCGCCGCCATCCCGCCGGTAGGAAAAGAACCGCAGCGGATTGCCCACCGTGCACCACGGCGCACTTCCATCGTTGCCAAACACCTGCGTGACGCCCAAGGCCGCAAGGCGCTGACGCGCCAGTGAGGGCAGGTTGGCCAGCCACTTGCCACTGGAGCCATTAGCGCCATCGGGCAATGGCTCAAAACAGCGATGGGCGTCGGCGTGGCCCTGGCAAAACGCGGCCACCACATCGGCGCCCACCTCAAACGCCTGCAGCCCAATGCACGGCCCCAGCCACGCTATCAATTCAGGAGTTGGTTGTGTAACGTTGACGAGGGCTGGAGGCATAAAAAGCTTATAAACTTGTTCCAAAACACCCTGCCCGCCCACACCCGCTAGCCCACGCCAACCGGCATGCACCGCAGCCACCCGGGTGCCGCGTGTGTCGCACAGCAGGATGGGCAGGCAGTCTGCCACCATCATGGTGCAGGCCAAGCCGGGTGTGCTGGTGCAGGCGCCATCGGCTTGCACGCCATCCATCGTGTCGGCGGTAAGTTCCAGCATGTCGGTGCCGTGTACCTGGTTCAAAAAGACGGGTCGAGCGCCCAACGTTTGCTGCAACCGTGCGCGGTTGCGCTTTACTTGGTCGGGCGCATCCCCCACATGGCTGCCCAGGTTCAGGCTGTCGTAGGGCGGCAAGGAGCATCCCCCCAATCGCGTGGTGCACAGCGCGCGGACGTTGGCGGGCGCCGGCCAATCGGGGATCAGGCAGTCGGCCAGGTCAAGTGGGAGACAGGTCATTCCAACAAGGATAACGCAGCCATCAGCGGTCCCCGTTACCATTGGCTTTATCACCCGACACCACCCATTTTCTGAAGGCCACGCCATGATTCTCGAACTCGCCGACATTCGCATCCACCTTGGCCAGAATGCTGCCTTTGAAGAAGCTATCCAACGCGGCCTTGCCACCGTGATCGGCAGCACCAAGGGATTTCAGGGCTACACGGTGAACCGTGGCATCGAAAGCCCCGAACGCTATGTTCTGCAAATCTTCTGGGACACGCTGGAAGACCACACGGTGGGTTTTCGCCAGTCTGAGGCCTTTACCCAGTGGCGCGCCATCGTTGGTCCCTTCTTTGCTGGTCCACCCACGGTAGAACACTTTGAACTGCTGGCCAAATCGGCCTGAGCGCGCCCCAATCTTCCATCGAAAGCCCCGTCATGTCCTACGTTGTTCCCCCTCCCGCCCCGGTCAGCTTGCCGGTTGTTGGCATTGCCGATCGTTTTCCCGTGCACCGCATCTACTGCGTGGGCCGCAACTATGTAGAACACGCCCAGGAAATGGGCCACAGCGGCCGCGAAGCGCCGTTCTTCTTCATGAAGCCCGCCGACGCAGTGCTGCTGGCCGAGCCGGGCCAAACGGTTGACATGCCCTACCCCACCCTCACCAGTAACCTGCACCACGAGATTGAACTGGTGGTGGCCATTGGTGTGGGCGGCGCAAACATCCGGGCGGCAGACGCGGCGCAGCACATCTATGGCTACGCCGTGGGTCTGGACATGACCCGCCGCGACTTGCAAAACGACATGAAAAAGCAAGGCCGCCCCTGGTGTATCGGCAAAGGCTTTGACCACTCCGCGCCCATTGGCCCCATCACCCCTGCTGCACAGGTGCCTGGCATCGACAGCGCGGCCATCAGCGTGCAGGTCAACGGCGTGGACCGCCAGCGCAGCACCATTGCCAAGCTGATCTGGAATGTGGCGGAAACCATTGAACAGTTGTCCGCCGCCTGGGCCCTGCAGCCCGGCGACCTGATCTTTACCGGTACCCCTGAAGGCGTGGGTGCCGTGGTGCGCGGCGACACGCTGGTGGGGAGTATTGATGGCCTGCAAACCATCACGGTGCGCGTACGATGAGCCACCATCCAGCCAACCACCCCACATCCGCCTATATCGCGCTGGGCGCTGGCCATTACCAATCCAGCGAGCTGACCCGCGGTCCCTGGCACCCGGACCACCAGCACGCCGGCCCGCCAGTGGCCTTGGTGTGCCGCGCGGTCGAGGCAGCGGCACAAGAACATGGCCTGACCCACATTGCCCGGCTCACCGCCAACCTGCTGCGCCCGGTGCCCATTTGCGAGTTGCAAATTGAGGTGAAGCCCGTGTACGTGGGGCGCAACGCCGCCCACTTTGCAGTGCAACTGACCGCCAATGGCAAAGAAGTTGGTGTTTTTACCGCCCTGGCCCAGCGTGAGAGTGAATTTGTAGTGCCCGACGGCCTGCCCGGCCACCCCTTGCCCACCGTACCGGTGTCGCCCGATGACGCCAAACCGGTGAACTTTCCGTTCGCCGGGCGGCATGTGGGGTACTCTGACCTGATGGAAACCCGCACGGCCCGAGGCCACATCTTTGGTGGACCCTGCGCCATCTGGTTTCGCATGCGCCACCCCCTGGTGGAGGGCGAAACCCCCAGCGCCTACCAGCGCGTGGCCGTGGCGGCGGATTCGGGCAACGGCATCAGCGCCGTGCTGGACTACGAGCGCTACAGCTTCGTCAACACCGATCTGACCATCAACCTGCTGCGCCATCCGCAGGGAGAATGGATCTGCCTGGACGCCCGCACCTACCTGGGCGCCAACGGCTGCGGGCTGGCCGAATCGACGCTCTTTGACGCGCACGGCCTGATTGGGCGCGCCACCCAAAGTTTGGTTGTCCGGGCGCGCTAATATTGCAGCCATGCAACGTAGCCCCATCCAACATTGCAAACAGTGCGGCGCGGCGGTGGTTTACCGCCTGCCTGATGACGGTGACGTCAAAGAGCGCGCCGTCTGCCCCGTTTGCAACACCATCCATTACGAGAACCCGCTCAATGTGGTGGGCACAGTGCCGCATTGGGGCGACCAGGTGCTGCTGTGCAAACGCAATATCGAGCCCCGCTATGGCAAGTGGACCTTGCCTGCCGGTTTTATGGAAATGGGTGAGACCACCGCCGAGGGCGCGGCGCGGGAGACCGATGAAGAAGCCGGCGCCCAGTTCGAAATGCAGGGTCTGTTCAGCTTGGTCAACGTGGTACATGTGGGCCAGGTCCACCTGTTCTACCGCGCGCGGCTTTTGAGCGATCAATTCAAGCCAGGCATCGAAACCATTGAAGCCCGCCTGTTTACCGAGGAAGAAATCCCCTGGGACGAGCTGGCCTTTCGCACCGTGAAAGAAACGCTGAAGCGCTACTTTGCCGACCGGCGTAGCGGCCACTATGGCATTCACACGGTGGACATCGTTTAACCAATGGCAAAAAAAGCCGACTCATCCAACAACGGAGCGCTGACGCAGGCGGTGCTGGCCGTGGTGCTGCAGGTGCCCGACAGCACCGAGCGAATGGGCGAGCACCCAGCTGAACGCGCCCATGCCATTGCCCGCAGTGCCGCCCGCGCAGCCAGCGTCTTATCCGGATCGCTGTCGCTGCCGCCCGGCATTTTTGCCTGGCTCACGATCGTGCCCGAGCTGGTGGGCGTATGGAAGCTGCAAGCCCAAATGGTGTCCGACATTGCCGCGGTATACGGTCAGCAAAAGACGCTGGGGCGCGAGCAGATGCTGTACTGCCTGTTCAAACACGTCTCGGCCCAGTTGCTGCGCGATGTGGTGGTGCGGGTCGGGGAACGGGTGGTAATCCAGCAAACGTCCGTCACTGCCCTGCAAAAAATTGCGCAGCAAATTGGCGTGCAGGTGACCAAGCGGGTGCTGAGCAAAAGCGCTGCCCGCTTTGTGCCACTGCTGGGCGCGGTGAGCGTGGGGGCGTATGCCTACTTCGATACCCTGCAGGTCGCCAAAAATGCGACCGAGCTCTTCGACCGCACGATTACTATTGATGAAAACGGGCGCTAGCCCTCGTCGAATATAGTTAAGTCGCTATGAGTTTCATAGCGACCTTTGCAAATCGGCGACAGCAAGCTCTACTGCACCGAATCCCGGATCTGCTCCAACGCAGCCGGGTCTTCCATGGTGGTCAAGTCACCAGCATCACGGCCTTCGCACACCGCCTGAATGGCACGGCGCAGCAATTTGCCGCTGCGCGTCTTGGGCAGCACCGACACAAAGCGCACGCGGGCCGGACGGCCCACCGCGCCGATGGTGTTGTCCACCACTTTCATGACTTCGGCCTCCAGCTTGGCGCGGGCAGCCTCGTCCACCAGCCCGCTGGCGTCCCTCACCACGGCAAACGCCACGGCCACCTGACCCTTGAGCTGGTCGGCAACACCCACCACAGCCACCTCAGAGATATTGGGGTGGCTGGAGATGGCCTCTTCGATCTCGCGGGTGCCCAGGCGGTGGCCGGCCACGTTGATCACGTCGTCGGTGCGGCCCAGGATGAAGAAGTAGCCGTCCTCATCGCGCACGCCCCAGTCAAAGGTGCTGTAAACCAGCTTGCCGGGAATGCTCTTCCAGTAGGTGTTGATGAAACGGGCATCGTCGCGCCACACGGTCTGCATGCAGCCAGGGGGCAGCGGGCCTTCGATCGCAACCACACCCTTCTGGTTGGCACCGGTCAGCCGCTCGCCCGTGTTCTCGTCAAGCAGCTGCACGTCGTAACCATACATGGCCACGCCGGGGCTGCCAAACTTGCTGGGCTTGTGCTCCACACCGTTGGCAATGCCCAAAATGGGCCAGCCGGTTTCGGTCTGCCAGTAGTTGTCGATGATGGGTTTCTTCAGGCTGTCGCTGATCCACTGCGCGGTGGGCTCGTCCAGCGGCTCACCAGCCAGAAACAGGGCACGCAGGCTGGAGAGGTCATATTTGGTGAGCAGGGCTGGGTCTTGTTTCTTCAGCACGCGCACGGCGGTGGGCGCGCTGAACATGACGGTAACCTTGTACTTTTCGACCAGGCTCCACCAGATGCCGCCGTCCGGTCGAATGGGCAGGCCTTCGTACATGATGGTGGCCATGCCCGCAATCAACGGGCCGTAAATGATGTAGCTGTGGCCCACTACCCAGCCAATGTCGCTGGTAGAAAAATAGGTTTCGCCCGCATTGCCGCAATAGATGTGCTTCATGCTGGCAGCCAATGCCACGGCGTAGCCGCCGGTGTCGCGCTGCACGCCTTTGGGCTTGCCGGTGGTGCCGCTGGTGTAGAGCGTGTAGCTGGGGTGGTTGGCCTCCACCCATTCGCAGGGCACCACGGTGTTCAGGTGTTTCTCGCGCAGAGCCTTCCACAAATGGTCACGTCCCGCTACTATATTCATAGCGCACAACTTGCGGTCGGCCAGCAATACGGCGCTGGGCTTGTAACTGGAGAGCTTGATGGCCTCGTCCAGCAGCGGTTTGTATTCCACCACCTTGCCACCACGCGAACCGCCGTCCGAGCTGACGATAACTTTGGGTTCAGAGTCTTCAATGCGCGACGCCAGCGAACCCGAGGCAAACCCGCCAAACACCACCGAATGGATGGCGCCTATGCGGGCGCAGGCCAGCATGGCAAAAGCCGCCTCGGCGATCATGGGCATGTAGATCAGGACGCGATCACCCTTTTGCACACCAAGTTCCTTGAGTGCAGCAGCCATTCGCTGCACTTCGGCGTGCAATTCGGTAAAGGTGTAGACCCGCTCGGTGTTGGTCTCGGTGGATACGGCAATCAGCGCGGCCTGATCGGCACGGGTTGCCAGGTGGCGGTCAACCGCGTTATGGCACAAATTCGTGGTGCCGCCCACAAACCAGCGCGCAAACGGAGGATTGCTGTAATCACACACCTGCTGCGGCGGGGTTTGCCAGTCGATGGCTTTGGCTTCTTCTGCCCAAAAGCCTTCCCGATCATCAATAGAGCGACGGTAGAAATCTGCGTAAGCGGTCATGGTGTGTCCCTCGGTGCCGTTAAATCTGAATTCATAATTATGAATACACAGCTTGCAATCACCTGACTGACACAGATCAAGCGCCGCGAAAAGCCAGCCGCCGCACCCTGCCACGGTGACAGCGGCCCCGTTGGGGACCAATTTTCGCTATTTAATCAGGGCCTGCATGGCCTTGAAATCAGGATGCTCTGCGCTGCGAATCCATTCAAACGCCACCATTTCGGTGGTGACCAATTCTGCGCCCGCACCGGCCAGGCGGTCAAAGGCGGCGTCGCGGTTGCGCTCGGTGCGCGAGCTACAGGCATCGGTTACCACCCAGACGTCGAATTCGTCTTCCAGCAGGTTCAACGCCGTTTGCAACAAGCAGACGTGGGCTTCACAGCCTGCTACGACGATAGTGCCGCGCTCAGACCCGGCAGACGCCTTTTGCAGGTGTTTGGGCAGGCTGCGGGCATTTCCCTGTACCGGCTTTGGTGGTGGGCGCAGCCATTCGCCCAGCCCCTCTTCTACTGCGCTGAACTGCATCTTGGACAGGACCCGGGCGTTCGCCGCAGTCATTGGCTCCTGCAGCTCCGCAACGCTGGCTCCCAGGCGGGACGGGTTCTGTTCGGTGACAAAAGTGGGCACCTGCAGCAACGCCGCCAAGCGCAGCAGCCGAACGGCGTTGGCCACCGCAGCGGGACCATCCAGCATGGCAGGCATCAGGCGCCCCTGGTAGTCCACCAGAACCAATTGGGATTCTTCGACTTCTAGCAGCATGAATGTCCTTTAAAAGTTGCGAAAAATGCAGCTTAATCCACCAACTGACTCAATTCAGCGCGGAGCTGTTGCTGCTGCCTCATCCAGAGCCTTGCAAGAAGGCGCACACACGGCCTGGGACTTACCCAGCACCTTTTTGGTGGTCATGAGTGAGCGTGCGCGGTGTTTGCCGCACAAGAAACACGACATGGTGGCTCCGCCAAAAGACGCAGCGGCCATGAACGGAGAGCCCGATACTTTGGATTTGTAACGCAATCCATCTGGTAAGACGGTTGTTTTCGGTTCAGCTTTTGCCATGTAGATACCCTCATTAGCCTGTCTTGACGCCGTGAACACCACGGGTTAAGCTCGTTAGATGCGAATTATCCTCGTTCTGGCCGCGCTTTTGCTGGCAAATGTGGCTTTGGCTCAATCAAACCCCTCCACAGATGACATTAACCGGCTGCTGGCAGAGCGTGGTTTGGTCGCCCGTATCGGTGATGTGGGCGGTAAAGTTGAGGCAAAAGCGTCCGAATTGGTCATCAATGCCATGACCTTTTTGGGTGTGCCCTACAAACGTGGCGGCACCAGCAGCGACACCGGCTTTGACTGCAGCGGCTTTGTGCGGGCCATGTATGAACAAACCGCCGGCTTGATTCTGCCCCGCAAGGCCAGCGAGCAAGCCGCCAGTGCCCAAAAAATCAACCGTGCCGACCTGCAACCCGGTGACCTGGTGTTTTTCAACACCATGCGCCGCGCATTCAGCCACGTGGGCATTTATGTGGGTGACGGCAAATTCATCCACTCTCCCAAGCCCGGCTCCGAAGTCCGGGTCGATAGCATGTCTCTGGCCTACTGGTCCCGTCGCTTTGACGGTGCTCGCCGGGTGCCTGTCAATTCCGAGACTGCTGACAAGCCCTGACGCACGCCCTGCGTGCAACTTTGCTCAGCTTTACGCGCGCTAGAGCACGAACAGCATCATCACGTTACCCTTCTGGCTATGATCGCTGGCCGGGTCCTCGTATGGGCTGGGCGTACTTCCTTTTCGCCAGACCAACCTGCTGCTCAATTCATGCGCATCCCCCATTCATTGCCGTATCTGGCCAACATTCCCAGAACCGTGTTGGCATTGGCCGCACTGACCTGCATGTCGGCCACTGCGCAAATACCACCCACACCGCCCGCCGCAGACGCCGAAAGCAAAGACGCCAAACCCGCGTCCCAAACCACCCTCGACCGGGTGGAAGTAACCGGTACCGCCAGCGAAACCGAGCAGCGGCGCGCTTCGACGGCCTCCAAGATCATCATTGGCAAGGAAGATATCGAACGCTTTGGCGACAGCTCCGTCAGTGAGGTGCTCAAACGCCTGCCCGGCGTGACCACTGGTGGGCGCCCGGGGCGCGGCGGTGACGTGCGCATGCGCGGCATGGGCGGTGGCTACACCCAATTGCTAGTCAACGGCGAACGCATGCCGCCTGGTTTTTCACTGGACAACCTGCCACCAGACCAGGTGGAGCGTATTGAAGTGCTGCGTGCACCTACTGCCGAATACGGCGCGCGGGCCGTGGCCGGCACCATCAATATTGTCCTGAAAGAAGCGCTGAAGAAAACCCTCAACGAAGTCAAACTGGGGCTTGGCGCAGAGCAAGACCGCCTGTCACCCAGTGCGTCCTGGACGCGCAACGACAAGTTCGGCGAACACATTGCCTACACGCTGACCCTGTCGGTCAACAAGAGCGACAGCCGCGACGACAACGACACCCGCACCCGCTGGTACGACCTGCCCACTGGCAACCAGCTACTGGACCAGCACGAAACCGGCTACGGCACCAACCATCGCGAAGGCGTGCACCTCAATGGCCGCGTGCAGATTGGATTGGGCCAGGGCGAATCGCTGATCCTGATGCCCTTCTTTGTCATGTCCCAAAGCAACTCCTTCACGCAGAGCCAGTTGGATCAGGCCGCCGGAGGTGCCATTGCCCAACCCTACGCCAGTTACACCAGCGAAGGTGACGGCCGCTTCACCATGATGCGCACCAATGCGCAGTGGCAAAAAAACCTGGGTGACGGCAACCGTGTTGAACTGCGCTACGGTGTGGGCGGCGGCACCTACGAGAGCCACAGCGTTCGCAATGAGCTCGACACCACCGGTGCACTGAATCGCACCGTGGCTGACCAATCCAGCACAAAAGAAAACGGCTGGAACCTGACCGGCAAGTTGTCGCAGCAATTGGCCAGCGAACACAGCCTGGTCAGTGGGCTGGAGCTGGACAGCAGCAAGCGCCGCCAGAGCCGCACCACACTGCAAAACGGGCTGCCCATACTGACGGATTTTGGTGACGACCTGAACGCATCTTCCATGCGTGTGGCCACCTATATCCAGGACGAATGGAACGCCAGTAAACAAATTTCCGCCTACGCCGGCCTGCGCTGGGAGGGCATAGAAACCAGCAGCGACAGCGATGCCTACGATGTGCGCAACCGCAGCAGCGTGTTAACGCCCTTGCTGCACGCTACATGGCGGCCCGACGAGAAAAGCCGCGACCAGTGGCGCACCAGCCTGACGCGCAGCTACAAGTCGGCCACGCTGTCGGATTTGATTGCGCGCCCTTCCATCTCGCAGCGTTTCCCCACTGGAGCCAACGAGGTGGGCAGCCCCGACCGCGCAGGAAACCCCAACTTGGCGCCCGAACTGGCGCGCGGCTTTGAGCTAGCCTACGAGCACTACCTGGACAAAGGTGGCCTCTTGAGCGCCAACTTCTTCCACCGGCGCATCAGCGATTTGATGCGCAACGTAGTGGCGCTAGAGGACGTCTCCTGGTCCACCGACAAACGCTGGGTCTCACGACCGCAGAATGTGGGCAATGCCACGGCACAAGGGATTGAGCTGGAAGCCAAGTTCCGGCTGGATGAAATGTGGCCCACCGCCCTGCCCGTGTCGGTGCGTACCAACGTGAGCTTCTTTGACTCCAGCGTAGACCAAGTACCCGGACCCAACAACCGACTGGAAGGCCAGCCCAAGGGCACCGCCAATATCGGAGCCGACTACAAGTTCCGCGGCCTGCCCTTAAGCGTGGGCGCCAGCGTGAACTACACGCCGGCCTACGATTTGCAGCTGAGCGATATTCAGAGCAACACCATGGGCGCCAAGGTGGTGACCGATGCGTTTTTGGTCTGGTTCATCAACCCCAAAGCCCAATTGCGCCTGAGTGCCAACAACCTGGCACCGCGTGACTACCTGAACACCAGCAGCATCCTTAGCGGCACCCAGCGCCAGGACAACGAGAGCGACAACCCATCGCACATCCGCTGGGGTGCGCGGTTGGAGTTGAAGCTGTAGGTTCAGGCCTTCTTGGCTGATTTGCCCGACTTGGCAAACACGCCCTTGCAGGCTTGGGTAGCACTGTCGTTCTCGGGCAACTTGGCGCAGACCCCATCCAGCTGGGTGGTCAGCTTTTGCACAACGGCGGCATGTTTGCCACCCGTGTTCCAGCTGACCAGCTGCGCACCCATCTTCTCCAGGCTACGGCGGTTGCGCTCATAAAAAGTTTCGGGCGTAGCGTCCAACTCGCCAATCACCTGGGCTGCGGCCTTTTCGATGCGGGCACTGTCTTGCGGCGCCAGTTCAATGAGCTTTTGCACGTAACCACTGCCCCACTGCATGCGGGTCGCCGGCCCCATGGAGCCGACATAGGCTTTTTCGGCCCAGTCCAGCGAAGCGGCATTGTCACCCCGCAACTTGGCATTGGATGCCAGCACCAGCATGTGGTAATACGGTGAGACGGCCTTGGGTAGTTCGGCCTTGAGCATGGCGTCGGACGCATCAATCAGCCCAACATCGCTGAGCAAATGCGCAGCTGATGGGATCACCGCCTGGCGCTCATACCTGTCGGTGGTCGTTTGGTCAGCCTGGTTGGCGGCCGCCTGGGCCTGCGAAATCAGCTCCGGTGCCAACGCCGTCTTGCCACCCTTGGGGATATCCTGCAATGCCAGCCCCACCTTGGCTTGCACGGCACCCAACCGGTCTGCCTTGGACAAACCCTGGTCGGAGGCCAGCCGGTCCAACGCAACGCCCAGGTCTGCCACCAACTGCGCATGCTGTGCGCTGCCGTTGCGGGTCAGTACCGACACCAGCTCGTTGGCGTAGTTGGTCAGAATGTCGGTGCTCTCACGCGCACGCGCCGGGTCAGCCAGAATCGCCTGTACCTGTGCCAACGCTGCAGTCTTGTCCAGCGCCGACTTGGTATCTTGAGCCGCCACCACGATGGCCCGCAGGCGCAAGCGGGCAGCGGCTTCTGCCTCTTGCGGCGGGCACTTCTGGGCCAGTTGCAATACAGTGCTTGCCACATCCTTCTTGGCCAGCAACTGCGCTTCATCCGTGTCCCAGGCGTAGTAGGCCAACAGGCGCCAGGCGTCGGGCTTCAATGCCGCGCCCGCAGGGTCCGTTGGCGATAACGCAGCCGCCAGCGTCTCCTTGATGGGTTGCGTTGCGCCCATGCCCAGCTTGAGTACCTGCATGTATTGCACGGCGTCCACCTCGCCTGGCAGACGGGTCAGCTCGGTGCCATCAGGCTTGAAGAGAATGGTCGTGGGGTAGCCCCGCACATTGAATTGGGTCGCCAGCTTTTGCGCGCCAGGCGTGTCCCCATCCAGGTAGACCGGAATGAAGGCCCGGCTGCGTTCTACAAAATCAGGACGGTTGAACACAGTGGCTTTGATCTGATTGCAAGGCGGGCACCAAACGGCACCCCAATACAGAAACACCGGCTTGTTGTCTGCGCGTGCCTGCGTAAAAACGGCGTCCAGGCTGGCGCCATCGGGCTTGACCCAGGCAATGCCGGCATGGGCTGGCGCAGCAGCAGATGCAGCCTTGGCCACAGGCGGCGTGGCCACCGCTTCGGGAGCCTTGGAGCAGGCCGTGATACATGCTGCAACGGCTGCCAGCAAGACAAGATTTCGCATAAGAGAAAAACCCTCGGACAAAAAAGCAGGATTGTGCGCCAAACGCCGTCTTCCACTATCACGACATGGAAGACCCAATCAAGTTTATCGAAAAACAGGTTGTGCCATTTCAATGGCCAGGTACTCGGTGGCAATAGCAGCTCCCAGGCGGGCGTTGTTCAGTACCAACTGGATATTGGCTGCCAGGCTGTCGCCCCCCGTCAGCGCACACACGCGCTCCAGCAGGAAGGGTGTGGATTCCTTGCCGCCAATGCCCTGTTCATCGGCTTCTTGCAGTGCTTGCTCCACGGCCACGTCGATGACAGTGCGCGGCATGGCAAAGGCCTCTGGAATGGGGTTGGCCACCACCACACCACCTTTCAATTGCATGGCCCATTTGGCATGCAGAACCTGGGCAATGGCGTGTGCGCTGTCCAATTGGTAGTCCACCTTGAAGGCACTGTCGCGGGTGAAGAACGCCGGCAACCAGGGTGTGCGGTAGCCCACCACGGGCACGCCGTGGGTTTCCAGGTATTCCAGCGTCAGACCCAGATCGAGGATGGACTTGGCACCAGCGCACACGACCGCCACCGGGGTCTGGGCCAGTTCCTGCAAATCGGCCGACACATCAAAACTCTGCTGGGCACCCCGGTGCACACCGCCAATGCCGCCCGTGGCAAACACCCGGATTCCGGCCATAGCCGCAATCACCATGGTGGCCGCCACCGTGGTGGCGCCCGTGGCACCGGCTGCCACGATGAAAGGAATATCCCGACGGCTGACTTTGGCCACCGCGCGCCCGGTCTTGCCCAGGGTTTCGATCTGGGCTGCGCTCAACCCGGCCTTGAGCCGCCCATCCATGATGGCGATGGTGGCAGGTACGGCGCCGTGCGCGCGCACCTCGGCCTCTACTTGCAACGCAGTCGCCACGTTCTGTGGATACGGCATGCCGTGGGAAATGATGGTGGACTCCAACGCCACCACCGGGCGATGCCGGGCCAGCGCATCGGCCACTTCAGGGTGAAGATCAAGATAGGGGTGGTGCATACGCTGTCTGGGTGTATCGGGTAGCATAATAGCTACCGTATTGATAGCTGCCTATGTATATTCTACGAGGGCTAGAGCCAAATTTTACTCATAAGAATTCCACCATGACCTTTGCTGACAACCTCCAACAACTCCCCCGCCATCACGCATCTGGCAGCGTTGCATTTGCTCGACGCCACGGGCACTGTCGTGGCCACCATTGAAAACAAACCCGGCAAGTCCGGCGCGCTGGCGGTGTATGCAGCGCTGGCGGCCAAGCATGGTGCCATCAACGTGGCAGCAGCGCAGGAAGGGCTGGAGATGTTTGCCGAGCACACCGACAGCGCACGCGCCCATCCGGGTAGCCACCCCAATATTGACCGGCTGCTGGAAGTGATTGCGTCCGGTACGGGTTACGCTGTTGTGCTGGCCCCAGCGTGATCAATCCGGGGCCTGGTACACCAGCACCTTGAGCGATCGGTCGGGCGACACATCGGCAAACACCGCCGGGTTAGCCACGCGCTCCACAAAGCGCAGCTTGGGGGCGAGTTCTTGCATCTGGTCTTGCAAAAAGGCCATGCCCAGCTCAGGCGCGTTCAGGCACAACAGGGCATGTGCGCCGGGCATCAGCAGGTCGGGCAGGCGGCGCATCAGCCGGGCGTAGTCTTTGGTGGCCACGAAGCTGCCCTTTTGGTAGCTGGGTGGGTCGACGATGACCAGGTCGTACGGGCCGCTGCGGTTGATCTTGCCCCAGGTACTGAAAATGTCATGCGCCAAAAAACTCGCCCCGGTGGTAATGCCGTTCAACTGGTGGTTTTGCTGGCCCACGGTGATGGCGCCGTGGCTCATATCCACGTTGACCACCAGCTTGGCGCCTGCCTGCAACGCCACCACCGAAAAAGCACAGGTATAGGCAAACAGGTTGAGCACGCGAAAGCTCGGGCCACCCGCCGCCACACCCGCCGCCACATGGGTACGCACCCAGCGCCTGCCTTCGGCCATATCCAGAAACAGGCCGTGGTTTTGGCCCTTGAGCAACTGCACGCGAAAGCGGGCGCCATCTTCGGTCACGCTATGCGGTTCGGGCTCGCTGCCTGCCATCAGCCGCGTCTCAACATGGCCCTGGGCGCGGCATTGGAACACCCAGTTCAGCGGTTGGTCAGGCGCCAGAACCTGCCAGCGCTGTGCCAGTGCAGCGCCAAGGGTGGCCAGTTCGTCGTCCGTAGCGGGCAGAAAACTGGTCAGCACAAAAACGGGGGGGAAAGCGTCCAGCGTCCAATGCTCGCAGCCGGGGTACAAGCCGCCACGGCCGTGGAACACACGCTGGGCGTCGGTGGGCAGGCGCATCTGCGAGATGGCATTCAGCAGGGAATTCATATAGAAAATCGGGCTGTAGCCCTCGTCGGATATACGCAATGCGCTATTCAGTTAATAGCGAAACTAGATTTCCAACACCAACTCGGGCGCAAAGGTTTTGTTTTCCACAACGCCTTGCGGGGCATAACCACGCGGGTTGGCCACGATGCGCGTGGCACCAACGTGGTAGTCAAAACCGTCATGCACATGGCCGTGCAACCATAGCCGGGGTTGCCAGCGCAGGATGTGCGCTTCCAGGTCCGAAACAAAACAGGCATTCAGGGGCGAACCCACAAACTGGCTGGCAATGCTGCCGCGCGCCGGTGCGAAGTGGGTCACGACCACAGTGGGCCCATCAAACGGTTCGGCAAAACGCGCTTCCAGCCAGGCGACCGAAGTGTCAAACAGCATTTGCGAGACGGCGGGCGTAAACCGCTCGGGAAAATCGGGTGCCAGGCCGATACGACTGAAATCACGCACAAACTCTTGCGCCTTGTGCAGCCCTTGCTCACGCTGTTCTGGCGAGGTAAATAGCCGGTAGTCGGACCACAGTGTGCAGCCTAAAAACCGCACACCGTCGTGGTGCCATTCGCCGTGCTCCAGTACGCGCACCTGGCTGCCTTGGGCATGGGTGCGCAGTTGGGCCATGGTGGTGACCAGGTCCGAGCCATAGAACTCGTGGTTGCCGGCCACAAACACGGTGGGCTTGTCAAACTGGCGCGCCCAGGACATGGCTTGGGCGGGGCGTTGCAAGTCGCCGGCCAGCACCACCACGTCGGCGTCGGTATACGGCACCTCCATGGGCTGAACAGACAGGTGCAGGTCAGAAAGCAGGGCAATTTTCATGGGATCGTCCAGAGCATAGGTGGTGGCAACGATTTTACGGTTAGCCCTTGCGGGCAACAGCCCACGCCGCCTGCGCCAGCCAGCCCACGGCAACCGCCAACGCCAGCCACACCAGCCACTGGCCCAGCAGCGCCTGGTCGTCCAGCAGGTAAGCGTTGCAAATGCGGGTGGGCGAATCGATATACAACTGCCCCACTACCGCCGTCATCGGTAGCACATTGCCCAGAAAAAAAGCCTGCACCAGCAACCCGGCTGGCCGCCAGGACAAACGCAGCGCACCACCCGCCACCACCAGTACCGCACATTTGGCTGCTTCGATTCCTGGATTTACCAGCGCCAGATCCAGCGCACGGGGCACCATCAGCACCGCCAGCACCAGTGCAGTGGCCAGCAAGCCACTAATGCCATAGGCGTTCCAGCGCGCCAGGGCCTGGCGCAACCGTTGCGGGATACCAGCCGCCAGCAAGGCACCGCCGCACAACAGCAGCGGAAACTGCAGCAACATGTGCCGTGCCATGCTGGCCTCCAATGCATTGCGGGCAGATGGCAGCGCCATAAGCACCAGCAAAATCAGCCCCAGGCCCGCTTGGCGCGGCGGCTTACAAAGTCGGATAAATTCGGTGCGCGTCATGGCAGCTGCCTGCGCGCCAGATCCCGCGCATAGTCCAATGCCAACTGCTGCTCGGTCTGGTCAAAAATCCGCACCAAGCGCCCTCGCCCATCCACCACCAGCAGGGCCGCGTTGTGTTCAAAATCGCCGCGTCCATCGGGCACCACCACCACCTCAAAGCGGCGCAACAATTGTGCGTTTTGCGCACCATCAGCTATCCGCGCAAATTGCCATACCGCTGGATCAGCCTGAAGCCTGCGGGCATAGGCTTGCAATTGGTCAGGCGTGTCGTGCGCACCGTCAAAACTGATCGACAGCAAGCGCACGCGCTTGCCGGCATCTGCCCAAGGTGAGTCGGAGGCACTACCCGGCACGGTGGCACGGTCTTGCAACAAACTGGCCTCCATTTGCTGGAAACTGCTGCCCAGTGATAAACAGACCGTCTGGCAACGGGTGTAGATAAAGTCAACCACAGTCACTGTGCCGGGCGCCGCCAGCCATTGCGCCAGCGGCTGCGGGGTCATGCCTGGGCCGTCCACCACCACGGGCGGGGTGACTACGGGCTGCAGTGCGACTTCCAGCCGACGAGCCCCTTCGGCAGTCCAGACCTGAAAATCGTGCGTGAGCCAAGTCGCAGAGGCGTAGCCGCAGAGTGCCAGCAAGGCACTGAGCAAGGCCGTTCGCAGCATCAGGCACCTCCTTTATGCCGTGCGACGGCACATGCCCGTCAAGCGGGGTTCGGTGGCAACGCTTTGAGCGCAGCACCGCCTTCAAATGGCGTGGTGCGCGTGCTGGACTTGCGCTCCTGCTCGAACAAATCGGGCTTGATCGCCTCGGCCTTGTTGGACCAGTTGCTACGCACATAGCTGGCCACTGCGGCCAGTTCAGCGTCATTCAACTGCTGGAACGACGGCATAGCGCCGCTGTAATCGGTACCCGCCACCGTGATCTTGCCGTTGATGCCGTGCAGCAAAATGTTGGCTACGGTGCGCGCATCTCCCTGCACCCACTCTGAACCATCCAGCGGTGGAAATACGCCCGGTAACCCTTTGCCCGTGGCCTGGTGACAGGCAACACATTGCGCGGCAAACACAGCTTTGCCATCTACCGCAGCACCCGCAGCGACAGGCGCCGGGCCCGACAAATCAGCCAGAGTGCGGCGGTCCCCAAGCTCAGCATTGCCAAAGGGCTCGGAAAGAAAAATATAGACCACCCCAAACAGCACCATGGTCAACGTGACGATGACCGCAGCCAGGGGCACGGGGCGGATGCGCTCCTCAGGTTCTTCGTTTTCGCGTTCCTGCGCAGCGTGGTGGGTTTCGGTTTCTGGGGTCATGGGGGCCTCGCGGGGTTCAGGATGCTGGCGCAGCCGCCGTTGTGGGCGTGGCAGAAGGTGCCGCCGTGGCTGGAGCCGCCTGCACGGCCGGCGGAAGCACCGGATAGGTGTGGTTCAGGCCCTGCAGGTACTTCACCAAGTCCAGCGCCTCCGGTCGCGCTACCACCACTTGTCCAGCCGGCTCCTGTCCCGGCGGGAGTTTCACCACTTCGTCACCCGGCTCCGCGGTGGCCTTAGTCTCGAACAGGTAGGGATACGATGGCATGATCGAACCCGGCACGTAAGCACGCGGCTGGTACAGGTGGCCCAGATGCCAGTCCTTGCTGGACTGGCGCGCGCCGATATTGAACAGGTCCGGCCCAGTGCGCATGCTGCCAAGCAGGTGGGGTTTGTCGTAGTAGTAGTCCCCCGGGACGGATGCACGGCCCCAGCCTCGCTCGGCATCGGGGCCAAAGTTGCGGTCGCGTGGCTGTTGGCTGTGGCAGTACAAACAGCCGTTGGCGATGTACACCTGCCGCCCACGCAGTTCAGCGCTGGTGTAGGGCTTTAGGCCCTCCGGTGGCTTGATGTCGCGCACCTGCATATAGGGCATGACCACCAACGCGGCCGTGGCTACGGCCAGTGCAACGATAGCACCGGCTGCGAGCTTGACTTCATTCTCCATGTGCGAACTCCATTGCCTTGGCGGGTGGCGTAAACAATGCTGCACCAGTGCGCGTGGGCCCAAAGCGCAGCGCCATGGCCAGGAAATGACCCACAAAGACGAGGTGACTGATCACCATCAGCGAACCGCCCACACTGCGCCACTGCAGATAGGGAATCGTCACGGCCACTGAATCCATGAAGGGCCGCGCAGGGTCCAGCATGGCCAGGCCTTGCAGCCAGCCACCGATGGAGAGACCCACAAAGTAAATGCTGATACCAATAACCGCCAACCAGAATTGGAGCGTGATGAGGCGCGGGTACGGCCACTCCCAATTCAACACGCGCGGCATCATGAAATAGATGGCACCAAACAGCACCATGGTGACGAAGGCGTAGGCACCCAGGTGGGCATGCGCCACCGTGAAGTGCGTGAAATGGGCTACCTGATTGATAGAGCGCAGCGCCTCGAACGAGCCCTGCAGCGACGACAGCATGTACATGAAGCCGCCAAACATCATGAAGCGCAGCGTGGGGGAGTAACGCGCCAGGTGCATCCGCCCCCACATGGTACCGGCCATGTTGATGGTGAAGGCCAGCACGGGAATGATCATCATCATGCTTTGTACGATGGACAGCGTGGTCAACCAGCCGGGAATGGGGCCGCCAATCAGGTGGTGGCCACCTACTTGGCCGTAGAAAAAGGCCAGCGTCCAGAAGCCCAGGATGGACAGGTTGTACGAGCGCACCGGTCGGCCAATGATTTTGGGTAAAAAGTAATAGATTGACCCCACGCTGATCGGTGTGAACCATAAGCCCAGCACGTTGTGGCCATACCACCAGTTGGTAGTGGCCTGCTGTACGCCAGTGTGCACGCCAGGCATCTTGGCCACGATAAACAGCAGTGAAATCCACAACAGCCCAGCCACCATGTACCAAACGCTCACATACAGCGATTCGACCTTGCGGTTGACCAGCGTGTACAGAACCGGCCCGATGATGCAGATAAAACCGGCCACGATAAAAATGCCAATCTGCCAGGGAATTTCCAGGTATTCCATGCCGTCGGTCCAACCCGAACCAATGGCGCCGATGGCGCTGGCAATGCCGGTGTTGATGAGCGCGCCGCCCAGCATCACCCACATTGCGCCCACCAGGTGTGTGCGCAGCAGGCGCGGCAGCAGCCAGATGATGACGCCCAAAGCGGCGTTGGTGATCCAGCCGTACAAAACGGCTGTGAGGTGAATGGTGCGAATGCGCCCAAAGGTCTCCCACGCCTCACTGACTAACAGATCGGGCATGTGCAGTTTGAGCGATGCGGTGAGCCCTGCCAGCGAACCGAGTACCAACCAGAAGCAGGCAAAGGAAATGAACATGAATACCGGAAAGGCACTGGAGTGGTCGGCCTCAATGCGGTGCTGCAGTTCGTCCGGGTCGGCTACATGGCCACCTTCACCCTGGGCTGCGGCAGCGGCAGTGGCAGCGACCTGCAAACGGTCTTGTGCCCCGCCTTGCAGCGCTGGGTCATCCACTTTGCCCAGTTCGCCCGGGGCAAAGATGACCGACGCCGCCCGGGGATTCTCGACCAGCAGCCCCTTGCGCATGGACCAGATGAAAATAAACAGACCCATGATCGAAAGCAGGAAAGCTCCGAGCAAACTTAATATTGCGCTGTCCATGGGGTTCTGTTCTTTCGGAAATAGTCAAAAAGATGGATGAACGCCACCACTTTTGCGACAAAGTTTGATCCAAGGCAGTTGCAGGAACGCCCTGCATGTGTCAAGCGCTCACTCAGAAATTTTATGATTCATTTGCAATGAATGTTTAATTCGCCGCAATACCCAGGCAGACAATAGTGTTAACAAATGCCTGTTTAGTGACTTTAGTCACCGACTCATGCGTGCCCTGCGCGCTTAATGCGCACTGTCACCACATCAAGAGGATTCCTGTATGAACCACAAACTATTTGGCTCTTTGTCTGTATTGCAAATGGGCGTTGGCGCACTGCTGTGTCTGGGTTTGAACGCCATGGCCGACGACACAATGTGGGTGCAAGATGCCCGCACGGTTGCTGCATCGGTTCCGCCCAAGTTGCTGAAGGTTCTGAGTGACGAAATCGCCAAGGGTGGCCCCGCATCTGCCGTGAACGTCTGCAACGAAAAAGCCCCGCAAATGGCCAAAGCGGCGTCAGAGCAAACAGGCTGGACCATACGCCGGGTGAGTCTGCGCAACCGTAACCCCAAAGCGGTGCCGGATACGTGGGAGCGGACGACCCTGGAAGAGTTTGACCGCCGCGCCGCAGCGGGAGAGGATGCAAGCAAGCTGGAAAAATATGCCGTAGTGGATAACGCCGGTCGCGCGGAATACCGCTACATGAAGGCCCTGCCCACACAACAACTGTGCCGGTCTTGCCACGGTGCAACCGAGGTCATGGCACCCGACGTTGTCAGCAAAATCCATGCGCTGTACCCCGATGACAAGGCCATGGGCTATGCACTGGGCCAGATACGTGGCGCCATGACGATTCGTAAAGGGCAGCCGTAACTCCCGGCGAGATGAAAACCAAGACAACCTTTAGGAGCAACTCCAAACTATGGTAATTTGATATGATTTGACGCGCGTCAAATCTACAACTCATGGGAGCGCGCTTTCATCGCCGGATGAGAGCGCGTAAATGGTTCTGTTTGACCTCTTTCGTTTTCTTGAGAAATAAAACATGACAAATCCCCCATTTCGCCTGAAGCGGGCAATTGCCCTAAGCCTGACATTTCTCTGTGCCGGATCAGCGGCCCTAGCGGGCGGGACTTACACACAGGCGGGACTACTCACCATACCCGCCGTCAACGTACCTGGCTTGGGGTCGTTCAATGCGCAGTTGACCAATGGGGGAGCCGGAGCCAATTTGCGCCCAGGCATGACCTTTCAGCTTCTCACACTGATACCGTCTGGTACCCCAGTAGAAATTCCTGCTACCTACAGCTTCAGTGACCAAATTGTCGTTTTGCCCGCCGTAGCTGCACCAGCTGCGGATGGAGTGGTCAGTTACTACGATGTCAGGCTGCGCAATGTCAATAGCAGTAACAACACCTTTGTTGTGGAAAGTGTTACAGATACACAGTTAGGGCGCGCTGAAAGCGGTTCAAAAGGAGCAACTGGGGCAACCGGCGCGGCAGGTCCTAGGGGGGCAACTGGCCCCGCCGGAACTCCAGGCCCTGTGGGCCCGCAGGGCATGCAGGGTGTGGCTGGGCCGACAGGCGTTGCCGGTTCAGCAGGACCCACCGGTCCGACAGGCATACAGGGTTTGACTGGCGAAACGGGCATCATGTCAGTACAAGGCGCTTGGAACGCAGGCACGACCTATATCCAAAATCAAGTAGTCTCCTACAACGGCTCTTCTTACGCCAGTCTGGGCAACTCCAATGTGAATCACCAGCCTGATGTGTCGCCTGCCGATTGGGGGATTCTGGCTTCCATGGGTGCTACCGGCTCAACAGGCCCCACGGGAGCAACTGGAGCAACTGGAGCTACTGGAGCTACTGGAGCTACTGGAGCTACTGGCCCATCTGGCGTTACAGGAGCAACTGGTGTTGCCGGCCCAACAGGCGCCGCTGGGGTCACAGGGACAGCCGGTTCAACCGGAAGCACTGGTAGTACAGGTGCAACTGGCCCCACGGGTGCAACAGGAGCAGCCAGCAACGTTGCAGGTCCGACAGGTGCCACAGGCTTAACGGGGACGATGGGTGTTACAGGGGCCGACTGGGGCGACTGGGCCTACCGGAGCCACCGGGGCGATCACATCAATCACCACCGAGAGCGCATTGGGGCCAATTGTCGATGACTACACGACGGTACAAACGGTAACCGCCAGTTGCTCATCCGGCAAGCTGGTGAGTGGCGGATGTAGCACGAATGGAAAATGGGACAATGCAACGATACTGTCCAACTACCCGTCCAGCGCCACTGCCTGGACATGCACTTACCAAGGCGCAATCAGCCCACCGCTTAACGTCCGTTTCACGGCACATGTCATGTGTGCAAATTGAGGCCTGACTGAATTTGGCAGGGCTTGGCTGCCACTAAACGTTAACACTCCATGGCAACGATTTGCCTGAACATGATCGTGCGTGACGAGGCGGCGGTGATTGAACGTTGCCTTGCTTCTGTGCGGCCATACATCGACTCGTGGGTGATCGTGGACACCGGCTCGTTGGACGATACGCCGGCCCGCATTGTCTCAACCATGGCCGGTGTGCCTGGCGAGCTGCACCACCGGGCATGGCGCAACTTTGGCCACAACCGCAGCGAAGCCCTTGCTCTAGCACGGGACAAGGCAGATTACCTGCTGTTCATTGATGCTGACGAAACTTTGGCAGCAAACCCACGCGCGATACTGCCCAAACTGACCGAACCTGCCTACTCGCTAGAGGCACGTTTTGGCGAATTACGTTATGACAGGGTGAGTCTTATAGCCACCCACCTGCCTTGGCGTTGGGAAGGCGTACTGCATGAATACCTGGAGGCAGGCCGAATCGTGCCGCAGCCTCGCCTGGCTGATTTCTGGATCGAAGTGTGGCCAGAAGGTGCGCGCTCCAAAGATCCCCAGAAATTCCAGAAGGACGCTGCGACGCTGGAGGCAGCGCTGCTTCAAGAGCCCCACAACGCCCGCTACGTTTTTTATCTGGCCCAAAGTTACCGTGACGCTGGCCAGTACGCTCTGGCCCGCACCGCCTACGAAAGGCGCGCAGCCATGGGCGGCTGGGATGAAGAGGTGTGGTACGCGCGCTATCAGCTGGCTCGCCTGAGTGAGTTGTTCGAAGTCAACAAGGCGCAAGTGGTTGCTGGCTATTCAAAGGCATATTCATTCCGCCCTTCTCGAGCGGAACCGCTGGTGGCATTGGCGCGTTACTTGCGCTTGCAAAATGACTGCCCGCTAGCCTACATTTTTGCCCAGGCTGCCGTGCAATTGCCACTTTCGGTCGATCGGCTGTTTGTCGAAGTGCCTGCCTACGGCTGGTCTGCCAGGGACGAGCTGGCTCTGGCGGCCTTTTACACCGGGCGCCACGAAGAAGCAAAGCAACTGTGGGTAACTTTGCTGCAGAGTCAGGATTTACCCCAAATTGAACGCTCCCGGGTTGAAAAAAATCTGGGGTATGTCCCCTTGCCGGTATAGCAGTGATGGACTGGAATGCCGCTAACAGCGGCAGGAGTATCCAGACCATTACGGGAACTTTGGTAGGCCGGTTTGCTCTATTCAATGAATGGAACAAACCGTGACCGCCATCTCCGACACCACCCCCCTTCTGCAATCGCTCAAACCCTCACCACGCATGCCGGTGCTGTTTATGGGCCACGGCAGTCCCATGAACGCTTTAGAAGACAATGTCTGGCGCCGCAGCTGGCAAAGCTTGGGCGCCGAACTGCTGGCACGCGAGGCAAAGCCCCAGCTCATCCTGTGCATCTCGGCCCATTGGCTCACGCGGGGCGGCTGGCAGATCACGGGCATGGCACAGCCCAAGACGATTCACGATTTTGGTGGTTTTCCGCAGGAACTGTTTGACCAGCAATACCCGGCACCGGGTTCGCCTGCCGTAGCCGCCAGTCTGGCTCACCAACTGAAATCCCCGGCTACGGGTAATGCATTGGGTGTGGATACCGAAATATGGGGTCTGGACCACGGCACCTGGTCGGTGCTCAAACCCATGTTTCCCCTGGCCCATATCCCGGTGCTGCAACTGAGCATGGATTACAGCCGCCCACCCGCTGAGCATTACGCCCTGGGCCAACAGTTACAGGGTCTGCGCGAGCGCGGCGTGCTGATTGTGGGTAGCGGCAACATTGTGCACAACCTGCGTGCCATGCGTGGTGAAGCGAGCGCCATGCAGGCATACGACTGGGCGCAAGAGTTTGACGCCGTAGTGCAATCGCAAATCGAGACGGGCAACCTCTCGGTCCTGCACAACTTCCAGGCCCTGGGCGCCATGGCCCAACAGGCCCACCCTACCCATGAGCACTACCTGCCCCTGCTCTATTCCGCTGGTGCCGTACACGCCGAAGAGGCGCCGCGTTTCATCTCCACCGGCTTTCAGCTGGCATCCATCTCTATGCGCTCAGTGATGTGGGGATAAGTAAAAGGCGGCCTTTGAGCAAGCCGCTGGGCTTTACCGCTGGAACTCACCAGCCCGCTCAGGCTGGTAAACAATTTCGGTAATTTTGACTTTGAGCAAGCCCCCACCCGGCTTGGGCCATTCAATTTCGTCCCCTTGGGACAGCCCAAGCAGCGCACTGCCAACCGGGGCCAAAATGGAAATAGTCTTCCCGCTTGAATCCACATCTTTGGGATATACCAAGGTGAGTTCAAATTCGTTTTTCGTCGATTCGACCGTAAATTTCACTGTCGAATTCATGGTCACAATCGTCGGAGGAATTTCTGTGGGGTCGACCACATTGGCCCGGCCCAGCTCGGCTTCCAGTTCATCTTTGCCGGCAAAGCTGTTTGCGGGCAAGGACTCAATCAGGGTGTACAACCGGTCCTGATCCAACGAAGAGATGGTGATTTCGGGTCTGGTGTTCTTATCCACGGCTAAAAACCTTCACAAAAAAAGAGCGCATAGGCGCGCTCATTTGGCCAATGTACTCCAATCCGCAAAGTCCCCGAGGACTTTGCCAGATTGAAGCCTCACTCAGCTAAAGCTGAACTCCCCTGGGGCCAAAATTGTGTTCACCCCTACACTGATCACTGATTTGGGCGGGAACTTGCCCTCGAGCAACAACTTGGACAGCGGATTCTCAATGCGCTGCTGAATGGCGCGCTTCAGAGGCCGCGCACCAAACACCGGATCAAAACCGACTTTAGCCAGTTCAGCCACTGCCGCATCGCTGACCTGCAGCGTCAGATCCATTTTGGCCAAGCGTTGTGTCAGCACCTCCAACTGGATCTTGGCAATCGACGCAATGTTGGCCGCATCCAGCGAATGGAATACCACGGTCTCATCGATGCGGTTCAAAAACTCGGGGCGGAAATGATTTTTCAGCTCGCCGGTTACAGCGTCTTTCACGTCTTCGTAGTCTTGCCCCACCATGCTCTGGATCAGGTGGCTGCCGATGTTGCTGGTCATCACGATCACGGTGTTTTTGAAGTCCACAGTGCGGCCCTGGCCGTCAGTCAGGCGGCCATCATCCAGCACCTGCAAGAGCACGTTGAACACATCCGGGTGCGCCTTTTCCACCTCATCGAGCAACAGAACGGCGTAGGGCTTACGGCGCACCGCTTCGGTCAAGTAGCCGCCTTCTTCATAGCCCACGTAGCCGGGGGGTGCGCCAATCAGGCGGGCCACGGAATGCTTCTCCATAAACTCGCTCATATCGACACGAATCAGGTGGTCTTCACTGTCGAACATAAAGCCCGCCAGCGCCTTGCACAATTCGGTCTTGCCAACACCCGTAGGGCCCAGGAACAGGAAAGAGCCGGTGGGGCGATTGGGGTCAGACAGGCCCGAGCGCGAGCGGCGGATGGCGTTGGCAACGGCAGCAATCGCCTCATCTTGCCCCACCACGCGCTGGTGCAGTTTGTCTTCCATTTGCAGCAGTTTGTCTTTTTCACCCTGCATCATCTTGGCCACCGGAATACCGGTAGCGCGGCTCACCACCTCGGCAATTTCGTCCGCGCCCACCATCGTGCGCAGCAACTGTGCGCGGCCACCATCTTTGGCGCTTTGGGCTTTACCAGCCTCAGCCGCCTGGGCATCGGTCAGGCGCTTTTCCAACTCCGGCAGCTTGCCATACTGCAACTCGCCAGCATGGTTGAAGTCGCCCTTCTCCGTCAATTCCTTGATCTGAAAACGAACCTTCTCCACCTCCTGCATGATGGTCTTGGAACCCTGAGCCTGGGCCTTTTCGCTCTTCCACAGCTCATCCAGGTCAGCAATTTCTTTTTGCAGCGCGGTGATCTCTTCGTTGATGAGTTCCAGGCGCTTTTGCGAGGCCTCGTCCTTTTCGCGTTTTACCGCTTCACGCTCAATCTGCAGCTGAATCAAGCGGCGATCTTTTTTGTCCATCAGCTCGGGCTTGGAGTCCAGCTCGATCTTGATCTTGGAAGCGGCCTCATCGATCAGGTCAATCGCCTTGTCGGGAAGGAATCGGTCGGTAATGTAGCGGTTGGACAACTCAGCCGCAGCCACGATGGCCGGGTCGGTGATCTGCACGCCGTGGTGCACCTCGTAGCGTTCTTTCAGGCCGCGCAAGATGGCAATGGTGGCCTCCACCGTGGGCTCACCCACCAGAATTTTCTGGAAGCGGCGCTCCAGTGCGGCGTCTTTTTCGATGTACTTGCGGTATTCATCCAGCGTGGTGGCGCCCACGCAGTGCAACTCGCCGCGCGCCAAAGCGGGCTTGAGCATGTTGCCAGCGTCCATGGCGCCCTCGCCCTTGCCGGCGCCCACCATGGTGTGCAACTCGTCGATAAAGACAATCGTCTGGCCCTCATCTTTGGCCAGATCTTTGAGCACACTCTTCAGGCGCTCTTCAAACTCACCACGAAACTTGGCACCCGCCACGAGGGCAGCCATATCCAGACTCAGCACGCGCTTGCCTTTGAGAGAGTCGGGGACCTCGCCCGCCACGATGCGCTGTGCCAGTCCTTCCACAATCGCGGTCTTGCCCACACCAGGCTCACCAATCAACACGGGGTTGTTTTTGGTACGACGTTGCAACACCTGGATGGCGCGGCGAATCTCGTCGTCGCGGCCAATCACCGGGTCGAGCTTGCCCATGCGGGCGCGTTCGGTCAGGTCAATGCAGTATTTTTTGAGCGACTCGCGCTGGTCTTCAGCGTCGGCACTGTCCACATTCTGGCCGCCGCGTACCGCGTCAATAGCGGCCTCCAGGCTTTTGCGGGTAAGGCCGCTGGAGCGGACCAGGTTGCCAATGTCGGCTTTGCTGTCGGCAAGCGCCAGCAGGAACAACTCGCTGGCCACAAACTGGTCACCGCGTTTGATGGACTCTTTCTCTGCCGCCTGCAGTAGCACGCCCATATCGCGGTCCACGCCAATCTGGTCCTGCCCTTGAACCTCGGGCTGCTTCTTCACATAGGCCTCGGCCGCCATCAGCAACTGCGGCACATTGACGCCAGCACGCTGCAGCAATGCCTTGGGGCCGTCGTCCTGGCGCAGCATGGCCACCAGCACATGCGCGGGGGTGATGTAGGCGTGGTCCTGGGTCAGGGCCAATGTCTGGGCCTCGCCTAGGGCTTCCTGGAATTTGGTGGTGAGTTTCTCAATCCGCATAAAAATCCTCCGGTTGGAACAGACTTAGGGCTCTTCCCCACAATTTCAAGGGGTATTGCCACACGGCGTTTTGACTAAAATCAAAACATGGACATACGCCAACTCTCCGTTCGCTACCAGAAGGACCAGGACCGCATCCTGGTACGCATCAACACAAGCACCGGCGACGGGGTGCAGATGTGGCTCATCTGACGCATGGCACTCCGGTTCTGGCCACCGATCAACCAAGTCGTTATCGACCACTTTGCCATACCAGTCGACACCCAAGCCGGTCGATCTGGTGTTTGGCTTGATCCAGTTGACATGGATTTAGCCCCCAAAGCGCAGTGCCCCATGTACCTGAACTGACAAAACGTACAGAAATTGACCCGAGAGGTTTCCAACACCTCAGCATAGAAAATTGCCGATTACCGGACACGAGGCCGGATCATTCCCTTAACTGCAGGCCAATGGTTGGGAAACAGGTTCAATTTTTCCGGCTTTCCATCGTCCAGATAGGAGTATTCAAGCGCGATAAACTCTTCAAATAGTCGAACCTGGTTGTCCAGCAGAAACGTGGATGCAGGGTCCAGATTTTGTATTACTGCCAGTCCCGTTGGTGCGGTTCCTATCGTGTGTATTAAAAGGTCCTGGCGGTACTTCTTGAGCAGCACAATCAATCGCCAAACATCACCACTCCAGCGACTGGAGCGTGGCTCGCGCCCGGCGGACTCCTCGTCCAAAGGATAGCAATCGTGGATGAGTATCACGGAATCCGGTCTGCAACACCGCTCAATGTTGGCAAAGTCACGCATGGCAAATTCAAACTGGTGCATGCCATCAATGAAAGCCAAATCGACGCTTCGTTGACCCAGTTCTGAAGCCAGGTCATGGCTTTCAAAAAAGCTATCGCTGGTCATCTTGAAAACATGCATATTCGGTTCAAGCTTCCAGTCGATTTTCGGATCCGGATCAATGCCAACAATCGACTTTGCTGACTTGGCCAACCGAAGTGACGCTCCTTCAAATATACCGATCTCTACATAAGTCCGCGGTTTGAGATGCCCAATAATGCGGGTGAGAACATCAAAATAGTAGTCCCCCGGCAACCGTAATTGCGTCAGCAAAAAAAATGCCGCCACAGAGGCCGGATCCAACTGCCGCGCCAACTGGCACGATTCCAACGCCCTGGAGTTATCGCCCAGCATGCGCCAGCAGAGTGCAATTTCGAAGTGGCATCCCGCTTGATCCGCCTGAAGTTCCAGCGCTGAAGCCGCTTCAAGATCAATGAGCGCTCCCTGTGGGTCATTTAGCAAACGTTTCACCGCACCCCGAAGCATCAATGCGCTGGCATTTTGGGGGCTACGTCTAAGCAAGGCGTCCAGCGTTTCGTGGGCAGACTGAAACTTCAAAAGCTGCACGAGTGACTGTGCAAAATCGAGTTCCTTTTGATCGCGACTCGCTTTGCTCGTGAACAGATTTCTGAAAAAACTAGCCAGCATATAACTCCAAATAGCTACGCGTTAGGGGCCTGAATGCCCCACTTGGCCATTGCCTCATCATCGCTCACGCGCGCATCCACCCAGCGGGAGCCGGTAGGTGTCTGTTCCTTTTTCCAAAACGGCGCCTGGGTTTTGAGGTAGTCCATCAAAAATTCACAGGCCTGGAAGCTCTCGCCCCGGTGCGCGGAAGTCACAGCCACCAACACAATTTGATCCATTGGGTGCAGCAGACCCACGCGATGAATAACGCGGGCACCAAAGATATTGAATCGTTGCTGCGCTGCGTCGATCATGGCTTCGATGGACTTCTCGGTCATGCCGGGGTAGTGCTCCAGTTCCATGGATTGAATGATGCCGCTAGAGTCGCCGCCAGCCTGGTGTCGGTCGCGCACTGTGCCCACAAACATGCAGATGGCGCCAACCCGGTGATCATTCGCACGCAAACCGGCTAGTTCAGCAGATACGTCAAAGTCTGCCGTCTGGATCGCCACACGATTTCGAGCGTGCATAGCATCAGCCTCCGGTCACCGGGGGAAAGAACGCAACTTCGGCGCCGTCTGACAGTGGCGCCGATTCGTCGCTTAGCACCTGGTTGAGTGCCAGACGAACCGACTTGCCGCGCGCCAGGGCTTCAGCGTAGACGCCGCCTCGGGCAATGAGGCTGTCGCGCAGTTCTGCCAAGTTGGATGCTGTGGTGTCGAGCGATTCCGTGCCCTGGCCTAGGCCCTCGCGAATGGAAGCAAAGTATTTGATGTGGACTTTCATGCCAACAACTCCGAAAACGGTACAAAGCGCACCGTGTCACCCGGCGCGATGGCGCAACCCGGTGGATTGTCAATCAGGCCATCGCCCCAAACGGCTGAGGTCAGCACACCTGAGCTTTGGTTGGAGAACAGTTCCAGGCCACCGTCTGCATTGCGGCGAACCCGCAGGAACTCGCGGCGTTTATCAGGCCTCGCCCACGTGAAATTTGCTTGTGCAGCTATTGCTTTCATAGCAACTCGGTTGACACCTTGCAACCGCAACAGAAAAGGCCGCACCAGCACCAAAAAGGTAACAAAGCTGGCTACCGGGTTGCCCGGCAAGCCCATAAAGTGGGCATCGCCAATGCTTCCATATGCAAAGGGCTTGCCCGGCTTGATGGCAATCTGCCACAGGTCCAGCGTGCCCAGGGACTGCACGGCAGGTTTGATGTGGTCTTCTTCGCCTACCGATACGCCGCCACTGGTCAGAATCAGGTCGTGGCCCTTTGCCGCCTGACGCAAGGCCTGTATCGTGGCATCGCGGTGATCGGGGACGATACCCAGATCAGTCACCACACAGCCCAGTCGGCGCAGCAGCGCAATCAAAAAGTACCGGTTGGAGTTGTAGATGGCCCCGGGTGGCATGTCCTGTGGCGCCACAGCGCCGGGCATGACCAACTCGTTTCCAGTGGAAAACAGCGCCACGCGCGGGCGGCGCGCCACCTTCAATGCGGCCATGCCAATGCTGGCGGCCAGGCCCAGTTCGGCCGGGCCCAGGCGCTGGCCACGGGACAGCACGACGTCGCTGCGGGCCACATCCTCGCCAGCGCGACGGATATTTTGACCCGCTTTGGGCAAGCTGTTGACTTGTACCTGGCCCAGGTCCCCGTCCGCAACTGGCAATGCCGTGCAGTCTTCCTGCATGATCACAGCATCTGCGCCAGCCGGCACAGGCGCGCCGGTGAAGATGCGTGCTGCGGTGCCCGCCAGCAGCGGTTGGGCATTGGCACCGGCTGGAATGCGTTGTGAAATGCCCAAGGTCACGCCGGGCGCGGTGGCGTCCGCGCAGCGCAGCGCGTAGCCGTCCATGGCACTGTTGTCCAGCGGCGGCACATGCAACTCTGACACCACGTCTTGGGCAAGCACCCGGCCATCGGCCTCACCCACCGCAACCGACTCGGTGGCGTCCAAAGGTGTGGCATGCGCCATTAGCTGGATCAACGCATCATCGAGTGGCAACAGCGGGGGGCGTGGCGGATGGGGCATGCAGAGACTCCGAAATGCTACTCAATTAATAGCTACTTACGTATATTCCACGAGGGCTAGAGGCCATTTTTTACTAAACAATTTGGCATTCGCGGGCAATCAGCGCTTTGATGGCAACCACGTCGGCATCCATCACCAGCACGCGCTTGGGCAAGGCCTCTATGCCGTCAAACTTGGCAGGCCGATCCGGTTCGCGGCCCAGCGCTTCGACAATGGTTTCGGCAAACTTGATGGGCAGCGCCGTTTCCAACACGATCATCGGTACACCGGGCGTGCGGTGTTCATGTGCTACTTTCAAGCCATCAGCCGTGTGGGTGTCGATCACCAAGGCGTGCTGGTTCCAGGTCGCGCGGATCGTGTCCAGGCGGTTGGCATGCGTACTCTTGCCGCTGACAAAGCCATAGCGCTCGGCACAGTGAACAAAGGCGGGGTCGGCGCTCAAATCAAAGCGGCCGGTCTTGGCCAACTGCGGGCCAAACAACGCAGCAGTGCGGGCGCCGTCACGGCCCAGCAGATCGAACACAAAACGCTCGAAGTTGCTGGCTTTGGAGATATCCATTGATGGGCTGGAGGTTTCGTGTGTGTCGGCGCTGCCACGTACACGGTAGACGCCGGTGCGGAAGAACTCATCCAGCACATCGTTTTCGTTGGTGGCCACTACCAGCGTGTGAATGGGCAGACCCATCATGCGCGCCACATGACCGGCACACACATTGCCGAAGTTGCCGGAGGGCACGGTGAAACTGACCTTCTTCGGCAATTCGCCGGAGTTGCTGCCGACAAGGGCATCGCGAGGGCCAAGGGGCTTCGCCGGCGGCGGCTCGGTAGCCTGGAGATAGCCGGCAAAGTAGTACACCACCTGGGCCAACAGACGCGCCCAGTTGATGGAGTTAACCGTGCCAATCTTGTACTTGCGCTTGAACTCCAGATCGTTCGAGACGGCCTTGACCATGTCCTGGCAATCGTCAAACACACCCTTGACGGCGATGTTGTGGATGTTGGCATCCATCAGGCTGAACATTTGCGCTTGCTGAAAAGCGCTCATACGGCCGTGGGGGCTGGTCATGAAGACGCGCACGCCCTTCTTGCCGCGCATGGCGTACTCGGCCGCGCTGCCGGTGTCGCCACTGGTGGCGCCCAAAATATTCAACTCTTCGCCACGGCGGGCCAGCTCGTACTCGAACAGGTTGCCCAGCAACTGCATGGCCATGTCCTTGAAGGCCAGCGTGGGGCCGTTGGACAGGGCTTCGAGGTACAGGCCCGGCTCGTCGGCAGCGGGGGCTTCCAAAGTTTTGAGCGGCACGATTTGCGGCGTGCCAAATACTTCTTCGGTATAGGTCTTCTGGCAAATCGCCTTCAGGTCGGCCGCTGGGATATCGTCAATAAAGAGCGACAAAATCTCAAACGCCAGATCGGCATAGCCACCGCTCGCGCCCTTGCGGAAAGTGCGGCGCAGGCGTTGCAACGCTGTTGCGTCAATCTGCGGGTAAGTTTCGGGCAAATACAAGCCGCCATCCGGCGCCAGGCCTTCGAGCAGAATTTCACAGAAGCGCTTGCCCTCGACCGATGCGGGATTGGCGGAGCGGGTAGATAGGTAGCGCATCAGGCCAACTCTTCCTTGCGGATGCGCACGATGGGCTGCAGCACCGTGGGCAGGGACTGCATCATCGCAAGCGCTTCGTTCATCTTGGATTCGGTGCAATCGTGCGTCAGGATGATGAGGTCGGTTTGCGGCACGGCGGCGGCGCCAGGCTCGCCGCCCACTTCGTCGGCCTCGCGCTGCAACACGGCGTCAATGCTAATGTTGACCGCCGCCAAAATGCCAGTGACCTTGGCCAGCACACCGGCCTCATCGGCCACACGCAGACGCAGGTAGTAGCTGGTGACCACGTCGCCCATGGGCAGCACGGGCAAGTTGCCCATGGCCTTGTCAAAGGTATGGGGCTGAAAGGCCAGGTGGGGCACGCGGTTGGCGGCATCCACGGTGTGCAGGCGGGTGATGTCCACCAGGTCAGCAATGACCGCACTGGCGGTGGGTTCGGCGCCGGCGCCCTTGCCGTAGTACAGTGTGGTGCCCACGGCGTCGCCCTGCACCATAACGGCGTTCATGGCGCCTTCGACGTTGGCAATCAGGCGCTTGGCCGGAATCAGGCAGGGGTGCACGCGTAACTCAATCCCTTCGGGGCGGCGCTTGGTGATGCCCAGCAGCTTGATGCGGTAGCCCAGTTGTTCGGCGTATTTGATGTCGCCCGCGCCCAGCTGGGTAATGCCTTCCACATAGGCCTTGTCAAACTGCACCGGAATACCAAAAGCAATGGCCGACATGATGGTGGCCTTGTGGGCGGCATCCACGCCTTGGATGTCGAAAGTGGGATCAGTCTCGGCATAGCCCAGACGTTGTGCTTCTTTCAGCACCACGCAGAAGTCCAGGCCCTTGTCGCGCATCTCGCTCAAGATGAAGTTGGTGGTGCCGTTGATAATGCCGGCAATCCACTGGATGCGGTTGGCGGTCAGGCCTTCGCGCAGGGCCTTGATGATCGGAATTCCACCGGCCACAGCGGCCTCAAACGCCACCATCACGCCCTTGGCTGACGCAGCGGCAAAAATTTCGGTACCGTGTACGGCCAGCAGGGCCTTGTTGGCGGTCACTACGTGTTTGCCCGCCGCAATGGCTTCCATCACCAGTGTCTTGGCAATGCCATAGCCGCCAATGAGTTCAATGACGATGTCGATATCGGGGTTGGCTATGATGGCGCGCGCATCGTTGACCACCGTGACGCCCTCGCCTACGATCGATTGGGCGCGCGCCACATCCAAATCCGCCACCATCGTGATTTCAATACCGCGGCCAGCGCGGCGCTGAATTTCTTCCTGGTTGCGCTTGAGTACATTGAAAGTGCCGGCGCCGACGACGCCGATGCCCAGCAGGCCTACTTGGATGGGTTTCATAATTCTCTCAATGTGTTGGGGACAGAGCTTGCCGCTTTGCGACTGCGGTCTGTCCTGAAAAGTCTAAAAACAAGTTCCAGCCCTCGTAAAATATACGTGAGCCGCTATCAAACTAATAGTAAATCAGTTGCTGTGGCGTTTACGGTACTGTTCCAGAAACTTGGCCACACGGCCAATGGCCTCGCGTAGATCGTCCTCATGGGGCAAAAACACGATGCGGAAATGGTCTGGCTCTGACCAATTGAAGCCGGTGCCCTGCACCAGCATCACCCGGGTTTCCTGCAGCAGCTCCAGAAAGAACTGCTGGTCATCGGCAATCGGGTAGAGCGCTGGGTCCAGACGCGGAAACATGTACAACGCCGCTGAGGGCTTCACACAGGTCACTCCAGGAATGGCGGTGATCAGTTCATAGGCCAGGTCACGCTGGCGGCGCAGGCGTCCGCCTTCTCCCACCAGTTCGTTGATGCTTTGGTGGCCGCCCAGCGCCGTTTGAATGGCCCACTGACCCGGCACGTTGGAGCAAAGGCGCATGTTCGAGAGCATGTTGAGGCCTTCGATGTAGTCTGTAGCCGGACGTTTGTCGCCCGAGACCACCATCCAGCCCGCGCGGTAGCCGCACGAGCGGTAGCTTTTGGACAGCGAGTTAAAGGTGAGCGTCAGCACGTCTTCGCTCAGCGACGCGATGGCGGTGTGCTTGGCGCCGTCGTACAGCACCTTGTCATAGACCTCATCGGCAAGATCACCAGACCGTGCTTGCGGGCGATTTCAATAATGGCCAGCAGCAGCGCGTCTGAATACAGGGCGCCTGTGGGGTTGTTGGGATTGATGACCACGATGCCCTTGGTGCGCGGCGTGATCTTGGCGCGGATGTCGTCCAGATTGGGCATCCAGCCGTTGGCCTCGTCGCACAAGTAATGCACCGGTGTGGCGCCCGAGAGGCTGACCGCAGCCGTCCACAGCGGGTAGTCGGGGGCGGGCAACAACAACTCATCGCCATCGTCAAGCAGACCGTTGGTGGCCATGACGATCAACTCGCTGGCGCCGTTGCCCAGGTAAATGTCATCCAGGGTCACGCCGTTGATGCCCTGCCTTTGTGTTTCGTGCATCACCGCCTTGCGCGCAGCAAAAATGCCCTTGCTGTCCGAATAACCCGCCGAGTTGGGCAGGTTGCGGATCATGTCCTGCTGGATTTCCTCGGGTGAGTCAAAGCCGAACACCGCCAGGTTGCCGATGTTGAGCTTGATGATCTTGTGGCCTTCTTCCTCCATCTGCCGCGCACGGTCCATGATGGGGCCGCGAATGTCGTAACAGACGTTGGCCAGCTTGGCCGATTTTTGAATAGTTCTCAAAAGTCCCTCCAAAAGTCAGGATCACAGGGCGAAACCTATAATTTGACCACAGTTCCGCTCCAGATTAGTGCAGTGCAGCATTCAATTTCCTCCGAAACCGCTCCATGAAATTTCAGCCCGATCCGATTCAATCATCGTCCGTGACCGCTTATGGCCCCGGATGGGTGACCGTCAACGGGCAAAACTTCACCAGCAACCTGGTCATCAGCACTGAGTCAGCACCCTATTTGTGGGAGTGCGCCCGATTTGAAGACTTGCAAATCAGCCACTTCGAGCGGCTGGCCGAACTGTCACCGGAACTGGTGATCTTCGGAACAGGAGAGCGAATTCGCTTTGCGCATCCCAGTTTGCTGCAATGCCTGTACGCCCGAGGCATTGGTGTGGAGACCATGGGAACACCGGCTGCATGCCGCACGTATAACTTCCTGGCAGGAGAAGACCGAAAGGTCGTTGCGGCCCTTTTGTTGTAAGCAAGGGTTGTACTGGGAAACCCTGAGTACATTTCAGAGTAAAATCTTGGGTTGCAGTCGGGGCAAACCCAAACGCTGTCACGTTTGATTCCCCCAACTTAGACTGACACATCCAGAACGCGAGACCAAAAGTACCTATGGCGATTGTTGTCAACAAACCCCTCCCTGAATTTGAAGCCAACGCAACCAGTGGCATCAAGGTCAGTAATACCACCCACGTCGGCAAGACCATGGTTTTGTACTTCTACCCGAAGGACAATACTCCAGGTTGCACCACAGAGGCCATGCAATTCCGCGACAAGTACAAAGATTTTGTCAAGGCGGGTGCCACCGTGTTTGGCGTGTCCCGGGACAACATGAAGTCCCATGACGAGTTCAAAGCCAAGCTGGAACTCCCGTTCGAGCTGATTGCCGACACCGAAGAAAAAATGTGCCACATGTTCGGTGTGGTCAAAAACAAGATCATGTACGGTAAAAAGGTCAAGGGCATTGAACGCAGCACCTTCCTGGTTGGCGCCGATGGCATGCTCAAGGAAGAATGGCGCGGCCTGAAAGTCCCTGGTCATGTGGACGATGTGCTCAAGGCCGTAAAGGCGTTAAAAAAGGCGGCCTGATTGCGCAACGTTGTTTTGGCACACGCCAGGCTGGCAGTGTCAAAGGGCTCATGCATAATGACCCAATGCCGTTGACCACCGCAACCGCGCTCCATCAAAAAGCCGCCTTGGCTCAGGGCGGCTTTTTTACTTTTGCGATACATCGCTACCCTTCTTTCCTATCCGTGAGCCCCATCCATGCCATTGCCCCCTGCCCCCACCAAACCCGCTGACCGACTCCCCGCCAAGGCATTTGCACCCTCTGCACGCGCAATCAGCCGTCCTGCAGCCAAATCCCAAGTGCCTGAAATAGCTTCAGTCAGCATGGCGCAGAGAACTGACAGCGCCAAGCGCTCAGCCAAAGAAGCTCCACGTCGGGCCCGAGCCAGTTTGCTCAGCCCCGAACCGGATGCGCCCCAGGTTGTCGTTGCTGCGCCGGTTAGCGTCGAACCCGCCACCCGCACCACCACGCGGCCGCGCAAATCCGTATCAACCGGGCCCGCCAAACTGTTTGTGCTGGATACCAATGTGCTGCTGCACGACCCCATGTCGCTGTTCCGGTTTGAAGAACACGACATCTACCTGCCCATGATCGTGCTCGAAGAGCTTGATGGTCATAAAAAAGGCATGACCGAGGTGGCCCGCAATGCCCGCCAGACCAGCCGCACGCTCGATGCCCTGGCTGCGGCCCCCGGCGCCGACATTGCTGCCGGATTCCAGTTGTCCAGCACGGGCCACCGTGATGCACGCGGCAAACTGCTGTTCCAGACCCAACCTCTGGACTACTCCTTGCCCACCAGCCTGCCCCAGGGCAAGGCGGACAACCAGATTCTGGGCGTGGTTGAGGCCCTGCGAAAGGCCATGACCCCACGCGAGGTGGTGCTGGTGTCCAAGGACATCAATATGCGGGTCAAGGCCCGTGCCCTGGGCCTGGCCACTGACGACTACCAGAACGACAAGACGCTGGAAGATGGCGACCTGCTGTACTCCGGCGCCATGGCCTTGCCTACCGACTTCTGGGCCACGCACGGCCAGACCGTGGAGAGTTGGCAGCAAGGGCCGCACACCTTCTACAAAATCAACGGGCCCGTGGTTCCCAGCCTGCAAATCAACCAGTTCGTGTTTTTTGAATCACCCGGTGAGCCCAGCCTGTACGCACGCGTCACCGAAATACGTGACAACACGGCGGTCATCAAGACCCTTCGGGATTTCAACCACTTGAAGAACGCGGTGTGGGGCATCACCACCCGCAACCGCGAGCAGAACTTTGCCATGAACCTGTTGATGGACCCAGAGGTGGACTTTGTAACCCTCACCGGCACCGCTGGCACTGGCAAGACCCTGATGGCCTTGGCCGCTGGCCTGACGCAGGTTCTGGAAGATCGCCGCTACACCGAGATCATCGTCACCCGCGCCACCGTGAGCGTGGGCGAAGACATCGGCTTCCTGCCCGGAACGGAGGAAGAAAAGATGGGCCCATGGATGGGCGCGCTCGACGACAACCTCGAAGTACTGGGCAAGACCGACACCAGCGCCGGCGAATGGGGCCGCGCGGCCACCAGCGAGCTGATTCGCAGCCGCATCAAGATCAAGAGCATGAACTTCATGCGTGGACGAACCTTCATGAACAAGTACGTCATCATTGACGAAGCGCAAAACCTCACGCCCAAGCAGATGAAGACCCTAATCACCCGGGCCGGCCCCGGCACCAAGATCATCTGTATGGGCAACCTGGCCCAGATCGACACGCCCTATCTGACCGAAGGCTCGTCAGGCCTGACCTTTGCCGTGGACCGCTTCAAGGGCTGGCCGCACGGCGGACACATCACGCTGGCGCGCGGTGAGCGTTCGCGCTTGGCGGATTTTGCAAGTGAAGTACTCTAATTCTTGCGGGTCAGACCACTCGCGAACCGATGTGCTCTGACCCCAACTGATTGGCCAACTGATTAGTAGTCTCCCCCGTCGCTGTACGCCAGGTTTTCAAACTTGGTGTGCTGGCGAAGGAAGGCCAGCTTGACGGTTCCGGTGGGGCCGTTACGCTGCTTGGCAATGATGATCTCGGCCACGCCCGGCTCTTTGCACAACTCTTTGGTGTAGTACTCGTCACGGTAGATGAACATGATGATGTCGGCATCCTGCTCGATAGCGCCGGACTCACGCAAGTCACTCATCATGGGGCGCTTATCGGGACGCTGCTCCACGCTGCGGTTGAGCTGCGACAGGGCAATCACCGGACACTTCAGTTCACGGGCCAGCATTTTCAAGCCCCGGGATATCTCACCCAGCTCGGTGGCGCGGTTTTCACCGTCGCTACCCGAGCCGCTCATGAGCTGCAAATAGTCCACTACGATCAGACCCAACTGCCCGCACTGGCGCGCCAGACGCCGTGCGTTGGCACGCAGCTCGCTGGAGGTCAAACCCGCACTCTCATCAATGTGCAGGGATACCGTGCGCAGCTTCTCGATGGCTTCTGACAGGCGCGGCCACTCCTCATCGGTGAGCTTGCCGGTGCGCAAATGGCTCTGGTCGATACGACCAATGGATCCCACGATACGCACCGCCAACTGAGCAGCCCCCATTTCCATGGAGAATACCGCCACCGGCAAGCCTTCATTCAAAGCAACGTGCTCGGCAATGTTGATGGCCAGCGCGGTCTTGCCCATGGATGGGCGTGCGGCCAGCACAATCAGATCACCCGCTTGGAGGCCAGCGGTCAAGCGGTCCAGGGTGTAGAAGCCTGTTGGTACACCGGTCACATCATTGGGGTTGTCTGCCATTTCCTGCACACGGTCCAGCAGATTGACCACAAGCGAGTCCATGCCCTGAAAGCCACGGTTGTTGCGTTTGCCCTGCTCGCCAATGTTGAAAATCTTTTGTTCCGACTCATCAACAATCTCCGCCACGGGGCGCCCCTTGGGGTTGAACGCGTTGGTGGCAATCTCGTCGCTGGCTGTCACCAATTTGCGCAGCAGAGAACGGTCCCGCACGATCTCCGCGTAGCGGCGGATGTTGCTGGCGCTGGGCACGTATTGCGCGAGGGAATTCAGGTAGGCCAAGCCCCCTACTTCATCAGCCCTGCCCTGGTTCTGCAGGTGCTCGAATACCGTGATCACGTCCGCCGGTTTGCTGACGTTAACCAGCGTGCCAATGGCAGCATAAATCAGGCGGTGCTCATAACGGTAAAAGTCGCCATCGGACAGAATGTCGCCCACCCGATCCCACGCTGCGTTGTCCAGCAACAAGCCCCCCAGCACGCTGGATTCACCCTCAATGGAATGGGGTGGCACGCGCAACTGGGCAATTTGACGGTCTGTACCGTATTCGTCGAGAGCGGAAATCACTGCGGACATGGAATACCCAGGTTGTTCAATGAATAGCCTTTGATGCTACGCGGCCCCCGGCTGGGTGTCGAGTGAATGCCTGGGCACAAGCCGGGAAAAACGTGTGTACAAGCTGTGGGAATCACGGGACAAGTTCAAGCCCCAAAAAGAAAAGCCGCAAGGGCGAACCCAAGCGGCTTTGGCTGTTGCCAGCGCTGGGTGATCAGGCAGTTTCGCCGTACACCGACACGTTAACGTCCACCACCACATCGGTGTGCAGGGCCACGGCCACCGTGCTGTCGCTGACGGTCTTGATCGGACCGTTGGGCATACGGATCTGTGACTTGACAACCTTGTAGCCGTTCTTGACCAGCTCTTCAGCAATATCAGAGTTGGTAACGGAGCCGAACAAACGACCATCCACACCGGCCTTTTGGGTCAGCTTGATGGTGGTACCACCGAGCTTTTCGCCCAAAGCCTGGCACTCGGCCAGCTTGGCAGCGGCGGCTTTTTCCAGCTCAGCGCGACGGGCTTCGAAGGCAGCCTTGGCCGCTTCGGTGGCACGGCGGGCGCGGCCTTGTGGAATCAGGAAATTACGTGCGTAGCCGTCCTTGACCTTGACGATATCGCCCAGGTTACCCAGGTTGACGACCTTGTCGAGCAGAATGATTTGCATGGGTCGTACTCCTTAGATCTTGTGCTGGTCGCTGTAAGGCAGCATCGCCAGGAAGCGAGCGCGCTTGATAGCGGTGTTCAGTTGGCGCTGGAAAATAGCGCGGGTGCCGGTCAGGCGTGCGGGAATGATCTTGCCGTTTTCGGCAATGAAATCACGCAGGGTGTCGATGTCTTTGTAGTCGATCTCTTCGACGCCAGTCACCGTGAAGCGGCAGAAGCGCTTGCGCTTGAACAGCAGGTTTTGTGCGGGACGCTTGGGACGCTTGTCTTTGTTGAATTTTTTGAACGTGGCCATTAGGGCCTCCTGAAAAAATTAATCTTGCAAAAATTCTTGAATATGGAAAACGATACTTTTGCCGTGGCGGGCGTTGCCCAGAAAACCCTGGAACCTCCAGACACTGCCGATAGCCTGCTTTGCAAGCCGCTCAGCCAGTGCGCCGAAAGCCACTGCTTTCACTGCCACCTTGATTTGTCTGGCCTGACCTGCTTCCTGTGTTTCAGACTCGTGTTCGAGCTGCAGGTTCAGGGCGGGGACTCCAGCGGGCGTGTAGCGCATAGCATCCAGCTGTGCAATACAGGCGCTCAAAACAAGGGTGTTGGCAGGCACTCCGTCAGCAAAAATAAGCTTTACGCGTTGTATTCAGCCTGTTGGGACTTGCGCGTTTCTTCGCGCTCGACGGTCTTCATCATGGAGGAAGGGCCGGTGTCAGCCTTCTTCTTCAACACGGTCAGGTGGCGAAGAACGGCATCGTTGAACTTGAACGCGTGTTCCAGCTCAGACATCACAGCCTGATCGGCTTCGATGTTGACGCACAGGTAGTGGGCCTTTGCAAGCTTGTTGATCATGTAGACCATCTGACGACGGCCCCAGTCTTCCACGCGGTGGATTTTTCCACCGCCGGCAGTGATCATGCCCTTGTAGCGCTCCAGCATGGCTGGAACCTGTTCGCTCTGATCCGGATGGATCATGAGAATGATTTCGTAGTGACGCATTGATACTCCTTTTGGATATCCCGATTTTTGAAACTCTTCGGGGAAAGATAAGCTACCCTCCGCGTCGAAAGGAGGTGCAGCAAGGCGAAAGCCCTCGATTATAGCCCAATCTATCGAGACGACAAACAGTGTGCGATGCCCGCGCTAGGCGGGGTTGCGTCCTTCATGCGTCAGCAGGCTGACGAGCACGGTAACCGCGAAGCCCGCCAGCACACCGAAAACGCCAGCCGACACCGGTTGAATCCCCCACCAAAGTCCGTCACCCATCAGTCCAAGAGCCCCGCGCACGGAAGGCATGTTGATGGCCATGTAGTAAAGGGTGACACCCAGCCCGGTCAGCATGCCACTCACGGCTCCCATGCGCGTGCAGCTTTTCCAGAAAATACCCAGCGTCATGGCCGGCACAAACGCTGCGCCCGCCAGCGAAAACGAGGTCGACACCAGGTACAGAATGCCAGCGGGGCGTTGTGCCGCCACATAAGCGGCGATCAAGGCCACGACCAACAGTGCAAATTTGGACCACATGACCCTGCGCATGGCTTGGGCCTTGTCACTGTCACCTTCAAAATAGACGTCGTGGGCCATGGCATTGCCAATGGTGAGCAGCAAACCATCGGCCGTGCTGAGCGCGGCAGCCAACCCACCCGCTGCCACCAACACCGACACCACATATGGCAGTCCGCCGATTTCTGGCGTGGCCAACATGATCAAGTCTGGCCCCATGCGCAGCTCGGCAAACTGCAGGATATGGTCGCCATTTACGTCAGATACCGTCAACAAGCTGGGGTCGCGCGCCCACTGCGCCACCCAGGACGGCAAGCTGTCAAACGGCTGACCTACCAAGTGGGCCATGACCTCGTACTTGACCAGCACCGCCAACGCTGGCGCCAACAAGTAGAGCAAAGCGATGAAGAACAAGGACCATGCGACCGACGTGCGGGCCTCGGCCACAGTGGGGGTGGTGTAGTAACGCGTCAGCAAATGGGGCAGACCGGCTGTGCCCACCATCAGACAAAACATCAAGGCCAGAAAGTTCAAACGGGAATTTTCAAACTCAGCCTTCTGCTCGGGTGTGCCGTCCGGGTCTCCGCTAAAGGGCGTGGAGTGCGCCGGCATTCCGCCCAGTGGCTTGGCCATTGCCAGGTTGTCTGCCGCCGCGCGGCTCCATTGCTCCCGGGCAGTCTTGGCGTCCTTGGGCATGATCGCGAGCTCATGCCGCAGCGCGATGGCATGCTCATCGTCAGCCTTCATATCACCCAAGGCGCGTAACTGGCGCCGCAACTCCTGCCGATCGTTCTGCAAGGAGCCCTCCACATCCAGCAGCTTTTTCTCAAAGTTGCGGGCTCTACGGGCGTACTCCTCAATCACCTCGTGCTCGGCCGGCGAGTCAATTAACTGGTGCTCCATGGCCGCAATCTTCTGCAATTGCTGGCCATAAACCAGGGGCGCCAGGGGATTGCCAACCTGCTTGTAAGACAACCAGGACACCGGGATCAGAAAGGCCAGGATGATGACCACATACTGCGTGACCTGGGTCCAGGTCACTGCCCGCATACCGCCCAGAAAACGCCGCAGGTAGGGCGCAACCAGCAAAGCCACCAAACAAAAACCTCCCGTCCACCCCATCACGTAGGCGAGGCCACCGGCCTGCCCACCCGAACCGGAAAAACCCTGCAAGTACAGCCCGCCGGCCATGCTGATGAAAGACGCCGCACTCATCCAGTCGGCAGCTGTGGCCATACCGTTGTACATCGCTGGAATCCGCCGACCCGCCACGTAGTATTCGGAGGCGTCGGCGGTGCGGCCATAGACGCCCATCGCGGCATACATCACCAGTGTGGAAAAGAGAAAAATGCCGGCCACCCACACCTTGGGCAGACCAAACTGTTCGGCTACGGCCAGCCCCAGCAGAAATAGCACCAGACACAGCACATACCAGCCAAAACGGCGGTGCAGTTTGCTTTTATAGGCGGAATAACCCACCGTATCAAAGCCCGGAACCGACCCGTCTCGCCGATTGGCGACCCAAGCAAAAACGGCCACGATGCCGATAAAAACCAGCACCGAACCCTGTGCTGCGATCCAGAAATCGACCGGCCAGCTGGCCACGACCATCTGCAAGTCCCGGGCATAGAACGCAGCACCAAAAGAAACCAAAAACCACAGTGTCAGCAGGCCCGCATGCAGGCGCCAACGGTGTGTGGCCGTCGGTAGCGTCATGGGGTGGCGAGTTTCTGCCAGGTTGCGATCACGGAATCCGGATTCAACGATATCGAAGAGATGCCCTCACCCACCAGCCACTGGGCAAAGTCGGTATGGTCGCTAGGGCCCTGGCCGCAAATACCGATGTACTTGCCCTGCTTGAGGCACGCCGCAATGGCCAGACTAATCAGCGCCTTGACGGCCGGATCCCGTTCGTCAAAGTCTGCTGCCAGCAGCTCAAGCCCTGAATCGCGGTCCAGCCCCAGAGTGAGCTGGGTGAGGTCGTTGGAGCCGATCGAGAAGCCATCAAAGTATTCCAGGAACTGCTCCGCCAGAATAGCGTTGCTGGGAATCTCGCACATCATCACCAGCTTGAGCGCGTTCTCGCCGCGCTTGAGGCCGTGGCGACCCAAGAGCTCGGTGACCTTTTTGGCTTGTCCCAGCGTACGCACAAACGGCACCATGACCTGCACATTGATCAGTCCCATGTCGTTGCGCACACGCTTCAAGGCTTCGCATTCCATGGCGAAGGCCTCGCCAAACTCGGTGCTCACATAGCGCGCCGCGCCGCGAAAGCCCAGCATGGGGTTTTCTTCTTCGGGCTCGTATCGGCTGCCACCAATCAACTTGCGGTATTCATTGCTCTTGAAGTCCGACAGACGCACGATGACCGGCTTGGGCCAGAAAGCCGCAGCGATCGTGGCGACACCTTCGGCCACCTTGTCCACGTAAAAAGCGCGCGGGGAAGCATGACCACGGGCCACGGATTCGACGGCCTTCTTCAAGTCGGCATCCACATTGGGGTAGTCCAGGATGGCCTTGGGGTGTACGCCAATGTTGTTGTTGATGATGAACTCCAAACGCGCCAGCCCTACGCCTTCATTGGGCAACTGACAGAAGTCAAAGGCCAACTGCGGGTTCCCCACGTTCATCATGATCTTGACCGGGCTCTCGGGCATGGTGCCGCGTTTCACTTCGGTCACTTCGGTTTCGAGCAGGCCATCGTAGATAAAGCCGGTATCACCCTGGGCGCAGCTCACTGTCACCAGCATGCCGTCTTTGAGTCGCTCGGTGGCGTCGCCGCAGCCCACGACGGCGGGAATGCCCAGCTCACGGGCAATGATAGCGGCGTGGCAGGTGCGTCCCCCCCGGTTGGTGATGATGGCCGCAGCGCGCTTCATGACGGGCTCCCAATTGGGGTCGGTCATGTCGGTGACCAGAATGTCGCCAGCTTGCACCTTGTCCATCTCGCTGATGTTGTGCACGATGCGCACCGGGCCGGTGCCAATTTTCTGGCCAATGGCACGGCCTTCTACCAGCACGGCGCCGGATTCCTTGAGCTTGTAGCGGTACTCGGCATGGTTGGCAGCCTGGCTCTTCACGGTTTCCGGGCGGGCCTGCAAAATATAGAGTTGGCCATCCAACCCGTCCTTGCCCCATTCAATATCCATGGCGCGGCCATAGTGCTCTTCAATCACCAGCGCGTAGTTGGCCAGTTGCTCAACATCGGCGTCGCTTAGGGAATATCGGTTGCGCAGTTCGGCCGGCACATCGATGGTTTTGACCAGCTTGCCGCTGTCCGTTTTTTCCTGTGCCGTGGTGAACTGCATTTGCAGCAACTTGGAGCCCAGGTTGCGGCGGATGACGGCGCGCTTGCCCGCCTTGAGCATGGGCTTGTGCACATAGAACTCGTCCGGGTTGACGGCACCTTGCACCACGGTTTCACCCAGCCCGTAGCTGGAGGTAATGAACACCACTTGGTCAAAGCCGGATTCGGTGTCGATGGTGAACATCACGCCGGCCGCGCCCAAATCGGAGCGCACCATGCGCTGGATGCCGGCACTGAGCGCCACCACGTCATGGGCAAACCCCTTGTGTACGCGGTAGCTGATGGCACGGTCGTTGTAGAGGGAGGCAAACACCTCGTGAATCTTGTTCAGGATGTCGTCGATGCCATGCACGTTCAAAAAGGTTTCCTGCTGGCCGGCGAAAGATGCGTCGGGCAGGTCTTCAGCGGTGGCCGAGGAGCGCACCGCAAAAGTAGCGTCCGCATTGCCGGCGCTCAGAGTGGCAAACGCTTCGCGTATGCCCTGCTCCAGTGCGGGCGGAAATGGCTGCACTTCCACCAGGGCGCGGATTTCGGCACCCACCAGCGCCAAGTTACGCACGTCTTCTATGTCCAGCGCCCTGAGCTTGTCGCTGATCTTCTGAGCAAGTCCACCAAATTTGAGAAATTCCCGGAAGGCATACGCCGTGGTGGCAAAACCGGTGGGCACTTTAACGCCGGTCGGCAGATGGGAAATCATCTCCCCCAGACTGGCGTTCTTGCCGCCGACCGACTCGACGTCGGTCATGCGCAGATTCTCGAACGGGACGACCAGATCGGTCGGGTTGAACAGGGTTGACATGGTCAGAAGCTCCGGAAGTGAAAAACCGTTTGGCTACCCCCGGCACCGGCACACGCCCGCCAGGTCTGCAGCGATCACACCCAATTTACCCTCTGTTGTTGCTATTCGGAGTGCTTGGGAATGAGAAAATGCGTCAATTGCTACCATTGTAGGGGCCACACTCCCCTGTCGGCGCAGTCTGTTACAGACCCGCGCTTGCATTTCACTGACAACCTGGCGACCACCACCATGACCCACCGCACTGTTTTCTTCGTCTCTGACGGCACCGGCATCACCGCCGAAACCTTTGGCAACGCCATCCTGGCCCAGTTCGAGACCAAGGCCCGCCACGTGCGCTTGCCGTTTTGCGACACGGTGGACAAAGCCCACCAGGCCGTGCGCCAGATCAACCATTCTGCGGTGGTGGACGGCTACCGGCCCATCGTATTCACCACCCTGGTCAACATGGAGGTACTCAAGGTCATCCAGGAAGGCTGCCAGGGCATGCTGCTGGACATGTTTGGCACCTTTGTGCGCCCGCTGGAACAGGAGTTTCAGCTCAAGTCCAACCACCGCATTGGCCGCTTCAGTGACGCCAGCAAGAGCAAGGAATACCAGAGCCGCATTGAGGCCATCAACTTCTCGCTGGCCCACGACGACGGCCAGATGAACCGCGACCTGGAGCATTCCGACGTGATTCTGGTGGGAGTGAGCCGCAGCGGGAAAACACCCACCTCGCTGTACCTGGCCATGCAATACGGGCTCAAAGCCTCCAACTACCCGCTGATTCCCGAAGATTTCGAGCGCCGCCAGTTGCCCCCAGCCCTGGTGCCGCACAAGGCCAAGATTTTTGGCTTGAGCATCCAGCCCGAGCGTCTGAGCGAGATCCGCAACGAACGCCGCCCCAACTCCAAATACGCCTCGCTGGAGAACTGCCGCATGGAGATAAACGAAGCCGAAGCCATGATGCGGCGCACCGGCATCCGCTGGCTGTCCACCACCACCAAATCCATCGAAGAAATCGCCACCACCATCCTGCAGGAAATCCATCCTGATCGGTTGGTGTATTGAGCGAACCGCGCCGCAGGAGCGGCGCCTCATGGTTAGCTACTAGATTAATAGCGGTCTATGTATATTCGACGAGGGCTAGATGCCAATTTTGCACTTAAACATTGGTGCTATTTCACCCTTCAAATTGTTCAACTGCACCCGGGCGACGTAGCATTTTGTTGACTCCGTCCAGATGCATTTCTTCTTGCACGATCATTTCCCGCGCGTACTCAGATGTTCAACGGATAGGAAATTCAACGGCATGAGGCGAAGTATTGCACTTGTTTTGGGGTTCCAGGCGCTGTGGGCCTGCGCAGTTTGAACTCTCGCAGCCTGCCCCACAGCGTGAGCGAAACCGCTGTCTGCACCCCTAGCAGTTGATGTGCTGATCGACTTCGCAGTCAGGTGTCGGTTGTGCTGCCAGATCCCACTCCGATCCGATCTAGCTGCCCTCACCCGCCTGCGCATCGCAGTCATCCCACAGCGGCGGCCCGCGTGCCGGGGTGATGTGTGGCGCCTCAGAAGTAGTGTTGGTAGGACAAAGGGAGCTGCAGCTCTGTTTGCGTATTCCAGTTGAATCTACCGCCATGAACGGACATTCGGCGAGCAACGGTTCGTAGGAAAGCAGTCGACCAAGAGAAGCGACTATGGTTCTATCTACAGGTGGAAATCGCCCGCAGCTTCCGGCTGGTAAAGGACTTTCTCAATCCGGATATGGCGGGTTCGGTCATTGATGCGCCAGTCGAACGCATCGCCCTCCTTGTACCCCAGGATCGCCATGCCAACGCCTGAGCAAATCGACAGTTTTCCGGCGCTGTCGTCCGCGTCGTCTGGGTAGACCAGCGAAACTTCTATGCCCTCATCGTCCAGCTGCACCAAAACCCTGGAGTTCATCGTGACGACATCTTGTGCCATGTCGCGCGGATCGACGACGATGGCTCGCTCAATCTCGTGCTCCAGCTCGAAAATATCGGGCGCCTGCTCGAACGCGAGCAAGCTCAAGAGCCTGTCTTTGTCGACTTCGGTGATGTGGATGTCAGTGACGTAATCCGCCGGGATTTCGCGCAGAAGCCGCAGATACCGCTCCGAGGTCAAAGCAAAAGACATCAGAGTCGGCGTCTGGCTTTCCAGGAGGAAGCCACAGTGCTCAAAGGCTTTCACCGAACGTAGGTTTTCCGCGTGAATTTTGGCGATGAGTCTGTCGGCGCGCATGTCGAAGAAAGCGAGCTTCATGCCTTCGCGGATGGTGCTGACCCCGAGCTTGCGCCCCCAGTTGTCGCGGTTGCCGATGACCAGAACCATTTCGCAGTCCGGGCCTGACTTGACGAGCCGCACAAAACCCACGGGCACGTCACGCCGGTCGTAGGCCATAAAGAAACGGCCACCCTGATTGAACAAATGGGTCAGGATCGGCAACTGGACCCGTCCGACGACCTGTTCAATAAAGCGGGAGACATGGCGCGAATCGCTCAGGTAGCGGGTGACGTCTTCGTCCTCCAACCAGTCCATGAGATTAAGCGCGTGTGCCCGGGTGATCTCGGGGCACAGAGAAATGAAAGGCTTGGTCATCTTCACCACTTTTGGCTGTAAGAATGAAAGCCCTTCATGGCAGCAGCCACGACGGTTCTTTCGATAAGGCGAGTATTTTAAGGCAACCAGCGTACGGGCATTGGTGACCTGCCCCTTCCGCCCTGCCATGTGAATTACTATTATTTTCGTAGCGGGCCACGTATATTTGACGAGGGCTAGGTTTCAATTTTCCTCAAAAGCTCTAGCCAAACTCACTCTTGAAAAGGCTCCATGGCACCCGGGCGGCGCAGCATTTTGTTAACTTCGTCCAGATGCATTTCTTCCTGCACAATCATTTCCCGGGCATATTCCTCCAGCAGCACGGACTTGCCTTCCGACAGCTTGAGCAGGTCGTAGTAGGCCCCCAGAGCACCCTTCTCGTGCTCCAGGCTTTCGCGCAGGATGTCGCCTATATCGTGCTTCTCGGTCTCCAGCAAGGCTCCAATCTTGAGCGAAGGGTGGCCACCGAGCAGGGTAACCATTTCACCGGCCTTGTGCGCATGGCCCAGGCTTTCCTCGGCATTGGCTTTAAGCCAGGACACGATGGGAATACGGTTGTAGCCGTACACCATCAGTGAGTAATGGGTGTACTTCACCACACCCGCTAATTCCAGCTCCATGACACGGTTGAGTGCGTCAATGGCAGTTTGGTTCTTTGCTTGTTCCACACAGTGCTCCTGTTAGGTTTGGCCGTTGCCCTGCCTCTATTTGGTCAAAATCAGTTTGCCCTGGGATGTTTGGCGCAAACGGTAGACCGCGCCGTTGTGTTCAATTTCGATTTCCTGGGCACCTTGCAAGATGGCATGGCTTGTAAGGCGCTGGACGCCGGCGGGCAACGCACACGCCACCCGCGAAGTTTGCGGTGGTGGTGCCTGCGCGGGTTCTGCTGCGGTCACGGATGGGGCTTTTGAGTTTGTCATGGGGCCACGTCGTTAGAACCACCCGCCAGGGCAAGTCGCTGACACGCTGCCGACGCACCAACCCAGTGCAAAAAATCATGTTTCTTCATTTTCAGCTCCGAAAAGTACAAGTCTATTGTAAATAACAACGATTCGCATTTAGAATTACGGCATTCTTTTTCGCAAGCCACACCGCCCTGGGGTCCAACCACCTGCGGATTCAGCCAGCCAACAACCCTGACCGAGTCGCACCATGACCCCACACCAAACATTTAAGCAAAATTCGCCTCTAGCCCTCGTGAAATCTACACAGGTAGCTACCAATTCAATAGTAAAAACTGGTGTACACCTGCCGCTGGGTGCCCTGCTGTTGATGGGTTCGCTCAGCGCCATGGCGCAGACCAGCGCACCCGACACCGCAAAGACTCTCAAGCCCGTCGTCATCAAAGAGCGGGCCGAGGCACCCGAGGGCAAAGACGCCTTGCGCGCCACCACCACCACCATCGGCAAGGGCACGCAGGCCCTGCGGGACATTCCCCAGTCCATCACTGTGGTCACCGAGAAGTTGCTGGATGACCGCAACCTGGACACCCTCAAAGACGTGCTGCACAACACGGCCGGGGTTACCTTCCAGGCAGCAGAAGGCGGTGAGGAAGACATACGCCTGCGCGGCTTCTCGCTGGCCACCACGGGTGACATCTTTGTAGACGGCATGCGCGACCCGGCGTTTTATGACCGCGACACCTTCAACAACGACCGCATCGAGTTGCTGCGCGGCTCGGCCTCCATGTTGTTTGGCCGTGGCTCCACGGGTGGTGCGGTCAACCAGGTGTCCAAGGTGCCGCGGGCCATGACCGAAAACGAAGTCAGCACCACCCTGGGCAGCTTCAACTACCGACGCATCACTGGTGACTTCAACATCCACACCGGCGAAGATGCGGCCCTGCGCATCAACGCGATGGCGACCAAGGCCGACAACAATGGCGCAGGCAGCAGCATCGATAAAAAAGGCATTGCTGGCGCCTACCGTTTTGGCATTGGTACATCCGACGAGTTCACACTGGCCTTGTACGCCCTACAGAACGACAACGGCATGAACTACGGTATGCCCTGGATCAAGCCCACTGCCAGCGCACCGGTATCCAGCACCACGGTCAACAACAAGCTCGACCCCAGCGCCTACTTTGGCATGGCCAGCGACTACAACAACGGCAGTGCCAAGTACCTGACGCTGAGCCATCTGCACCGCTTTGCAGACGACAGCGAACTCAAAACCATGGTCCGCAAGGGTAGCTACGACCGCGACCAACGCGCCGGCACCGTGCGCTTTTGCCAGCGCACCACCAACGCCGCTAACGTGGTGAGCAACCCCCAGTGCCCTACTGCAACGGTTGCTCTGGATACCTTCGGCCCGTCCACCATCCTCAACCGGGGCAACAACGCCAAGAACCAGGATCTGGATTCGCTATACGCCCAAACTGACTACAGCCAAAAGTTGACCGCCTGGGGCGTCAAACACGAGGTGATGGCCGGCCTGGACTTTGCCCGCGAGGCCAAGAACGTGTATGCCGCCTCCGCAGTCACCAAACCTCAAACTCTGGCGGGTACGCCTTTTGATGGGATGGCCATCAATGAAGCGGCACGCACGGTGTTGCGTTCCAGCGCCTTTGAGGCACAGAACCTGGGCGTCTACGCCCAGGACATGGTGCACGTGGCCCAGAACTGGAAGGTGTTGGGCGGCCTGCGCTATGACAGCATGCGCGGCAACTTTGACAGCATCGCAACCACTGGCGCAGCCGTTGGCGCGATCAATTCATCCTACGCCCAAACCATTGGCGACTGGAGCCAGCGCCTGGGCGTGCTGTTCCAGCCCAACGAACTGCAATCGTTCCACTTTTCCTGGGGTACTTCGTTCAACACCTCGGCCGACACCTACTCCTACAGCGCGCTGAGCGCCAACACGCCGCCCGAGCAAAGCAACAACATTGAATTGGGTGCCAAGCTGGACTCAGCCGACAAACGCTTTACCACCCGCTTGGCGGTTTTCCAGTCCACCAAGTTCAACGAACGCAACACCGACCCCGACTCTTCTGCAGAAGCCTTCCTGCTCTCGGGCAAGCGCCACAGCAGTGGTTTTGAGATCGACGTTACCGGCCACCTCACACCCAAGTGGGAGGTGTTTGGCTCGTATATGTGGTTGCCCGACGCCGTGATTGACATTGCCTCGCCCACCGCAGCGGCTGGGGATCGCCAGGGCGAGCGTCCCGCGCTGACGCCCGTGCACAGCGGTACGGTGTGGACCACTTACCAAATTGACGCCCAATGGCGCATCGGCGCGGGTGTCAACTTTCGCAGTGAGCAGTCCGCCAACCGCAACCCGGGCTGGATGGCACCAGGATTTACCACGGTGGATGTGATGACCGAATACACCTTCAACGACCGCGTCTCGCTCAAGGGCAACGTCAGCAACATCGGCAATGTGGTCTACGCCGACGCGCTCTACACCGGGCACTACATTCCCGGCGCGGGACGCAATGCCCAGCTCACGCTCAACCTCAAGTTTTAACCAACTTGCCGAAACCGCTGTCATCATGCTGCTCCACCTACCCGATATCCTGACCCCCGACGAGGTGCACCAGACCCAGACCTTGCTGGCGGAGGCACCGTGGAGCGACGGACGCACGGGTGCGGGTGACCAGGCGCGCCAGGTCAAAAACAACGAGCAGTTGGACCACGACTGCACGCAGGCGCAAACCATTCGTGCCCTGGTGCTACGCGCGCTGGACCGCAACCCGCTGTTCTTCTCGGCGGCGCTGCCCAAGCGAATTTTCCCACCGCGTCTGAACCGCTATGGTGGCCAGAGCAACTACTACGGCAACCACATCGACGGCTCCGTGCGCTACCTGCCCGGCAGCGGACAGCGCGTGCGCACCGATGTGTCATGCACCATCTTTCTGGCCGAACCCGACAGTTACGACGGTGGTGAACTCTGCATTGCCGACACCTATGGCGAGCAGGCTATCAAGCTGCCCGCCGGCCACATGGTTCTATACCCCGGCACCAGTCTGCACCAGGTCAAACCGGTGACGCGCGGCCACCGGTTGGCCTGCTTTTTCTGGATTGAGAGCATGGTGCGCAGCGACGAGCAACGTCGCCTGCTTTACGAATTGGACATGAACCTGCTAGCGCTGCGCCAGGAACACGGCGATGGCGCTGAAACAACCGCACTGACCGGCGTGTACCACAACCTGCTGCGCATGTGGGCGGATACCTGATTGAACCCAAATAACACGATAGCCATGGAAACATTCATCTCCCTGCTTCTGAGCTTGGCCCTGTCCGTGGGCTGCGCCTGGTGGGTTTTGCGCAAATGAGCCGCAACCTGCGTATCGTGCTCACCGTGCTACTGCTGCACGGCGCGGCGCTGTGGGCACTGCAAACCGGGTTGCTGCGTCGCACAGCCGAGCTGCTGATACCGGCCATGATGCTGGCAGACATGGCCGAGCCAGCCGTAAAGCCTGAGCCTGAGCCACCTGCGCCACCCGTTCCAGTGCGCCAGCGCGTGGCACCAACCACACCCACGCCGCTGGCGGTAGCCAAGGCCACACCCGAGCCATCGCCCGAAGCGCCAGCGCCGGTCGCGCCTGCTACCCCCGTGGTCGGCAGCGAACGCCCCCTATCTACCAACACGGCCCCGGTGGTCGTAGCCGCTGCACCGCGCATAGAGCTGCCCTCCAGCGATGCGGATTATCTGAGCAACCCCAAACCACCCTACCCACCCATGAGCAAGCGATTGGGCGAGCAAGGCAAGGTGGTGATCCGCACCCTGATCGGCGCCGACGGCGTGGCGCAAGAGGCCAGCATTCACCAATCCAGCGGCTATGACCGGCTGGACCATGCCGCCCTGGCCACAGCGCGCAAGTGGCGCTACGTGCCCGGCAAGCGCGCAGGCGTGGCTGAGGCCATGTGGTTCAACGTACCGTTTACCTTTATTTTGGAGTAATTATGGAATCGCAACTCGGATTGATCACCCTGTGGACGCAGGGCGACTGGGTCACCAAATCGGTCGCACTGCTGCTGTTGGTGATGTCACTGTCTTCCTGGATCGTCATCCTGATCAAGGCACTGGACGTGTGGAAATACAAGTCCCTGGCGCAACGCACCGAAGCCTTTTGGCACAGTGCCGACTACGCGGGTGGCTTAAAAGCACTCGGCCCCCAGCAGGACAACCCCTTTGTGCAACTGGCCCATGCCGGCAGTGAAGCCACGGCTCACCACCGCAACACCCAGACCCAGCTGCACGACACGCTGGACATCAGCGACTGGATCAGCCGCACACTGCGCAACGCGATTGACGACAGCACCGCACGCTTTCAAAGCGGTTTGGCGGTACTGGCATCGGTGGGTTCCACCGCGCCGTTTGTGGGCCTGTTCGGCACAGTCTGGGGTATTTACCACGCTTTGATGGGCATTGGCGCTTCGGGCCAGGCCACACTCGACCAAGTGGCGGGGCCGATTGGTGAATCGCTCATCATGACGGCGCTGGGCCTGGCTGTGGCCATACCGGCGGTGCTGGGCTACAACGCCCTGGTACGTGGTAACAAATCCATTCTGACCAAACTCAACCGTTTTGCGCACGACCTGCACGCCTACTTTGTGACCGGGGCACGGGTGGGAACCACGAAGAAGGCCTAAGGAGAATCCGCTATGGCATTTGGAACACAGGAAGCAGCTCTGGGCGACGACACCGAGGTAATGAACGAGATCAACATGACGCCCCTGGTGGACGTGATGTTGGTGTTGCTCATCATCTTCATCATCACCGTGCCGGTGATGAAACACGCCATTTCAGTGGAACTACCCAGCGCCACGGCGCTGCGGCAGACCATCAAGCCCGAAACCATCGCGCTGAGCGTGGACGCACAGGGTGGTTATTTCTGGAACCAGAACCCGGTCAGTGAGCAGGAACTTGTGCGTTTGCTGGAAATTGAAGCCACCAAAAACCCCCAGCCGGAACTACACATCCGGGGCGACAAGGCGGTGCGCTACGAATTTGTGGTGCAGGCCATGGCGCAAGCGCGCCAGGCTGGTCTGCACAAAATTGGCTTCGTCACCGAGCCCAAGCACTAACGCCGTAAGAGGCTAGCCCGACTCACTCTTCCAGCAGGCTGCGCAGCATCCAGGCGGTTTTTTCGTGCACCTCCATGCGCTGGGTCAACAGGTCCGCCGATGGCTGGTCATTGGCCGCATCCGCAACCGCAAACACCTTACGGGCGGTGCGCGCAGTGGCCTCCTGCGCTGCAACCAGGTGGCGGATCATGTCGTTTGCCAGTGGCACGCCTTCCACCTCTTGGATGGATGCCAGTTTGACAAACTCCTTGTAGGTGCCCGGCGCGGGAAACCCCAGCGCCCGGATGCGTTCGGCAATCAGGTCCAGCGCGTTCCATTGCTCGGTGTACTGCGCCATGAACATCAGGTGCAGGCTGTTGAACTGCGGGCCTTTCACGTTCCAGTGAAAGTTGTGCGTCATCAAATACAGCGTGTAGCTATCCGCCAGCAAGGTCGATAGCCCCTTGACGATCTTTTCGCGGTCGCTGTTCTTGATACCGATGTCAATTTCGGGTGTCTTGGATTTCTTGTTTGACATGCTGACTCCTCTTTCCAATGGTTGAAAATCTAAATATATGGTCTATCAGAGTGTTTTCAACAGCGCAGCGATCGCCGCCGTGGCAATTTGCGCGTCTTCGCTGGACTTGACCCCGCTCACGCCCACCGCGCCCAGACATTGCCCATCTTTGAGGATGGGCACGCCGCCTTCGAGCATGCCGTCCAGGCTGGGGGCACTGAGAAACGAAACACGGCCACCATTGATGATGTCTTCATACACCTTGGTCTCGCGCCGGCCCAGTGCGGCGGTGCGTGCCTTGCCGGGTGCAATGTGGGCGGAAATAGCCGCAGCGCCATCTCCGCGCTGAAACCACAGCAGGTGGCCACCATCGTCCACAATCGCAATGCTAACGGCCCAGTTGTTCTTGAGGGCTTCGGCCTCGGCGGCGGCGGCCATGATTTTGACGTCGGAGAATTCGAGAACGGATTTGGTTTTCATGGCGGGTTGCTCCTCATAGTTGTGAGTTAAGTTGCAAGCATAACGCCCACGTATTCGGCCGTATGCAACCTGAACTGGACAACAGCCTTACGAAAAAAGTGGGCAATGGGCGGCTTGATTTGAGACCTGCCTCTTGAGAAACCCTAGAATTACCCAATCTGCACCGTGCAGATACTGAAGGAGTTTGCTTTATGACTGACCGCACTACGATTTTGACCCCCAACCAGAGTGGTTACCTCGTCTCGGACAACCAGCGCAACAAGGTCTTGCGCAACACCTACTGGTTGCTGGCTTTGAGCCTGATGCCAACCGTACTCGGCGCATGGCTGGGCGTTGAGCTGGGCTTGGCCGCACTGTTTCGCGGCTGGATGGGCATGATTCTGTTCCTGGGCGTGGCCTTTGGCTTTATTTATGGCATCGAAAAGACTAAAAATTCTGCCGCTGGCGTTCCCATGCTGTTGGGTTTCACGTTTTTCATGGGCCTGATGCTCTCCCCCATGATCCAGGCGACGCTGGGCTTCAAGAATGGCCCACAACTGATCATGATCGCGTTTGCCGGCACCGCAGGCGTCTTTATGGGCATGGCGACACTGTCCACCGTCATCAAACGTGACCTGTCTGGCATGGGCAAGTTCCTGTTTGTCGGCCTGATCATGTTGATTGTTGGCGGTTTGATCAATGCCTTTGTAGGCTCAACCGCCGGCATGATCGCGCTGTCAATGATCAGCATCGGCATTTTCAGCGCCTACATGCTGTACGACCTCAAGCGCATCATGGATGGGGGCGAGACCAACTACATCAGCGCCACCCTGGCTTTGTACCTGGACATCATCAACGTGTTCCAAAGCCTGCTGGCCCTGCTGGGCATCTTCGGCGGCGAGCGCGATTGATAGCCAAAACGCGCTATTGACCCCTAAAAAAGGCCCTTGTGGGCCTTTTTTTGTTGCCTAAAACCGGCGGTCATTCAATTTCCGCTCAACCTACCCAGTCAAACACCGCAATGCTTTCCACGTGCGCCGTGTGCGGAAACATATTGACCACACCGGCCGCAGAACAGCGGTAACCTCCCTCGTGCACCAGCACGCTCGCGTCGCGCGCCAGGGTCGCCGGATTACAACTCACATACACAATGCGTTTGGGCGGCGTCCAGGCCACCTCAGCGGCACTGGCCACGCCTTCTGCCACGCGCTGGCGCACACCAGCCAGCGCCTGCACCAGGGAAAAGGCACCCTCGCGGGGTGGGTCCACCAGCCACTTGTCGGCGGTGCCGTCGCCCACCAGCAGCTCGGGCGTCATTTCAAACAGGTTACGCGCTACAAATTTGGTAGCTGCTAACGTATGTTTTGCGAGGGCTGTAGTCTGATTGAGCTTAAGGTTTTCGCGTGAACGCTCAACCAACGCCTCAGCGCCTTCCACACCCAGCACCTCACGCGCCTGGGTAGCCAGCGGCAGCGTGAAGTTGCCCAGCCCGCAAAACCAGTCAATTGCCCGCTCATCACGGCCAACGTTCAAAAGACCCAGCGCCCGCGACACCAGCACCCGGTTGATATGCGGGTTGACCTGGGTGAAATCGGTCGGGCGAAACGGCATGGTGATGCCAAAGTCCGGCAGGGCGTAGGCCAGTTGTGGGGTCTCGTGGCCGGGCAACTCGTCCAGACGGTGCACCGTATCCAGCCCCTTGGGTTGCAACCACCATTGCAAGCCGGGGTTTACCGCGGCAAACTGGCGCAGGCGGTTCAGGTCGCCTGTCGACAACGGCTCCAAATGGCGCAGCACCAGGGCAATCACCTCAGTGCCGACACCGCCCGCAGGCATATCACCCATGGCCAGTTCGAGCTGCGCCAGTGTCTCCCGTGCATCCATCGATTCGATCAACTGGCGCAGCGGCACCAGCATGGCGCTGACCTGGGGTGCCAGCACCGGGCACACCTTCATATCGGCCACGTAACGGCTCTTGCGCTCGTGAAAACCCACCAACACAGCACCCTTTTTGCGCACAAAGCGAACCGACAACCGCGCCCGGTAGCGGTAACCCCACGACGGGCCTTCAATGGGGCGCAGCACGTTATCGGGCTTGACCTTGCCAATGTGCCACAGGTTGTCTTCCATCACCCGCTGCTTGACGGCCACCTGGGCACTGGCGTGCAGATGCTGCATCTTGCAGCCGCCACAGGCCCCTTCGTGCAGACCAAAGTGTGGGCAATCCGGCCGCACACGCTGTGACGATTCTTGGTGAATTACGGTCAGCGTGCCTTTTTCAAAGCTGTTCTTGGAGCGATGGATCTGGGCGCTGACCACTTCAAACGGCAGCGCGCCATCAATGAACACCACCTTGCCATCGGGCTTATGGGCCACGCCCTGGGCTTCCAAGTCCAGGGATTTCACACGCAGCCAGCCGTCTGGCAATACCTCGGGTAGTGGTGTTTCAGTCAAATTCAGGTCAGTCATGCCCCCATTGTCTCAGGTGCGCGACTGTGACAAAGCTCCTGGAAGGCCCACTACGCCGCCAGCGGCTTGGCGATTGCGTCAATGCGCGCGAGCACTTCGGGCGTGAGCTTGGGAGTCAGCGCCAAAGCACCCAGGTTGTCCTGCAACTGGCTCATCTTGCTGGCACCCAAAATCACGCTGCTGACACGCGGATTCTTGTTGGCCCAGGCAATGGCTAACTGCGCCACGTTGCCACCCAGTTCCGTCGCAATGTCACTGAGTTGCCCCACTGCCGCGTTCTTGGCGATATCGGTCAGGCCAGGGAGCAAAAAACTCAGGCTTTCCATGGAACCCCGGCTACCGGCGGGAACGCCGTTGCGGTACTTGCCGGTCAACAAGCCCGATGCCAATGGGCTCCAGGTTGTCAGACCCAGTTGCATGTCGTCATACAGGCGGCTGTACTCTTCTTCCACACGCAGGCGGTGGAACAGGTGGTACTGCGGCTGCTCCATCACGGGCTTGTGCAGGTGGTGGCGTTCGGCAATCTCGTAGGCAGCGCGGATGTCGGCCGCACTCCATTCACTGGTACCCCAGTACAGCGCCTTGCCCTGGGTGATCATGTCGCTCATGGCCCACACGGTTTCTTCAATCGGGGTGAATGGGTCCGGGCGGTGGCAGTACACCAGGTCAATAAAATCGAGCTGCATGCGCTTCAAAGAACCATCTATCGCCTGCGACAGGTATTTGCGGTTCAGGGTGTTGCGCTGGTTGACCTTGAGGCCTGGTGTTTCCAGGCCCCAATAGAACTTGGTGGACACCACGTAGTCCAGGCGCGCCCACTTCAGCGCCTTGAAGGCCTCGCCCATTACCACTTCGCTTTGGCCCTGGGCATAAATCTCAGCATTGTCAAAGAAGTTGATGCCAGCGTCCTTGGCTGCGGCCAGCATTTCGCTGGCGGCTTTGGTGTCCACCTGGTTGTGGTAGGTAATCCAGGAGCCCAGGGAGAGTTCACTTACTTGCAGGCCGCTGCGGCCCAGTCGACGGTATTGCATGGTGTTTCCTTGGGTTGAAAAGGAGTGGGAAAGTGGCAGGAGGAGGCAAGTCGCGCAGTGTAGATCAGGCTGCAAAATGTTGTTTGCCTGTCATTTTTCGACTGATAGCGGCAGAACCCTTTGTAGCGCAGAATAGCGTTACGCAATGCTTTTTGACCCTTTGCTGAACGAGGCGTCCCATGAACCGTCGTAATTTTGTCGAGCGCGTGGCGCTCACCGCTGGCAGCGCCTTGGCTGCTGCCAGTAGCCATGCTGGCGAAATGGCTGGAAGCGCTGCAACCAGCGCGCGTTTTGACGTAACCGAGAAGACTGTGGCCCAGTTGCAGGCTGCCATGCAGGCTGGCACCATCAACGCCCAGCAGCTTGTGCAGCTCTACCTGGCGCGCATTGCAGCGCTGGACAAGGCAGGTCCCAAGCTCAACTCCATCATCGAGCTGAACCCTGAAGCACTGGCCATAGCCAAAGCTCTTGATGCGGAACGAAAAATCAAGGGTGCGCGCGGGCCGCTGCACGGTATTCCGGTGCTGATAAAAGACAACATCGCCACTGCGGACGCCATGCAGACAACAGCGGGCTCGCTGGCACTGGTAGGCGCAAAGCCACCACGTGATGCATTTTTGGTCACCCAACTGCGCAACGCGGGGGCCGTAATTCTGGGCAAAACCAATTTGTCGGAGTGGGCCAATATGCGTTCCACCCGATCCACGAGCGGCTGGAGCGCGCGCGGTGGTTTGACCAGGAACCCCTATGCGCTGGACCGCAACACCAGCGGCTCCAGTTCTGGCTCGGGCTCCAGCATGGCCGCCAGCCTGGCCGCCATTGCGGTGGGTACCGAGACCGATGGCTCCATCACCTCGCCTTGCTCCCTTGCTGGTTTGGTGGGTATCAAACCCACCGTGGGCTTGGTCAGCCGCGCCGGGGTGGTGCCCATCGCGCATTCACAAGACACTGCCGGGCCCATGACCCGCACGGTGGCAGACGCTGCCGCGCTGCTGACAGCGCTGGCAGGCACCGATCCGCGCGACAGCGCCACCGCATTGGCTGACCAGAAGAAGGCCGACTACACCCAGGTGCTGGACCGCAACGCACTGAAAGGCAAACGCCTGGGCGTGGTGCGCAACCAGTGGGCGGCATCCAGCGACATCGTTGCGGCGGCCATTGAATCGCAACTGGCCGTGCTGCTTGCGCAGGGTGCTACGCTGATTGACGTGCCCGAAGTGCCCAACGCCACCAAGTACGGCGACAGCGAAATGACTGTTTTGCTGTACGAGCTTAAAGCCGACCTGAACGCCTACCTGACCGAGTACGCTCCAACCGCCCAGGTGAAAACGCTGGCCGATCTGATTGCCTTTAACCAAGACCACCGCAGCCAGGAGATGGGCTACTTTGGCCAGGAGCATTTCATCAACGCGCAGAGCAAGGGCGACCTGAACACGCAAGAGTACAAAGACGCGCTGGCCAACAACCACCGCTATGCGCGCGCCGAAGGCATTGACAAGGTGCTGCAAGAACACAAACTGGACGCGCTGATAGCACCTACCGGCGGCACCGCGTGGTTGACCGATTTCATCAACGGCGACGCCTCCGGCAGCAGTTTCACCAGCCCCGCCGCGGTGGCTGGCTACCCACACATTACCGTGCCTGCAGGCATGGTTCGCGGCTTGCCGGTGGGCTTGTCGTTTGTGGGAACGGCGTGGACCGAAAGCGCACTGATCGCCATGGCCTATGCGTATGAGCAGGCGAGTCTGCAGCGCAAGGCGCCTACGTATCCCAAGTCGGTGAATATGACGTAGCGAAGTAGCGGGTCGCTGGTGCGGCCCATTACCACTAGATCAACTTATCCTGCGTAATGCCCCGCCGGCCCAGGTAGCGTTTGAGCTTGAGCAGGGCTTCGTTCTGCACCTGGCGCACCCGCTCACGCGTAAGCCCCAGTCGCTCGCTGAGCACGTCCAGAGTCTCTGGGTCGTGCCCGTGCAGGCCATAGCGCGCTTCGAGCACCTCTCGCTCGCGCTGGGTCAGGGTGCCAATCCATTCATCCAGCAGCGCATCCACCTCGTGGGACAGGGTGACTTCATCGGGGGACAGCGTTACATCGTCCACCAGTCCATCGCCCAGGGTCTGGTCATCGCCGGCGAGGTCCAGCGATGCATCCAGCGAGCGCGGCGCCTCGGCCATGGACAGCAGATCGGCCACATGCTGCGGATCAGTACCCAGCAAGGCTGCAATGTCGTCGACACGAATCCCTTCGGGGCGCCTGGCCAATAGCTCGGAATCGTTTTCGAGCAAGCGTCGGGCACGCAACACGTGCTGCAATTCGCGCACCACATTAACCGGCAGTCGCACGGCGCGGCCCTGGTACAGGAGGGCGCGGTCTACCGACTGGCGTATCCACCAGGTCGCGTAGGTGGAAAAGCGAAAGCCCCGCTCGGGCTCGAACTTGTCGATGGCGTGCATCAAGCCCAGGTTGCCCTCTTCCACCAGGTCGGCCATGGGCACACCGCGCCCCATGTAACCCTTGGCAATGCTCACCACCAGGCGCAGGTTGTGCTCGATCATGCTCTGGCGGGCAGCAAAGTCACCGGCGCGGGCGCGCTGCGCAGTCTCAAATTCTTCTTCCGGGGTAAACAGCGCGGTGCGGCGAACGCCGCGCAGGTACAAAGACAGGGCGTCGGCCGATTCATCGGCCACGACATCACTACCGGAGTCGTCCTGCACAAGTGGCTTCAACGCCTGTATCGCTATCAGATCAATAGCGGGTTGTGTAGATTTGACGAGGGCTGATAGCGCTTTTCTCTCCAGGAGTTGGCCCACCACCTCCTGGTTGGCAGCGTTGCTGGCCGAACCGGGGTTGCGGGGCTTTCTCATGGTGACAGTCGCTACCGGGGCGGCAGGTATTTAAGCGGGTCCACCGGCTTGCCCTGGCGGCGCACCTCAAAGTGCAGCTTTACCCGGTCGGCATCACTGTTGCCCATTTCGGCAATCTTCTGGCCTTTTTTGACCGATTGGTCCTCTTTAACCAGCAGGGTCTGGTTGTGCGCGTAGGCCGTGAGGTAGATGTTGTTGTGTTTGAGAATGATCAGGTTGCCGTAGCCACGCAGGCCGGCGCCCGCATACACCACCTTGCCGTCGGCCGAGGCCAACACTGCCTCACCCGCGTTGCCACCAATGTCCAGGCCCTTGTTCTTGACTTCGTCGAATCCAGCCAGCACGGTGCCGTGGCTGGTGGGCCAAATCCAGCCCATGTCATCGTCACCAGCAGCAGGAGGCGCCGTCGCTGCGGCGGCCACCGGGGCAGACGTTGCGCTGGCCCCAGCAGATTCCGGCTTGGCCGATCCCGCCGCAATGGGCGTGGCGGTGGCAGCGCTGGTGGTCACCGGTCTGGTCATAGCCACCCCTTCGGCCACCGGTGGCACTACGCGCAGCACTTGGCCAATTTCAATGCGGTTGGGGTTTTCCACATTGTTCCAGCGGGCCAGGTCTTTGGGGCTCTGGCCAGTTTCCAGACCAATGGCGATCAGCGTGTCTTTGGGCTTGACGGTGTAGTAGCCGGGCTTGCCGGCATTCTCACTACCAGGGAGAAGCTTGTCATTCGGTTGCTGGGGTAGCGGTGCGGTCACAATCATTTTGCCGGACACCGAGGCGCGATCTTCCACTGGCGCGCGGTTGATGGGCTTGGAACTGCACGCAGACAGCACCACCATCACAAAACCCAGCAACCACCCAGCACGACGCAAAGAACCGGTCATAAAAACTTCCTTCAAGCAACACCCGATTTTAGAGGGACAAAATGCACCGCCTCCAGAATGGTCTGGCGCACGCCCTGGGCGGTCTTGTCCAGCACCAAAAGGGCCTGCGATCCGGGTGCACCAGCGGTAACCACAGGTGCCACCAGACGACCACCCACGGCTAACTGGTCTACCCAGGCCTGGGGCACGGCCTCGCCGCCAGCAGCGGCAATGATGCCAGCATAGGGCGCACCCTTGGCGTAACCCACCATACCATCACCAAACAACAAATGCAGATTGGCCAGGCGCAGGGGGCGCAGGTTGTCACGCGCCTTGTCGTGCAGGCCGCGCAGGCGCTCGATGCTGTAGACCTCGGTGGCCAATAGGCTCAGCACTGCGGCCTGGTAGCCGCAACCTGTACCGATCTCCAGCACCCGGCCCAGCTTGGCGGGGTTACCCAATTGCGCTTGCAGCAGCAGTTCCAGCATGCGCGAGACCACGCCGGGTTTTGATATGGTTTGCCCCAAGCCAATGGGCAGGCTGGTGTCCTCATACGCTTGGTTCACTAAGGCGCTGTCGACAAAACGGTGGCGTTCAATGGCACCCATGGCGCCCAGCACCTGAGCGTCCGAAATACCCTGGGCCGCCAGCTTGTGCACCATGCGATGGCGAACGGCGCTGGAGTCCATGCCATGCCCAGGCTGTGGGGTCGGTTGCTGCGCGGCCTTGATGCGACTGGGAGCGGCTGCCGTTGCTGGCGCATTGGGCAACTTGGTGGGTGTTGCGTGTGTTGTCGGCGCAGGTTTGCCCACGGCATTGGGCCGGTTCATGGCCAGGGTGGTGTCCAACCTGGCGGGGAAAGTTGGGCGCTGCTTCATGGGCACTGGGCGGTCGGGCTGGCCATGGACAGGCGTGAGACGCTTTGCGCCCAATAACCCAGGTGGTCGTGGTCGGTCAGGTCCACCTTCAAGGGCGTTATGGAGATATGACCCTGCGCCGTTGCGTGGAAATCCGTGCCTTCGGCATCGTCCTTGACCGCGCCTGCCGCACCAATCCAATACATGGTCTCTCCGCGCGGGCTTTTTTGCTGGATGACGCTTTCGGCCGCATGGCGCCGACCCAAGCGGCACAGCTTGGGGCTGCCGATCTGCTCGTACGGCAGGTTGGGAATGTTCACGTTCAGCAAAAAAGGCGCGGGGGTAATCAACTGCTTCTGGTGCATGGACTGCACCAGTTCGCGCACCTTGCGTGCCGCGCTGTCCAGGTGCAACCAGTTATGTTCTACCTGCGAGAAGGCAATGGATGGAATGCCAAACAAAAACCCTTCCATTGCGGCTCCCACGGTGCCAGAGTAAATGGTGTCGTCTCCCATGTTGGCGCCGTTGTTGATACCCGATACCACCAAGTCCGGGCGGTAGTCCAGCAAACCGGTGAGTGCGATGTGCACACAATCGGCCGGGGTGCCGTTCACATAACGAAACCCGTTTGCGGCGCGGTTCACTGACAGGGGCGAATGCAGGGTCAGCGCATTGGATTTGGCGCTGTTGTTCTGCTGCGGCGCAATCACCTCCACCTGGCCCAGGTCTTTTAACGCTTCATACAGCGCTTCTATGCCGCTTGCCTGGTAACCATCGTCGTTGGAAATGAGAATTTTCATAAGTTCGGGGGGAATTGCCGTCCATTGTAGGGCGCGGGTCGGTTCACCACAGGGCCGAGGGCGGGTCACCCCAGCGACAATTTTGACCATCGTCAAGGCCTATGATGCGTCCACCTTTTTTGGAGACTCCCATGCACGCCTGGCTTTGCGAAAACCCCACCGGTATTGACGCCCTGAATTGGAAAGAACTGCCCACGCCAGCACCCAAGGCAGGCGAAGTACTGATTGCCATCAAGGCTGCCAGCCTGAACTTTCCCGACATCCTGATCGTGCAAAACAAGTACCAGATGAAGCCCGCCCTGCCCTTTGTGCCGGGTTCAGAATACGCGGGTGTGATCGAGGCCGTGGGCGAAGGTGTCAAGCACCTCAAGGTCGGCCAGAGCGTGGCCTGCTTGAGTGGCACGGGCGGCTTTGGCACCCACACCATTGCACCAGCGGCCCTGTGCATACCGCTGCCCCCGGACTTCCCGTTTGTGGATGCGGCGGCCTTCATCATGATCTACGCCACCTCCCACCACGCCCTGGTGGACCGCGCACAACTCAAGGCCGGCGAGACCGTGCTGGTGCTGGGTGCCGCCGGCGGCGTGGGCACGTCGGCCATCCAGATCGCCAAGGCAATGGGCGCCCGGGTGATTGCTGCGGCATCGACCCAGGAGAAGTGCGATTTATGCAAAAAAATCGGTGCCGACGCCACCATCAACTACACCACCGAGAATCTGCGCGACGCCATCAAGGCACTGACCGATGGCAAAGGCCCGGACGTGATTTATGACCCCGTGGGCGGCGAATTTGCCGAACCGGCCTTTCGCTCCATTGCCTGGCGTGGCCGCTACCTGGTGGTGGGTTTTGCCTCCGGCACCATTCCCGCCCTGCCATTGAACCTGCCGCTGCTCAAGGTTGCGTCCATCGTGGGCGTGTTCTGGGGCGCGTTTGCCAAGGCGGAGCCCAAGGCCAATGCCGCCATGCTGGGCGAGCTGGTCCAGTGGTACGGCCAGGGCAAGATCAAGCCAGTGATTGACCGCACGATGCCCATGTCGGAGTTGAAGGCCGCCTACGCCCATATGGGTTCACGCGGGGTCATGGGCAAGCTGGTGATGGTGAACCCCTAGTCATACTCCGGCGGACGAAACTACCGGGAATGCTCTCCCGGCACGAGTCTGAGACTGCAAAGTTACTATGAAAACAGTAGCGCCTTACGTAACTCCGACGAGGGCTAACACGACCTTTTAGCGCATAGATACGCAAAAATTCGTTAAATCCTTCACGCAACCATTGGCGGCATCGCCTGGGGGCGGTTGCTGCACGAATCGGGCGCCAACCAGGCCTTTGGACCCATTTGGCACAATAGCCTCCATGGACATCACCGGACTCATCCTTGCAGGCGGGCGAGGCTCCCGTATGGGCAGCGTCGACAAGGGTCTGGTGCCGCTGAACGGCAAGCCCATGGTGGCACATGTGCTGGAGCGGCTCACCCCTCAGGTGCAGCATTTGCTGATCAATGCCAACCAGAACCAGGAGGCCTATGCTGCCTACGGTGTACCGGTCTGGCCCGACGCCCTGCCCGACTTTGCCGGCCCGCTGGCTGGCCTACAAGCGGGACTGATGCACTGCGAAACGCCCTACCTAGTCACCGCACCATGCGACTCACCCTTTTTGCCTGCCGATCTGGTCGCACGCCTGGCCCAGGCCCGGCAAGCGCAGGATGCTGACTTGGCCGTGGCCGTAACCGGTACGGGTGATACACGCCAGCTGCACCCAGTGTTCTGCCTGGTCAAGACCGCGCTGCTGCCCCACTTGAATGCCTACCTCGAAGGCGGTGGCCGCAAGATGGGCAGCTGGTTGGCCAGCCTTAAAGTGGCTGAAGTGCAATTCGAAGACGAATCCGCATTTCACAACATCAACACCGCAGACGAGCTGCGCATGCACGACTCGGACCGTGCCCTTACCGTTGCGCAGGCGCAGCGCATCATTCAGGACTTGGTGCAACCTATCCACGGCCAGGAACTGGTCCCAACCCGGGAAGCCCTGGGCCGTGTGCTGGCCCATGATGTGGTGTCACCCATCAGTGTGCCGGCGCACGACAACTCTGCCATGGACGGTTTTGCGTTCCAGGGCGCGGACCTGGCAACCAATGCGGCCACCACGCTCACCATCATCGGCAGCGCCCATGCTGGGCACCGCTTTGACAGTGCTGTCGGGCATGGGCAGTGTGTGCGCATCATGACTGGTGCGGTTATGCCGGCTCTGTGTGACACCGTCGTGCCCCAGGAGCTGACGCAGGCGCTGACCGATACCACAGTGTCGATCCCGGCGAGCACGATCCAGACCGGCGACAACCGACGTCTGAAAGGTGAAGACCTGATGGAAGGTAAACCCGCCCTGAGCCGCGGCCGCGTGCTGCGCCCGGCTGATATGGGCCTGCTGGCATCGCTGGGCATAGCTGAGGTGGCGGTGCAGCGCCGGCTCAAGGTCGCATTTTTCTCAACAGGGGACGAACTGCGCTCCCTGGGGCAGCCACTGGATGCTGGTTGCATCTATGACTCCAACCGCTACACCCTACTGGGCATGCTCACCCGTCTGGGTTGCGAGCTGATCGACATGGGCGTGGTCAAGGATGATGCCCAATCTCTGGAGGCGGCCTTGCGAACGGCCTGCGAAAACGCCGATGCCGTCATTACCTCGGGCGGCGTGTCGGTGGGCGAAGCCGACTACACCAAACCCATCATGGCCAAACTGGGCGATGTGTCCTTCTGGAAAATCGACATGCGCCCGGGCCGGCCCCTGGCCTTTGGCACGGTTGCTTCCAACGGCAAAAGGGCCTACCTGTTTGGCTTGCCGGGCAATCCGGTGGCGGTGATGGTCACCTTCTACTTCTTCGCTCGCGACGCCCTACTGCGCATGATGGGCGCCCACAACACCCCATTGCCGCACCTGCGCGCGGCCTCACAAGCCAACATCCGCAAGAAACCCGGCCGCACCGAATACCAGCGCGGCATCCTTTCCACCGACGCAACAGGCAACCCGGTGGTGCAAATCACGGGCGCGCAAGGCTCGGGCGTGCTGCACAGCATGTCGCAGGCCAACTGCATGGTGGTACTGCACGACGAACAAGGCCCCGTGCGTGCCGGCGAGATGGTGGATGTTGTGGTGTTTGACGGGTTGGTCTGACTTTGCGGCCATAGTCTCACCACTATTTCTACAATGACAACGGGCGTAAGCGGGCAATTTATGCAGGGTATTGCCTAAAGTTCTGCCAGATGCTGCAATTAAATGCATCATTGCGGTGACCAGTGCACCAAGGAACCCCCATAGACCGGCTTTATCTTGGTAAGATTCTGCCGGAAAGCAAATGAAACAGCAATTTCACCGCAAGCACAATGGTGCATGTGGGCAATGGGTGTGGTGCTTGTTACGCACGTCAGGGAGGCCTTAAATGGACGAAGTCAGTATTTCGGGCTTGAATATGGAACTGGACACCGGCAAAACCTATGGTGATTACCTGCTCAAGCTCGGTGAGCGGGTCCGCAGAATTCGCGCCCAACGGGGCATGACCCGCAAAATTCTCGCCCGTGACTCAGAAGTGTCCGAGCGCTATTTGGCCCAACTGGAAATGGGTCGGGGAAACATCTCCATCAACCTGTTACGTCAGGTAGCCCACGCCCTGGCAACCCCGCTCGCAGATCTGCTGCAAGAAGAAGAAGTTTCCGTAGAAATGAAACTTCTGCATGAGTTTTTGATGCGCCTTGACCAGAAACAGCTACAGAAAGTGTGGGATTTGCTGTTTGTCGAATTTGGCAGCATGCATTCGCAAGGCAAACGCGAGCGCATCGCACTCATCGGTTTGCGCGGCGGAGGCAAAACCACATTGGGAACCCTGCTGGCAAAGCGCCTCAATATCCCCTTTATCCGTTTGAGCCAGGAAATCGAACACGAAGCGGGTACATCGATGGACGAAGTATTCTCCCTCTATGGCCAGCCAGGCTATCGCCGCTATGAAAGGCGCGCACTGGAGACCGTTGTCACAAAAAACAAGCGCGCTGTCATCGAGATCCCAGGCGGGCTGGTGACGGAGCCCGCCACATTTGAGTTGCTGTTGTCGTCCTGCATGGTGGTATGGCTGATGGCATCGCCCGAAGAACATATGGCACGCGTCATTGCCCAAGGCGATTACCGCCCCATGGATGACAACAACGAAGCCATGGAAGATTTGCGCTCGATTCTGCAGGGACGCGCTCCGCTCTATGGCAAGGGAGACATCATTTTGAGCACATCCGGCCAGACCGTTGCACAGAGCCTGGATGCCCTCAGCAATGCAATAGAAACACACTATTCGGCAGGCAGCGGCACTGCCTAGCGCTGACGGGGACGCGATTCGGACCGAATCCCACTGCTAAATTCCAGTCCTAGCCCTCGTAGAATATACGTATAAAGCTATATATTTTATAGCATATCGTCCGATCAGTCGCATCGAAATGGCAACTGACTCCGGCCTGAGTCTGCACCACGAGGAGACTTTTCAGGTTACCTGAATCTCCCGAAAGCACGCCAGGACATGAAAAACCCCATTCGCCTGCAAGAAATTGTTAAATGCATTATTATTCATTTTCTAATTTAGATTAATGAAGAATGATGCATTTTCTGAGTGTGTATACGGATGTATGCGACCTGCAACATTCGCAATGAATTGGCGGAGACAGACCACATGATCACTTTTGACACCCATCCCGACCGCTACCGCCACTGGAAGCTTTCCTTTCAAGGCACAACGGCAACCTTGGCCATGGATATTGATGAAGACCAGGGCCTCAAGCCCGGGTACAAACTCAAACTTAATTCCTATGATCTGGGCGTGGACATTGAGCTACACGATGCGATCCAGCGCATACGCTTTGAGCACCCTGAGGTCAAAACCGTCGTACTGACCAGCGCCAAGGCGCGCATGTTCTGCTCCGGTGCCAATATCTACATGCTGGGCAGCTCTACCCATGCATGGAAGGTGAACTTCTGCAAATTCACCAACGAAACCCGCAACGGCATGGAGGATGCCAGCCAGCACTCCGGCCTCAAATTTCTTGCGGCGCTCAACGGTATAACGGCCGGTGGCGGCTACGAATTGGCGCTGGCTTGCGACGAGATCTTGATGATTGATGACCGCTCCTCGGTAGTCAGTCTGCCGGAGGTTCCGTTGCTGGGTGTATTGCCCGGCACGGGCGGGCTTACGCGCGTGATTGACAAGCGCCAGGTTCGCCGCGACCACGCCGACATTTTTTGCACCATGAGTGAAGGGCTACGCGCCGACCGCGCCAAGGCCTGGAAGCTGATTGACCACAGTGCAAAAGCACAAGAGTTCTCTGCCGCCGTGGACGCGCATGCCGCGCGCCTTGCCGATTTGAGCGACCGCCCCGGGCAGGGTGCGGGCGTAACGCTGACTCCGATTGCGCGCACCGTGGACGATGCCGGCTACCACTACCGCAATGTCGATGTTGCAATCGACCGCAAGCTGCGCACAGCGACACTCACACTTCAGGCGCCGGCGGGCGAACAGCCTGCTGACATCGGCAGTGTTGTCGCGGCTGGGGGCAACTGGTGGCCTCTGGAGCTGGCGCGGGAACTCGACGATGCCATCTTGCTGCTACGCACCAATGAGCTGGAAATTGGCACCTGGCTGCTGAAGTCCCGTGGTGATGTGGCTGCGGTGCTGGCGGCAGATGTGATGCTGGATTCAAACCGGGATCACTGGTTCGTGCGCGAGACCATCGGGATGCTGCGGCGCACTCTGGCACGGCTCGACGTGACCTCGCGCACCTTGTTTGCCATTGTCGATCAGGAGTCTTGCTTCGCAGGCACCCTGCTCGAAGTGCTGCTGGCCTGCGACCGCAGTTACATGCTGAGCCTGCCCGACCAAGAAGATGCCGAGCCACAACTGGCGCTGTCTGCACTCAATTTCGGCAGCTATCCCATGGTCAACCATGCCAGCCGTCTATCCACCCGGTTTTATGGCGACGCGTCGCAACTGGATTGCCTGCGGGCATTGGTCGGCAAATCAATCCGCACAGAAGACGCTGCAACGCACGGTCTGGTCACGGTGACACCAGACGATATTGATTGGGATGAGGAAATCCGGATCGCCATCGAAGAGCGTGTCAGCCTGTCACCCGACGCGCTGACCGGGCTGGAGGCGAGCCTGCGTTTTGGCGGCGCAGAGACCATGGAAACGCGTATTTTCGGCAGATTGTCAGCCTGGCAAAACTGGATATTCATCCGGCCCAATGCGGTCGGCGAGTCTGGTGCGCTCAAGGTGTTTGGCACCGGCAACAAGGCCCAATTCAACTGGGAACGCGTTTAACGCTTTTTATTGATTCGCTTGACAGGAGCAATGTGACATGAACATCGATTACAACGAACGGATTCCGAATAACGTCAATCTTTCCAGCGACCGCACATTGCAGCGCGCACTGGAGAAGTGGCAACCCAATTTCCTGAACTGGTGGAGCGACATGGGCCCCACCGGGTCCAGCAACTTTGATGTCTATTTGCGCACAGCAGTCAGCGTTGCGCCAAGCGGCTGGGCCAATTTTGGCCACGTCAAAATGCCCGACTACCGCTGGGGCATTTTTGTCCCAGAGGCCGACCCGAACCGCATGATTCATTTCGGGGCGCACAAGGGTGAGGCCGCCTGGCAAGAAATTCCGGGTGAATACCGCGCCAATCTGAGCCGCATCATCGTGGCACAAGGTGACACCGAACCCGCTTCGGTCGAACAACAGCGCCATTTGGGCCTGACAGCACCTTCGCAATACGACCTGCGCAACCTGTTCCAGGTGAACGTTGAAGAAGGGCGCCACCTATGGGCCATGGTCTATTTGCTGCACCGCTACTTCGGGCGTGATGGTCGGGGGGAAGCCGATGCCATGCTGGAGCGCCGCTCCGGCGATGCCAACAACCCGCGCATCCTGAATGCCTTCAATGAACGGACACCCGACTGGCTTTCGTTCTTCATGTTTACCTATTTCACTGACCGCGATGGCAAGTTCCAGCTGTGCGCCTTGTCCGAGTCGGCCTTCGATCCGCTGGCACGCACCACGCGCTTCATGCTGACCGAAGAGGCACACCACATGTTCGTGGGCGAATCCGGCGTGGCCCGCACCATCCAGCGCACCTGCGAGGTAATGAACCAGCTCAAAACAGACAATGTGCAGAGCTTGCGTTCCGCCGGCGTTATCGATCTGCCCACCATCCAGCGCTACCTGAATTTCCACTTCAGCGTGACCATTGACCTATTTGGTGCCGACCAGTCCAGTAATGCTGCGACGTTCTATACCACCGGGCTGAAGGGTCGGTATGAAGAAGGCAAGTTGGACGATGACCATTTACTCAAAGGCGACATCTATCCGGTTCTGAGCATTGAAGGAGGGCAAATCGTCTCGCATGAAATTCCGGCCTTGCTGGCCATCAATGAGCGGCTGCGCGATGACTACATCCGCGATTCAAACGGGGGCGTGCAGCGCTGGAACAAGGTTATAGAGAAGGCTGGTTGCGACTTCCGTCTGAACGTTCCCCACAAGGCCTTCAACCGCAAGATTGGTACTTTTTCCGAGGTACGCGTATCGCCAGAAGGCAATGTCATTGCTGAAGAGCAGTGGACACAGCAGCAGAGCAACTGGTTGCCAACGCCTGAAGACAGAGCCTTTGTAGCATCGCTGATGGGACCCGTCACCGAACCCGGCAAGTTTGCCAACTGGATTGCGCCGCCACCAATGGGCATCAACAAGCAGCCGATCGACTTTGACTATATTCGGTTTGCCTGAACCAGGGCTTGCGATGCAAGGAGGACGATGAATGACGGCCCATGAAACCGGCGTGGCACTTGCGCGCCAGCACCTGATCGATCCAGAGGTTTGCATCCGCTGCAACACGTGCGAAGACACTTGTCCGGTCAAAGCCATCTCACATGACGGCCGCAATTACGTTGTGCATTTAGACCTGTGCAATGGCTGCAACGATTGCATTTCGCCCTGCCCGACTGGCGCAATCGATCACTGGCAACAGGTCAAGAGCAACCAGCCCTGGACCACGTCAGAACAATTTGCCTGGGACGCCTTGCCCGTAGCGGCGCACTTCACTGAAAACGAGGTCGGTGCGGCCATCCCTGATGATGTCCTGCGCATTACCGACGAAGCTTCGGCAGGACAAGGTGGGCCCGTCTGCGCGCCATGGTCTGCGGCGCAGCCATATACGAGCTTGTATGCGGTTCAGGCACCCGCTATCGCTACCGTGATGGGCAATTTTCAATTGACTCATAACAACGCTGACAGCGATATCCGGCACATTGTTCTGGACTTCGGAACGCAGGCCTTCCCGGTGCTGGAGGGGCAATCGATCGGAATTCTCCCCCCGGGTACCGATGCACAAGGGCGCCCACACCACATCCGGTTGTATTCAGTGGCCAGCCCGCGCGATGGCGAGCGCCCTGGTTACAACAACCTGGCCCTGACCGTCAAGCGCGTAACGCAGGATGAAGATGGGAATCCATGGCATGGCATTGGATCGAACTACCTTTGCGACCTCAACCGGGGCGATAAGGTGCGGGTCACCGGCCCCTACGGCCTGACCTACCTGATGCCGAATCACCCTGGCACCAGGTTGATGATGATCTGCACCGGCACCGGAGCCGCACCCATGCGCGCCATGACCGAGCAACGCAGGCGCCGTCTGAGTCAAAAAGAAGGTGGAGAAATTTTGCTGTTTTTCGGTGCGCGCACGCAAGACGAATTACCGTATTGCGGACCACTGATGAAGCTGCCGAAAGAACTGATCGACGTTCAGGTGGCATATTCCCGCGAGCCCAATCAACCCAAGGAATATGTGCAGGACCGCATCCGCAGCCAGGCGGAAAAGGTCGCACATTGGCTAAGGGACGAAAACACCTACATCTACATTTGCGGGCACAAGAGAATGGAAGAAGGCGTGCATGCGGCGATGACGGACGTCTGTCGACAGTACGGCCTGGATTGGGCCTCCCTGATCCCGCAGTTGCGCGATGCTGGACGCTTTCATGCCGAGACCTATTGAGAAGCCAAGAGTAGCAAACGGTCAATTTTGAACTACCAGAAGAGGCCGTTGCACGTGACACGTCAGACGCGATCCAGTTCAAAGAGGTAGTGCGTATGGAAACCATCAATCCCGTGTCAAAACCGTCAATGCCGCATTCAGTGGCTGAGCCCAAATTTGAGGGGCTACAGGATTACCGACTGGACGACAACCTGACCTGCGACGGTGGTCGCATCCTGATTTCAGGCACGCAGGCGCTTGTACGCCTGACGTTGATGCAAGCACGATTGGACCGTGCCCGTGGCTGGAACACGGCAGGGTTCGTCTCCGGGTATCGAGGCTCACCCCTGGGTGCAGTGGATCAGGCATTATGGAAAGCGCAGGCACTATTGGACCAAAGCAGGGTGCGCTTCATGCCGGCGATCAACGAAGAGCTGGGCGCGTCGGCCGCACTGGGAACCCAGCGTGTGGCCGGTGACCCGCTACGACGCGTTGAGGGCGTCTTCGCAATGTGGTACGGCAAGGGGCCTGGTGTCGATCGGGCTGGCGATGCCTTGCGCCACGGCAATGCCTATGGTTCGTCACCGCGTGGCGGGGTCCTTGTCGTGGCGGGGGACGATCACGGTTGTGTGTCGTCGGGTCTTCCATTTCAGAGTGATCTGGCGATGATGGCTTGGAGCATGCCCGTTTTGCACCCCGCGAACGTGGCGGAGATGATCGAATACGGTCTGTTCGGTTGGGCGTTGTCGCGGTTTTCAGGTGCTTGGACGGGACTGATTGCCTTGTCAGAAACCGTTGAGGGAATTGCGACGGTTGATCTTGACCGCCTACGCACCACGTTTGACGCGCCCGTTGAACTTCCAGCCCATCCGGGGGGCTTGCATTACCGGATGCACGACCTGCCCGGGCTCGCAATTGAAGCGCGACTGGCTGCCAAACTGGATGCCGTGCGCGCCTTTGCTTATGCAAACCCCATTGATCGCCTGGTTGTATCAGCGCCGCGAGCCACTGTCGGCATAGTGACATGCGGCAAGGCCCATTTGGATTTACTCGAAGCTCTGCGGCGACTTGACATTTCGCTCGATGGACTAGAAGCGGTAGGCGTGCGTGTCTACAAAGTCGGATTGGTATTCCCACTGGAGCCCCGGCGCATGCTCGACTTTGTGCGTGGGCTTGGCGAGGTTTTGGTCGTAGAAGAAAAAGCCGCAGTCGTCGAAAACCAACTGCGGGCACTACTCTACAACCAGCCTACTACCCATCGCCCACGACTACTTGGCAAACTGGATCGTAACGGTCAACCCCTGTTGTCGGCGGTTGGAGAGTTGCGGCCTTCACGCATCATGCCGGTTTTGGCGCAATGGCTGGCAGGGCATTTTCCCTCCGTGGACCGCTGTGACCGCGTTCCTGCGTTCGTAGCCACTGCGATGCTCGCCAACTCGGCCGACGGGGTGCGACGTATCCCGTATTTTTGTGCAGGATGTCCGCACAACTTATCCACCCGTGTGCCTGAAGGATCTGAGGCCAACGCCGGCATTGGTTGCCACGCCATGGCGGGGTGGATGGACCGGGACACCACGTTTCCCCAGGTTCCGATGGGCAGTGAAGGTATTGACTGGGTGGCGCAGTCCTACTTTACCGATGCAGTGCACCGCTTTCAGAATATGGGCGATGGTACTTACTCGCATTCTGGCTACCTCGCCATCCGCCAGGCGGCAGCCACGGGGGTCAACATAACGTACAAAATCCTGTACAACGATGCAGTCGCCATGACCGGCGGCCAACCCGTGGATCGACGGCTCTCGGTACCCGAAATTGCACGCCAAATCGAGGCCGAAGGCGTAGCCCGAATTGCGGTGGTAACAGAAGATGGTGATCAATGGCTGCCACGCCGAGCCGAGTTCCCCGCGACCACGACCTTCCATGCACGCGGCGATTTGGACACCGTGCAGCGTACACTGCGTGAGACACCCGGCGTGACAGCGCTGATTTATGACCAAGTGTGTGCAACAGAGCAACGCCGACGCATTAAACGTGGGCTGGTCAGCCCGCGAACAACACGCGTCTTCATTCATCCGGACATTTGCGAGAACTGCGGCGACTGCACCGCAGTATCAAACTGCGTCGCCATCCGCCCCTTGTCAACCGAGTTGGGGCGAAAAAGGCAAATTGACCAAACGGTATGCAATCAGGACTACTCTTGTCTTGAAGCACTCTGCCCTGCCATCGTCACAGTGACAGGGGCTGAACTGCGCAAGCAGGTTGGAGTGGGTGTGGCGAAGGAAGCGCTGACCAGCGCCATCGCGGAACTCGACCAGCCACAGCCCTGGAAATGGGTGGCGCCCTATGACCTGGTCATTACCGGGGTTGGAGGCACAGGCATTATCACCGTTGGGGCCCTCATTGCCACCGCCGCACACCTGGAAGGGAAGAGTGCGTCGGTCCTGGATTTCATGGGCTTCGCACAAAAGGGGGGCGCTGTCATAGCTTTCGTGCGCCTTGCAACCAGTGCCGACTTGCTCAATCAGGCACGCATCGACACGCAGCAGGCGGACGCCATGATTGTCGGAGACTTGGTGGTGGGTGCATCGAATGACGCCCTGCAAAGCGCTTCACGTGGGCGAACCCGCGTTGTCGCAAACCTCAACCAGATACCAACCTATGCGTTTGTTTCCGACCCGGACGCAGACTTGCATGGGCCTGATTTGCTGGCAAAAATCGAGCACGCGATTGGAAGCAGCGCAGTTGCCACCTGTGATGCACAAGCATTGTCCGCGCAATTGCTCGGCGACACGTTGACAGCAAACGTTCTATTGCTCGGCTTTGCCTGGCAACAGGGACTGGTGCCTTTAAGCCGGGCCTCAATCGAACGTGCTCTGGAGCTCAATGGCGTATCTGTCGAAGACAACATATTTGCGTTTGCCTGCGGGCGTCTTGCTGCTGCGAACCCAGCTAGGCTCGACACCCTCTTGGGCGTTGCGAAGCCCGTCGCAGAGCCCACTGAGGCAGACAAGATTGATGCGATCATCAACCGAGCTCGACAGCGCCTGACCGACTACCAGAACGCCGCTTACGCGCTAAAGTACCAAAACTTTGTGGATCGTGTACGGACTTCAGAACGCGCAGCGTTGTCGGCAGGATCCCATCTGGAATTGACACGACAAGTAGCCATCAACTATGCCAAATTACTGGCACGAAAAGACGAATACGAGGTGGCGCGTCTCTATACCAACGGAAGTTTGGAGAGTGCCCTGCAAGAACAATTTACGGGAGACTATGCGGTGCAATACCATTTTGCACCTGCGTATTTTGGAACATCTCGAAAGGATGGGCAAAGGTCCGGCAAACGGCAATTTTCGTTGGGCGCGCGGTTTGGGTTAAGACTGTTGGCCAGTCTGCGTGGCCTGCGCGGTTCGATGCTGGACCCATATAGTTGGTCACAGTCCGCTCAGAGTGAGCGTGCCTTGGCAGGCGAATATGCCCTCACTATAGGTCAGTTGCTGCCAACACTCAACGCTGGCAATATGGGGGCAGCAGTTGAAATTGCCGCCTTGCCTGATCATGTCCGTGGTTATGGCCGAGTCAAAGAGAAGAGCATGCTACAAATGCGCGAGCGGATGGAAAGCTTGGTGCAAAGAAGATAGTTGACGCTCTGCCAATGAATTCAATTTTGGCTGTTGAAGTGGGCCTGTTGTAAGCGTCGTGATGCAATTGAACATAGGCGTTGTGGCCCGACTGCAGCACCAACCGGTTCAACCTGACGACAGGCGCGATTCCGACTTTCAACCTCAAGCATCGGCACAATAAGTAGGATCTGCGTACTGGGTCGGCGTGCAGCCGAAGGTGCTTCGAAACAGGCGATTGAAGTAAGACAGATCATTGAAACCACAGCTATAAGCAATAGTCGATATGAGTGGTTTGCTGTCACTCCGATGTCGATATTTCAGCGACTGACAAGCAAACGCCAAGCGCTTTTGTACCAAATAATCGGTTGGCGTGGTGTTCGTGGAGAGAAACGAGCGCTGCAACTGTCGGCTGGAAACCTTGAGATCCCGAGACATGCGCTGAATCGACAAATCGCTGTCGAAGAAGTGGGTTTCAATATAGTCCAGCGCACGTTCCAGTAGTTGTGCACTGCCCACTTCTGCGTCGATTTTTTGAGACTGGATGCCATCTCCGCCTGCGTACAACATGGCGCCTAGCAATCCATACATCGCGTCACGCAGGTACCCAGTTTGTGTCTGGTTGCCTCCGCGCTCGAACGCTTTGGCGAGCACAGCACAAATGCCCAACGCCGTGTGATCGGATCCGGACAAAAACATTCCCCCACGCAAAACGTCGCCAAAACGGGCCTGCAGCTCGGCACGGGGCAGGTGAACCGATAGCTGCCGGCTGTGACGGTTGAAATAAGTGAACTCCGAGGGCTCCGCACTGTCAATGAGGATGAAGTCCCCTGGCCGTAGGAGACGCGCCGTATCGCGTTGACTCATTAACGCTCGCCCTTCCTCTTGAAGAATGAGGAAATAGTGTTCGGCATGGTCTTGCACAAGCTCTCGCTTGGTTCTGCGAATAGTCTGGAGTTCATCAACGGCGACATGTGCGAACTCCATTCCACACCGCTCCTCCAAGCAGACAGCACCGCGCATCATGGTCTGGCTTCTTGCGGGATTCAGCTGAAAAGCGCCACAGATCGAACGCAGATCGGTTTGAAATTGATCAATCGGGAGATACGTTTTTGGAAGTTCCGTCAGCATTCCGAATTTTTTGTTTCATCCTTGGTCGCACGCCATCGGTAATTACCCGCGACTATGTTGAGCAGTGAGGCCCGATGTCGCAATGGTCCTATTCTCTTGTCGCGCTACGCCAAGACCGCTAAACCACCGTGCTTCTACGATGCATTGCCTGAATGAGGCTACAACTACAAGGATTGAGACAACATGACTGAATTTGCAATGATCATTGGCGGTACTCGGGTTCGTGCCGCATCTGAGTTTGATGTGATGAACCCGTCCATCGGCAAGCTGATTGCCAAAGCACCCAATGCCAGCGCGCAGGATCTGGATCGCGCTGTGGCCGCCGCTACTTCGGCTTTTGAACTGTGGTCCAAGCGAACGGATGCGGAGCGTTCGAAGGCATGCCTGGACATTGCTGGAAAAATTGGTGAGCATGCTGAAGAGTTGGCTCAGTTGCTGACTCAGGAGCAGGGCAAACCTCTCAACGGTCTGGGATCGCGCTTTGAATTGGGCGGCGCCCAGGCTTGGGCAGCCTACACGGCCAGCTTGTCGCTACCCGTGAAAACATTGCAAGACAACGAGCAGGGGCGGGTCGATTTGCATCGCAAGCCTCTGGGTGTCGTAGGGTCGATCACACCCTGGAACTGGCCGGTGATGATCGCGGTTTGGCACATCTTGCCTGCCGTGCGCACCGGCAACACCGTAGTCATCAAGCCGTCACCGTTTACCCCTTTGTCAACCATCCGGTTGGTTGAAATCATGAACGAGGTGTTGCCAGCAGGCGTAGTCAACGTGGTGACCTCAGACGATCGGCTAACCAACATCGGTGCTGCAATGGCTGCACACCAAGACATCCGCAAGATCGTCTTCACGGGCTCGATCAACACCGGCAAAAAAGTAATGGCAACAGCTGCCGACACGGTGAAGCGGCTGACTCTGGAGCTCGGTGGCAACGATGCGGGCATCGTTCTGCCCGATGTGGACCCCGAGGCGATTGCCGAAGGTCTGTTCTGGGGGGCGTTCATCAACAACGGTCAGACCTGTGCGGCCATGAAGCGGCTGTATGTGCACGAAAGCGTCTATGACCGCGTGTGCAACGCGCTGGTGGCCTTTGCGCGCAACATTCCAGTGGGTGACGGTCAGGACGAGAAGTCGATTCTGGGCCCGATCGCCAACCAGATGCAGTTCGACAAGGTCAAACGCCTGGTCGACGCGGCCACGCAAAAAGGACGCGTTTTGCTGGGCGGTCAGCCAGGACAGGGCCTGTTCTTCCCACCCACGCTGATTGCCGACCTTACCGCCACCGATCCGCTGGTGTTTGAGGAGCAGTTTGGCCCAGCGCTGCCCATCATTAAATACAGCAATCTGGAAGATGCCATTGCACAGGCCAACGACAGCCCCAACGGTCTGGGCGGTTCGGTCTGGTCCAAGGACATTGAAAAAGCCAAACAGGTGGCCAATCGCCTGGAATGCGGTTCAGTGTGGATCAACAAGCACGGCGCCATTCAACCCAATGCACCTTTTGGTGGCGTGAAGTCCTCAGGGTGCGGTGTCGAGTTCGGCGAAGAAGGACTGGCAGAGTACACCGACATCCAGGTGGTGTTCAGCTAAAAGGCATCTAACGGCCACAGCCAAACTTTAGTGCGGTGCTGCCTCAGAGCACCGCACTAAAGACGTTGGGCCGCTGCGTAGTTGCCCAAAGGCTGCGGTCGCGGAAAATTTCGACGGTTACCCAGATGCACCATTGTGCTTACTGTGAAATTGTTGTTGTATTGAATTTCCGTCGGCAACATATCAGCGAAATGCCGCCCTGTGGGCTTACGTAGCCGTTCTGACAGCTGAAACGACACCCCTATTTATAGCTTCTATCAGTTATTTAGGCATTATTTTGCGTAAATGCTTGACATTCTAAAACATCCGTCACTATTATGTGCATTATAGTGCACCAAATTCCAAGTGTGCACTGAAATTGCATGTGCAAATCGGCGCTGCATTCACGGAGAGATCAATGATGCTTGCGACCCAGACAGAGAACGCCAAACTCGGTGCACTTGGTATTGAATTTCCGCAGCCTTATAACGCGGCGGTGGACCTTGTTGAGCGCAATCTCCGTGCCGGTCGTGCGGACAAAATTGCCGTCCTTGATGATCAGGGAAGCTATACCTATGCACAAGTTGCGGATCGGGTCAACCGTTTTGCCGGGGCACTAACCGCGCTCGGTGTCTGCACGGAGCAAAGGATCTTGCTTTGCCTGCACGACTCCATCGATTTCCCAACAGCTTTTCTTGGTGCGATAAAAGCGGGCATTGTTCCAATTCCTGTCAACACGCTTTTAACGAGCAAGGACTACGACTTCATGCTGCGGGACAGCCGTGTACAAGTGCTGGTGGTATCTGAAGCTCTAGTCGATACGCTCAAACCAATTCTGTCAGGACAGCCCTATTTGAAGCACGTCATTGTGTCGGGTGAAAAATCGGGCGAGTACTTGCTTTTGTCCGACCTGACCGCTGCCGCATCGCCCGATTTTGACACTGCGCCTACGAGTAGCAACGACGCGTGCTTCTGGCTGTATTCGTCGGGTTCAACCGGGTCGCCGAAAGGCACGGTGCACTTGCACAGCAGCCTGATCTATAGCGCCGAAACCTACGCTAAACTGGTTCTGGGCATTCAGGAGAGCGACCTTGTCTATTCGGCAGCAAAGTTGTTTTTCGCGTATGGGTTGGGTAACGGTCTGACCTTTCCGTTTTCGGTCGGTGCCACCACCATTTTGACCGCCGAGCGGCCAACACCTGCAAGCGTGTCACGCATCTTGCGTCAGCGCAAGCCAAGCATCTTTTATGGTGTCCCTACTTTGTACGGTGCGTTGTTAAGCAGCCCGGACATGCCCAGCCCCGATGAACTATCGCTCAGACGCTGCACATCGGCCGGCGAAGCGCTGCCGCCGGATATCGGACGACGTTGGACTGACGCGACCGGCATTGACATCCTGGACGGTATTGGTTCGACCGAAATGTTGCATATCTTTCTGTCCAACCGTCCTGGCGACGTGCGCTACGGAACGACCGGCAAGCCGGTACCCGGCTACCAGGTCAAAATCGTTGACGAAAACAATGTCGAGGTTGCTGTGGGTGAAATCGGCGAGTTGCAGGTTCTGGGTCCGACTGCTGCGACCTGTTACTGGAACAACCCTGAGAAGAGTTGCAATACCTTTTTGGGTCAGTGGACCCGCTGCGGCGACAAGTACGTGCAGTCTGAAGACGGTTACTTCACGTACTGTGGACGTAGCGACGACATGCTCAAGGTGGGAGGCATCTATGTGTCGCCGATTGAGGTCGAAGCCAGCTTGTGCTCGCATGAGTCGGTACAGGAAGTAGCGATTGTTGGCCAGGCTGATGCCGATGACTTGATCAAACCAAAAGCCTACGTGGTCTTGCGGCCCGGGGTGGATCCAAGCCCGGAACTTGCGTTGGCTTTGCAGTTGCATGTGAAGCATCAGATTGCGCCGTTCAAGTATCCGCGCTGGATCGAATTTATTGCGGAACTCCCAAAAACAGCCACAGGGAAGATTCAGAGATTCAAGCTCCGCAGTACGCCACCGGACGCCGAGTCCGCCACAAACAAGCCTTGAGGCTTCAACCACAACACCTATCAGGAGACGAGCATGCGTAAATTCCTTACTTCGCTGAACACCCGCCGAAACTTTCTCACCACCGCTGGTGTGCTATCTACTGGAGTGCTTGTTCCAGCCTCCGTTGCAATGGCACAAAGCGCCAAGATCCGGGTAGGGCTGATGCTGCCCTACACCGGTACCTATGCGCCCCTGGGTAACGCCATTACCAATGGTTTCAAAATGGCGGTTGCGGAGCGGGGCGGCAAGCTCGGCGGGCGGGAGGTGGAATACTTTACCGTAGACGATGAATCAGACCCAGCCAAAGGCCCTGAAAATGCCAACAAGCTGGTGCAACGGGACAAGGTCGATGTGATGATCGGGACGGTTCACAGTGGTGTGGCGATGGGCATGGTCAAAATCGCACGCGATACCGGCACGCTGCTGATTATCCCCAACGCAGGGGTCAATGCGGCCACCGGCGCACTGTGTGCCCCCAACATCTTTCGCACGTCTTTCAGCAGTTGGCAAACGTCCTTCCCGTTGGGCAAGGTGATGGTCGATCGGGGACACAAGAACGTCATTACGATTGCGTGGAAATACTCGTTTGGCGAAGAGTCCGTCAGTGCATTTGCCGAGGGTTTTACCAAGGCCGGCGGCAAAATCAGCAAGGAACTGTGGGTGCCGTTTCCAACGGTCGAATTCCAGGCCTTGTTGACACAAATCGCCACCCTCAAACCTGACGCGGTGTATGCATTCTTTGCCGGTGCAGGGGCTGCCAAATTTGTCAAGGACTACGCTGCAGCAGGCCTCAAAGGCAAAATCCCACTGTTTGGAAGCGGTTTTATTACCGATGGAGTCCTGGAGGCGCAGGGTGAAGCTGCAGAAGGCATTGAAACCACATTGCATTACGGCGACGACATCGACACGCCACGAAATCGCGCGTTCCGGCTGGCGTATGCCAAAACATTCAAGAGCCAGCCCGACGTCTATGCAGTTCAGGGTTACGACAGTGGTCTGTTGCTGGCTGCCGGGCTCGACGCGGTCAAAGGCAATGTGGGCGACAAGGCTGGACTCATCGCTGCGATGGAAAAAGCCCGGATTGACAGCCCCCGCGGGCCGTGGACGATGTCCAAAGCACACAACCCGATTCAGGACATCTATTTGCGCAAGGTGGTTGGTAAAGAAAACAAGGTCATCGGCATCGCAGCCAAGGCGGTCGAAGATCCGGCGACCGGATGCAAGCGGGTCTGAGCCCGGTTATACCCGTTGAAGCCGACGCTTTATAAGCCCGCACCGGCCGCTGAGTGCTGCTGCCGGTGCAATCTGGACTGCCCGTCGCGATGGAATTTCTGATTCAACTGCTCAATAGCATCCAATACGGGTTGCTACTCTTTCTGCTGGCCAGTGGTTTGACACTGGTCTTTGGCATCATGGGCGTTATCAACATGGCCCATGGCAGTTTTTACATGATTGGGGCCTACCTTGCCTACTGGCTCACATCAAAAATAGGTAATTTTTGGCTGGCGATTCCGCTCGGACTCGCGATCGTCATATTGCTCGGTGTGGTCATTGAAGGGGTGCTGTTTCGACGTCTCTACCGACGCGACCATTTGCAGCAGGTACTACTGACCTTTGGTCTGATCCTGATCTTTGAAGAGCTGCGCAGTATCTTGTTTGGCGATGAGGTGCAAGGGGTTGCCGTTCCTGCGATCTTGAACAACTCGATACCTCTGACCGACAACCTCAGTTATCCCGTGTACCGGTTGTTTATATCGATGACATGCTTGCTGATCGCCGGCGCAATGTATTGGCTCATCCAGAAGACGCGGCTTGGCATGATGATCCGGGCCGGCAGCAGCAACAGAAGGATGGTGCAGTCGCTTGGGATCAATATCAACCGTATTTACAGCCTTGTTTTTGCCGTCGGCCTCGCATTGGCGGCGTTCGCCGGCATGATTGCTGCGCCAGTTTCATCTGTCTATCCCGGTATGGGCAATCAGATTTTGATTATCTGTTTTGTTGTCGTGGTCATCGGCGGCATCGGCTCCATCAAGGGTGCACTGGTGGCAGCACTGATGATTGGCATTACCGACACGCTAAGCAAAGTGTTCTTACCCGATTTTTCCGGCTTCGCCGTATACCTGTTGATGGCGATCATTCTATTGTGGCGCCCGCAGGGCCTTTTCAAAGGGGTTTGAAAAGCCATGCGTCTGCCGCCATCAACCACGCCCGTTCTGCTGGCGGTGGGTGCCATCTGCCTGGCGCTGGTTCCGCAGATTGGATCCACCTTCTACCTGCAACTGTTCAGCAAGATCATGATCATGGCGATCTTCGCGATGAGCCTGGACTTGTTGGTAGGGTATGCCGGTTTGGTGAGTCTGGGGCATTGTGCCTACTTCGGGTTGGCGGGCTATGTGGTCGCGCTGGCATCGCCGCAGTATGCGGCGGCCAGTCTGCTGGTAACGCTTCCACTGGCAATGCTGGCATCGGGGGTTGCGGCTTTGGTCATTGGGTTGCTGGTGCTGCGCACGTCGGGGGTGTACTTCATCATGGTCACACTTGCCTTCGCGCAGATGCTTTACTACATCTTTCACGACACCGCCCTGGGCGGAGGCTCCGACGGTATCTATATTTATGTGAAGCCGGAGCTGGTCATTGCCGGCACCAAATTCTTGAATCTGGACAGTCCCGCTCAGTTTTATTACTTCATATTTGGCTTGATGCTAGTCGTCTATATTGGATTGCGGGTAATTTTGCGTTCCCCATTCGGGCATGCGCTGGTGGGTATCAGGGACAACGAGAACCGCATGCGATCACTGGGCTTTCCGGTGTTCTTTTACAAGCTTGGCGCTTTCGTTTTGGCCGGTACGCTGGCCGGCATGGCAGGTTACCTGGCGGCCTGCCAGTTTGGTTACGTCAATCCCGAAATTCTCTCCTGGCACAATTCCGGCAATGTTCTGATGATGCTGTTACTGGGTGGAATGGGCAACCTGTATGGAGCGATCATCGGGGCATTTTCGTTGGTGCTGGTACAGGAATTGTTCTCCAGCGAGGCGCTCTTGGGTTCGATCGCCAAGCACTGGCAACTCGCCATGGGAACTTTCATCGTGCTAATCGTTTTGCTACTGCCCAATGGCCTGTCTGGCCTATTGGGTCGGCGCGAAGAACCTGCTGTCAATGAGGCCGAAGATGGCTGAACTGGCACTCAAAGTTACTGCGCTGACAAAACAGTTTGGTGGGCTGGCTGCCGTCAATGATGTGTCGCTGCAAGTTGCCAGAGGCACGCTGCATGCAGTGATTGGCCCCAACGGCGCTGGCAAGAGCACCCTGATTCATCTTTTGTCTGGCGATTTGTCGCCCACCAGTGGCAGTGTCGCCCTCAATGGGAGTGATATCACACACCTCGCGCCGGACCAGCGCTCGCGTGCTGGCATTGGGCGCAGCTACCAGAAAACCAATATATTTCCCGCCTTTAGTGTGTTGGAGAACTGTCGCCTTGCCGCTCAATCGCGTGAGCCGCATGCGTTTAACCTGTTTCGCTCAGCCGCTTCGTACCTTTCGATCTCGCAAGCAGCAAACGAGGCCCTTGACGCCGTCGGACTACAGCACCGGGCGCGCATCAAAGCAGGGTTCTTGAGCCACGGTGAGCAGCGCCAGCTGGAAATTGCGATGTCGTTGGCGACCAAGCCGCAAGTGCTATTGCTCGATGAACCCTTGGCTGGCATGGGTGCGCAGGAATCCACAAAGATGGTGACCCTACTGCAGAAATTGATCAAGAATCACGCCGTGTTGCTGGTCGAACACGACATGGATGCCGTATTCGCCTTGGCCGACGTGCTGACAGTGATGGTCAACGGACGTGTGTTGGAGTCGGGTACGCCCGAGCAGATTCGCAACAGTGCGCAGGTGCAGCGTGCTTACCTCGGAAATGAGGAGGCCGAGCATGGCTGATACGCCCATCATTGAAGCGCGCGGATTGAACACGTACTATGGTGCAAGCCATGTTCTTCACGATGTCAATTTTGCGGTACAGCCAGGAGAGACAATTGGCTTGATGGGGCGCAATGGCATGGGCAAGTCCACGTTGTTGAACAGCCTGGTGGGTCATGTGCGGCCGCGCACCGGAGTGGTGACGGTTAACGGAAAGGATATGACCCAGGCCGAACCGCACCAGATAGCGCAGCAAGGTATCGCCTATGTGCCCGAGGGTCGCGGTATATTTCCCAATCTTTCGGTGCGTGAAAATCTCATCATGGCGGCCCGCACCGGCAAGAACGGTCGTAACGAATGGACCTACGAACGAATACTGCAAACATTCCCCCGCCTGGCCGAACGGATTGAGACTGGCGGGCAAAAGCTGTCTGGGGGTGAGCAGCAAATGCTCACCATTGGCCGCGCACTCATGACCAACCCTGATCTGCTCATTCTCGATGAAGCCACAGAAGGATTGGCGCCAGTGATCGCACGCGACATCTGGAATATCGTGAAGACGATTCGAGCCACGGGCATTGCAACCATCATTGTCGATAAAAATTTTGCTGCAATTTCCGCCATCACGGATCGCAATGTCATTCTGGTCAAGGGCCGGGTCGTTTTTGACGGCAGCAGCCGTGTACTAGGCGAGCAACCGGAGCTTCTGCAACGCTACCTGGGGATTTAAGCGTGCCTAAATTGATTGCCGCTGGCCATCCACTGTAATTCCAATGGATTGATCCACTAATCGACGACGTCAAATCGGCTGAGGCGGCTGCCCTTGTTTTTTTGCGTGAGGCCTTGGGATCGCTTACGCGGTGGAAGGCCCGAAACCAGCCGATCGCTGCACGGGTTCCACCTCAGGTTTAGTCGAACGCCTACGCCTTCAGGACGGCTGATAGAGTCCACGTTTGTCGATCACGCGGCGTGCCTTGCCCACGGCGGTGCGTTCGATCGTCTCGGCGGCCTGCACCTTCACGATGGTGGTAATTCCGACAAGTGTTTTAATATGGTGCTGCAATTCGCGGCCGATGGAATCCATTTCCAGTTCGGTCATCCGATGTGAAAATTCAGGCCGCAACTCCGCAATGACATTCAGCGTGTCCATGTGGCCGTCACGCGAGACCACCAATTGATACTGGGGCGCGAGGTGTTGCTGTTTAAGAATGAGTTCTTCTATTTGGGTTGGGAACAGATTTACGCCACGGATGATGAGCAGGTCGTCTGAGCGACCGGTGATTTTGTCAATACGGCGCATGGAGCGCGAGGTGGGAGGCAACAGGCGGGTCAGGTCGCGCGTACGGTAACGAATGATGGGCAGGGCTTCCTTACTGAGCGAGGTAAACACGAGTTCGCCTTCTTCCCCGTCAGCTAGTACTTCACCCGTTTCCGGATTAATGATTTCCGGATAAAAATGGTCTTCCCATACGACTGGGCCATCCTTACTCTCAACGCATTCGCATGCAACACCCGGCCCCATCACTTCGGACAAGCCGTAGATATCGACGGCATCAATGCCAGCGCGCTGTTCAATTTCAGTGCGCATCGCATTGGTCCACGGCTCGGCGCCAAAAATGCCGATTTTGAGTGAACTGTCTGCCGCATCGAGTCCTTGGCGGGCAAACTCTTCGATCAGGTTGAGCATGTACGACGGCGTCACCATGATGATGGACGGTTTGAAGTCTACGATCAGCTGAACCTGCTTTTCGGTCTGCCCACCGGACATAGGAATGACGGTGCACCCCAGTTTTTCGGCTCCATAGTGCGCTCCGAGTCCACCCGTAAAGAGCCCATAGCCGTAGGCGTTATGCAGGATGTCGCCAGCCCGTCCCCCTGCCGCCTTGATCGAACGCGCTACCACACTCGCCCAGGTATCGATGTCCTTGCGGGTGTAGCCCACGACTGTTGGTTTGCCGGTGGTCCCACTGGATGCGTGGATGCGAACGACTTGTTCGCGCGGGACTGCGAACATGCCATATGGGTAATTGTTGCGTAAATCCGATTTGATCAGGAATGGAAACTTGGCCAGATCGCTCAAGGACTTTAGGTCAGACGGGTGGACACCCTTCGCATCGAATGACGCCCGGTAATGCGGAACGTTGTCGTATGCGTGCTGCAACGACCACTTCATGCGTTCCAGCTGAAGTGCCTGTAGCGCATCAGTGCTCGCCAGTTCAATCGATTCCAGGTCGGTGGGCCTGAGTCTGCTTTGCTCCATGGATGTCTCCTGTATTTATATCTGATGCAAGGCAGTACGGTGGTCCGTTCTACCTGGCGTCGACCGGGGACGATCCAGATAGGGCTATCGCCAGGAGCCAATTGCCGCTGGGTTCGAGCACCATCCATACAAAAGATGCACTATTGTGCATTATTTTTTGTGATTTACCATAATAAATATCAATTAAATGACTATTTCAGGGAAAACATGTAATATAAAGTCACAAATAATCGCTGAGATGGTCGGTAGCTTGCCCTGATTCCGGCGCACTACTAGCACAGAGAATTGCTCCACCCACTGGTCGCGGGTCTTATGGGCCAGAATTGTTGGTCGCCCTCAAGACCGATTGACTCGGGTTCACTTCAGACGATGGGGATGCGTGAATGCTGTAAGTCGGTCGTTGCGCACGAAACCACACAAGGTGATGCCAAGGCGGTCGGCCGCCTCGATCGCCAATGACGATGGAGCAGATACCGCACCCACCATTTCTATTCCGGCACGTGCCGCCTTGACAATGAGCTCCAGGCTGACGCGGCCTGAAAGCGTGACAACGCAACCAGCTGTGTTGATCCGATTCAACAGACAGCTCCCAATCACTTTGTCGAACGCGTTGTGCCGACCCAGATCCTCTGCACAGGCCAGCATGACGGCTTGAGGCGAAAACAGGGCTGCGGCGTGGGTTCCGCCGGTGAGATTAAAGACCGATTGACAGCTTTGCATGGCTTGCATCAGCGGTTCAAAACGGGCGGGTTCGAGACACAGGGTCTCGGGTACACGCGACAACCCACCGTATAGATCAGCAGCTTGGTCAATGCCGCCGCATAGACCGCATGAACTCGCAATCAATCCACTACGCCGGTTGCTGCGTACGCGTGAAGGGTCGACCAGAACCACCTTCACCACATCGGGAGCATCCGGACAAACTGCCAGCGATGCAATGTCGTCGATCGTATCGATCATACTTTCGGTTAACAAGAATCCAGCACATAGCGCGAGTGCCTCTGGCACCATCCCCTCGTTCAGAAGTCCCTCCTGTGGCAGGAAACCTGCTTCACCTGCTGCGTCGGTACGCGTCCACATCATGGTGTAGAGTCCAACTCCTTCGACATCGACAAACAGCGCCTGCTCATCAACGACCCAGCAGTCTTCCGATAGAACGGGTTGCGTGGAAGAAGGAAACCGATGCGCTCCAACTTGACGCATGCCACCGTACTGCGGTTGCATTTCAATCAGATCCACTCTGCGCATGATTCATCAAACTCAGGCTGGAACTGCCGCAGTCATGCGTCTGACGCTGACGCGCACGATGTCCGCACCAGAGCCGGTAGCATCGGTCAGTTCGAGCGACATCGGCGTAATAGCGTTCATGGTGGGCGCCTTAATTTTGGTCGCGTAAGGCGTTGCCCAATGGCCAAACTGACCCACAATGACCAAGGTGTCGGGTCGGATGCCCTGCGCTACGATGGCCGCGCCTTGGGTACTCCCAAGCACAGAAGTGATCTCCAACATATCGCCATCGTCAACACCGAGTCGGGCCGCAGCAGCCGTATTGATCATGATGCCACCGTGGCCCCTTACATTGCGCGAGAGCTCATCCATGAGTTGAATATCGACATTGCCACCTGCGTGATATTGCATACTTTTGGTAGCGATCAGCCAAAACGGAAAATCCTCTGGCTTTTGACCCTTGCGCACCAGCTCCCGCTCCCACAGCTCCGGAAAATCGTGCCAAACCGGTAGTGCCTGGTATTCCCCGAGTTGCTCGTCCCACCATCCAACATCGCCTTCATGCAACCGATTACCGAGCTCGCGCCCTGCGCGCATTAGACGCTCCTGATAGGGTAGTTCGAAGCGCAAATTGTTCTTTTTGATTGTCGGATATAGATACCACCCAGCCTTCGGATACGGTCGAGTCATAAACCCGTTGGTCTTGAACCAATCAAGACCATGAACCTCTTCTCCCTTCGTCAGGTCATGGCTGGCAGCATGGCACACTGCATTCCAGATGGAGTCGACAGAATGAACAACTGCAGGGTCGACCGAAAAATCTCGATCTTCAGTACGCAGCGGCACACCACAGGCGCCACTATTGATTGCCTTGTTGTACGCTTCGAGCAGGTTGGTGCGCTGAGCCAATTCTGTTGCTATCCACGTAAAGTCGCGCGCTTCGCCCTGTGGAGCCACCGCAGGTTGCCGCAGTATGTAACCTTGATGCTGCCAGTACTGTTCCATGAACTTGGTCTTGCCGAGACGTATCAACTGCGTGCTCTCCAGGTCACTGGCCTCTGGCAACAAGATGTCGGCCATGTGGTTGGTCTCATCTGGTGTGTAGACAAAACACACAGTGAACGGAAACGTTGCAATCGTCGCAGCTACAGAATCAGTATCCCAAAACGAAATCGCCGGATTGGTCCTATAAGCAAACCAGATCTCTGGCTTGCTCGGTGTATGCCAATTGGGTGGAACCTCTTTCTGAAACATCCAAGCCAAGTGCGTTGGACCCAACGCCTGGCTCCACGGCCCGTTGTTGCCAACGATAGGCACCAGCGTGCGGTGGGCATTGCGTCCACTAGGCGTCTTAAGCCAAGTCTCTTTCCCGGTCGGGTTCAGCTTGTTCAGCATGAAGCCGTCCGGACCAGGGGCCACACTTTGGTGTCTATCGTCGTGGGGTTTATTCAAGCGAACGGTGGTGCCCAGCGTGCCGCCGGGAACCTCAAGTGCACCAACCAGTACAGCCAGCATCGTTCGCGACCAGCAACATTCATAGGCGCCCCAACCATTGTTGACGGTTTTCCCTAACGTCACCGCGACGGGTCGATAAGGCAGCAACTCGCCATCCACCTCCACGGTCTGACCAACGCAGGCTTGATCAAGAAACTCGTTGGCAATACGTCGAATGGTTGATGCGGGTACATCACAAATTGCGGCTGCCCACTCAGGGCTGTACTTGTGCATGTGAGAAACCAGCATGAAAAATGAGGTCTCCGCAGAACAGTCTGTGTGTCGCCAGCGCTCTTCATCGACCCCAATCTCGATTGCATGCGCCACCACCACCCGCCCCTCCAACATAGGTTCAATGCCTGGCGTATCGTGAGGCACGGCCGCATTGCGGCTACTGTCCCATATCAAAGGTTTGAGACTGTCTGGGTCCCGCATGAAGTAGCCGTGAGGACCAACCAGATAAGGAGACGACGTAGTGTCACGTAAAAAGACAAGATCAAGACGCTCGCGTGGGTTCTCGTGCACCAGTATGTGAATCATGGCAAACATGAACGCTGGATCGGTCTTGGGTTTGATCGGCACCCATTCAGCCGAAGCCCCGGCTGTAATTGACAAATGCGGTTCAATCTGAACCCGTTGCGCGCCACGGACCCGCGCGGACGCATGGCGCGCCGCTGCGCATGGGCCGCCAGTGATTTCAACATTGGCGCCAAAAGACACAATGTAGTTGGCGTTAGGCGTATCGGCTGATACGGTGAAAGCGCGGTGCCAATACTCTCCGTAGAGGTGCTCCGAGTGCACACACTTGACGCCTTGACCGGACCCGAAGCTGTAGTCGATCATGCCCCAGGCCGACAAATAGGCTGGGAACGCGCCCATATAGCTAGCGGGCGTGCCACCATGACCAAAAGTGGCCGCCACGCGCGGCAGGCCTACTTCATCGATTAACCCACGGGCGCGAATATCGTTGAGCTTGGCCGCAACCAGATCAAGTGCCTCATCCCAACTAATGGGAACAAAACCAGGATCTTCGTTCCTCCCCTTGTTCGGGTTGGTGCGCTTCATCGGTGTCAGGATTCGGCTGGGGTTGTAGGTCTTCTGGATCAACCCATAGGCTTTTACACAGGGTTTCCCGTCAGCCGGGTGCATTCCAACACCAGAAAAATTGGGTCCAATTTCAGTGGCGACGCCGTCCGTCACCTTTACCGACAGAAGATCGGGGCCCGAAACACAGTTGTAGCAGTAAGTAGGAACTTGTCGGGTTCCAGAAGGCACCGTGCTGGTCATGAAAACTCCTTCGATAGGGTTTTATGGATTTATGCACTCACAATATAATGCAATATTTCCGTATGGTACACAAAATATGTATCATGTCAGCACTATTTGTTTTGTTTTTTTGCAAACCCCAGATATGCCTCAATGACTTTCGGATTTTTTGCCAGTTCGGCTGCAGCACCTTCCAGCACGATCTCGCCAGTTTCCAACACGTAACCGTAATCTGCCAATTGCAAAGCCGCACGGGCATTTTGCTCAATGAGCAAAGTGGCGACGCCGGTCTCACGCAATCGATCGATGATGTGAAATAGGTCTTTGACGATTTTCGGTGCCAGTCCGAGACTCGGCTCGTCCAGCATCAGCAGCTTGGGTTTGGCCATCAAGGCTCTACCCACCGCCAGCATTTGCCGTTCGCCCCCAGAAAGCGTCGCCGCATCCTGTTTCCTGCGTTCCAGCAACCGCGGGAACAACTGAAATACGTAATCCATCTGATCGGCATAACCAGGAGCACGTGTTCGGTAGCGGGGATAGCTGCCCAGCAACAAATTGTCTGCCACGCTCATGCTCCCAAACAACTCCCGCGTTTCCGGCACCAGGCTCATTCCCCATGCGACACGACGTTCGATGGCAAGGTCGCCCATATTTTGACCCTGAAATACCACTTCGCCACGCCCTGGCAGGCAACCCATGATCGCATTGAGCATGGTGGACTTACCCGCGCCATTGGGACCGATAACGGTAACAATCTGGCCAGATTGAACGCGGATGCTCGCACCATGCAGTGCCTCAACTTTGCCGTAACCCACACGCAGATCACGGACTTCAAGAATGGGATTACTCATCGATTCCACCCAGGTAGGCTTCTAGCACTGCGGGATTTTGCTGAATTTCCGCCGGTAAACCTTCAGCAATTTTGGAGCCAAATTCCATCACCACCAAGCGGTCTGTAAGGTTCATCACAAAGTCCATGTCGTGCTCAACGATCAAAATACTCATCCCTTCCGCCTTGAGCTTTTTAAGCAACTCAGCCAACGCAAGTTTTTCCTGGTACCGCAAGCCAGCCGCTGGCTCGTCTAGCAGGAGCAATAACGGATCACAACACAGTGCCCGCGCGATCTCCAGAATGCGTTGTTGTCCGAGTGCGAGGCTACCGGCCTCCTCGTACATGCAGTCCTTTAGTCCGACACGCTGCAACTGCCGTGCAGCCTCATGCAGCAGCGCTGCCTCCTCCTCTTGATTAGCGCACACGATACTGCGTGCAACGCCAGCGTGTCCGCGCAGATGCGCACCGATAGCAACGTTCTCAAGCACAGTCATGGTTGGCAGCAACTTCACATGTTGAAAGGTGCGGGCTATGCCTCGGTTGGCAATCTCACGCGACTGAAGTTTGTCGATGGGTTCGTTGCGAAACAGAATTTCGCCAGAGGTCGCTGGCAGCACGCCTGTTACCAAATTGAACATGGTTGATCTGCCGGCACCGTTTGGCCCGATCAGGCCATGATTTCGCCAGTCTTGACGATAAAGGAAAGGTCCTTTAATGCAATCAGTCCGCCGAATTGCTTGCGCGCATTTTTGACTTCAAGAATGGTTGTGCCAACAGTCGGCTTTTCACGTGCGGGAAGTTCGGCTGCCTGATTCGGAGCTGTTACGGATCGCGCCTGCGGGAAAATACGTCTTATAAATGGCCATAGCCCATCAGGCGCGTGTTGCAGCAACACAATCAGCAAGATTCCAAACACGATCATTTCGTAGTTTCCTGAGCCACCAATCAGCGCCGGCAGTATCCCCTGCAATTGGTCTTTCAGGATGGTCAGTAGCGATGCCCCAAGGATGGCCCCCCAAATATGGCCGGCGCCACCAATGACAGCCATGAATAGGTACTCAATACCGATATTGAGACTAAACGGACTGGGGTTAACGGAGCGCTGTAGGTGGGCGTACAGCCAGCCGGAAATCCCCGCAAGTACGGCAGCATAGACAAACACCACCGTCTTCATCCACGCCGTATTCACACCCATGGACTCTGCCATGACGCCGCCGCCTTTGAGGGCACGAATGGCGCGCCCAGGACGCGAGTTCAGCAGGTTGCGCGATGTAATGATCGCAACTATGACGACGATCCATATCAGGTAGTACATCTGGCGACCACCAGAAAGCGCTGTTCCGAACAAATGGATCGGCACGATGCCGCTAATGCCGTCGTACTTACCCAGGGATTCGAGATTGCCGAATAGGTAGTAGATCGACAAGGCCCAAGCAATCGTTCCGAGTGGCAGATAGTGCCCTGAAAGCGGCATCGTGATCGCGCCCAGCGCAAAAGCTGCCGATGCAGTGAGCGCTACGCCGATCAATAACGTAATCCATGGATCCAGTCCATAGGCGGTTGTCAAATATGCCGTGGTGTAAGACCCTATCCCCACAAATGCCGCCTGACCAAAAGACGTCAAGCCGGCCACGCCTGTCAGCAACACCAGTCCGATGGCTACCAAGCTATAAAGGCCGATATAGTTGGCCAGGGTAATCCAGTACTCTGGTGACGGCCCTACTGGCAGGAAGAGAACCAGTGCAATGAACAAAAGGAATGCAAAATGTTTCATGACAACTACTCTTCGTCCGTATGGCTGGAGGTGAACGACAGCCACAGCAGCACTGGAATGACCAATGTGAAGACAATCACTTCCTTGAAGGCGCTGGCCCAGAAGGATGAAAACGATTCCAACAACCCCACAGCGATCGCTCCAACCGCCGCAGCCGGATAACTTGCGAGCGCTCCGATGACGGCTGCGACAAATCCTTTGAGTCCGATCAGAAATCCGGAGTCATAGTAGATGGTTGTTACCGGCGCAATCATGATTCCAGAAATAGCACCCATGCCGGCAGCCAATGTGAAGGCCAATCGCCCTGCCTGCACAGTGCCGATTCCCATGAGCTGGGCACCCACACGGTTGATCGCGGTGGCGCGCAAGGACTTGCCGGGAAGTGTGTGCCCGAAGAACACATACAAAGCACCCATCAAGAGCAACGACACCAGAACGATGGTTATGCTTTGGCCGGTAATGGTAACGCCACCCAATTGAAATTGAGCATCGGAAAACGGTGCGGTTCGTGAACCTTCTGCCCCGAACATGACCAGACCAATGCCGACCAGCGCAAAGTGCACTGCGACCGAAACAATCAACAGAACTAGGACGCTTGCATGTGCCAGTGGCTGATAGACCACGCGATACAGCAGTGGCCCCATTGGCACGACAATCGCAAGCGTCAATCCAAGCTGAATGAACATAGGCAAATCGGCACCGATAACCGATTTTGCGATAGCGTACATGATGATCGGCAGCAGTAAATATTTGCCCGCGCAGAGTATCAACGTCCAGGGTAATGCACCCACACGTCTGGTTGCAAAATATCGCTTCCCAGCCTCGATCAATTCCATGATGAATGCGACAACTCCCAGAGCAACCAGTAGAGTTGCTGCTGATGCGAATTTGCCGCTTTGCAGAGCAGCCATCGTTAGCGCACCGTAGGCGACGAACTCACCCTGCGGTATAAAAATGACCCGTGTTACAGAGAACAGCAGTACGGTTGCGAGCGCCAGCAACGCATAAATGGCGCCTGTCGAAATGCCATCTTGCGCAAGAATGGCAGCGATTGAAAAATCCATGACGTCCTCTTCTTGGTGCCGATCGGAACAATCCGTTAGATGGCAACCGTGCATGTGTAACTTGCAAGCCAAAAAAACAGGGATAGTTGCCTATCCCTGCGGACGTCGCAATTATTTTGCTTCGCCGACGTACTTCCATTTACCGTCGACTACTTGCACCATGACGCGTGAACGCTGATCCAGGCCAAGGTGGTCGGTTGCGGTCATATTGATAATGCCGTGCGATGCGGCCAGGTCTTTGGTGTTTTCCAAGGCATCACGCAATGCTTGCTTGAATTCCTTTGTACCAGGCTGACCCTTTTTCAGCGCAGCAGGGACAGCATTTGCAAGGAGCAAACCGGCATCCCAGGCGTGCCCGCCAAATGCGGAAACCGAGCCAGGTCCATATGCAGTTTCATAGGCTGTTTTGTAACGCATTGAAGATTTCTTGACAGGATTGCTTTCTGGCAACTGTTCCGCCACCAGCAAAGGACCTGCTGGCAACAGAAGGCCTTCGCAATCTTTGCCGCAAACGCGCAGGAAATCATTATTGGCCACACCGTGAGTCTGGTATATCTTGCCTTTATAGCCACGCTCCACCAGCATTTTCTGCGGCAACGCGGCGGGTGTTCCAGAACCCGCAATTAAAACTGAATCTGGGTTGGCTGCCATGATTTTCAGCACCTGCCCCGTGACTGACGTATCGGTGCGAGCAAAGCGTTCGTTGGCGACAAGTTTCAAGTTGCGTGCTTCGGCGAGCTTGGAAAATTCGCGGAACCAACCCTCGCCGTAAGCATCCGAAAAACCAATGAATGCTGTGGTCTTGAAACCAGAATCAACCATGTGCGACGTAATTGCCGTCGCCATTTGCGCGTCATTTTGAGGGGTCTTGAAGACCCAGTGGCGCTTTGCGTCCATTGGGCCCACGATTGCAGCGGACGCTGCCATAGAAATCATCGGCGTTTCTGATTCCGCTGCCACATCCAGCATAGCCAACGAGTTTGGCGTTACGGTGGATCCAATGATTACATCGACCTTGTCTTCCGAGATCAATTTTCGGGTGTTCTTGACGGCAGTTGTCGTGTCGGATGCGTCGTCGAGCACGATGTATTCAACTGTCTTGCCGCCAATCTCTTTGGGCATGAGCCCAAACGTATTTTTCTCGGGAATTCCGAGAGATGCAGCCGGCCCGGTGGCACTCACCACTACCCCAACCTTGATCTGCGCCCATGCAGCACCGCTGCCTAGCAGCACTGCGACAGCGCTCACCTGAACCAATGTATTGCCTATTGCTCGTTTCATGTGTTGTCTCCTGTGGGTTAACTACTCTGTATCTTCTTCTACCGCTGCTATTTCAACATCTCTTCACGCCATTCAGTCAGCATGACGATCATGTTCACGGTCAGCAGCATCCCGTTACTCAATTTGCAGGCATCTGGTTTTGACAATTTTTCTGGTTTTGCTCTGCAAGCCGCAAGTGCGACTGTAACGCAGCAGAGACTACCACCAAATCAACTGTCGGATCAAATCAATATGCATTATATATCACTTTTTATGCAAAATAATGCTTTTTCTTTTTATTAAAATGTACTATGATTCATTTTTCAGAAATCCCGAGACACCAATCGGTGCAATGAGTGCCGTGCGTTGAACCGAGACTAAATAAGTAACCAACGAGGCTAAGGAACAAAGTGGCTACTCCTATTACATGGTGGAAATCAGGCAAACCTGTGACACAGGCAGGCATATACGGGCCACTTGTCACAATCACCATTGATGGAAAGCAGGCCACGGCTCCTGCCGGCAGTTCAGTTCTGTCTACCGCCGTCGCTGCTGGCGTCTACATCCCCGCGTTGTGCGCGCATCCGGATTTACCACCCTCTTGCCAGCGCGGCACGGACGATGGTGACGGTGCGTGTAATTTGTGCGTGGTGCAGGTGGCTGGACACCAAGGTCTGCAGAAATCCTGCTCGTTGCCAGTGGAAGCAGGCCAGGTCATTTCCAGCACAACACCGGAAATACAGCGACTGCGTGAACAAAGCATCGCCAAAACGTTGGGAACGCATCCACATGTCTGCTTGACATGCCCCCAACGCGATGGCTGCAGTCGCACAACCTGCTCTTACGGTAACCCGGTAGAGACCCGCTGCTGCTCTATATTTAATAGCTGCGAGCTGCGCAAGGTGAGCGATTACGTTGGAATCCCCAATACCACCCCGCCCTACAAGCCAATAGCGTTGCCCGTGGTGCTGGACGAGCCATTCTATGACCGCGACTACAACCTATGCATTGACTGTCGGCGTTGCCTGGTCGCGTGCAACGACGTGCGTGGCGTCGGATGCCTGGAGATCAAGGAGACCAATGGTCGCAAATGGGTCGGCACGATTGCACCGACTCTGATTGAGTCAGGTTGCAAATTTTGCAGTGCCTGTGTCGAAGTTTGCCCTACTGGTGCACTGATGGATCGCACCCTGAATGTTTCTCGCAAGCAGGAAACACAAGTACCCTGCAAGGCCACCTGTCCAGCCGGCATCGATGTTCCCCGCTATGTCCAACTGGTCGGACTCGGAAAATACAGCGAAGCAACCGCGGTAGTGCGGGAAAAGCTTCCATTTCCCGGCATTCTCGGACGTGCCTGTTTCAGCCCCTGCGAGACGGCTTGCCGCCGCAAGCACCTGGACGAACCGCTGTCCATTCGCAGCTTGAAGCGCATTGCCGCTGACAACGACACCGGCCTGTGGCGCGCGATGTCCAAACAACTGCCACCCACCGGGCGACGCGCTGCAGTCATCGGCGCCGGGCCAGCTGGCCTGACCGTAGCCTTTTATCTGGCCAAAAAAGGGCATTCCGTTACCGTTTTCGATGCGCTCGCTGCGGCCGGTGGCATGGCGCGTTATGGAATACCGTCCTATCGTATCCCCTTGCATGTCATCGACAATGAAGTGGCCGAGGTTGAAAAACTGGGCGTCGAGTTCCGCTTCAATACCCGCATCGAGAAAATCGCAGATCTGCTGGAGCAAGGCTTCGAGACCGTCTTTATCGGCATCGGAGCGCAAGGTGGCGACAAGCTAGGCATCCCCGGTGACGACTTGCCCAATGTAGTGGACAGCCCGACCTTCCTGCGCGCCGCCACACAGGGCAAAGTCAATACACCAGATTCCAACATCAGTGTTGGCCTGCGAGTCGCCGTCATCGGAGGGGGCAACGTCGCCACCGACAACAGCCGGACCTCACGGCGGTTGGGCGGCGCGCAGGTGGACATGGTCTACCGCCGTACGCGCGATGAAATGCCAGCGCGTGAGGATGAGGTCCAGGGCTGCCTCGACGAAGGCGTAAATCCACGCTTTTTGACGACGCCCAAGAAAATCGAATCTAACGCCAGCGGCACCAGTCGGCTCACCGTTACCTACGCCAAGATGGCACTGGGTGAGCCCGATGCCAGCGGACGGCGCAGACCAGTGGAACTTGCCGACAGCGAATTTCAGGAAGATGTTGACCTGGTCATTGCCGCCATTGGCCAGCATGCGCAAAGCTTTGACGGTTTTGGCGTACAAGTTGGCAAGGCCGGACGCATACAGGTGCGTGAAGACTCGATGCTGACCAGCCGCCCAGGCATATTTGCCGGTGGTGATGTGGTTCTCGGCCCAGCAAGCCTGATTGAGGCCGTGGCACAAGGACGCAAGGCAGCTGGCGCCATGGACGCTTTCCTCGGTGGCGATGGAAACATCGAAGAAAAACTATTGCCAGAAGAGTGGGATACCGACCCGTACATTGGACGTGATGAGGGCTTCAACCAAGTCCGTCGCCACCACCCGATCTTTATTGCGAAAGACCAACGCGATAACTGGGACGAGGTGGAACTCGGCTTTGATGCAACGACTGCGCAGGCCGAAGCCTTGCGTTGCCTGAAATGCAACTTGGCTAACCAACTCGAAGGCATGGCTATGCCACCCGAAGCGTGGCTCGATTTTGTGGCCAATGTAGTGGCCACAACAACCGAAGTATCCGGAGTGTTCCACCTGCTTGACGCAGACAAGAACGTACTGATGATCAAAGGTGTCGAAAGCCTGCGGCAAGGACTCTCCGAACAGTTGGGCCGTAACGAAGCGGCAAAGTTTTTCACACTGGAAGAAGCGCCCATGTATACGCAGCGTGAAAGCCAGTTCATGCAGGCCTATTTGCAGCAGCACGGCAAGATGCCCGGTGGCGGATCGGATGAACTCGATGACCTCTTTTGAAGCCACCGAGAAGACCTACCCCATCCAAATCAATTTTACCCAAGAGAAGACCGTATGACCGAATGGAAAACCATCACCTGCACATCCGTCGATGGCCTCGCCACGTTGACGCTTAACAAGCCGCCATTTAACGTACTCGATATAGAAATGATGGTCGAGATCAACGCGGCGTTGGATCAACTTGCGAGTGACAGCAGCGCACGCGTTCTGGTCATTACCGGCGCTGGCGAAAAGGCATTTTCAGCAGGAGTTGATGTGGCTGACCACACGGCGGACAAGGTGGACCGCATGATCGAGGTTTTCCACGGAATCTTCAGGCGGCTTGAGCAAATTACGGTGCCAGTCATCGCGTCACTGAACGGCGTGGCATTGGGCGGCGGATGTGAATTGGCATTGGCCTGCGACATGATCGTCGCGTCGAGCCATGCCAAGGTTGGCCAGCCCGAGATCAAACTGGGCGTTTTCCCGCCGATTGCCGCCATTCTGTTACCACGCATGCTGCCACCCACGAAAGCCTACGAAATGTTACTGGGCGGTGGCAACATCGATGCGGCAGAGGCCTATCGACTCGGCCTCGTCAACAAAGTAATCCCCAAAGAGACGTTCACCCAAGAGAGCGGAGCGTTCGTCAACCAGTTTCTCGGGTTAAGTAAAACCGCTCTGGTTTACACCAAAAAGGCGATTCGAGCGGCGGCAGGCAAGTCGTTCAGTGATGCACTGGCGGTCGGTGAAGCGATATACCTGCAGGAATTAATGCCCACTGCGGATGCCAACGAAGGGCTCAATTCCTTCATGCAAAAGCGTCCCCCGGTTTGGCAACACCAATAAATAGTGACACCTAGGAGAAATACATTGATACCAACCCATATTGACTGCTGGCAGATGACAGAGCCCGGCACGCTCACCCAGACACGCGTTCCCATGCCGGCGTTGCAGGCCGGAGAAGCCTTGGTCGAAGTCAGAGGATGCGGCGTATGCCACACCGACATTTCCTACTTTTACATGGGTGTTCCAACTGAACACAAGCCGCCACTGACCCTGGGGCACGAGATCAGCGGTGTAGTGGTCGCTGGTCCTGCCAATCTGATTGGCAAGGAAGTGATCGTGCCAGCCGTCATGCCCTGCAATGAATGCGAGATTTGCAAGTCTGGACGTGCCAATCGTTGCCTCTCCCAAAAAATGCCAGGCAATTCATTGGGCATATACGGTGGATTTGCCAGCCACATCCCGGTACCGGCTGCAGACCTGTGCATTGTGGGTGACCGCGGTGGCGTGCCACTGGAACACCTGTCGGTGGTTGCCGATGCGGTAACCACGCCCTATCAAGCAGGCGTACGTGGACGCATCAGCCCGGGCGACCGCGTCGTGGTTGTTGGCGCAGCAGGCGGCGTCGGCAGCTTCATGACGCAAGTGGCCAAGGGCATGGGTGCAACCACCGTGATTGGCATTGATGTCAACGAAGACAAACTCAAGACGATGCTGAACTATGGTGCCGATTTCACCATCAACCCACGCGGCAAGACCAACAAAGAGGTCAAGGAAGCGATCAAAGCCTATTGCAAAGAACAGAATATTCCGTCCAATTACGGTTGGAAAATTTTCGAAGTGACCGGCGTCAAAGCAGGTCAAGAACTGGCGCTTTCGCTACTGTCCTTTGTTGGCACTTTGGTGATTGTTGGATACGGCACCGACGAAACCAGTTACATGCTGTCGCGTCTTATGGCCTTTGATGCTGAACTCATCGGCACCTGGGGTTGCTCGCCACACGCCTATCCCAAGGTACTGGAAATGTGCCTAGATGGCCGCATCGAACTCGGCGCATTTGTAGAAACACGGCCCATGAGCCAGATTCAGCAGGTTTTTGAAGCAGCACACCACGGCAAGCTCGCAAAGCGCGTCATTCTCACCCCCGATTTCAACTGAAGGAGCATCACCATGACCGACATGTCACTAAGCTGGTTACCCCGAGAAAACACTCTCAAGGACCATCAACTCTTCGATAACCAGCGCTTTTCTGATTCGGCGCCCGGCGTAATCTACGAAGCACGGCCAGTGCTTGACGCCAACGGAGCAGCCGTTGACGGATTGTTCTCCGCATGGATATGGCTCAACAATCCGACGCAATACAACTCCTATACGACCGACATGGTCAAGGCCATTATTGCGGGCTTTCAGAAAGCATCCAGCGACCGTACGATCGTCGCAGTGGTCTTTACCGCTGTCGGCGACAAGGCATTCTGCACGGGCGGCAATACGGTCGAATACGCCAGCTACTACGCCAAGCGCCCCAACGAATACGGCGAATACATGGACCTTTTCAACGCCATGGTCGACGGCATTCTCAATTGCAAAAAACCTGTCATCTGCCGGGTCAACGGCATGCGCGTCGGTGGCGGTCAGGAAATTGGAATGGCGTGCGATATCACCGTTTCCAGCGACATGGCGATCTACGGTCAAGCTGGCCCCAAGCACGGATCTGCACCCGACGGTGGTTCAACCGACTTCCTGCCCTGGTTTCTGTCGATGGAAGACGCGCTTTACAACTGCGTCTCATGCGAGACCTGGAGTGCCTACAAGATGAAAATGAAGGGCCTGATCACCAAGGCGGTGCCGGTATTGAAGAAGGACGGCAAGTTCATCCGCAATCCGCAAGTCAAGACGGCCGACTACCTTGAAGACGGTGAAATCGTCTACGGCGAGCCAGTAGCGGCTGCCGACGTTGCCAAGGCCAAAGAGTTGATCGCGTCTGCCACGGTTGACTTTGAGCTGCTCGACAAAGAAGTCAATGGGTTGATCTGGAAGTTCTCCAACCTGTTCCCGCACTGCCTGATGAAGTCCATTGACGGCATTCGTGGCAAGAAGAAGTTCTTCTGGGATCAGATGAAGTTGCCAAATCGCCATTGGCTCGCTGCCAATATGAACTTCGAGGCTTACCTCGGCTTCAATGCGTTCAGCACCAAGAAGATCACCGGCAAAGATTTGATCGACTTCATCAAGTATCGCCAGATGATGGCTGAGGGCGCGCCTATGGATGATGCGCTGACCTCCGCTGTGCTGGGCAAACCAAAGGCATAACACGACAACGCGGGCGCATGGGTGCGCTCGCGCGTCAAAGGCCGTGCAGCGCACCGCCTTATAAGGACTCGCATGCTACTCAACAAAAAAGTGGCTCTCATTACGGGAGCTGGACAGGGTTTGGGCGCGGCAATTGCGCAGGCATTTGCCAAGCAAGGTGCCCTCGTAGCCGTAGCCGACATCCATGCTGCAGCGGCAGACGGCGTCGCGGCAGCGATCAACGCCAACGGCGGAACGGCGCTAGGCTTTACCTGCAACGTTGCTGACCGTGCGCAAGTCAACGCCATGGCCGCAGACATTGCCGCTCGCCTGGGCAAGATCGACATATTGGTCAATAACGCCGGAATCATCCGCCCGGCCATGCTGCACAAGATGAGTGAAGAAGACTGGAATGCAGTGCTCGATGTGCACCTCAAAGGCAGTTTCAACTGCTTGCAGGCCGTGGTAGCAGGCATGATGGAAGCGCGCAGTGGTCGCATCATTAACGTGACCTCCACCGCCGGCGTGCTGGGCACTATCGGCCAGATCAACTACAGCGCAGCCAAGGCGGGCATCGTCGGCATGACAATGTCTGCAGCCAAAGAACTGGGCAAATTCAACATCACCGTCAACGCCATTGCACCCGGTGCCGCCACACCCATGACGGAAGTGATACGCACCGATGATCGTTTCAAAGACGCCTACCTGGCGCGCCTTCCCCTGGGACGATGGGCACAGCCAGACGAGGTGGCGCCGGCCTTCGTTTTCCTGGCTTCTGACTGGGCCAGCTACGTCACTGGTCAAATTCTGGGCGTTGATGGCGGTCTGACGATCCGCTAAATTGTCGCCTCGACAGCACCGGGGTTAGCGTGCCCTAGTTGCCAGATTTACGTAAAAAAAAATGGCTATAGCCCTCGTAGAATATACGTAGCCAGCTCTCAAAGATATAGCATTTCTTGGTCTACGTACCGACTGAGCGTGATGCCAACTTTGACCCGTTGGCATGGTTGCGGTATCTGCCCACGACACCAACCATATTCCAAAGCACCGAACAGGATGCCAAGCCAAAGCACAGCGCAGCCGGGTAGGAAAACACCGTTGGCCACAATGCTGCGGCGGCACATGCCGCCAATGCAACAAGATGCAATCGCAGTTGCTGGCGCTGTGCTTTTTCTGGCAAGAGCGCCTTGACGTTAGGCACCTCGCCTTTAACGTCCGAGCGGGACTGCAAATGGAACCATACAAGAAAAGGCACGATCTTGCACAACATGCCGTTGATGAAAGACAGAGCTGCGCCAAAGATGGCCAAAACCCCGAGAAGTACACCCGATTGCGGAAAGTTCAACACGGAAAATTGTTGTGAAATCCAGACCAATGCTGCAAGTACCACACTCACCATGCCGACGCGCCAGTACTCCAGAGTGACATCGGGAAGCCGCCGGCGGCGGCGGCGTTGCAGATTGAGCGTAATGCCCGCCAGAAGGCAGTAGGCACCCCCAAGCATGCAAGTGAATAACAGACCCATCCCCTGCCACACCGCACCAGTGCCGTGCCATTTGACAAAAGACCACGCCAGCAATATCAACAAAATCGCAGGCGAGAGTCTGCGCACCAGCCACTGCGGGTAATTGGCGGTCATCTGAAACATGGGCACGATGTGGTAAGCCACTCCTGCCAACAGCAGCCCGGTCCATCCCATCAACCCCCACGCTGGATGAAGGTCTGCCAATGACAAATTGGGTAGCGCCAATCCCCATGCTCGACTCACGGCCAAGGTCAGGCCTAGCACCATCGTGGCGCCGAGGGCCACGAGGGCCAGAGCCATGGCAATAGCCGTGTCGGTCCAATTACCCGTGCGCGACAAAACCACGAGCATGACCACCACAAATACCGTTAACCCAATGCCCAGCATCGTGATAGCCAGTTTCAAGATGTTTGGCGATTCAAACAGCAGACCGCCAGCAAACAGCAGGACACCCAGCACCAACGCAACATGCACGATGCCTGCAAACAACCTGGGTCGAGGCACCGGGGTTCCCGCCAGCACCGGAAGCATCTGGATCATGGCCCCTGCCATCACCATGGCCATGTAGCCCAAAGTCAGCAAATGAACCGCTGCCAAGGTGGCAGGCGACCATCGCGATGCCATCAGGTCCTCACCGCTCCAAAGCAAAACAATCGATGAAAGCAGTGCAAACAGGGGTGCGCTAAGGAAAAACCGCAAAGGCACCGAAATTGGCGGAGCCTGTTGAAAATTGAGACCACTCGGCTGCATAGCTATGTCTGACCTCCCACCCGATATCAGGTAGCAGCCTACAAGGCCGCACCGGCACGCGTCAGCAATGCAGTCGCTTCTGCTCCAAAGGTCTGGTCCATCATGTGATAGAGCATTTGCTCCTCTTTCATGTTGTGTTGCTGCGTTAGCACCATCAGCGTTTCGGACAGTCCCAGATACCCATCACGGTCGTTGGTTTCGACGCTTTGCGCCATATCCGCGATAAGCTTTCTCATCTGCTGATGCTCCGAACGCATGACAACAGTCGGGCCCCCTTGCATCCCGGACTTGGTTTCAAAGGCCGGGAATAGAATTTCTTCCTCCATCACGAGATGGCGTTCAATCTCTGCACAAAAGTTCGCGAACTCGGTCTTCGCTTTGGGCCACTTGCCATTGGCAACGCTCTCCTCGGCAAGGGCAAAAATGTCATCACAAGCGCGATGGTCATTCGTCATGAAGTCTGTAATGCTGGCCATGTGGTCTCCTTGTTTAAGCCGCAAATCTTATGCGGTCCACACCCTGCAAAGCCTTGATGTAAATTAGCTCTGTGTCACAGCGCCACAAGTTATCGCATTTGTTTTTCCACTGGATTAGCCCCAGTATTGCAACCCGTAATCCCTGGTGTTGCCCGTGCCAACCAGAATATGGGTTTTCCAGAATCGGGATTGCCGGTCTTCTGGAGCATCGGTTCTGCATCGGGATCTGCTAGTGACGCAATGCGCGCTCGGCGAATTGCAGCGCTCAACTTCTTGGGATCAGACTCGGTACCGCTTTCGATAACCTTTTCGAACAGCGTCTCGAACTGCTGGATGCCGATGCGACGCGTCTCGCCGGAGCCCACTACCAGGCGTGCGCATTCGACAATTTCCAGTGCCAATTCGACATCCTGCACCGCAAATCCGAGCCGCTTGACCGCGCCTAACCAGCGTTCAATCAACGACTGCTCAGCTAGATAGCGCGCGGTGTCCCGCGTTTTGAGATCGACCACCCGAATGGCGTTTTGAACGCTCATCCATGCAGCCAGGTGTCGTCCGGCCTCGCGGGTCAACTGGTACCCAGTCGCGATGCCACCGGCCTCGCGATCCAGCGCCAAAATGCCTTCGAGTCGGTCAAGGTAGAGCGTGGCGTAGGCTGCGTCTTGGCAGTCAATCAGCCGCGCCACACCGGTGTCGAGCACAAAGTGCGTCTGCTCAGGAAACTTCTGGTATACACGTTCAAGGGGCGTCATAACAATACGAACATGCGTTGCAACCGAACCTTGTGACCTCTTCCGCAACACCAGCAGGAATATGAGCGCGGTTTCGATAGAAAATCGTGCCGCGCCTTCGGGTAGTGATGTGACATATAAAGCCTATCGTTACCTATCGATCGTTTCCAGACGAGAACAACGTCAGCAATTTGTCTGTTCGGCGCCTATCGACGCGCAGGCAAGTCACCCCTGCATCAATGCCATTACAACTTTGCGCCCTGTCGCTGAACCGGTACTCCCCGGCCTCGAACCGGCAGACGTGGTAGCGCATAGCCTTGCAGAAAGGCCGCTGGCACAATCACGGTGTACTTAAGCAACCATCCGCCCGAAGCTGCCAGCAAGCCAGCGGCCGCAGCCAACCATGCACCGCCCATAGAAGGCATTGCCAGTGAAAGCAGCAGCAATGCCAAAGCAACCCAATGACCGATTTTGACAAACGCGAAATCGATGGAATCCAATGCTGCCAATGTTTGCTTGGGTGCTGCGCTGTCACCCAGTTCCGCACGATACGATCGCCACAGCAAAGCGCGCGCAATGATCAATAGAGCCAACACAACCACAACCCCGGTTACCGGCGACCGAGCACCCAAAAGCACTGCGCCAAGCACCAACAGACCCGCACCTTCGGTCAGCCCTGTCACAAAAAACAATGGCCCCGTGCGCCGCGCACGCCAAGCGGGAACCCCTTTGGCTGCGTAAACCATACGAGCCTGGCAATACAAGAATGAAAACGCCAGCAGCGCGGTTAGCCAGATCCACAATGCGCTCCCAGTCCACACTGCCATCGCGCCGCACATGAATAGTGGGCCAGCCACCATGGCTTCGCGGGTCATCCAGGACGTATGGACGTGACGAAACACATTCAAAGAGCGGAATGGGCGTCCGATCTCCAGTGCAACCGAGAAAAGCCCCAACGCAATCAAAAGGAGCCCAGAAATACCAAACGGTCGATAAGCCACTTCGGCCCCCGAAAAGACGGCAGCGAAGATCAACAAACTGCAACCACTGCCGCCACAGATGAAATTCCCGGCGGCCCGCCAGTCCCAGTTCGTCTGGTGACGGGCTTTGAAGAATGATTCGCTTTTCATGTCTTGTCCCACAAGTAATACAGCCCAGGATCGGTTCCCAATTCTTCATGCATGCGGAAGTGTTGATTCTCACGCAACAGGGTTGAGACGTTGCTATTCACATCGTCACGATCGCCGAATGCCATGGCACTGGTGATACATGAATTGACGCAGGCCGGCGTCACCTCGGGATCTACCCCCGGAGTAAGACCACTCAACTCGGCAGAGTCAATGCGGCTGATGCAAAAAGTACATTTGGTGGCAACGTTGACACGTTTGGGGTCAGCGCGCATGGCTTCCGATGCACTGGCAGTTTCGTTATAGGCAAAGTCCATCTTGTGCACAACGTCTCGCGCTTGGTAGGGACACGCAACCACGCAGTAGCCGCAACCGATGCAGACGTCGTAGTCGATGGTGACCAAACCATCCGCACGCTTCTTTGTTGCCTGCGAAGGACACACCTCCACGCATGGGGGCTCACCGCAGTGCATGCAGCCGACGGGCACGAAGCTGCGTCGAACGTCAGGGAATTCACCGGTTTCAACGTCAAGAACCTTGCGCCACTGCACGCCGGGCGGCGTGGCATTGGCGTGGCGACAGGCTGCAGTGCAGGTCTGGCAACCAATGCAACGCCGTAGATCCACGACCATTACATAACGTGTCATGCAGCCACCTTTATTTGATTCAGTTTTACAAATTTATTTAAAATTCCGTATCAGTTTATGATGGAACATATTCGATGTCAACATCGGCAGGAATACAACAACATTTATGTTTTATATGAAACAGTTTTGTAAACAACTTAAATCCTTTAAGATCGCCGACTTCCTCGGGGCCACTGACCGTCAGTTGAGTAGAGAAATTGGACCGTTTTATGCAATCTAGATCTGAATCAAGTGCCAGTTTTGCCGCGGCGGGCGCGCAACTGGCTGCACTCTTTGTGAACGCTACGGCAGCCGGACGTGATGTTCTAAACCAGCAAGAACTCACAAGCCTGCTTTCCAGCGGCCCCATTCCGTTGGTAACAGAGCCGCAGCTTCCAAACTTGGTGCCATTCGGTGAACTTCAAATCTGCCTGAACAACACCCGTGAATTTGGTCTGGTGATAAGTGCTGGATCCGGTGGACTTGATCGTGAGCTGGATGCCGGCAACTTCAAGTGGGGCCGCGTTGCTGTCCACGCGGTCGTAGAACTGACAGATGCACACGACTTCCTGACGCAATTCAAACGCACATTGGCCTACCAGAAACTAACGATTACTGCCAATCGCCGCGCCCACGCCGTTCCAGATGAACAGCTTACGCAGTGCTTCAAGTTCCTGCTCGAATTGGCAGGCACGTCAGCCCCCTCAATACCGGGTTCACGGCACACGCTGACGGGACTCACGTTGAACGTCGAGCAGGACGACGACCGTCTTGTGGTGCGCGGCGCAGAATGCACATTTGGCATCCAGCAAGCAGCACGCTTGGGTCGGCCCATCCACAAGATCGACAAGTTGATCCACCCTGGCTCGATTGGAATCATCGGGGTATCTGCCAGCAACATGAATTTTGGACGCATCATTTTGCACAACCTGCTGGGTAGCGGCTACAGCAAAGACAAACTGACCATCATTCGCGCTGGAGAAACGGAGATCGACGGTGTCCGGTGTGTTGAGAGCCTCAAAGCGCTGAGCGGAAAACTTGATCTCCTGATCGTTGCCGTAGCTGCCAGCGCTGTCTATGAACTGGTTGATGAGATCATCGATACCGACGCAGTGGAATCGGTGATGCTAATCCCCGGTGGACTGGGTGAAACCCAAAAGAGCAAGGAACCAGCAGCAGGGTTAGCAGACCGTATCAACGCAAACCACGGCAGGCCAGGTGGAGGCCCCATATTTCTCGGAGCAAATTGCCTCGGCGTTGTGTCGCATCCTGGTTCGTACGACTCTTGGTTCATCCCGCTGGAGCGACTTCCAAAGCCGCCAAAGAAGCCACAAAGAAATTCAGTCATGCTGAGCCAGAGCGGCGCCTTCATGATTACGCGACTAAGCCAGAATCCGTGGCTGGATCCACGCTACATGCTGGCGTTGGGAAACCAGACTGACCTGACCCATGGTGACCTGCTCAGATTCTTCGCCGAACAGCCTGAAATTGATACCATCGGCATTTACATTGAGGGATTCAAGGATCGGGATGGGCTCGACTTCGCTATAGCAGTGCGAGCCGCCGTCAAGAATGGCAAGCAAGTCGTGGTCTACAAGTCCGGAAAGACATCGCCCGGCGCAAGCAGCGTGATGGGGCATACCGCATCAATCGCCGGCGACACTGCGTTGTTTGTCTCGGTACTACGTCAAGCCGGCGCGATGGTAGCTGAAGACATCAGCACTTTTGACGACCTGCTTTATATCGCGGGCGCCCTGCACCATAAAACAGTCGGCAAACGACTAGGGGCAATCAGTGGGGCTGGCTTCGAATCTGTCGGCATAGCGGACTCAATCGATTCGGACAATTTTTCCATGGAGATGGGCACGCTGGAACCCGCAACCATCAGGCGAGTGGAAGACATTCTGATAGCCAAGAAATTGCAAGCGCTAGTGGAAGTTAGGAATCCGATTGACATCAATCCTGGTGCCGATGATGAAACGCACTTACAGATCACCGAAGCCTTTGTTCAAGACCCCAACATTGATGCCGTCGTCGTCGGGCTTGACCCCACAGCGCCATCGGTACGAGCGCTGGTCGAAAGCACACTACGCCCTGGCTTCGACATCCAGGACCCCAAGAGTACCGTGTACCTGATGCCCCCGATTGTCTTACGCAACGGAAAACCGATCATCGGCATTATTGATGGCGGTAGCCTTTACGACGCCATGGCGGCTAAGCTGATGGACCAAGGCGTATGCATCTTCCGCAATTGCGCACGAGGAACCAAAGCGCTGGTTCGCTACATCGAAGTGCGAATGTATGCAGACAATATCAATCACCGTAACCGATAGGAAAAAACATGAGCAACGCATTGTTACCTGGACTCACCGCATCCCGACACGTCGATATTGACCTCAATCGCACCATCAGCTTTATGGGCGATGACTGCAGGGTCTATTCCACTCCCAACCTTCTGTACGACATTGAGATGGCCTGTCGTGACCTTTTGCTCGAACACATTGAAGCGGGGAAAGATTCGGTTGGCACCCGGGTTGAGCTAGATCATGTCGGAGCAACATTGCTCGGGATGTGGGTCGATATTACGATCACCGTGACCGAAGTAAACGGTGGTGCAGTTTCGTTTGATTTTTCAGTGAGCGACGCCGTGGAGGAAGTTGCACGCGGTAAGCACAGCCGAGTTATTGTGGGAGTCGAAAAAACTGCGCAACGACTGAAGGCCAAAAAGGCCAAGGCTGGGTAGAAGACCGGAGAATCCGTGCGATAAGCCCTATTTTTGGGGATTGGTCGTGTCAACAGCGCTACGCTGAAACAAGCGTCGAACGACTGAGCGTAGCCAGCTATGTGACATATCCGAGGTCGCACTTTGGTGCCATACCATGCATACGTCATAGCTTGGTCCGTGCTCCGGCAGTTCCCAAGTGCGTACGTCATAGCGCGGCGCCAACGAATTGGCATACATTTGCGGGACTATTGCCATAAGGTCGGTCCGGGTTACCAATTCAGGCAGTGCTCCATAGTGGCGGGCGCGCAGCATGATTCGGTCATTGAGTTTAAGTCGGGTGAGCATTGAGTCCACACTCCCATGAAAGGTCGCTGCTGGCGCGGCCACTGCCAACGAGGCTGCAGCCAGTTGTTTGGCGCTCAGACTTGCCCCAACGCGACCACTTGCGGGACGCCAATCACCGGCAGTGATTGCAACGAAATGCTCCTGAAAAAGACGCTCACTGGCAATCGTGCCGTGACTCGGATCCAGAATACCTATCGCCAGATCGATGTCATGTGCATCCAGAGCACTGCTAACTTGGCGCGCCGCCACCGACACGTTGGACAGCTGGCTGTGCGGTGACTCTGCCCGCATGGCCTGCGCCAAAGGTGGCAAAAACATCATCTCCCCCAGATCGGACAGTGACAGACGCCATCGAACGCTGCTGCTGGCTGGCTCGAACCCCTCAACGCTTACTACGGTTTCCTCCAGCACTTGGAGCTGGGTGAGCAACGCCGGAACGATACGCTGTGCCTTGCGCGTGGGATGTAAACCACGCGGTGATCGAACAAATAATTCATCGTCGAAGAATGTGCGAAGGCGTGCCAACGCATTGCTGGTTGCAGGCTGAGACAAGGACAGCATGCGACCTGCCTCCGTCACAGATCCAGAGCGATAGATGGCACATAAAACGCGCAATAGGTTCAAGTCAAGTTGTCTGAAATTCATAGTCTGGCTTCATTCCGCTTATCAGCTTCATCAATACGCCAAATCTTAACAATCAATTAGACGAATGACTGAATAAGCCCTACATTGCGTCAACAAATAGCCGCATGCAATGCGCAACCAGAAGAGTCCTGTGCGAAGCACAACTCTCAGAATTTAAAAAGGAGACGAATTCGTGCTTCAAATCATCATCCAGGGTCGTGGGGGTCAGGGTGCCCAGACAGCCGGCAACCTGTTGGCGAGTGCCTTTCATGCTCAAGGTCGTCATATTCAGGGCTTTGCCAGCTATGGCGGCGCGCGGCGCGGAACACCGGTAACTTCGTATATCCGCGTGGATGACCGACCCGTGCGGGTGCGCTGCGATATCGAACGTGCAGACGCGATACTTTGCTTTGATGCCAGCCTGCTGGTTGGGCAACTAATCGCTACCGCAGGTCCGAACACGCTGATCGTTGTGAATTCCTCAAAAAGCGCTTCGGAGTTCGAAAAGGCCCTGCCTGGACTGCGTGTGATCCCGATTGACGCGCTCGCCATTTCCCGCCAGAAGGGACTCGGACGCATCGTTAACTCTGCGTTACTAGGAGCGTTGGTACGCGTGATAGAGGCCCCATCTCTTGAAATTTTGACCCAAACACTTGTGGAAAACGCACCCAAGCAGCACGATGAAAATATCGCTGCCTGCACCGAAGGCTATCGCTGGGCCGATGAGCAGTTGATGGAGATTGCAGCATGAACACCCCCAATCTAGCACCCATTCCAACCATCTGGACCACCGGCACTACCGAGTCCATAATGACCGGCACTTGGCGTGCTGCGCTGCCGCAGCATATTCGAGCACCCGCTCCCTGCCATGGCGCATGTCCGGTCAACGGCGACATCGCCGAGTGGATCGGCTTGGCGCGTGCTCGCGACTTCCATGGCGCATGGCAAGTGCTGACACGCCACAACCCCTTTCCAGCGATCGCCGGACGCATCTGTCATCACCCATGCGAGACGGCTTGCAACAGGGGCAGTTACGATAAGGCGCTGTCAATCTGCAAGCTGGAACGCTTTGTCGGCGACCAAGCATTGGAACAGGGTTGGACTTTCGACGTCGCTGATACACCGCCAAAGGGACGCGTGGCGATCATTGGCGGCGGCCCATCGGGTCTGTCAGCTGCGTTTCAGTTGCGTCGTAGTGGTTTCGCAGTAACCATATACGAATCACAGCCAGAGCTCGGTGGGTTGATGCGCTATGGCATCCCCGCCTATCGTCTGGCACGCAAAATTCTGGACGGAGAGGTCAATCGAATTATTGCAATGGGCATTGAGGTGCGGTGCAACCACCCGCACAACACGCCGGATGCAATCGCGCAGGTACGTCAGAAATATGATGCGGTTTACCTGGCAACCGGTGCTGCGGCCCAAAAGCACTTGCCAATTTTGGACTACAGTCAATCTTGGGTAACTGGTGGCGCAACATACCTGGCTGCCGCCAATGCTGGATCGCCTCTAACAATGGGCAAGCGATTGGTGGTCATTGGTGGCGGCAGCGCCGCACTAGACGCCGCCCGCAGTGCACGCCGCGCCGGCCATGACGTAACCCTTGTGTCCCTCGAACTGCGTGCTCAGATGCCCGCTCAACACGAGGAAGTCATCGAGGGCCTTGAAGAAGGTATTGTCTTGGTGGACGGAACACAACTTGACGGCGTCATCGATGATGGTGTTGCTGGTCTGCGGCTAACCTGCAGCCGGGTGCAATCAGCTGTGACCTCACGGCAGGGGCAATTCAGCGTGACGCCTATCGAAGGCAGCACATTTACGTTAATGGCCGACGCAATCGTCACATCCATCGGACAGAATCCCGACCTTACCCCGCTCGGAAATCATTTCGCCACCACTGGCCCGTTACTAAAAACCGATGCACACCATGCGACCAGTGAGTCGGGCTTTTACGCAGGCGGTGACTTAACCAGCATGGCACGGTTCGTGACCGAAGCGGTCGGCATGGGCAAGCACGCAGCGCACGCAATTGAGCGCAATCTGTGCCGCCATGATAAAGAATTGCCGGAAGATGATCTATACGGGCACGAAGCGATGGTACCGATCAGTGCCATCAATACCTACTACTACTCCAAGCAACCGCGAGCCGAAGCGCAACTGCTGGGAGCAAGTGAACGCTTGACACACAACGCCGAAGTGCAACTGGGTCTGGACATGGAACAGGCGCTGGCTGAGGGCGAGCGGTGCTTCTCGTGCGGCACTTGCATCGACTGCGACAACTGTGTCATCTACTGTCCGGACCTTGCAGTACAGCGAACAGAAGATGGCTACACCGTGCTGACCGACTATTGCAAAGGCTGCGGCCTATGCGTAAAAGAATGCCCAACGGGCTCTATGAAGATGCGAGAGGAAGTGCGATGACTAGCCAAGACAAACCGATACTACTGAACGGCAATCAGGCCATCGCTTGGGGTGCGCGACTAGCCCGACCCAAAGTGGTTCCGGTGTACCCAATCACACCGCAGACTCCGGTTCTGGAGCAACTCACCGAGTTCCAGGCACAAGGCACTTTCGATGCTGAGATCGTCCTACCGGAGTCAGAGCATTCCGTCATGTCGGCGTGTATTCCGGCATCACTGGTCGGCGTACGGGTGTTTACCGCTACAGCCTCGCAAGGATTGCTGCTGATGCATGAGTTGTTGCACTACGCGAGCGGTGCACGAGCACCTATCGTCATGGCCAACGTCAACCGCACGGTGGCCTCACCCTGGGCCTTTTGGCCCGACCAGACAGACAGCCTGGCGCAGCGCGATACCGGTTGGATTCAGTACTATGTGGAAAGTGCCCAGGAGGCGCTGGATACAGTGATTCAGGCCTACCGCGTAGCCGAGGAGGTCTTGGTACCCACCATGGTCAATCTTGATGCGTTTTATGTTTCGCACGCGGTTGAACCGGTCCAAGTGCCCTCGCAAGCATTGGTGGATGCCTATCTGCCCGCTTTCGCACCTCTGCATCGTCTCGACACTGAAAACGTTGAGTCATGGGGAAATGTGGTCACGCAAGACATGTTTTACCGTCACCGCCAAGCGTTGGACGAAGCAATGGCACTTGTCCCAGAACTGGCTGAGCAAGCCGATCAAGAGTGGCTTAAGCGAACCGGGCGCAGCCACGGCGTGGTCGAGCGATACCGCTGTGACGGAGCGAGTACCGTGATTGTCACCATGGGCAGCATGTGCGGAACAGCCCGCGATGCGGTCGATTCCATGCGAGCCGCCGGCATGTCGGTTGGGCTTGTCAAGGTGCGCCTATTTCGACCTTTGCCAACGGCTGCGCTACGCGAGGCATTAACAGGCATAGAGGAAGTCATCGTACTAGATCGCAATTACTCACCCGGTCTTGGCGGCGTATTACACCAAGAACTGCGTGCGGCCTTGTACGGCACATCGGTAACGCCCCGCATCCACGGCCTGCTGGCCGGCGTTGGCGGCGTGAATGTCTCCGTCGACAAAATCATCGAATTCGTCAATCAAGCGGGCATGCACGAAGCACAGCCCGAATCGCTATGGGTAAGGTGAGCGACATGATCAAAATTGAAGTAGCCAGTGACCCGATGTTGTGTTCAGGCCATGCGGCCTGCCCGGGATGTATTGACGCTTTGTCGGTGCGCCACGTGCTGGCCGCAATGGGGCCCGACACCATGGCAGTGATCCCACCCTCGTGCATGGCGATCATTGCTGGGCCACAGCCTATGAGTTCGCTTCGCATACCAGTTTACCAGCCAACGCTGGAAGCCAGTGCCGCTGCAGCAACCGGCTTACGCCGCGCACTCAACGCCCAAGGAAAGCATGACACACAGGTCATCGTTTTAGCCGGCGACGGGGGCACGTACGACATTGGGTTCCAGTGCCTGTCGTCGGCCGCCGAGCGCAACGAAGACTTCTTGTATTTTTGTCTCGACAATGAAGGCTATATGAACACGGGCGCTCAGAAGTCATCATCGACTCCTCATTTCGCGCGCACTGGATCCACACCTGCGGGAAAGACCTCGCGCAAAAAGAACCTGACAGAAATCATGGCCGCTCACGGTGTTCCGTACGTAGCTACGGCCAGCGCTGGTCACCTGCCGGACTTGCTGCGCAAGGTGGCCAAAGCAAAGGCTATGCGCGGCACTCGCATCATCTCGCTGCTGATTCCGTGCATGGATGGATGGGGAGTCGCTGACGATGACGGCTTAAAAACTGCACGCTACGCGGTCGAGTCTGGAGCCTATCCTTTGTATGAAGTCGAAGACGGGCGCAACTACACACTCAACCACACCACCAAAACCCGCCCAATTGCCGACTACTTGGCGCTACAGCGTCGCTATCGACACATGCAAGCCGATGACATCGAAACGTTGCAAGCAGAGATCGACGATGGTTGGGAGACGCTGCAGCATCGCGCTGCTGCAAGCCGACGTTGAGTCCGAGCGGCCTAGAATACGTGAGCACCATGAGACTTTCTGTATGATGCAGGAAAATTGTTTTATGTAAAAGCAACCAATACCGGGATACGCCCGGCATTGGATCAAGCGCTTTAACGCCTGCTCTGGGCGAACAGCCGATTGTTGGATCAGAGAAACAACTCTAATCCACTATTTCTATGAACAGTGAACCTTTAGCGGACGTCGATCTCGGCACCCTTCCCGACCTGGTTGGCTACCGTCTCAGAATGGCGCAACTCGTTGTTTTCAAAGACTTTGACCGCGAGTTCGTAGATGCTGACATGACCCCCGCAATATTTGGTGCACTGGAGGTTCTTTTTCACAACAAAGGCCTGACCCAAACCCGGCTTGCAACCGCAATCGGCTTGGATCGGTCTTCGTTGGTTCCGTTACTGGACAAGCTGCAGAGCCGCAACCTAGTCGCTCGTGAATCGTCTGTTCAGGACCGTCGCCGCAATCACTTATTCCTCACGCCAGAGGGGCGGCAGCTTTTGGTAAAGGCAAACAAGCGCGTCAAATCACATGAGCAGCGGGTTCTTGCTTCGCTCACTGCATCAGAGATCAAGACGCTGCTCAAGCTACTATCAAAAGTGGGTGACAAGCTCGTCGTATAGCGTATTCAGGGCTCCATGCTGTAGCCAGGGTAGTAGCCGCCAAGACAGTTGCCAGCTCGCACTGCACCAATAAAGTCGGCCATGTTGCTTACCGGTTGAAAGAACTCCGTCGCACACCGTCCTACGGCGGGCACCTTGTGGCAGTCGCTGCCACCAAGACCCGGTAGTACCATGTGCTTGGCCGCGTGGATCGCAAGGTCGTTATCGGTGTCCTGATTGTTGCCATTGTGCGTTTCGACAGCATCTAAACCGACGACATCCAGCAAGCGCTCTAGCAGGCAACACACTCCAACCTCCCGAAACGGATGTGCGGGAACGCAAATTGCACCAAGCTTCTGCAAGCGTTCAATCACTTCTTCCATCGGTAGCCAATGGTCTCGTCCCCATATGTTCCATGCGTCATCCTCAACGCCGTAAGCCAGCAGGTGACCGCGATCAGTTGCAATCTCGACACCTCGTAAAAGTAGCAGCCCTTCACCCTGTGCGATCGCTTCAACTGGCGCTGACGCTTCATAGGAGTAGTGCTCGGTAATGACGATACCATCCAACCCAAGCGCTTTGGCGCGGCGAATAAGCGCCACGGGCTCCAGCCAGTTATCGTACGAGTACTTGGTATGACAGTGAGTGTCTATCCACATGAGGCGCCAAACTCCAGCGCAACGATCAGGGTAGCTGGAGCTCCAGATTGACCCGCTTGGATGGTTGGAACTTGTGGTTGGCGAAGAACCTCTCCAACGTGAAGTCATTCCAGTTCACCAAGGTATAAATTCGCTTTACACCAACTGCTTTCATGTTGGTCAAAAACTGATCCATCAAGTCGTGTGCAACACCCCGGTTTTGAAAGTCAGGATGCACGCCGATGGTGTCAATGGTCGCACTGGTTTCAGGAATTCCGTACTCGCCAAAATATACATCCCCCATCATGAATCCAACAATTTTTCCATCCACTTCGGCTACCAGTGAAGTATTGATGTTGTTTGAGTTGGTCACGATCGAGTCAATCTTGCGCTCGTAATACTGGCGACGTTCCTGCTTTGACACCAGCGTATCAATTGCGACAACAGCATCAAGGTCATCGCGTTTCATCAAGCGCATGTTCGGTTCATTAATTGCCATGGGTTATCTCCTAATTGGGTATTGGTTCGTCAGCAATTTCGACAAAACTAGAACAATTCATCTTCTAGCGGTTTTGCAGCGCCGTTCAAACGGACATAGATATCGCCATACATCTGGGCAGCTTCCGCACCACCGGTAAAGCATGTGTTACAGCCACCTGCAGTCGTTTCGACCGGGTGCTCTATGACATGTACCTCGTACCCCATGTTCCGGTAGTTTTCAACAACTTCAGACAGGCGCGGCTCCCCAAGCGTTGTCTTCTTGGTCCAGCCTTGCTCGATGAGCACGCCTTCCTGTCCACCCTTCAGCAGCTTCAATAAGATCGGTTCCATACGATTCCTACCATGAGTGTTTGATGGCACCAGGCGTACAGGCTTTCGTGCACGGAAGGTCGGTGTATCCACTGGACGGCTTGCAGTCGGCGCAGTCGTAAGCGAGCGTCCGGCGAAATGGAGCTTTCACCGCAATGACTTCATCATCGTAGTCGTCTGTCATAGGTTCAAACATTTCCTTTGGACACGCCGTAAGGCAAGCCCGACCGGCCGTGCAAACAATGCACTGATCGGTGTCGATGCTGATGTAATACTCACCCGACCCGTCTTTGTAACCGTAGTTGGCAATCATGGGGCTCTCCTCTCTGCGCCAAGGGCGCATTGAATGTACGATTCCGTCGAATTTCGACCCGTTTTACGCTGCGACGGCCACCTTCGTTGCGGCCTGTTTTTGCATTAACGTATAGCCGAACAGCGCAGCGCCCAGGGCGCCAGCAATCTGACTGTCATACTTGGTCTGCACCGCTGTAGTGCCAAGCAGGCGTTCAATCCGCTTCACAACACCTGGGTTTTTGGCGATGCCACCAGTGATGAAAAAGTCGTTTTCAACCCCAATACGCGTAATCAACGAGACCACGCGCTCAGCCATCGCCTGGCAGTAAGCGGCAATCACCTTGTTTTTGGTGTACCCAGACTTGAGAAGGCCCAGTGCTTCCGACTTGGCGAACACCACGCAAGTCGATGACACCGCTTCCGGCTCAATATCCACATCAAACGAGCGTGCACCCAATTCTGCAATGGGTATCTGCATCAGGTCTGCAATTACTTCCATGCCACGGCCGGTTCCAGCAGCACACTTGTCGTTCATTAGAAAATTGGTGACCTTGCCCTTCTCGTCGCAGTGGATGGCCTTGCAGTCCTGCCCACCCATATCGAGAATGGTACGGACCGTTGAACCACCCATGTAATTGGCGCCCCGCGCATGGCAGGCGATCTCAGTAATCGCCTTGTGTGCGAACGGTACGTTGACGCGGCCATAGCCAGTACCAATCACATAAGTCACGTCTGACAGCTTCATGCCGGCCTTATCCAGCACACCGTTGATGGCATTGGTGGCTGAATCCGGACTGTTGTTACCCGTACGCATGCTGTTGTAGCCAAAAATCTCGCCATCGACACAAATCACCGCCTGCGAACTGACTGAGCCTACGTCAATGCCCGCCGTGATGATTTTGGCTGTGCGCCAGTCCTTGGATTCATCGATCCAGCAATTTTCTTGCCAGCGCCAGTACTCTTTCTTTTCCTCTGCTGCCATGATTTTTTCCTTTCAGATTGGACTAAGGGCGTTTACGCGGTTTCTTTTTCTGTCGCAATCAGCGCCGCACCCAGCGCGCTGACGTATTCGGGCATGTCGGGCAAATTCACATGATCCACTCCAAGAGCGTCTTTCAAGGAACGTACGAATCCCGGGTTATTGACCATGCCACCGATCAGGATTACATCGCCTTCGATTCCGACACGGCGCACCATCGCGCAAACGCGGCTGGCAACTGCATCCAAAACCGACTTGGCAATATCTTCCTTGGGAGTTGCCGAGTGAATCAGCGACACCACTTCAGATTCGGCAAATACCGTGCACTGCGCATTCATCGGAATGGTCCGATCGGAACGCAGGCTGGCTTCGCCAAATTCCTTGAGCGTCAACTGGAGTGCGCGTGCCATGGATTCGGCGAATGCACCGGCACCAGCAGCGCACTTCTCATTGCCTGCAAAGTCAACCACCTTGCCCGACCCGTTTGCCTTGATGCCGCGACCTTCTTCAGCGCCGACATCCACAACCGTCTGCGCCGACGGCAGCATAAAGACTGCACCGCGCGCACCAGCCGATACTTCGGTCACATCGGTATCTGCAAAACGGACCTGCTTGCGACCGGCACCGGTTGCCACGATGCGTGTGACCTGGTCGCGTGACAAGCCACACGCAGCCATACCGTCGGCCAAAGCCTTGTCGGCCGCAGCGTCCATGTCGAGTTCGTCCGGAAACATCATGTGCTTACCCTTGACGCCCCATTTCAATTCCGGTGCGCCGTCTACGTTGAGCTCCTCCAAAAAAACCACCTTGACGGTGCGAGAGCCCATGTCTATGCCTGCGGTAATCATCTTAAGCATCCTCCTAAGTTATTCATGCGTACGCGAATTCGCGTTTGAGGTTAAGGGTTTCCATGAAGGAATCAACACGGTTTTGCGTACGACCCAGATCGAATTCGCGTTCGTCACCCATGTTGCCTTCGTAGGTCATGACCGGTATTCCGGCAGAAGCCAAGCCCAAGCGGTTTTCCATAATTCCGAGCGACAGTCCTTCGCAACCACGGTTCAGGTGCAGCATGACGCCATCGACACCCCACTCCTTGACGATGGTCTTCATCATCTCGGTCTTCAAGCGCGGATCGTAAAAGTGCTGCCACTGGGGTTTGGACAGATTCCAATCGCAATACAGACGCATCGCCTGCTCGCGCGTGGTGATCTCAATACCCTGCTGCATTGGCGTGGTACGCGGTCCCCAGCTACCGTCCGGCTTGGTTTCCCAGATGCCTTCGAGGCCAAAGGTATAGAGCGAACCGATTGACACTGCACCGTACTCTTCCAGGTACCGGAAAATTTTTAGAAAACCCCATGGCGGTTGGGTGTCGGACATTACGCGGCAACGCTCATTGGCGACGGCAGCAATGCCACGGTTTACGCGATCCTGGACTTCATCACGACACTCTTCGTAAAAATCAGCGCACCACTTTGATGACTTCGACAAGGTTGCCAGAACGTACAGCGAGTACATCGTTTTTTCGTCAAGTGGCGCTGGCTTGGCCTTATTGAGCGTGCATATTTCAGCCCACAGCGATGTGGATCGCATTTCATTTTTGACCGCCTCAATGAACAACTCATCGTTGTACTCGCGGCCAGTCACTTTTTCCATCCACTCAATCGATTCCAGCCCCTGATTGACCACATACATGAGCCGATCTTCGGTCAGATCCTTGTAGGGTCCGACTGACACATCGATGAAGTTGACGGGCGTGTTTTCAATTTTGGAAGCATGCTGATACCACTTTGCGTGTGAACAGCAAATTTGGGACTGGAAATTGAAGTCTGGCTTTGGAAACTTGCCGCCGTCAATGTACTTGTCGAGATAGAGTGAACCCCAGTAAGTGCGCATGTAAGCACACAGATCGCGGGCAAATCCGGCTGATTCGGCTGCGTTTTGGGCCTCGGCATTGAGCTTTTTGTCCAACGCTACCGCAGCACCGTAGGGCTCGCCGGTAAGCGAATAGACATCGTTGCCAAGACCTGCAGGAATGGCATCCAACGCCCAGGCCGATCCGGACCAGCGTATGCCACCCGTTTCCTTGCAGCGGGCATAGTTGATGTAATACTGCTCGCGCAGTTCCTTTGCTTTCTTCCAGCACTTGAGCGGCTCGGTCTGATATTTCGCCATTTTTCGTAACTCCTGAAATTGATGTCTGCTCTGTCGTCTGCCGTCATTCCTGACGGGCTCAGTTATCTGAAGCGATGTGCTTAGAACAATTCTTCTTCGCTCATCGTTTCCAGGAAGGCCTCGATCCGGATGCGGAAAGGTCCTATTGGATTGGTGATGTCGAACTCCAGGAACAGAGTCGGAATACCGTTCTTTTCCAAGTGCTCCTTGAGATCCGGGTAGTCGCCCTCATGCGGGTCGCAGAATTTTTGCTGCAGGAAAACTGCGGCACGTGCGTTGTAGTCTTTGGCCAGTTTGAGCACATGGTCAAAGCGCGTGTGAACCGGATAGTCCTTGGTAGGGCATGCGGGCCTCTCGCAATAGCGGTCAGCAATGGTCGCGATGGGGTCGTCCTGGATGCGCGCCTCGTTCCAAAAATTGCGCGTACCAGAGCACTGGTCATCGATGACGATGGTTGAACCAACAGACTCGACCATGGCCATGAAAGATACGTCGTCGTTCTCCGACCCAATCGTCATGAAACGCACACCTTCGACGCGGTTGTTTGGCTGGCTTGGCAACAACGCCAGAACCCGCTTCAACTCACGGTTGTGGTCCTCTTTGTCGATGAACTGCGCGGTGATAGACGCATACAGTGCGTCAACACCGGTTACACGCGGATTGACTTCCTTGCGGTACTCGTAGAGTTCGTGCAGCAAGCGGCGGTTTTCGTTGACCAGTTCAGTCGATTTCCTGAGTTCGTCATCGGTGATCGGCTTGCCAATCACACCTTCCACAAACTTGCGGAATTCTTTGACTTCAGACTGATGCAACATCTTGGCGAACTTTGACTGCACTTCATTGGGCATGGGCAGGTAGTAGTCCCACTGCACGGTCGGCACGTGCTGGCGCCAGGATGTGAAGGTCTGGCGATACTGGATGCAGGACTGCGTCAGCGTTACACCCTCGCAGTAGTCATAGCGGCCCAACAATCCTTGGGCTAATGAATCACGGCTGAAAGGACAAAACATGCCAAAGATATGCGGCTCGGTCACGTTTTGCGGTTCGTGCGCGCCCAACACCCGCACCGGCAGCATGCCAGCGGCAATCAGGACTTCTTCAGGTGTGTAGGTACACATGGTCGCCACGACTCGACCGCCGGTTCTCTTCTTCCACTCCCTAGCGTAATCGTGCCGGTCTTCGTACCAAGATTTGAACTGGTCAAATAATTCGCTCATAAATGCGCCTCTTTATTGGTCGGTTAGGGTCTAGATCACTGCATGCAATATGCTGCATTTCAGATTAATCAAACTGCATTATAGTGCAATTAATTTGTTTTGGTGTGAAATAAGTTGCCTGTCGAAAAATAAATGCAAATTTGTTGAAAATGCGCTCCTACGCCAAGCAAACCAGCAGTTCGCCCACTTCAACCGACCAAAACGGGCAGTTGCAGAGGTCATTTGGCCTTTCGGTCTCACTGTCACTCGATCAAACGGGCCGAACGTCCTCATAGGAGTCTCGTATACGCAGACGCTCCCTGTATCATTTGACGCAGCGGCGATCTGCCGTTACTACTTAGCGAATTCGAACCTCGTTCACTATGCTTACCGCAAAAAGCCCAGCCATCAAACGGTGGCTCGACCACCAAATCGAAGAGAATCCGCCCCGAGCAAAGTCCGTTGTTATGACCTTGTTTGGCGATGTGATCGCCCCACACGGTGGACAAGTCTGGCTTGGTTGTCTGATAGAACTGCTGGCACCCTTTGGCATTAATGACCGCTTGGTGCGCACCAGCGTCTTCCGACTGGCCGAAGAAGGCTGGTTAGACGCACAACGCGAAGGCCGTAGGAGCCGGTACCTGCTAAATCCATCATCGGCTCACCGCTTTGAGCGCGCTTACCAGCGCATCTACACACCGCCGTATCGCCAATGGAAAGGCACTTGGACACTTCTGTTGGCCACATCCAGCACGTTCACTGCAGAGGAACGGGCCAACTTACGCAAGGAGCTGCTTTGGGAGGGCTTTGGCTTGATAGCGCCATCGGTATTTGGACACCCAAACGCAAACTCCCAAACAGTCGAAGAAATCCTTAAGCGGGTAGGTGTTGAAGACCGGGTATTTGTCTGCGATGCCGTCGAATCAAAGTCCATCTCGACACGACCGCTGCGCGATCTCGTCTCGCAATGCTGGGATCTGGAATCCGTATCCGCCGATTACGACCGCTTCATTCAGTGCTTTGCAGCTCTGCCAAAGTTGCTGAGTGCCCGTAAAACGGTTGCCCCGGAGCAGGCGTTCGCCATTCGCACGTTGTTAATCCATGAATTCCGACGCGTCCAGTTGCATGATCAGCAATTACCTCTGGAACTGTTGCCGGAAAACTGGCCGGGCAAGACCGCATATGAATTGTGCAGCCAGATCTATCGTTCGACTTACGAGGCCGCAGATCAGCACGTGCTGAATGTATTGAAGCATGAGGACGACGCAGTGCCAGAATCTGCACCTTACTTTTACCAGCGCTTTGGAGGCTTGGTTTCACCGTGAAGATTGCAGTCGGGGACATTGGAGCACCAGGCTCATTTTTCTTTGGCAATAACACCCTTTAAACACCAAGAAACAAAAAAGCCCCGTAAACACTGGGTTTGCGGGGCTCTTTAGGGGCTTTGTTGGACGACAAAAAACCCATTTTTGGCGGAAACGGAGGGATTCGAACCCTCGATGAGGCTCTACACCCCATACTCCCTTAGCAGGGGAGCACCTTCGGCCACTCGGTCACGTTTCCTGAATGACTCGTATTATTGCACGAGTCGGCGCGATTTTTCAGCTAGCGGGCTGGTCAAGATCAAAAGCTTTGTGCAACGCCCGCACGGCCAGTTCCATGTACTTCTCGTCAATAACTACAGATGTCTTGATTTCGGAGGTTGAGATCATCTGGATGTTGATGCCCTCTTCACTCAGCACACGGAACATGGTGCTGGCCACACCGACGTGACTGCGCATGCCGATACCCACGATGGACACCTTGCAGATTTTGGTGTCGCCCACCACTTCTTCTGCACCCAGGCTGGGCAGAACCGTGTTTCTGAGTAGGTCCACCGTCTTGATGTATTCACTGCGGTTAACCGTGAAGCTGAAATCGGTCTTGCCGTCTTTGCTCAGGTTCTGGATGATCATGTCCACTTCGATGTTGGCGTCCGCCACGGCACCTAAAATTTGGTAGGCAATACCGGGCTTGTCGGGTACACCCATCACAGCAATCTTGGCTTCATCGCGGTTGAATGCAATGCCCGAAACAATGGCTTGTTCCATGTTCTCGTCTTCCTCAAAAGTAATCAGGGTGCCGGATTTGGCTTCCTCGTCGATATCAATATCCCAGTTGGTGAAGCTGCTGAGCACGCGCAGTGGCACCTTGTACTTGCCAGCAAACTCCACGGAGCGAATTTGCAGCACCTTGGAGCCCATGGAGGCCATTTCCAGCATCTCTTCAAAGCTCACCGTTTTGAGGCGGCGCGCTTCGGGGACCACGCGGGGGTCAGTAGTGTAGACGCCATCCACATCGGTAAAGATCAGGCATTCGGCCGCTTTCATCGCGGCAGCCACCGCTACAGCCGATGTGTCGGAGCCACCGCGACCCAGCGTAGTGATATTGCCCTGGTCATCCATACCCTGAAAGCCAGTCACAATGACCACCTTGCCGTTTTCCAGGTCGCCACGCACCCGGGCGTCGTCGATTGACTCGATGCGGGCCTTGGTATACGCACTGTTGGTGCGAATCGGCACTTGCCAGCCGGCATAGCTGACCGATTCAACGCCTTCGGCTTGCAGCGCAATGGCCAGCAAAGCCGACGAGGCCTGTTCACCGGTGGCAGCCAGCATATCGAGCTCGCGGCCATAGGCTTCGTTCATTGTGGAAGGTGCCAATTCCTTTGCTAAACCCAATAGGCGATTCGTCTCGCCGCTCATGGCCGAGGGAACCACCACCATCTGGTGACCAGCGCGCATCCATTTGGCAACGCGTTTGGCAACATTGCGAATACGGTCCGTAGAACCCATCGATGTGCCGCCGTATTTGTGAACGATCAGTGCCATGAAATCAAGAATTTTTGTAGCAAAACCTAGGGATTGTACCAAGTCAAGCAGTCGATATTGCGCTGCACAAATCCAGAACCAACCTTGATGTGGATGCGGTGACCCCGCGTGGTGCAGGCGCTGACCTGGTCCAGCAGCTCGGTCAACTGTGCCGCGGTGGGCACCGCAGCATGCACAGACCGCAGCCAGTGCCGCAGGACGTTGGCCTGGCGCGCCCGGCTGAGCGCCTGCAGAACTTTGATTCTTGGTGCGCCGTCGCCATCACGCCCAATACTGTACAAGTCCCCAACGGCCACTTCCTCCAGTAGCTGTTGAGCCTGCGCCGCATGGGCTGCACTGCGCGCAAAGGTGTCGCGGTAGTGCGCAAACGCGGTTTGCAATGCCGGGGTCACCGTCGCCCGAATCTGATTGCGGGTAAATCGGGCGTCATGGTTGGTTGGGTCTTCCACAAAGGGGATGCCGCGCAGCGCCAGCCAGGCGCGAAGATCAGCGCCGGCCACGGTTAGAAACGGGCGGTAGTAATCCACCCCTTCGCGCTGCCAGTGCGCGGGCATGGCGCTCAGGCCCGCCAGCCCGGCACCGCGACTCAGGGCTAGCAATAGCGTTTCAACCTGGTCATCGGCGTGCTGTGCAATTGCTATTGATCTGATAGTGGGTTGCGTAGTATCCACGAGGGCTAGAGCACGAAAAGCCCTATAACGTGCCTGACGTGCGGCATCTTCCGGGCTTTGCCCGGGCTGCTTGCCGGCATCTACCTGCTGCACACGCAAGGGCACGTTCAGCTGTAGGCACAGGGCACGGCAATGGGCCTCAAAGCTGTCAGCGGCTGCCTGCAGGCCATGGTTGATGTGCAAGGCCACTACCTGCTCGGGCCACTTCTGGGCACAAGCCACCAGCAACGCAACCGAATCAGCACCGCCACTCAGCGCCACTGCCAATGGCAAAACGGGGTTAAAACCCCGCATGGCATCGTCAACCGATTGGGTCACGCCGGACCCCGCAGCGCGTTAGCGCCCCGTTGCCTTGGTGTCGGTGAAGCGCCCATAGCTTTGCAGGCGCTCATAACGACGATCCAGCAACTCCTTGACCTTGAGGTCGCTGATCTGGCGGTAGGCATCGGCCAGTGCGCGCTTGAGGAACACGGCGGCCTGCTTCATGTCGCGGTGGGCGCCACCCACGGGCTCGTTCACAATCTTGTCAATCACACCCAGGGCCTTGAGGCGGTGTGCGGTAATGCCCATAGCCTCGGCAGCGTCGGATGCCTTATCCGATGTCTTCCACAAAATGGAGGCGCAGCCTTCGGGGCTGATGACGGCATAGATGGAGTACTGCAGCATGACCAGTTGGTCCGCCACCGAAATGGCCAACGCACCACCAGAGCCACCCTCGCCAATGATGGTGGTGATGATGGGCACTTCCAGTTGGGCCATCTCAAAAATATTGCGGCCAATGGCTTCGGACTGGCCTCGTTCTTCGGCGTCAATGCCAGGGTAAGCGCCAGGCGTGTCCACAAAGGTAAACACCGGCAGCTTGAATTTTTCTGCCAATTTCATCAGCCGCAGAGCTTTGCGGTAGCCCTCTGGCTTGCTCATGCCGAAGTTGCGCAGGCCGCGTTCCTTGGTGTCACGCCCTTTTTGATGGCCCAGCACCATGCAGGGTGTGCCGTTGAAGCGGGCCAAGCCACCAACAATGGAGAGGTCATCCGCAAAATGGCGGTCGCCATGCAACTCTACAAAATGCGTGAACAGTTCGTTGATGTAGTCCAGCGTGTAGGGGCGCTCGGCGTGACGGGCAATTTTGGTGATTTGCCAGGGGGTCAGGTCACTGTAGATGTCTTTGGTGAGCTGCTGGCTTTTCTTGCTGAGTTGATCAATCTCCGCGGAAATGTCGACGGCAGATTCGTTTTGTACGTAACGCAATTCTTCAATTTTGGTTTCAAGATCCGCAATCGGTTGCTCGAAATCCAGAAATGTCTTCTTTCCCATGGTCCTATCCTTTTCTTTTGCGTGCCGGCAGGATCAATATTCCACCGGTACGGGATCCAGCGATCGCCAAATATACCAAGTTGCAACGGTGCAATACGGCTCCCAAGCAGCGGCCACCTCGCGCGCGTCGCTGCGGCTCACCACATCACCTGAAAAATAATTGTGGCTGATGCCGTTGATCAGGCCCACATCGTCCAGCGGCAACACGTTGGGCCGCATGAGGTGAAAAATCAAAAACATCTCAGCCGTCCAGCGACCAATACCGCGGATGGCTACCAGCTCGGCCACGATCTCATCGTCGCTCATGGCATCCCATGACTTGACGTGCAAGGCCCCGTTGTCAAAGTGCAGCGCCAGATCGACCAGGTATTCGACCTTGCGCGTACTTAAGCCCGCGGCGCGCATGTCGTCGACCTTGAGCTTGAGCACGTTGGCCGCTGTGATCTTGCGCGGCAACAGTGCAGCAAAGCGGTCCCACACCGTTTGCGCGGCCTTGACGGAAATCTGCTGCCCCACGACGCTACGGGCCAGGGTGACAAAGGCATCACCCCGAGTCTCCAGGCAAGCATCGCCAAACTGCGGGATCAGGCGCTTCATCACCCGGTCCTTCTTGACCAGATGCTTGCAGGCATCCGCCCAAAAATCGGGAATACGCTGCGCGACCGCAGCTGGCTTGGGAGGCACCATTACTTCACGACTTCCCAAGTGGTGCCGGACGCTGAATCTTTGAGCACAATGCCCTGCGCCAGCAAGTCTTTGCGAATGGTGTCCGCCAGTGCAAAGTCGCGCTGAGCCTTGGCTGCTGCGCGCTGGGCAATGCGATCCAGAATGGCCGTTTCATCCAACACCGCACCAGCCTGCAAAAACACCTTGGGGTCGGCCTGTAACAACCCCACGCAAGCGCCCAACGCGCGCAACAACCCAGCCAACGCCTTGGATTGGGTGCGGTTGATCTCGCTAGCCAGGTCAAACAGCACAGCTACCGCTTCAGGCGTACCAAAGTCCTCATCCATGGCCGCCTTGAAGCGGGCGGCAAAGGGCTCGGTCCAGTCAATTGCATCCAACACCTGAGCCGGGACCAGATCCAGCGCCGTGTACAGGCGCTTGAGCGCGGTGCGCGCGTCGTCCAGGTGCGCGTCGCTGTAGTTCAGGGCACTGCGGTAGTGGGTGCGGATCAGGAAAAACCGCACCGTCTCGGCATCGTACTGTTTCAGCACGTCGCGGATGGTGAAGAAATTGCCCAGCGATTTGGACATCTTCTCGTTATCCACCCGCACAAAACCGTTGTGCACCCAGAATTTGGCAAGCGGCTTGCCATTGGCACCTTCACTCTGGGCAATTTCATTCTCATGGTGGGGAAACTGCAGGTCGGCACCACCACCGTGGATATCAAATGTTTCGCCCAGGGTCTTGCAGCTCATCGCAGAGCACTCGATGTGCCAGCCCGGGCGGCCCTTGCCAAAGCTGTAGCCCAGCGCCTGCGCGTCCCACTTGGCATCTTCGGGTTCGCTGTCTTTGGCGGATTTCCACAACACGAAGTCCAGGGGGTCTTCCTTGCCATCTTGCACAGCCACGCGCTCGCCGGCGCGCAGTTCGTCCAGCGACTTGCCCGACAACTTGCCGTAACCCGGAAACTTGCGCACCGCAAAGTTCACATCTCCATTGCTGGCTTGGTAGGCCAAGCCTTTTTGCTCCAAGGTCTTGATGATGGCGAGCATCTCGGGCACGTACTCGGTGGCGCGTGGCTCCAGGCTAGGCGATTCAATTGCCAGTGCACCAATGTCCAGGTGCATCGCGGTAATCATCTCGTCAGTCAGGGCGCGGATGGTAATGCGGCGCTCCACCGCGCGCTTGATGATCTTGTCATCAATGTCGGTGATGTTGCGCACATAAGTCACCTTCAATCCGCTGGCCTTGAGCCACCGCTGGACAATGTCAAACGCCATCATCATGCGCGCGTGACCAATGTGGCACAGGTCGTAAATGGTCATGCCGCACACATACATGCGCACGTGGCCGGGCTCAATGGGGGTAAACGGTTCCAGCGCACGCGACAGCGTGTTGTATATGCGCAAACTCATGGGTATTTCAATGCCACCCGCCCAGGCATTTTGCATCCTGGCAAGGGCTTTCATTCGTCCGAGTGTCGTAAGGGGTAAGTTCGTGGCCTTCACCAAAGGGCGGCTCCACCCCTCAGCTACAATTCAACGCAGTATAAAGCCCCGTGCCAGAGGGGTCATTTAACGCCTGAGAATCTGAAAGCTTTATGACGTACTCCCGCCTACCCGTACTTGGATCCCTGCGATTGCTGACCCTTGCCGCTGCCCTTGCGGTGGGTCTGGCGCATGCAGACGACTATGCAGATGTGTCCCAACTGGTGCGGACCGGCAAATTGGCGGATGCACTGACCAAGGCAGACCTCTACCTTGCCGGTAAACCACGCGATCCACAGATGCGATTTCTCAAAGGGGTCATTCAGCGTGACTCCGGCAAGACGAACGATGCGATCGCCACCTTTACCCATCTGACTGAAGACTTTCCAGAGCTACCAGAGCCCTACAACAACCTGGCGGTTATGTATGCCGGTCAGAGCCAATACGACAAGGCCCGCACAGCACTGGAAATGGCTATTCGTACCAATCCCAGCTATGCAACCGCCCATGAGAATTTGGGCGACGTCTACGCCAAGCTGGCCAGCCAGGCCTACAACAAAGCACTGCAGTTGGACGCAACCAATCCCGCAGTAGCGCCCAAACTTGCCCTTATCCGCGAACTCTTCAGCCTGACGGGCGCCAAGGGCCAGCGCCCTACCGCGACCTCTGCGGTTGCACCCGCCACACCAGTTCCGGCTACACCGGCGGCCACTGCTCCTGCAGCCGTCGTTGCCAAGAATCCTTCGATGCCAACCCCTGCTGCGCCTAGTGCGGCCCCTAGCGATAACGCATCCCGGGATGCGGAGGCTGCTGTGAATGCCTGGGCCAAGGCCTGGTCGTCCCGCGACATGAAAGCCTATCTGGCCTCATACAGCAAAGACTTTGCCACACCGTCTGGCATGAGCCGCAGTGCTTGGGAAGAAGAGCGCCGCCAGCGCATCATCAATAAATCCAAGATCAGCGTGAGGCTGGAACACCTGACCGTAACCGTTTCAGGCAATATGGCGGTTGCCAAATTCAAGCAGGAATACAAAGCCAACGACCTATCCGTTTCCAGCCGTAAGACACTGGACTTGGTCAAAAATGGCGACCGCTGGCAAATTGTCAAAGAATCCACCGGCACCTGATGCTTGACGGTTGACATGGTCAGGTTGATTCTCAAGACGCTGCTGTTGGCCCTGGTGGTCAGCAGCGGCGGTTCCGCCTATGCAGTGCATCCCAAACGGCATGGCAAGTCCAAGCCGCCGGTGCGCAAGGAAGTTGCCGTCGTCAAAGACACCGACGGTGTGGCGGAAGCCCGACTGATCGAGGTATACAAACTGATAGCGCAGGCTCACAACCGCGAAGCACTGATCAAGGCCGACGCACTGGTGGCGGACTACCCTCACTTCCAACTGGCGCAACTGGTGCTCGGCGACCTGCTGGCTGCCAAAACACGGCCGATCAAAGCCTTTGGCGACGTGTCAGACACGGTTGCGCGCAACGCTGGCGCAGCGCTCGCCGAGTTGCGTGAAGAGTCACGACAACGGGTACGTGCCCTGCGTGAACGCCCTGTGCACGGCACAGTGCCATCGCAGTTCCTTGCTCTTTCGCAAAAAACCCGCCATGCGATTGCGGTGGATGCGTCTCGATCGCGGCTGTACCTGTTTGAGAACACCCCCAGCGGACTGAACTTGGTGGCGGACTACTATATCTCGGTCGGCAAGGCGGGCACTGCCAAGGCTGCCGAGGGTGACCAGCGAACACCCTTGGGTGTGTACTACATCACCAGCAACCTGGACCCGAAGTCGCTCAAAGACTTTTACGGATCGGGTGCGCTGCCCATCAGCTACCCCAACATTCTGGATGCCAAGCGTGGCAAAACGGGCAGCGGCATCTGGTTGCACGGCACCCCACCCAACCAATTCTCGCGTGCACCGCAGGCCACCGATGGCTGCGTGGTGCTAGCCAACCCGGACCTGCAACACATCATCCGCACGGTGGAAGTTCGCTCCACCCCCGTGGTGATCGCGACGCAACTTCAGTGGGTGGCACCGCAAAGCACACGCGCGGCGAGCAAGCCGTTTGAAGACGCGCTGCTGGGTTGGCGCAACGCCAAGACTGCAGGTAATCTGCAACAATTGCTTGCCTATTACACGCCTGACTTCAACAGCAACGGCAAAAACCTGGCGCAATGGACGCCAACGCTCAAGACCGAGTTGGACCAGACCCAGGGCCGCACCATTCAGCTCAAGGATTTGTCCTACCTGCACTGGACCGATACCAACGACACCATGGTCGTGACCTTTGGTGAAGTGGCTAATGGCACACGCATGGGCTTGAACAAGCGTCAATACTGGATTCGCCAGGAGAATCAGTGGAAGATATTTTTTGAAGGAGTGATTTGATGATGAAACAGAGGAACACATGGAGCCGCCGTGCCGTGGTGACTGGTCTGGCAATGGCTCTGCTGCCCGCAGCGGCAATGGCCGATGCAGCGCCCAAGGTAAAGTTCCAGACCAGCATGGGCGACTTTGTGGTGGAGGTCTATCCCGACAAGGCCCCCAAGACCGTGGAAAATTTTCTGCAATACGTCAAGTCAAAACATTACGACGGCACCATCTTCCACCGGGTGATTCCCAACTTCATGGTCCAGGGAGGCGGCTACACCACCAAATTCGATGAGAAGATCATGCGCCCGCCCATCGTGCTGGAAGCCAACAACGGCCTCAAGAATGATGCTGGCACCATTGCCATGGCCCGCACCATGGACCCCAACTCGGCCACCTCACAGTTCTTCATCAACGTCAAGGACAATCTCGCACTCAACGCCCGCGGCAATGCGGACGGCTATGCAGTGTTTGGTCGCGTGGTCTCCGGCATGGACACGATTCAAAAAATCCGAAACGTACCCACTGGCCCCGGAGGGCCCTTTCCCACGGATGCACCGCAAACCCCTGTCGTTATCAACTCCGCCACTTTGGTGAAATAAATCATGAGCAATCCACAAGTCGAACTCCACGTCACGAACTACGGTGTCATCACCCTGGAACTGGATCAGGACAAAGCGCCCCAATCGGTGGCCAACTTCCTGTCCTACGTGAACAAGGGCCACTACAACAACACCATCTTCCACCGCGTGATTCCCGGCTTCATGGTCCAGGGCGGCGGCATGGAGCCCGGCATGAAACAGAAGACCTGCGATGCCCCCATCCAGAATGAAGCCAACAACGGCCTCAAAAACGCCAACTACACGGTGGCGATGGCCCGCACCGGCGACCCCCACTCTGCTACAGCCCAGTTCTTCATCAACGTGGCCGACAACGGCTTTTTGAACCACACTGCGCCCAGCGCACAGGGCTGGGGCTATACCGTGTTTGGCAAGGTAATTTCCGGCGCTGACGTGGTGGACAAGATCAAGGCCGTCAAGACCGGCCGCACCGGCTTTCATGATGACGTGCCCAAGGAAGACGTCGTGATTGAAAAAGCCGTCGCCCTCTAAGCAAGGTTCGTGCGGGATGGAACTTCACGCGCCATCCCGCTGGCAATGCATTGACTTCATTTCGGACCTGCACCTGCAGGCGTCCGAATCAGCCACCGTTCTGGCTTGGCAACGCTATCTGCGTGGTACGGTGGCTGATGCCGTCTTCATCCTCGGTGATTTGTTTGAAGTCTGGGTGGGTGATGACACACTGGCGCAAAGCGGCAGCTTTGAAGCACAGTGCGCCAACACCCTGAGCAGCACTGCCAACCGCCTTGATTTATACATCCTGCACGGCAACCGCGACTTTCTGATGGGCCCTGCGTTGGCTGCGGCTTGTAACTGCACCCTGCTGGACGACCCTACCCTGCTGTCATTTGCCGGTGAGCGCTGGCTGCTAACCCATGGCGACGCGCTGTGCCTGAGTGATACCGACTACCTGCGGTTTCGCACCCTGGTGCGCAGTGCGCAATGGCAACAAGACTTTATGAGTAAACCGCTAGCTGAGCGCACGGCCGTCGCCCATTCGCTGCGCGCCCAAAGCGAGGCGCGCAAACGCAGTACAACGGTGTATGCCGATGTAGACGTCAGCGCTGCCAACAGCTTGTTGCAGGCCCAAGGCGCGCGCCACATGATTCACGGCCACACCCACCGCCCCGCAACGCACCATCTGGATACCGAACGTGAACGCCTCGTGTTGAGTGATTGGGATCTGAGCGCCCAACCACCCCGTGCCGATGTGCTGCGCTTACGCCTCAGTGGCTCCGGTGACGGCGAGCGTTATACCGTCGAGCGCATCCCACCCAGCATGGCCGTTGGGCAGGCCCAAGGCTAAACCCAAAGTTGCGGGTCTACCGCATCTATCTGCAACGGGTCCAAATATGTCTTGGCATAGCGCTCGTAAACACGCTCCTGTACAAAAATATCAAACAAATCCGGGTCAATGTGCCCGTTCATCTTGAACTTGTGCATGATGCCCATAGCCTGCGACAGCTTCATACCCTGCTTGTAGGGGCGGTCGCGCGCTGTCAGGGCTTCAAAAATATCGGCAATGCCCATGACCCGCGCCTGCACCGACATTTGGTCGCGCGTCAGGCCTTTAGGGTAGCCCTTGCCATCCATGCGTTCGTGGTGGCCACCAGCGTATTCGGGCACATTTTTCAGATGCTTGGGCCAGGGTAGCTGCTCGAGCATCTTGATGGTAGCCACGATGTGGTAATTGATGACATCGCGCTCAGCCGCCGTCAGGGTGCCGGCGCGAATGGTGAGGTTCTCAATCTCATTGGCCGACAGGAATTCTGCCTCAACGCCAGCAACGTTGCGCCAGGTGTGCTGGCGACCAATGTCGCGCACCCGCTGCAAATCGGCTACCTGCATGGATTCGGCCCCGTGGTTGGCTTTGCGCAGGAACTCGCGGTCATCGTCCAGGGCATCAATCGCTTCACGCGCCTGTGTCCACAGCTGCGCCTCTGCCGCTGCGTCATGTTGCTCGCGCAGTGCCAGTTGGGCGTACAGAGCGGAAATTTCCTGGTCGCGCTTGAGCACCTCAAAGCGGGTGTCTATCAGGTCGATGCGGTCAAACAATGTCTGCAGCTTGGTAGCCTTGTCCACCACATGCACCGGCGTGGTGACCTTGCCGCAGTCATGCAAGAGTCCCGCAATTTTGAGCTCGTAGCGATCACGGTCATCCATGGTAAATGCCGCCAACGGCCCCGACTTGTGGGCATTGACCGCCTCGGCCAGCATCATGGTCAGCGCTGGCACCCGCTGGCAATGGCCGCCGGTGTAGTGCGATTTTTCGTCTATGGCCAGGTTAATCAGGCTGATGAACGATTCAAACAGCGTTTCCAGCTGTGACATTAAATTGCGGTTGGTAATGGCGATGGCCGCCTGTGAGGCCAATGACTCGGCCAGGCTCTGGTCAGCATTGGAGAACGCTACTACCGCTCCACCGGGTGGGGGCGTGCAGTTAAGGAGCTGCAGCACACCAATCACATCGCCCTCATGGTCCTTCATAGGAACCGTCAGAAACGACTGGGAGCGGTAACCGGTGCGCGCATCAAACTGTCGTGTTCCCGAAAAATCGAAGTTTGGCTCGGTATAGGCGTCAGCGATGTTGACCGTTTGGTTGTGGATGGCGGCGTAGGCTGCCACCATGGCATCGTTGGGGCGCCCTTCGGCGTCGTGCAGGGGCAAATTGGGAAAGTCGATGGATTTGCCCGATGTCCCACCCATGGCGATCTTGAGGGAATCGGTTTTTATGATCTCAAAGCGCAGTGCCTGCCGGTCATCGGTCACACGGTAGAGTGTGCCACCATCCGCATGGGTGATGGTCTTGGCCGCCACCAGGATGTTTTCCAGCAGGCGGGTGATGTCACGCTCTTTGGACAGCGCCGCGCCAATGGTATTGAGTTGCTCCAGCCGTCGCAGCAAGTCTTCGATTGAGTCCACGGATACCCCTTGTCAAAGAAAACACGTTCGCCAGGGCGAACGCGCCATTCTTTCACAGCTGTATGCCGGGGTGCCGCTATTTTTTTAGCAGTACCTTGAGCACGCTCTGCACCCGACGTGCTGCCGTGGCGTTGTACGGGCCGGCAAGCACCGAGGCCGTGTCCTGGCCCCAGGTCTGCGCTGGCGGCGGATCGTTCCGTTTGGTGAGCAACTGCAATTGCAGGTTGCGCCGCGCATCCAGGTCTTCCGCTGGCGTGGGCACTTCAGCGGCCATTTCCAGACGCAGCAAGGCTACATGCGGATCGACCGGTTTGGCGGCAACAGCTCCCTTGGCTTCCCCTCCCAGGGCTTGCACCCACGCAGCGCGCACTGCAGGTGCCGCGCGGTTGCCCAGTTCTTGCGTACCAGGGACCAAGCTGGCATCGCGCTTTTCCCAGGCGGTGAGCAATTGGGTCAGGGCTTCACCATGCGCTTGCATGGCCAGTTTTTTGAGCGCATGTTGTGCATGTTCCAGTGCGTCGCGTTGCGCGCGGAAGGCTGCGTCGCCCAGACGCGGTGCTTCGGGACGACTCTCGGCACCAAAGCGGCTCGATGGACGGCCACCGTCACGCCCTTCAGGACGCGGACCACGATCACCGGGGCGCTGGCCAGGCTTGGAATCTCTCGGACCACGAGCGCTGTCGCTGCGCTCACCCCATTTGCCCGGGCGGCCTGCCGCTGCCGGGGAGGTATCTTTGCGGGTACCGGGGCGGTCGTCGCCCCGAGCTGCCACCACCCGTTTAGGCGGGGCCTTGGGTGCGGCAACTGGCTCTGCGGGTGCGGGTGCGATAGCTTCTGCATCTGCAGTCGCTTCGGAATCTGCAGTTGTTTCCGAGTCCGTGCTTGCTATCGCTTCAGTTGCTATTGTTTCAGTAGCTTCTTGCGTAGATTCCACGAGGGCTGGCGGCATATTCTCTGCGGAGTCGCTGGTTTGGGCAGCGGCCTTGGCCTGGCCTTCTTCGGAACCAGCTGTCTGCACATCAGCCTGCGCCTGCGCCTGACCTTGCAAAGCCGCTTCCAGTGCAGCCATGGCAGCGCGGATGGTTTGGGCGTCTCCGCTGGCATTGGCGGTATCCAGCGCCTTGGCAGCTTGCAGCACTGCACGGTCACGCAGACCCAGAGCGGCCTCGGCCTTTTCACGGTCGGCAGTTTTGCGGTTGAACGCATCGTCAATGGGTTTGCGGAAGGCATCCCAGAGCTTTTGCTCCTGGCGGCGGTCCATGGGCACGCGGTGCGCCACGGCCTGCCAGCGTTGCTGCAAGGCTTTAACGGCATCAATGCGCAATTCCGCGGCAGCGCCCAGCATCTTGGCCTCTTCAATCATGGCATGGCGCAGGGCCATGCTCTCGGCCTGCAGGGCCTCCAGTGGCGCAGCCGCTTTGGCTATGGCCGCCTTCCACAGCGGTTGCATCTCGGCAAAAGCCTTTTCGCCCAGGTGCCCTGCTTCGCGCCAACGGTCGCCAAACTGGTGCAGGATGCGGTTGAAACCTTTCCAGTCGTCATCCAGCGCAGTGGTGTTGGCATCGGCCCAAGCCTTTACTTCTTCAATCAGCGCCAGGCGCTGGGCTTTATGTTCGGCAGACTCGGCACGCACCTTGTCCAGCCAGGCTTCGACCACCTTGTGGGCATCGTTGCAGGCTTCGTCAAAGCGCTTCCACATGGAATGGTTGGGCGCGCCGCCCTGGTCGGTTTGCTTCCATTGCTCGCGCAGGGAGCGCAAGGTCTCCTGCATCTTGCGCCCACCGATGGCCTGGCCTTCGGGGCGCTTGAGTAGGCCTTCCGCCTGGGCGACCAATGCTTCACGCAACTGGTCGGCACGCCAGCGCTGCCAACCTTCCAACTCACCGGCTGCTGCCAGAGCCGCATGGGCCTGGTTTTCCAGCTTGTCGTCAATCAGGCGACCATTTTCTTTCAGCGCATGGCGCAAAGCATTGGCGGCGCCGGCACTGGCTTTGCCGTGCCCTTCGGCAATTTCCAGCTCCAGCGTGGCCAGAACTTCTTTGACTGTGGCACTGGCCTGTGCGCGCACCTCAGGGTCAATCTTGGGTTTGGCCTGCTTGGGCGCTGCCTCGATCGGAACGCCACGCGCCACGCGCAGCTCATCCGCCCAAACCAGAACGGGCGGCAGAGGAGCCGAAGCATCCTGAGCCGCGGCCACGGCTTGGCCCAGAGCTGCCTGAAAGGCATCCCAAACGACCAGCAACTGGCCTTTGGATGCTTCCAAAAGGGGCGGAAATTTCACATCCACGCTGGCCCAACTGCTGTCGGCCGCCAATTCGGCGGCCTGCGCCTGCCATTGCCCCACATCCACGCGCAAGGCGTCCAGCGCCGCCTGGGCGTCTTGCCAGGACTTGGTGGACAGCACCTCAATGCGCTGTGCCAGCAGCACGGCGGCTTCGCGTTGCACCTGGACCCTGCGTTGCAGGTCTTCAATTACGCGCACGCGCTCAGCCAATTGGGTTTTGAGTGCGGCCAGCGGCTCCCGGCTCAGTGGCGCACCGGCCTTGGCGGCATCACGTTGCCACGCCAAGGCATCGGCAATATTGAGCTTGGCCGTGTCCAACAAGGCCTGTGCCTTGGTGGCCCAATCGGCAGCCAGCGCTTCCTGGCTCTTGATACGACGGGCTTCGTCGATCTTTTCGCGCACCAGTTTGGCGGCACCCTTGTCTTTGACACTGAGTTCCTTGAACACATCTGCCAGTTGCTCTGGCGCGGGAGTGCTCTGCAGCCACTCGCGCACGCGCGCAGCGCGCTCGCCAGAAGTGGGGGCTGTAAAGGCACCACCGGTCAGACTATCCAAATGGGCAATATCGTTGTTTTTAGCGGTAGAAGTCGACGTCACGGTGGGCTCGGGTGTAGTTGGAAAAGAAAATCTGCAACTGCGTATTTTCGCCGCGATTTGGCGGCTTCCCGCCGGTTTTTGTCAGCAGCCAATTGTTTGAACAAAAATCAGGCTATAGCCCTCGTCAAATATACGTTATGCGCTATTAAATTATGAGCATTCAACAAAAAACATTGACCCAATCGCGTTGACTTCCCTCAATGCCGCCCCCGGGAACTGCACCACGACACTACATATATATAGAGCACTGCCTGGATATATGCGGTTTTCTGGGAGAACCAACGAAAAAAGCCCGGAGTCCAAACCTGCGTTCGTACTCCGGGCTCGACGGCGGACCACAGGTCCATGCCGTCTGGGTTGGCATCGCAGAGATTGAAGTCCACGTTGCACTAGAAGCAATAGATTGCCTCCGTAAGTTACCGGGGCCGCTTCATCACAAATACCGTCACGGTACGGACTGGCTACTGCCGGAACATAACCTGAATCAACAGGCAACTTCAGTCTAACAATTGGCCGATAACTTTGCAAATTCTGTTTTCAATGGATCTGAGCGCCGCGATTGCGAGATTTTCCAACCCACGAAAACCACTGGGAAGCCGCATAAACGCTAGAAAAGTCGTTTTCATACGACCAAATTTAGAATAACAAACCTATTTAATATTGTTGACTAGGTATATCCAAGCCCCCTAGAATCCGCCCATCCCGAGTTTTGAACTAGGGATAACCCGTACCCGCTGCCGAACCCGGCATATTCAAATCGCTGCACATGTCGAATCGACGCCGCAGGATATTGATAGCGTACCAACCCAAACGAGGTGGCTGACGTCGCCGCTCTGCACGCAGAGCATGACGCAAGCCCCCGCGCCTAAGAAGGAAGAGCTATGACAGCGACCGAAAAATTTACCAAGGGCTTGGCAACATTTGCCAGCGACATTGCCCAAGGTTTCTTCGAAATCACACACAACGGTTTTGCCCTTCTGGGCTTGGCCGTGATGTTTGCCGTAATCACCCTGACCGCAAGGCCAGAAATCCGCCAGGCGGGAGAAGTCCAGTTGATGAGCTGGCTCCAAACCCGCCAGCCACTCGTTATCGCTGTGGCCAATAACATCGACGCCATTGACCGTGCCACAGCCACCAACCCACAAAGCCTGCCCAAGCAGCAAGCCGCAGTGGCCTATTGGCTGAGCAAAAAGTACGGCGTTGCGCCAGAACCCATCAGCGCATTGGTGGCTGAAGCGTTTGAAACCGGCAAAAGTGCCAAACTTGACCCCACGCTGATCCTGGCCGTCATGGCCATCGAATCGGGTTTCAACCCATTCGCACAAAGCTCCGTGGGTGCACAGGGCCTGATGCAGGTCATGACCAAGATCCACAGCGACAAATACGAAGGCTTTGGCGGCAAGCTGGCCGCCTTTGACCCGATTGCCAACCTGCGCGTAGGCGTCAAGGTCCTGCGGGATTGCGTCAATCGGGCCGGTTCGGTTGAAGGCGGGCTCAAGCTCTACGTGGGTGCCGGCAATATGGAGACCGACAATGGCTATACGGCCAAGGTCATTGCCGAACACAACCGTCTGCAGCTGGTATCCAGTGGCCGAATCACCCCCTTTACCGCGCCCCAGATCGTTCCTGTGAGCCTCCCCATCAAACCAGTGGAAGCGCCAGAGAACGTAGCCAGCTACGTCGCCTCGTAAGCCGGTTCGGGTAAACTCGACACCGCACGCAACTGGCGATAGGCGCCCAAATCCGAGCGGTTTGAGGCGCTGACGTGGGATCACCACTAGGAAGCGTGCCGCAGCATCTACGCAGGTGCGTGCGTTCAGCCGTTCGCCTGGGCAGCCCTTGTTTCATTTCGTCACATTGCGTAGATGACCCAAGGTTCATTGTCTTAAAGGACTGCCATGTACAACCGCACTATCCTCGTCGAACAGACCGATCCCGAACTGTGGGCCGCCATCCTGGCTGAAAATGCCCGCCAAGAACACCACATCGAGCTGATTGCCAGCGAAAACTACGCCTCCCCCGCAGTCATGGCGGCCCAAGGCAGCCAGCTGACCAATAAATACGCTGAAGGCTACCCTGGCAAGCGCTACTACGGTGGCTGCGAGCATGTCGACGTGGCCGAACTACTGGCCATTGACCGCATCAAGCAAATTTTTGGCGCCGAAGCCGCCAACGTGCAACCCCACTGCGGTGCATCCGCCAACGAAGCCGTATTTCTGGCCTTTTTGAAGCCTGGCGACACCATCATGGGCATGAGCCTGGCCGAAGGCGGCCACCTAACGCATGGCATGGCGTTGAACATCAGTGGCAAATGGTTCAATGTCGTCTCCTACGGCCTGAATGCCAAGGAAGAGATTGACTACGAAGCCATGGAACGTAAAGCCCATGAAACCAAGCCCAAACTGATCATCGCCGGTGCCAGTGCCTATTCCCTGGCCATCGACTTTGAGCGCTTTGCCAAAGTAGCCAAAGATGTGGGTGCTATTTTTATGGTGGATATGGCCCATTACGCCGGCCTGATCGCCGCCGGCATCTATCCCAACCCCGTTCCCCACGCCGATATCGTCACGTCCACCACCCACAAGAGCCTGCGCGGCCCACGCGGTGGCATTATTTTGATGAAGGCCCAGCACGAGAAGGCCATCAACAGTGCCATCTTCCCCGGCTTGCAAGGTGGCCCGCTGATGCACGTGATTGCCGCCAAGGCAGTGGCATTCAAAGAAGCGCTGAGCCCAGAGTTCAAGACCTACCAGCAGCAAGTGCTCAAAAATGCCCAAATCGTGGCCGAAACGCTCACGCAACGTGGTTTGCGCATCGTCAGTGGCCGCACCGAAAGCCACCTCATGCTGGTGGACCTGCGCGCCAAGGGCATTACCGGCAAAGAAGCCGAAGCCGTGCTGGGCGCTGCCCACATGACCATCAACAAGAACGCCATCCCCAACGACCCCGAAAAACCCATGGTCACCAGCGGCGTGCGCATCGGCACACCGGCCATGACCACGCGCGGTTTCAAGGACGAGGAAGCCCGTGCAACGGCCCATCTGATTGCCGACGTGCTGGACAACCCGCGTGACGAAGCCAATATCGCCGCCGTGCGCGCCAAGGTGCATGCATTGACAGCGCGCTTCCCGGTTTACGGCTGATCGCATGAAATGCCCGTTCTGCAGTCACTCCGAAACCCAGGTGGTGGAAACGCGGATCTCAGAGGACGGGGATTTCATTCGTCGACGCCGCCAGTGCGCCTCTTGCACAAAGCGCTTCACTACCTATGAGCGCCCCGATGTCAATTACCCGTCCATCGTCAAAAAGGATGGACGGCGTATCGAATACGACCGAAGCAAGCTGCTGGCTTCGTTCAAGCTCGCATTGCGCAAGCGCCCGGTTAGCACCGAGCAGGTCGACGGTGCGATGGAGCGTATTGAAGAAAAACTGCTGAACCTGGGCCTGCGCGAGGTACCCTCTGCGCGCATTGGCGAGCTGGTGATGCGCGAGCTAAAAAAGCTCGACAAGGTAGCCTACGTGCGCTTTGCCAGTGTTTACCGCAGCTTTGAAGACATTGATGAGTTCAAGACGCTGGTGGATGAGGTGCAGCGGTAATCTATCCATCGCCCGCCGTTTATCCGTACGTCCCAACCATTGGTCATGTGGTCGTGGTGTTTGCGATGGATTTGCGCCATGCTCACCCCATGAGAAGATCAAACGGCTTTACTTTGATAGAAATTCTGTTGGTGATTGCCATCTTGGGTATTCTTGTCACCATAGCGGCCCCATCGTTCAAACGGCAGATTCAGGCCAACAACATGACCAGCGCCGTCAACTCCTTCCTGGCAGACGTCAGATTTGCACGTAGTGAGGCCGTGCGACGCGGTGGTGGCGTAGTAATGTGCAGAAGCGACGCACCAGAGGGTGCCACAGCAGTATGTGGCGCAGGTACTGGACCAGGGGGCAACGGCTGGGTCAGCGGTTGGATTGTTTTTCACGACAAAAACGGCAATAGCAACCGCAATTACAACGTAGACCCCATCGTCGACGACACAATTCTTCGTGTTCAATCACCCATTACGTCACTGGACTCTATTCTCGAAAGTGGCGTGTCCTCTTCCACCAAGCTGGTGTTCACAGCCACTGGGCGCCTGCAAAACCTCGGTTCCCGCAACATCGATCCAATTTGGAGGCGGCGACTATGCCGCCGAACTTCAACGGATCGTCTGCGTAAGCTTGGGTGGGCGGGCAAGGGTTGCGGGCGATGGAAACACAGCGTGCGGAGCAAATGGGCTATGAAGTATCAGACTCGTCATTTTCGGCAGCAAAACGGCGCCACGCTCATTGAAGTGTTGGTGGCGATATTGATTTTGTCGTTCGGCTTACTGTCTTTAGGCGCCATGTTGTCTTACTCGGTGCAATTGCCCAAGTTGTCAGGGCACAAGATGATCGCGACAAATATTGCGTCTGACTATATTGAACGCATCCGCGCCAATCCAGGCGAGTTCACTTCTGGCACATACACCGTGGTTTCAAACTACAACGGCAGTTTTGACCCAGTCGATTTGGACGAGTGCGTTTTTCCTAATTGCACGGCTTCAACACTGGCTGCCATGGACACTGCCGCCGCCAAAAATGCAGCGCGCGCCTTATTACCTGCTGGCGGTCTGATGGTGAACTGTGACGGGGGCAATTGTGCATCGACCAATGCCTTTGGTAATTTGTGGATCATCTGGCAAGAACCCAGTACCAGCGCGGTGCTAAACGCTGCCAACTCCGACACCTGCCCCACTGAAGTGACAGATGCCCACTATGACCCTGCCCCACGCTGCCTCTATTTGAGATTTAAGGTATGACACGCAAGCAACATACACCGCGGTCACGGCATGGCGCCGGCTTTTCACTGATTGAATTGCTGGTATCCCTGGCCATTGGGCTGATCATCATGGTTGCAGCCATATCAGCATATGTGGGGTCCGCCGGTGCAAGTAGGATGTCCGATGCACAAAGCCGCATGAACGAAGATGCTCAAGCAGCGCTAGGCATTCTGGCGCAACAGATACGAATGGCCGGCAACAACCCTGATCAGCCTAACCGTGTGGGCAATGCAAATCCAGCACTATCCAGTCTGCGCAACCCGGTCTATGGGACTACGTCTTTAACGCTCGCGGGGACCAATACCACCAGCCAACTCTCTATGCGTGGCTGTGATGGCACTTTTACCAACATCAACTCAACCAACACCACCACAACCGGCATAGACGCATTGACCTGTGTTGCAGGTGGCACCAACACGGTGCCAGACTCTATTGCCGTTAGCTATGAAGCAGACCGGTTTAACACCATCCCCACTGGTGGCACCAGTAGTTTGCCAACTGACTGTCTGGGCAACAAGTTGCCGGTTGTCACAGCCACCGTCTCCACAATCGTTGCCGGCACGGCCAGTTCGGCCGATGTCACCTACACCGTGGCGGACAATCGGTATTACATTGGCACTGCATCGGTAGCGAATGTGGTCACGCCATCCTTGTATTGCAAAGGCAATGGCGGTGCCAGCGTACAAATGCCCATGGTAGAAAATATTGAAACTCTGCAACTCCGCTATGGTACGGTTAGCACCGCCTCAACAGCTACAACTGCAACCGTTGCGGGCTATCTGCATGCGACAGAAGTCCTGACAGAGACCAGCATGGCTCTGCTCGCCAATGATGCTGAGCGTTGGGCCAAGGTGGCTACTGTTCGTATCTGCGTACTGGTACGCAGTGAGAATCCGGTCGCGCCCAATGCCGCGTCGGCTCAGTACACAGATTGCGCTGGCAACTTGGTCGACAACCCACCCGACCTGCGACTGCGCAGAGCCTATACCACCACGGTTGTTCTGCGAAATCGACGCCTCTAAACCTCTTTGAACAATTGACCCATTATGGAATATCGTTTTTCAAACAAGCGCCCGCTCACCCGGCCCCCACACACGCAAAAGGGCGTGGTGCTAATCATTGCCATGATTATGTTGATTGTGGTTTCCATCTTGGCTGTCACCAGCATGCGCAATGCCGCTTCCACCGAAGCTCTGGCGGGCAATGTGCGCACCACCGAACTCGCGACCCAGGCCGCAGATATCGCTCTACGGCATTGTGAATCATCCGTTGTCGAAATCAACTCAGTCGCTGGTGGAGCAACGCCCAGCTATGCCACCACAATTACCGCTGCCGATATATTGCCAGCGGCCACACCACCCAATTGGCAAAACACCTCAACCTGGGACAGTGTGTCTGCCAATGTTCTGGTCCTTCCCAATGCATTGGTTGGTGGCAACGGCACCTACAAGCGCCCGCCAGAATGCATGATCGAGAATATTCCCATCATTAAGGCGGGCACCTCCACCGTGAATAACACAGCTTCTTACGTCATCACTGCCCGCGGGTTTGGCCCCGAGGTAGCCGCCGCCGATGCCAGCCGCACGCGCCCTATGGGCAGCGAGGTTTGGCTGCAATCCCACCTTGAACTTCAATAGCGTCTAGAGGTACCACCATGTTCCATTTCAAACCGAAAAATGTGTTGTTGACCTTGAGTCTGGCCGCAGCAGCCCACACCACCCTTGCGGCCATTTCGCAAGAGCCTTTGCTCAACCGGCCCAACACGGTGCCACCCAATTTGGCACTGGTTCTTGATACCTCTGGCTCGATGAATGCGTCCTATATCTACCAGTATGGTGACATTGATGGAAGCGGGATGGGCATGACTGGACCAGACGACGATACCTACGCAAAGTATTCGCCTGATGTCAACATGATTTATTACAACCCCAAGACACGCTACCTGCCGCGGGTTGATTACTTGGGTAATCCGAAAGCTACCTCTACTTCAACATCCAATTGGAAGACCTACTTCCGAAAAACGACCGGCGCTTACACGAAAACTCAACTTGACAAGGCGTCGGACTACTACGACCCCTATACACCGACCACCGCTGAAGTCGTTAGTGGCGGAACAGGCATCACCTACCCTGTGAATACCAGTTCAGCCGTTTCGTCTACCAAGTTTCCGAAATTCGTTGCCCGTGACGACTGCGCGAATACAACCTACTGCACCCGCACGGAAGAGCGTCAGAACCATAAAAATTGGGTTGATTGGTATGACACCCGCGGCTCAATGGCTGTCACTGGCATCTTGGCTGCTTTTGCGACTTTAAAGCCTGGTGCCATTCGACTGGGCTATGGAACGATTGGCGGGCTGGATAGCGGCAATTTGTCACGTGGTGTTAGCTTGTATGGCGACCCGACGGTAGTCGCACCAACAGTGGAACCCGCGACCGGAACCAAGGGCAAGTTCTTTGATTGGATGGAAGCACAAACCTTCACCACGAGCACGCCCAACTTGACCGCCATCAACAATGTTGGTAAATACTTTGAACGCACGGACAGCGATGGTCCTTGGGCAACCCTTCCCAATGCAGGCTCGACAGGCATCAGCACGGTTACAGCAACAGGGCCGGGCAAGAATGAGGCAAGTAAGGACCATGCCAGTTGCAGGCGTTCGTTCTCCATGCTGGTAACTGACGGTTACTCCAACGGTGCTGTGCCAACCACGGCAGGTAATGCAGACAACACTGGATTTAGCATTTTGCCGGCGGTTGGACTGCCATTTGTCTACACCCCCTCTGCACCCTATCGCGGTGTCGACAAGAATACCATGGCAGATATTGCTATGTATTACTGGGGGCGATTTGCGTACCGGCACTGATGGTCTGGCCAACCGGGTTCCAACCATCAACACGGCCAGCGTGCAAAACCCGTCCACTTGGCAAAACATGTCGTTCTACGCAGTGACGTTGGGCATTGACGGAACCCTGCAGCAAAACGCGGCTACTCGGGCATCTCTGAATACAGGGGCCATATCTTGGCCGACGCCTGTCAACAACAAACCCAGCACCATTGACGACATGTGGCACGCCACCATCAACGGCCGTGGTGAAATGCTGAACGCCAGAAACAGCAATGAACTCACCAGTGGATTGTTGCGCATGTTCGAAAGTATTGCGGGTTTGCCAGAGACTCTATCTGGCGTTGCAGTATCCGCCACCTTCCTGCAGGACGGCACCCGCAAGTTCAAGCCCGAATACATTCCCGGCGCCTGGACGGGAAGATTGTCTGCCATTGAACTGGATGGGGCCACTGGTAACGACAAGGTACCCAGCAACGTATTTTGGCAAGTAGAGAAAGGCGTAAACACCACAACCCTGGACCCTATCAGCCTGATTGATCCGGTGGCCACTCGCAAAAGCAAAGTGTTTACCTGGAATGGCACATCCGCAGTGCCCTTTACAGCGGGTAACACAGGCTTGAGCGCCGATTTGGTAGACTACATTTTGGGTGATTCAACCAAAGAATTGCGCAAGGCCGGTGGCATATATCGCAGCCGAACCGCCAAGCTTGGGGACATTATCAACTCCAGCCCCGCATACATATTTGGTAACGTGGATCTCAGCTACGAAAAGCTGGTGGGTTCTTATGGCACCGCAGCTACCCATACCGATTACCGATCTTTTGTTGCAGATAAACTTGCACGGACCGAAGGTGTCTTGTTTGTTGGCGCCAACGATGGAATGTTGCACGCGTTTGGCAACAATGCTGGTACTGAGTATTTCGCCTATGTTCCCAAAGCAGTTGTGCCCAACCTCTACAAACTGTCGGAATCTCCTTACACGCACCAATACTATGTAGATGGCCCAAATATCGAGACCGATGCGTTTCTAGATGGTGCGTGGAAAAATGTATTGCTGGGTACTACCGGCGCTGGTGCCAAGGCAGTCTATGCATTGGATGTAACCACACCTACAACTATGAATGCCAGCAAGGTGCTGTGGGAAGTTAATAGCAGTACCCCAAGTTTTGCGAGCCTTGGCTATGTGCTCTATAACGTTCAGTCCGGCAAGGTTGAAGCAACCGGTGGCACCAATGACGACTGGGTGGGGATATTTGGTAACGGTGTGGGTAGCACATCAGGTTACGCGAGCCTTTTTGTTGTTAACCTCAAAACCGGTGCATCACAGCCGGTCACAGCCACACCAGCCATCGTACCCCACCCCAATGGTGGCTATGTGGTTAACTTTGGCACGGGCAAGTTTTACGAGCAAACCGATACGGCACCCATTGCGCCTGCTACGACATTCATCACCCAACGGCTCTATGGTGTATGGGACAAGCAACCGTTTGACGGCGCCACATCTGCACCCGTTGGCGCAACCTTGAACAATACATCGTTGTTGCAACAGCAAACCATAGGAGCCGTGATGATTGGTGGGACAGAGTGGTACACGGTATCGACCAATGCAGTGAATTGGGGTGATGGTCTGGCTGGTGTGGGAGCAGGTGGCGGCTATCAGCGTGGCTGGTACATGGACTTGCCCAACAGTGGTCAGCGGGTCGTTTACCCAATCGAACGACTTGCTGAAAGGATCGGCAGCACCAAGGTGTTGGTCAGCACGATCTCGCCCGTCAGTTCGGCTGCTGCAGACTCTGTGTGCAGTCTGGAAGCGGTTCAGGCTGGGCTTACATCATCGATGGGGCCACCGGATCTGGGTCGACCAAACCCACATTCGATACCAACAATGATGGTCGGATCGATGATGGCGACATGGTTGTTTCCGGCTACCGGGATAAGATTGACGGAGTTCCTACACCCATTGAAATTGACAGTACCAGCAGCAAAACAACGATCTGCATCGAATCGGCAGATACCAAGTGTGTCAAAGTTGAGTTGAAGTGTGGTGATATTGGTATGCCGGCTTGCCCGCCAACTCCGTACCCAGGCGCAACAACTATCAAAAAACGCGAGTGGCGCCAACTCTTTATGCGTTAAGCCGCCATCGGTAACTTGGCTAGGTCAAATCAATAACGGGCTCTGTATATATGGACAACCGAAAACCACACACAACCACCAGGCACGGGCCCAAGGGCTCGGCGGGTTTTACGCTGATTGAGGTGATGATTACGGTCGCTATCGTCGGACTACTGGCGTCTATAGCACTGCCGTCTTACTCCAGCTATATAGCCCGATCCCGACGAGCCGATGCCCGAACGCAACTGGTACAGGTGGCGCAATTCATGCAACGCTTCTATGCAGCCAACGATGCGTATAACCTGGACCGCGCAGGCAATGGAACACTGACGCAGGTTCCAGCCAGCCTTACCGTATCACCATCAGACGGTACCAAGCTTTATGACCTTGCCATTCCGGCCGGTACATTGACTGCTACTTCGTATGTGATTCAAATGGTTCCAGTCGTTGGTG
>NZ_JADJKN010000014.1:0-136368 GCF_016705985.1 Candidatus Aalborgicola defluviihabitans
ACAACTCCGCCATATTGGCCATTTCATTCATAAAGCTGATCTTGGTGGCCAGCATGGCGTTGGCTGCGTATTTTGTGAGTTCGGCACTTCGCACGCCCATAAACTGGATTCGGTCATGATTGCGATTGAAAGGCTCGTACAAATCGCGCATAACAGTACGTGCGCGTTCGCCTTTGGCTCCGCTATCGATGCCGATAATTATCCGGTCGGGTTTTGAAAAATCGCTGACTGCGGCACCTTCTTTCAAAAACTCGGGGTTGGAGACCACATCGAAGGTCGGAGTAAGTGACTGAGCTTCATTTGTACTACCGAATGAGCGGCTCGCTAGAACAGCGTTTATGGCGGCGGTCACTTGTTCGGCGGTGCCCACAGGCACTGTGGATTTATTGACTATGACGCGGTAGTCTGTCATATGGTGGCAATACCTTCAGCCACAGCCAGCACGTATTGAAGGTCAGCACTGCCATCTTCATCAGGTAGGTCCCCACCGCGTTGAACAGCACCACGCCGTGTTGTACGCTGTGCGACATCGGTTGTGAAGTTCAAGCGCCTCTTGGACGTTGTTCGCCACTATGGGCTCAGGCCGGGCTCCCAAATCGGGATAATGCCGTTGCGCGGTTTGTCGATCTTGGCACGGTCAGCGTCCATACACAAGACGTCATGCCGACCTCGGCCAGACAGGCGCCATTAACTAAGCCGACGTAACCAGTGCCGAATATGGAAATTTTCATGCTTTGGTGAGGTGGATGGATTAATCACAGTTGGTAATGCTGACGGTACCAACACAAAACTGGCCACGCCTTTCGGCACTGGGGTGTTGGGCTTCAAACCAACCCAGGCATGCAATTCGTCAGTATTGGCAGAGGTGATGGGCACGTCACCGGGTTGCATCGGCAGATAGTTCTTTATTGCGGTAATACCCAGCGCGCTTTCTAGCGCATGGATGTGAGTCCATCAGTGGTGTAGGTTGGTTATTACCGATGTTGAACACTCGGTACGGGGCGCTGCTGGTTGCCGGATCTGGGTTAGCCGGGTCATAAACGCTGTTCTCGGTGGCTGGTTTGTCAGCAACACGAATCAGGCCTTCGACGATGTCATCGATAGGTAAAGTCGTCGCACCATCGCGCCATTGTTGAAGATGTCTATGGGCTGTCCCGCCAAAATGGCTTTGGTAAACAGGAACAGCGCCATATCTGGTCGGCCCCAGGGTCGTACACTGTAAAGCGCAGACCGGTGGTTGGCACACCAAACAAATGACTGTAGGTGTGGGCCATGAGCTCGTTGGCTTTTTGGTGGCCGCATACAAGCTCTCCGGGTGGTCCGTTGTGGTGCTCGCTAAAGGCAGTGCAGCGTTACCGCCCAGACACTGGACTGCTGGCATGACCAGTGCTGGACGCCATTGTGGCGGCAGCCTTCAGAATATTGACAAACCCCGACCAGGTTGCTGTCCACATAGGCGTGGGGTTGGTAATGGAATAGCGCACACCGGCCTGCGCTACCGGTGGATAACGCGCTGAGGCTGGTACTGATCGAAAGCTGAGCTACACCTTGTCTGTCTGCCACATCAATCTTTGTGAAGTTGAAGTTGCCATGGGCTTGCAGTTGTGCCAGTCGCGATTGCTTCAATGAAACGTCGTAGTAGTCATTGAGGTTATCCAGCCCGATAACGCTATCACCACGAGCCAGTAGGCGCAGACAGGTGTGCATGCCAATGAAGCCAGCGGCCCCGGTTACCAACCAGGTGCGAATCGTGACTAACTGGTGTGATGGAACCCATTGCTGTCATTTGCTACGTTCCTGATAGCGCAATGCGTATATTTGACGCGGGCTAGAGGCTATTTTCATCATTGCTTTTGCGCGATATACCACGGCATAGCCTGAACCACGCCTGCCGCCAGTCTGTGCGACGGCGCATAGCCCAGCAAACGCTGTGCCTTTCCAATGTCGGCCAGACTGTGCCGCACGTCGCCCGCCCGAAAATCCCGATAAACCGGCTTCAGCGTCTGCACTGACGCCGTGTGCCACCAGGTTGTCGCGCAACAGGGCATACAGATCGTTCAGCGTGGTGCGGTCGCCCACGGCCACGTTGTAGACTTGATTTTTGGCATCCGGGTTGGCTGTGGTGGCAGCCAGCAGGTTGGCTTGCACGGCATTGGCCACGTAGCAAAAGTCGCGGCTGGTTTCGCCGTCGCCATTAATAAACACCGGCTCGCCTTGCAGCAGCGATGCCGTCCACTTGGGTATGACGGCGGCATAGGCACCGTTGGGGTCTTGCCGGGGGCCAAACACATTGAAGTAGCGCAGGCCAATGGTGGCAAAGCCGTAGCTGCGGGCAAATACGTCGGCATACAGCTCGTTTACATATTTGGTGACCGCATAGGGGCTTAGCGGCTTGCCAATGGTGTCTTCCACCTTGGGCAGCGCGGGGTGGTCGCCATAGGTGCTGCTGCTGGCGGCATAGGTAAAGCTTTTTACCTGGGCATCGCGCGCGGCCACCAGCATGTTCAAAAAACCGCCAATGTTGGTGCCGTTGGTGGTGATAGGGTCCACCAGGCTGCGCGGCACGCTGCCCAAGGCGGCCTGGTGCAGCACGTAGTCCACACCCGCGCAGGCAGCTTGGCAGTCTTGCAGTGTGCGGATGTCGCCCTGCATAAACCCAAAGTTGCCCCACTGTGCGGGGGTAACCAGGCCCTGCACCTCGTCCAGGTTGCGTTGGTGGCCGGTAGCAAAGTTGTCTAGCCCGACCACGCGTTGGTTGAGCTTGAGCAATGCCTCCAGCAGGTTGCTGCCAATAAAACCGGCCACACCGGTTACGAGCCAGGTGTGTTGCTCGGTTGTCAGGCGGGCTTGAAGTTGATCAAACGCGGTCATATTTACTATTGTTTTTATAGCTGGCTACGTAATGTTGACGAGGGCTAGAGGCGTAAATCGCTATCAGATTTTGGCAAAAGGTACTTCAGGTCGTACAGCACGTGGTCGGGCTTGCCCAGGGCGCGAATGGCGGCTGCGCCCATGGCTTTGAACTGGTGGTGGGCCACGGCGATGATGATGGCGTCGTAAGCACCGGCCACCGGGTTTTGCACGGGGGTGATGCCGTATTCGTGCTGGGCATCGGCGGTGTTGGCCCAGGGGTCATACACGTCGGTTTGCGCGTTGTAGTCGGCCAGCTCTTTCACAATGTCCACCACGCGGGTGTTGCGCAGGTCGGGGCAGTTTTCTTTAAAGGTAAGGCCCATCAGCAAAATGCGGGCACCCTGTACCGGCATGCGGCGCTTGGTCATGGCTTTGACGAGCTGGGTGACCACATAGGCACCCATGCTGTCGTTCAGACGGCGTCCGGCCAGAATGATTTGCGGGTGGTAGCCAATGGATTCGGCCTTGTGGGTGAGGTAATACGGGTCCACGCCAATGCAGTGGCCGCCTACCAGGCCGGGGCGAAACGGCAAAAAGTTCCACTTGCTGCCAGCGGCTTGCAGCACGGCTTCGGTGTCAATGCCCAACTTGTTAAAGATGAGGGCCAGCTCATTGATAAGGGCAATGTTGACGTCGCGCTGGGTGTTTTCAATCACCTTGGCGGCTTCGGCCACCTGGATGCTGCTGGCTTTGTGGGTGCCAGCGGTGATGATTTGGTTGTAGAGCGCATCCACCAGGTCGGCAATGGCGGGGGTGGAGCCCGAGGTTACCTTTTTGATGGTGGTCACGCGGTGCTGTTTGTCACCGGGGTTGATGCGCTCGGGGCTGTAGCCACAAAAAAAGTCTTGGTTAAAGGTGAGGCCAGAGAACTTTTCCAGCACGGGCACGCAGTCTTCTTCAGTGCAGCCGGGGTAGACGGTGGATTCGTAAATGACGATGTCGCCTGCCTTGAGCACTTTGCCAACCGTCTCGCTGGCTTTGATCAGCGGCGTCAGGTCGGGCCGCTTGTGCTGGTCTATGGGGGTGGGCACGGTAACGATAAAGCAGTTGCAGGCCCGCAGGTCTTGCATGTCGGTGCTAAAGCCCAGTTGCGTTGCGGCTTGCAGTTCTTCGGGTTCGGTCTCTAGCGTGGAGTCGTGCCCGGCTTTTAGCTGGTCGATGCGATTTTGGTTGATGTCAAAGCCCACCACGGTGCGCTTTTTGCCAAATTCAACGGCAAGGGGCAATCCTACGTAGCCCAAGCCAATAATGGCCAGCTTGATATCAGCCAGTTGCATGTGTGACAGTTCCCTAGAGTGATGCGGGGTTAATTCAATTCTGTTGTGAACTTTGGCCCGTAGAGCGGGTGTAGTGTAACTTGCACGGCGTTGCCGATAACAGCCGCCAGGGTCAGGCAGGAAACACCCCGGTAGAGAGGTAGCGGTCGCCCCGGTCGCAGACAATGAACACGACCGTGGCGTCTTGCTCGCGGCGCGCAATTTCTTGTGCTACCCAGCAGGCACCGGCCGCAGAGATGCCACCAAAAATGCCCTCTTCGCGTGCCAGGCGGCGGCACATTTCTTCGGCGTCGGGTTGGCTCACGTACACCAGTTCATCCACATTGGCGGGGTTGTAAATTTTGGGCAGGTATTCTTGCGGCCACTTGCGGATGCCGGGAATGCGCGAGCCTTCGGATGGCTGCGCACCGACGATGCGCACGGCAGGGTTTTTTTCTTTGAGAAAGCGAGACACCCCGGTGATAGTGCCGGTGGTGCCCATGGCACTGACAAAATGCGTGATGCGCCCGCCGGTTTGTTGCCAGATTTCGGGGCCGGTGGTTTCAAAATGGATGCGCGGGTTGTCCTGGTTGGCAAACTGGTCCAGCACCCGGCCCTTGCCATCGCGTTGCATGTGCTCGGCCAGGTCGCGGGCATATTCCATGCCCCCGCTCTTGGGGGTGAGGACAAGTTCAGCACCAAAGGCCTTCATGGTTTGCACCCGCTCAATGGACAGGTCTTCTGGCATAACCAACACCATGCGGTAGCCCTTGATGGCGGCCGCCATGGCCAGCGCAATGCCGGTGTTGCCCGAGGTGGCCTCAATCAGGGTGTCGCCTGGCTTGATTTCACCGCGTTCCTGGGCGCGCTGGATCATCGATAGCGCGGGCCGGTCTTTGACCGAGCCCGCCGGGTTATTGCCTTCGAGCTTGCCCAAAACCACCGTGTTGCGGGCTGCGTTGTCTGCCGCGCCAATGCGCTGCAGGGCCACCAAAGGCGTGTTGCCGATGGCATCTTCAATTGTTGGGTATTTCATGCCCTTAAATGTGCCATAATTTAGGTCTTGTTTGTTGCGTCGCCCGGGTGGTGGAATTGGTAGACGCACGGGACTCAAAATCCCGCGCCGCAAGGCGTGCCGGTTCGATTCCGGCCCCGGGCACCATAGTGCAATATAGGAACCCTGCTAGCTTTTTGGTAGCGGGGTTTTCTTTTTGGTGGTCATATAAGTCAGCCAACTGCCATGCGGGCGATAAACCCTGAGCGTGTGCTACACATTTTCAATCATTTGGGCAAGTTGACTGCTGTTAAGGTGCCCGCCATTGCTGGCGCAGACTGAACCTGCATGGGCGCGGCCTTGAATCGCTGCGCAGCCTGCCACACGTCATAGGCGCTCTGCTCCGCCAGCCATAGCCGTGCTTCGCCCCCACGCTCCACGCCCAACCATGCCTCTATGCGCAGGGCCATTTCAGGGGATATGGCCGCCCGGCCATTCAGCACGCGGGATAGTGTTACACGGGAAACGTCAAGCTGCTCTGCGGCTTGGGTCACAGTCAGCGCCAGCGCGGGCAATACGTCATCACGCAGCGTGAGGCCGGGGTGTGGGGGGTTAAACATGCGCGCCATAGTCTTGTCTCCAGTTGCCGTTCACCCACACAGAAAAATGCCCTTTGAGGTCGCGCCCTTTCAGCGGGTGCAACTTCCACCCCGGCAGGTTCATCCCCTGGGCGTTGGTCGTTTCATTCAAGCGGCGCAGCAGCATCGGGGGGGGGGCCCGGGTCTTAATCGTGGTTCATTGTATGCGTAGCTTGCAATCAGCGGTCACCACGCGACCAGTGCCAACCCCGACCTATCGGGTGCGGCCATGCACTTTTCAGTTGCTCAACAATTCCACTGGCTACGGTCACGCCTACCAGAAAGTTGAGCGGCGTCTCTAGCGCGAGGGTGCCGCGCGCTGAAAGCGCACCAACTGTTTGCCGGCGTCGTCCATCAAAATCAGTTGATCCCGCTCCAGGCGCGCCTTGCGGGTCAGCTCCAATGCTTTGATAAAGAGATCTTCCTGCGACCCGGGTAGGCTCAAACAGGCTCTTCCCGTAGACGACATGGGCCCCAACTGCAAGGTGGCAAGGTTGGTTCCGGCGCGCGCCCTAAAGCCATTGCAACCGCCGGTCCCTGTGATCTGGTCTGCCGCAACCCAACGCAGACGAATTTTAGAACCCGTCACTTCCCGTGCGCCATGGATGGCAAGCGCCACCCACTCGGTGCCCACCAGAGACGTTGTGGCGACAGGTGCATCCGGGGCGGGTGTTGAACCTGAAGCTGGCGGTGGCGTTGGTGTTGGGGCTGACCCAGGGCCAGGCACTGCGCAGGCGCTGAGCGCTGCCGCCAATACCCATGCACTCAGCTTGAAACCAGAGACTTGTGTTGCCATACAGATGCTCCTGAGGTGGTTCAAACAGGCTTCGTCAGACCGGGTTTAGTCAAAAAATTGGGCGTTGGCCCAGTGCGCGCCAGCGGCATCTTTGGCCGACACCTGCGGCGGCGCGCCCAGATCTGGCCAGGTGATGGCCAAAAATGGGTCGTTCCAGGCAATGCTTTGCTCATGCTGGGGTGCGTAATATTCGGTGGTTTTGTACAAAAACTCCGCCGTGGGCGACGTCACCACAAAGCCGTGGCCAAAACCGGGTGGCACCCAGAACTGGGCTTTGTTCTCGGCCGACAGCACGGCACTGACCCATTTGCCAAACGTTGGCGACGAGCGGCGCAGATCGACCGCCACGTCAAACACCTCGCCCACCACCACCCGCACCAGCTTGCCCTGGGGTTGCTGGATTTGGTAGTGCAGGCCACGCAACACGCCCTGGACCGATTTGGAGTGGTTGTCCTGAACGAACGTAGTTTGTACCCCGGTGGCCTCGGCAAAGGCACGCTCGTTAAAGCTCTCGTAAAAGAAGCCCCGCGCGTCACCAAACACGCGCGGTTCGATCAGCATGACATCGGGAATCGCCGTGCGGGTGACCTTCATGGATGGCTTTCTTCTTTGAGCAGGCCCAGCAGATACTGGCCGTAACCATTTTTGGCCAGTGGTTGTGCCAGTTTGGCCAGTTGCTCACTGTTGATGAAGCCGTGGCGCCAGGCAATTTCCTCCAGGCAGGCAATCTTCAAGCCCTGACGGCGCTCCAGGGTGGCAATGAACTGGCCGGCTTCCAGCAGGCTGTCGTGCGTGCCGGTGTCCAGCCAGGCGTAGCCGCGCTGCATGATCTGCACGCTGAGTTGGTTTTTTTCCAGATAGACCTGGTTAACGGTGGTAATTTCCAGCTCGCCCCGGGCGCTGGGCTTGACGGCTTTGGCGATGTCTACTACCTGGTTGTCGTAAAAATACAGGCCGGTAACGGCGTAATGGCTTTGCGGCTTGGCAGGCTTTTCTTCAATGCTGCGGGCACGGCCAGCCGCATCAAACGCCACCACACCGTAGCGTTCGGGGTCGTGCACATGGTAGGCAAACACCGTGGCACCCTGGGCTTGCTGGTCGGCATTGTTCAGCAAAATTTGCAGATCATGGCCGTAGAAAATATTGTCGCCCAGTACCAGCGCACTGTCGTTGTTGCCAATGAACTGGTCGCCAATGATGAAGGCCTGCGCCAGGCCGTCCGGGCTGGGCTGCACCGCGTATTGCAGGTTGATGCCCCACTGGCTGCCGTCGCCCAGCAACTGCACAAAACGCGGGGTGTCTTGTGGTGTGCTGATAATGAGGATGTCGCGCATGCCGGCCAGCATCAGGGTGCTGAGCGGGTAGTAAATCATGGGCTTGTCGTACACCGGAAGCAGTTGCTTGCTCATGGCCAGCGTGGCTGGGTGCAGCCGGCTGCCAGAGCCTCCGGCCAGGATGATGCCCTTGCGGCGGGTGGTGGGGGTGCTAGTGGGTACGGCCATAGTCAATCTCGTTCAACATGCGGTTAACGCCAGCCTGCCATTGCGGCAGTACCAGGCCAAAAGTGGTTTGCAGCTTGGTGGTGTCCAGCCGCGAATTGTGGGGCCGCTTGGCCGCTGTGGGAAAAGCCGATGTGGGTACGGCTTTGATTTCATTTACTATGATTTTTATAGCTGGTTGTGTAGATTTGGCGAGGGCTACCACGTGTTTTGCATAGGCATTCCAGTTGGTGCAGCCACTGGCAACCAGGTGGTAGATACCGGCCAGGGCTACGTCGCCATCGCCTTGGCAGGGCTTGATCTGGCGCAGCGCGTGGGCGGTGACGTCGGCTATCAAATCGGCTCCGGTGGGAGCGCCCAACTGGTCGTCAATCACTTGCAGTGTCTCGCGTTCCTGCGCCAGGCGCAGCATGGTCTTGGCAAAATTGCCACCACGGGCGGCGTAGACCCAGCTAGTGCGAAAGATCAGGTGACGCTCGCAGCGCATGACGGCCTGCTCACCTTCCAGCTTGGTCAACCCGTACACGCTCAGCGGGCCGGTGGCGTCGCCCTCTTTCCAGGGCTGCTCACCACTGCCGTCAAATACGTAGTCGGTGCTGTAGTGCACCAGCCAGGCGCCCAGGCGCTGGGCCTCGTCGGCCAGTACACCGGGTGCCAACGCATTGAGCAGGCGGGCAAATTCGGGCTCGCTTTCAGCCTTGTCCACCGCAGTGTGTGCGGCTGCATTGACGATCACGTCGGGGCGAACCTGGCGCACGGTATCTGCCAGTGCATCCAGCTGCGTGAAATCGCCACACAGGCCGCCGGGGTTGGTAGCGCTGTCCACGCCCATAACGATCAACTCGCCCAATGGGGCCAGGCTGCGTTGCAATTCCCAGCCAACCTGACCGTCGGTGCCCAGTAGAAGTATCTTCATGCTGTGGCGGCGGTGGGTGTTGACTGGCCGCCATATTGGGTTTGCACCCAGTCGCGGTAGCCGCCACTTTGCACATTGGCCACCCAGTCCTGGTTAGACAAATACCAGGCCACGGTCTTGGCAATGCCGGTGTCAAAGGATTCGGCGGGCTTCCAGCCCAGCTCGCGTTCGATCTTGCGGGCATCGATGGCATAGCGGCGGTCGTGGCCTGGGCGATCGGTCACGAAGGCGATCTGGTCGGCGTAGGGTTTGCCATCTGCACGCGGCTGCAGGCTGTCCAGCAAACCGCAGATGGTGCGCACGATGTCCAGGTTGGCTTTCTCGTTCCAGCCCCCCACGTTGTAGGTTTCACCGGGTTTTCCGCCTTCCAGCACGCGGCGAATGGCGCTGCAATGGTCTTTGACGTACAGCCAATCGCGGATTTGCTGGCCATCGCCATAGACCGGCAGCGTCTTGCCGGCCAGCGCGTTGACGATAACCAGGGGAATGAGCTTTTCGGGGAAGTGGTAAGGGCCGTAGTTGTTGGAGCAATTGGTGGTCAACACCGGCAGGCCATAGGTGTGGTGCCAGGCACGCACCAGATGGTCGCTGGCCGCTTTGCTGGCGCTGTAGGGGCTGTTGGGCTCGTAGGTGTTCGATTCGGTGAAGGCAGGATCGCTCTTGCCCAGTGAGCCATACACCTCGTCGGTAGAGACATGTAAAAAGCGGAAGTCTGCCTTTGCCGGGGCCGGCAAAGCGGCCCAGTAGGCGCGCACAGATTCGAGCAACTGGTAGGTGCCAACAATATTGTTCTGCACAAATTCACCGGGGCCATGGATAGAGCGGTCCACATGGGATTCAGCAGCAAAGTTGACCACGGCGCGCGGCTGATATTGGGCAAGCAGTTCGGGCACCAGGGTGGCATCGCCAATGTCGCCCTTGACGAAGACGTGCCGGGAATCATCCTTCAGGCTGGCCAGGTTTTGCAGATTGCCGGCGTAGCTGAGTTTGTCCAGATTGACAACGGTTTCATCCGACTGCGCGAGCCAGTCCAGCACATAGTTGGAACCAATAAATCCGGCGCCGCCGGTGACGAGAATGGTCATGGAGAGTTCTGTCCGATTAGTGAAGGCTAAATCATACCTGCCGGGGATTTTCGCACCGTATCGCGGACAATGGCTGACTGAACAATTGCTCACATTTTTGTAATGCCCACTCTGCAGACCATCCATCCGACAGATACCAAAACACCCCCGATGTTTTGGTGGATTTTGGGTGCATTCGTGGCACTGGCACTGGTGCCCACCATCTGGACTGCGGTGGATTTGCGAGCCGCCGGTTGGTTCATTGGGCCGGCACCACAGCTGGAGGCAGCAGGCTGGTGGTGGGTGGAACTGATCAATCTATACGTGCCAGCGGTGTTCCGGACGCTGGTTCTGCTGGCGTTGGTGGGTTGGCTGGTTGCCTGCTTCACGCCATTTGGCAAGCGTTGGCGGTTGCAACTGGGGTTTGTGGTGTTGGCAGGCGCATTGGGGCCGGGCTTGCTGGTCAACAGTGGGTTCAAGGAAAACTGGCAACGAGCCCGCCCCTACCAGGTGGAGCCCTTTGGCGGAACACAACAGTTCACCCGCGCCACGGTGATGACCGACCAATGCAACAACAACTGCTCCTTTGTCAGCGGGCATGTGGCCTGTGGAATTTTCTTCGTGTCGCTGATGCTGGTGCAACGCCGCCGCGCCCTGGCTTGGGGAGCCAGTGGCGTACTTGCTGGCCTGGTCATCGGCTTTGCCCGCATGGCCGATGGCGCCCATTGGCTGAGTGACGTGTTGTGGGCCTGCCCCATCACCCTGGTATGCAGTTGGGTGGTGTGGAAGCTGCTGATGCGTCTGACCCCGTCTTAACGCAAGCCACTGTGCACAGTCGGGTAGCGCAGACGCAGACCCAACTCATCTTTCATGCGCTGGTTGCGCATGCGCCGTGATTCATTCATAAAGCTGAGCAGCACCAGAGGCAGTTGCTCAGCAGCGCCTTCGCGGGCAATGCGCTGTGGGCGTGGCAAGCCATACAGGTCTGCTGCCACGTCAAAATAGTCGCCCATCTTCAATCCGCTGTCATCGTTGACGTTGTAGATTCTCTGGGCTGCACCGCGCCACAGGGCCAGACAACATGCACGGGCCAAGTCGTCGGCCTGGATATGGTTGGTGTAGACATCGTCCTCATCACGCAAAACAGGAATGCCCTTGAGCAGGCGCTCGCGCGGCGTTCCGCCCGCGCGGTTGGTGGCATAGATGCCGGGGATGCGCAAAATGCTCACCCGCGCACCCGATCCACGCCCCCAAAACCGCATGCGTGCTTCCGCATCTACACGGCGTTGTGCGCGCGGTGAGTGCGCACGCACCGCACGGGTTTCGGCAACCCATTCCCCACCACAGTCCCCATAGACACCCGTGGTTGAACCGTAGACCACACTGCGCGGTCTGGCGCGCATGCGCAGGGCCTGTGCCAACGATTGCGTGCGTGTATCGGCCCATCCGTTGGCGGGCGGTGGGGCTAAATGCACAACGCGCGTTGCCAATCCTGCCAGACGGCGCAGCGTTCGGGGCGCGTCCAGGTTGCCATTCAGCGGGGTCACTCCGTGCGCGCGCAATTGGGGCACGCGGGCGGCATTGGATGTCAGCGCCATCAACCGAACGCGGGGGGACAACTGGTCTGCAACACGCATTCCAATATCGCCACAACCCACAATGAGAACGCGCTCGCGGCGAAAACGGGATGGCAATGATCCAAGGGGGCTTTGGTTTGAAGGCAAAATTGCAGGCTTGTTGACTAGAAGAGTTCCAAGGATACCCACAAGATGACGCCCAGCCACGCAGACGCACCACTTTTCTCAGTTCTTGTGCAACCCAGCGGGCGCGCGTTTAACGTCGCGCAAGGAGAGGCGGTTCTGTCCGCCGGTATCCGCCAAGGTATTGGAATGCCCTATGGTTGCAAAGATGGAGCGTGTGGTTCCTGTAAGTGCAAGCTGGTGTCCGGCACGGTCCAGCATGGCACACACCAGTTCAAAGCGCTCAGCCCCGAGGAAGAATCCGCCGGCTGGGTACTGACCTGCTGTGCGGTGCCGCAAACCGACCTGGTGCTGGAATCACGCCAGGTGACCGAACTGGGGGCCCTGCCCATCAAGAAAATGCCGGTCCGGGTCACCACCATGGCCAGGAAGTCGCCCGATGTGATGGCGCTGCAGTTGCAACTGCCAGCCAACGACAGTTTTGCCTACCGGGCCGGGCAGTATGTGGAATTTATTTTGCGCGACGGTGTGCGGCGCAGCTACTCTATGGCCAATGCACCCCATCTGGGGCCACACATCGAACTGCACATCCGCCACATGCCAGGCGGCAAGTTCACCGACCACGCCTTTGGTGCCATGAAGGAAAAGGACATATTGCGCATCGAAGGGCCTTATGGCAGTTTCTTCCTGCGGGAAGACTCCAACAAGCCCATCATTCTTCTGGCGTCGGGGACCGGTTTTGCCCCCATCAAGGCACTACTTGAGCACATGGAACACCAGGGCATCAAAAGGCCGGTGATCTTGTATTGGGGCGCCCGTCGACCGGCAGATCTCTACATGGATGCGTGGGCTAAAGAACAAGCCCAGCTCATGCCCAATCTGACGTATGTGCCGGTGGTCTCAGACGCCCTGCCGCAAGACCACTGGCAAGGCAGAACTGGCTTTGTGCACCGCGCTGTGCTGCAAGACTTCCCCGACCTGAGCGCCCACCAGGTGTATGCCTGCGGCGCGCCGGTGGTGGTGGACTCGGCGCGCAAGGACTTTACGGAGCTGGCGCAACTATCGGTCGATGAATTTTTCGCCGATTCGTTTACCTCTGAGGCGGACAAGGTCCACCCCTGAGGATATTCAAAACCGGTCGACCCGGCGAGCGTGCAGAGGGTAGTGTCTATTCGCCCAGGTAGGCCGCCCGCACACGCGGATCGTTCAGCATATCTTCGCCTTTTCCCGTCAGGGTCACGATGCCGGACTCCATCACATAGCCACGGTTTGCCAGTGCCAACGCACGGCTGGCGTTTTGCTCCACCAACAAGACTGTGACACCCTGAGAGTAGACGTCTTTGACCACTTCAAAAATTTTGTCGACCATGATGGGTGACAGGCCCATGGAGGGCTCATCCAGTAACAGCACTTTGGGGCGGCTCATCAGGGCGCGTCCCATGGCCAGCATTTGCTGTTCGCCGCCGGACATGGTGCCGGCCAATTGGTCACGGCGCTCCTTGAGGCGCGGAAAGATACCAAAAATCTTGTCGATATCGGCGGCAATGCCGGCCTTGTCAGTGCGAATGTAGGCACCCATGTGCAGGTTTTCAATGATGGTCATGCGGGTAAACACGCCACGACCTTCGGGCACCATGGCCAGCCCCTGCTTGACCAGATCCCAGGGGCCTTGGCCACGGATACTTTTCCCGAGGTATTCAATATCACCAGAGTTGATCGGCAGCGAGCCAGTAATCGCCTTCATGGTGGTGGTCTTGCCAGCGCCGTTGGAGCCGATCAGCGATACCAGTTCACCTTCGTGGACTTCAAAGTCCACACCTTTGACGGCCTGAATTCCACCGTAAGAAACCTTCAGGCCAGTGACCTTGAGCAATATGTTTGTTGTCATTCTCTTGTTCTCCTGACGCCGCCTAGTGGCCACTGGTACCCAGATACGCCTCAATCACTTTTTCGTTCCGCTGCACGTCAGCCGGTGTGCCTTCGGCGATCTGTTTGCCGTAGTCCAGCACCGTAACGCGATCGCACAGGCCCATCACCAGCTTCACATCGTGTTCAATCAGCAAAATGGTGCGGTTGTCGTTGCGGATACGGTCGATGAGCTCGCGGAGCATGACCTTCTCGGTTGCGTTCATGCCTGCAGCCGGTTCGTCCAGGGCAATCAGTTGCGGATCGGTTGCCAGAGCGCGCGCAATTTCAAGGCGACGCTGATCGCCATAACTGAGTGTGCGGGCCTTGTAGGGGCCATATTTACCAATGCCCACGTAATCCAGCAGTTCCTGGGCACGGGCTGCAATCGCGGCCTCTTCGGCCATGAAGGATCCCGTGCGAAACACGGCCCCGAACACACCCGAATGCGTGCGGACATGCCGGCCCACCATCACGTTTTCCAGCGCGGTCATGTCCGAAAACAGACGGATGTTCTGGAAGGTGCGCGCAATGCCTGCCTTGGCAACGGTGTGCACGGCTGTCGGCTGGTACGGCTTGCCTGCCAACTCGAAAGTGCCGCTGTCAGGCGTGTAGAGGCCGGTCAATACGTTGAAGAACGTGGTCTTGCCGGCGCCGTTGGGGCCGATAAGCCCATAGACCTGGCCGCGTTCGATTTTGATACCTACATCGCTCAGGGCCTGCAGGCCGCCAAAGCGCTTGGAGACGCCGGAGACGTTTAGTACTGTGTCTGTCATGATGGTTCCGTTCAGCTCTTCACGTTCTACAGGGACTTGCCGTGTTCAGGCGCAGGCCACAAACCACGGGGACGCAACAGCATGACGCTGATCATGGCCAGTGCAATCAGGAACTGGCGCAGAATTGATGCATCCAGTCGCCCGCCTGTGGCTTCTTGCAAAGGGCCCGCAACGTAGCGCAGCACTTCTGGCAAAGCAGACAACAAGATGGCCCCCAGAATAACGCCCGGCAAATAACCCACGCCCCCCAGCACCACCATGGCCACAATCATCACGGACTCCATCAAACTGAAGGACTCCGGAGAAATGAAGCCCTGGAACGACGCAAACATGGCGCCAGAAATTCCGCCGAACGTCGCGCCCATGGCAAATGCCAGTAACTTGAGGTTGCGTGTATTGATACCCATGGCCTTGGCGGCAATTTCATCTTCCCGAATGGCCATCCACGCGCGCCCGACGCGCGACAGTTCCAGACGGTGGCAAATCACCACGCTGACCACCACCAATGTCAGGAACAGGTAGTAGTACAAAGAAACCGACGCCACCTCGTAACTGCCAATGACCAGTTTTTTGCCCAGATTCAAACCAAAGAAGTGGAGTGAATCAATTTGGCTGATGCCCTTGGGACCATTGGTAATGTTGAAAGGCTGGTCCAGATTGTTCAGAAACACCCGGATGATTTCACCAAAACCCAGTGTCACGATGGCCAGGTAGTCACCACGCAATCGCAGCGTTGGCGCGCCCAATATCGCGCCGAACAGGCCGGCAATGCCAGCGGCCAGCGGCACGATGACCCACAGTGGTGTATGCAACCCATCGGGGAACGATGCTGCCAACGCGGGAAAAGTGTCGGTCAAATGGGGCGACGACAGCAGACCGAAGGTATAGGCGCCAATCGCAAAAAAGGCTACGTACCCCAGATCGAGCAGACCCGCATAGCCGACCACAATATTGAGGCCCAGTGACAAGAGGACGAATAGCAAGGACATGTCAGCAATTCGCACCCAGGCATTGCCAAAGCTTTGCAGTACCAACGGCAGGACCAGCAAGCCAACGGCCGCTGCCAAGAAGACAAAAATCTTTTGTTGTTGTTTCATGGGAATGTTCTCCTCAGGCGCGGTCTGCCACACGCTCGCCAAGCAGGCCGGATGGGCGCAGCGTCAGCACGATGATCAGGACAATGAAGGCAAAAATATCGGAGTAGTTGCTGCCCAGCACGCCGCCGGTCAGCTGGCCAATATAGCCGGCACCGATGGATTCAATGAGGCCCAGCAAAATGGCCCCCACCACCGCACCACCCAAATTGCCAATGCCGCCAAACACCGCTGCGGTAAAGGCCTTTAATCCTGGCAGGAATCCCATGGCGTGCTGGGCGGTTCCGTAGTTGGACGCGTACATGACTCCGGCAATGGCCGCCAGCACGGCGCCAATGATGAAGGTCGCCGAAATCACAACATCGGGCTTGACACCCATCAGCGCGGCAACGCGGGGGTTCTCGGAGGTGGCACGCATGGCACGCCCCAATTTGGTGAAGTTCACCAGCCACATCAGGACCGACAGCGAAACGGCGGTGAACGCCAGAATCATGACCTGTGTGGGGCTGATCACGGCGCCACCAATCTCGATGGGGGTGTTGGACAGCAAGGTGGGGTACGACTTGTAGTTGGGCTTCCAGATGATCATGGCCAGCGTCTGCAACATGAGCGACATGCCCATCGCCGTCAGCATGGGCGCCAGCTTGGGACTGTTGCGCAACGGACGGTAAGCAATCTTCTCGATCGCAAAATTCAACGTTGCGGCGACCACGCAGGCAATGATCAGGGCAATGATCAAAATGATATATCCGGGTGTGCCGGGCATGGACTCCTGCATCAGACCAATGATGGTCCAACTAGTCAGCGCCCCAACCATCATCACTTCACCGTGGGCGAAATTGATGAGGTTAATGATGCCGTACACCATGGTGTAGCCAAGCGCAATCAGCGCATACATGCTACCCAACACCAGACCGTTGATGATCTGTTGTAACAAAATATCCATAAAGGTTCTCCGATTTTTGGCCGGTGCGTAAGTCGTCAATCTACAGATAGGCCATTTGACGACGTGCGGTGCGGCCTTATGAGCTATACCTGATCTTTAGCAAAGAGCCTGTCATGTTTGATGGTGCGACAGACAACAAGTGGGGGGGATTGTAACGAAGGGCAACGTCGCATCGAAGCTCGAAACACTTGGGTTTACCCCTAGTAAATTAGCTACATCAGTGGAAACATCGGGAAGTAAGCGTAGCTAATACTCGGCGTTTTCTACGACGGACAAAGCTCAGCGGTTGGTCTCTGGCGGGGGTGAAACTGCAGCCGCATTACGGGCCTTCAATTGGCGCATTTTTTCGGCTATGCGGATTTCCAGCCCACGTTCCACGGGCTGATAAAAGTCTGGCGCAGCCATTCCATCCGGCCAATAACGCTCACCAGCGGCAAAGCCACCTTCCTCGTCATGCGCATAGCGGTAGCCTTTGCCGAAATCCAGCGACTGCATCAGCTTGGTGGGTGCATTGCGCAGGTGCATGGGTACCGGGCGCGTGCCATCTTTCTTGACCAGCGCCCGTGCGGCATTGAATGCACGGTAGACGGCATTGGATTTGGCTGCCACCGCGAGGTAGACCACACACTGGGCCAGGGCCAGTTCGCCTTCGGGGCTGCCCAGGCGTTCATAGACCTCGGCAGCATCAAGCGCCAGGCGCAGCGCCCTGGGGTCAGCCAGGCCAATGTCCTCATTGGCCATGCGAATCAGGCGCCGAGTCATGTAACGCGGGTCGGCACCGCCATCGAGCATGCGCACCAACCAATAGAGCGCAGCATCCGGGTCTGAGCCGCGTACCGACTTGTGCAACGCACTGATGGAATCGTAGAACTGGTCACCACCCTTGTCATAGCGGCGCATGCGTTCACCCAGAACCTGCACCAGCCAGGCATCGGTCACCTGCTCCAGCTGCTCCTGCTGGGCCGCCATGGCCAAGGTTTCCAGGGTGTTCAACAGGCGGCGGGCATCACCGTCGGCATAGGCGACCAGACGGTCAATCGCTATTGATTCAATAGCGGGCAATACAGATTCCGCGAGGGCTACCGCCACAATTTTCTTCAAATCATTTTCTGCCAGAGGCTGCAGCACATAAACGACTGCCCGCGACAGAAGTGCCGAGTTCACCTCAAACGACGGGTTCTCGGTGGTGGCCCCGATGAAGGTGAACAGCCCACTTTCCACATGCGACAGAAAAGCATCCTGCTGGCTCTTGTTGAAACGGTGCACCTCGTCCACGAACAAAATCGTGCGGCGTCCCTGCCCCAACGCGACCTGCGCTTGCTCAACGGCATCGCGAATGTCCTTGACGCCGCCCAGCACTGCACTGATGGCGATGAACTGGGCATCAAACGCGTTGGCCATCAGCCGCGCAATGGTGGTCTTGCCTACCCCCGGTGGCCCCCACAGGATGCAGCTGTGTGGGCGCCCGGACTCGAACGCCAGGCGCAGAGCCATACCCTCGCCCAGCAGGTGTTGCTGGCCGATCACGTCCGCAAGGCGCTGCGGGCGCAGGCGTTCCGCCAGGGGCTGGTGGGCAGGGGCGATGTCGGGTTTCATGGCAATTCTGAGAACAGGTCTTGCCCAGTTTAATCGGGGCTGCCCCGGGGGTTGGTTTTCACCGGAGAAACAAAAGAAAAAAGCCATCAGTCTTGCGACTGATGGCTTTTCAATGTTGGCGGAGTGGACGGGACTCGAACCCGCGACCCCCGGCGTGACAGGCCGGTATTCTAACCAACTGAACTACCACTCCAGTTAGCGGTAACGTTTGCTCTTTCGAGCCAAGTCGCCTGCCCTTGCGGACTGGCTGTTACCAACTTGCGCTTCGATCATCTTGCGATGAATCTTGGCGACCCCACGGGGATTCGAACCCCGGTACTCACCGTGAAAGGGTGATGTCCTAGGCCTCTAGACGATGGGGTCAAAACCTTGGAACTAATCCGTTCTCGAAAACTTTGGTGGAGGTAAGCGGGATCGAACCGCTGACCTCTTGCATGCCATGCAAGCGCTCTCCCAGCTGAGCTATACCCCCTATTACTTCGCAGTAATCCGAGAACTCCGTTTTACCGGTATTCTCAATTTCCGAGCCTCAAATTATAACCTTAAAAATTAGGCCACGCCAAGTCTTGCAATGACTTTTTCTCTTCCGCAAATTTCCAGCACCGAATCCAATGAGGGTGTCTGTGCCGCGCCCATCACCAGCACACGCACGGGCATGGCCAATTGCGGCATCTTCAGGCTATGGATGGCCAGCACTTCCTTGATGGCCGCTGAGATCGACGCCTTGTCCCAGGCACACGCGCTGAGCTTTTCTTTCAGTGTTGCAACGGCCGGACGCACAGCTTCGGTCACATGCTGGGCCAACTCGGTCGCATCCGGCGTCACATCGCCATAGAACTTGGCGGCCCATTGGGCCAATACCACCGTGGTGTCGCAACGGTCCTTCAGCAGTGCACACAGTTGTGGCAGATGGTTTTCCACCACATCCGGTTGCAACGTGATACCCAATTTGACCAACTGTTGCGCCACCAGCGCTGCCAGACGTTGGTTGTCGGCCTGTTTGATGTACTGCGCATTCACCCACAGCAGTTTGACCGGGTCCCATTGCGCGGGGCTTTTGTTGAGGTGCGAGCCATCAAACCAGTCCACCAGTTGTTCACGGGTGAAGAGTTCGTCATCGCCATGGCTCCAACCCAGACGCGCCAGGTAGTTGAGCATGGCCTCGGGCAGGTAGCCACCCTCTTCGTACGCGGTCACGCTCACGGCACCCCGGCGCTTGGACAACTTTTGCCCGTCATCCCCCAGAATCACAGGGCAGTGCCCAAACTGCGGCAGGGGCGCGCCCAAGGCGTTGAACATATTGATCTGCCAGGGCGTATTGTTGATGTGCTCGTCACCGCGAAACACGTGGCTGATGGTCATGTCCCAATCGTCCACCACCACCGCAAAGTTGTAGGTGGGAATGCCATCGGTGCGGGCAATGATCAGGTCATCAATCTCGCGATTGCTGATGGTGATAGGGCCTTTGACCAGATCGTTCCAAGTCACGTCGCCATCCGGCGGATTGCAAAAACGCACCACCGGCTTCACCCCTTCTGGCACCGGCGGCAAAGTCTTGCCCGGCGCGGGCCGCCAGCGGCCGTCGTACAAAGTCTTTTCGCCACGCGCCTTTTTGGCTTCGCGCACGGCGTCAAGTTCTTCTGGCGTGCTGTAGCAGTAGTAGGCTTTGCCTTCTGCAATCAACTGGTCCAGCACCTGTTTGTAACGTTCCAGGCGCTGCATTTGGTAAATGGGGCCTTCGTCGTACTCCAGGCCCAACCAGTGCATGGATTCCAAAATCTGGTCCACCGAATCCTGCGTGGAACGCGCCACGTCGGTGTCTTCCACTCGCAGCACAAAATCGCCTCCATAGTGGCGGGCATAGGCCCACGAATACAAAGCGGTGCGGGCCGTGCCCAAGTGCAAAAAGCCGGTGGGTGAAGGAGCGATGCGGGTGCGAATTTTTTGTGTCATTGCAGGGGATCCAGGCCAAGCGCAAGGTCGGCCCTCAAGTCTTCAATATGTTCCAGGCCTACTGCCAAGCGAATCAAACCTTGACCAATGCAGGCGGCCTGACGTTGGTCTTCGGTAAGGCGTCCGTGCGAGGTACTGGCGGGATGGCTGATGGTCGTTTTGACATCGCCAAGGTTGGTGGTTATGGAGCAAACCCGCACGGCATCAATGGCAGCAAAGGCGTTGCGGCGCAGCGCCTCGGGTGAATCGCCATGCACATCAAACGACACCACCGCCGCACCCTGACCCTTGCCACTGGCCGATTGCTGGCGCATAGCCAGCGCATGTTGCGGGTGGCTGGCAAGGCCGGGGTAGTACACCCGTTTTACAGCGGGATGGCCTTCCAGCCAAGTGGCCAAGGCCAGCGAGCGTTCGCTTTGGGCTTGCATGCGAATGCCCAGCGTTTCCATGCCCTTGAGCACCACCCAGGCGTTGAAAGGCGAAAGCACCATACCGGCCGTGCGGGTGATGGGCAAAAACACGTCGTCCACGTACTTGCGATCGCAGCAGATGGCACCGGCCATCACGCGACCCTGTCCGTCCAGGTATTTGGTACCGCTGTGAATGATGAAGTCCGCACCAAAACGCTTGGGCTGTTGCAGAGCTGGGCTGCAAAAGCAGTTGTCCACTGCCAGCAACGCGCCGGCGTTGTGGGCCACATCGGCCAGTGCCTGGATGTCACAAATATCGGTCAACGGATTGGTGGGCGTCTCGGCAAACAGCAGTTTGGTGTTGGGCTGGATGGCCGCTTGCCAAGCCGCTACATCGGTCTGCGAGACAAAGCTGGTAGTGATGCCCCACTTGGAAAACTCACCCGCAAACAGACGGATGGTGGAGCCAAAGACCGACTGCGAGCACACCACATGGTCGCCATTTTTAAGCAGCCCCATGCCCAGTAACAAAATAGCCGCCATGCCGGTGGAGGTGGCAATCGCCGCCTCGGTGCCTTCCAGGGCAGCCAGGCGCAGTTCCAAGCTGGAAACCGTGGGGTTGCCCACCCGGGTGTAGGTGTAGCCGTCTTCTTCCATGGCGAAGCGGCGCGCAGCCGTGGCGGCATCGGGCTGTATGAAGCTGCTGGTCAGGAACAGCGCTTCGGAGTGTTCCCCGTATTGGCTTTTTTCGCTGGCAATTCGCACCGCCAGTGTGTCGGGGTGCAGCCCTTCGGGCAAGGTCTTGTTATGGGGCATGGCTGCTCTCAGTCCTCAGGATTGGGCAGTGCCAGACGCGAGGTGTCGTCCTGGTTTTCTTCGCCACCCACGCGGTTGGCGTTGAGGCGGTTGATGTCTTCTGCGGTGATGTCACCAGTGACATAAACGCCATCAAAACAAGACGCATCAAAGCCGGTGATCTTGGGGTTGAGTGAGCCAATGGCCCTCTTCATGCCGTCCACGTCCTGGTAAATCAGCGCATCACAGCCGATGATGGCGCGAATTTCGTCCACAGTGCGGTCGTGTGCCACAAGTTCACTGCTGGTGGGCATGTCGATGCCATACACATTGGGGTAACGCACTGGCGGCGCAGCGCTGGCCAGATACACCTTGCGGGCACCGGCGTCACGCGCCATCTGCACAATTTCTTTGGATGTGGTGCCGCGCACAATGGAGTCGTCCACCAGCAGCACATTGCGGCCCTTGAATTCGCTGGCAATGGCGTTGAGCTTTTGGCGCACGGACTTCTTGCGTACCGATTGTCCGGGCATGATGAAGGTGCGCCCCACATAGCGGTTTTTCACAAAGCCTTCACGGTATGGAAGGCCCAACAGTTGCGCCAGTTGTGCGGCGCTGGGGCGGCTGGATTCGGGAATGGGAATAACCACGTCAATCTCATTGGGTGGCACGGTGGAAATCACGCGCTTGGCCAGCGACTCGCCCAGGTTCAAACGCGCTTGGTAGACCGATATGTTGTCCATCACCGAATCAGGTCGCGCCAGGTACACAAATTCAAAAATGCAGGGGTTGAGTTGGGGATTGTCAGCGCACTGCTCGGCGTAGACCTTGCCTTGCAAATCAATAAACACTGCCTCGCCGGGATTCACATTGCGTTCAAACTGATAGCCAATGCCTTCCAGCGCGACCGACTCGCTAGCCAATACGGTGCTGCCCTCGTGCGTGCCCATGCACAAGGGGCGAATGCCAAACGGGTCGCGAAACGCCAACACGCCATGACCGGCAATCAGGGCAATCACCGCGTACGAGCCCTTGACGCGCTTGTGCACATTGCGCACGGCGGCAAACAGATCGGCCGGTTGCAGGGGCAACCCGCGGGTAGTTTTTTCAATTTCGTGCGCCAACACGTTGAGCAAAACCTCGGAGTCGCTTTCGGTGTTGATGTGGCGGTGGTCGGTCTGAAACAGTTCGTGTTTGAGCGCGTGCGCGTTGGTCAGGTTGCCGTTGTGCACCAACACAATGCCAAAGGGTGCGTTCACGTAAAAGGGCTGCGCCTCTTCTTCGCTAAAGGCGTTGCCCGCTGTGGGGTAGCGCACCTGGCCCAGGCCACAATTGCCGGGTAGCGAACGCATATTGCGCGTGCGAAACACATCACGCACCATGCCCTTGGCCTTGTGCATGAAGAACTTACGCTCTTGCTGGGTCACGATACCGGCTGCATCTTGGCCACGGTGCTGCAACAGCAACAACGCGTCATAGATCAGTTGGTTAACGGGTGTGCTACTGACAACACCAACGATTCCACACATAGTTTGTTCTCACTTAAGGAAGGTATTTTCCAAATTCTTGCGGCAACACGGGCTTGAGGCCCTGCAAAGACACCGTGGCAATACCGGCCCCGGTGGACTCTTGCCACCACGGCCCTTTGGCCATGGGCGTCATGCCGACCACCACGGCCAGCACCAGCAGGATGACCACGCCACGCACCAGGCCAAATACGGCCCCCAATACACGGTCCACCGGCCGCAGCCCCACGGCTGCCACCAGCTTGCTGATCAAGAAGGCCACCAGGCCACCCGCAAACAGGCTCAACACAAACACCAGCACAAACCCGGCGCCGTAGCGCACGACCTCAGTCGCACTATCCAAAGGCAGCCACTGTGCCGCAACCGGTGCAAACCACTGCGCCAGCACAAAGGCCGCAATCCAGTTCACCACTGACAGCAATTCGTAGACCAGACCACGCCACAGACCGGCCAACAGCGAAATGCAAAGCACGGCGACAAAGATCCAGTCCAGCATGGGCATGGCGACGCCGCGCTTTTACAGTTCGAGAATGCCAGCGGGCAGGTCCAGCTTGCGAATTTTTTCAGCCGCTTTGTCGGCTTCGGCCTTGGTTTGGAAGGGCCCCACACGCACCCGAATACGCTTGCCTTCTTTGGGCTGCACCACCTGGGTGTAGGTCTTGAGCCCAGCTTTTTCCAGCTTGACACGGGCCTCTTGTGCCTTGACCGCATCCGCAAAGGCGCCAATCTGCACGACAAAGCGGCCGGTGGTAGCCGCCGGTTTGTCGGCTTCCCTGCCTTCCAGCAAGGCACGCGCCTTGGCGCCATCGTCTGTACGGGGAGTGGGCTTTTCTACAAGCTTGTCGGCTGGCTTGTCAACGGGTTTTGGCGCTGGCTTCTCAGCCGGCTTGCTGGCTTGCACTTTGGGCACCGGCTTGGCGGGCGCTGAGGGCACAGACATTGAACCGGTAGACGCCCGGGACGGTGCGACAACGGGTGATGGTGCGGGTGATGGTGCGGACGCAACTGCAGCGGGCGCGGTGACCGGCTTGCCGGCATCGGATTCCACCACCACATCGCTGGCGGGTTTGGCCGGCACGGTGGTGGTCAGGGGTGTGACCGCATTTTTGTCCGGAATTTCAATGGGGATATCGACAGCAATGGGACGCGGCTGGCTGTCAAACAACAAGGGGAAACCAATGACACCCAGCAGCACCAGTACCGAAGCACCAATCAATCGGTGCCGGGCGCGCGTGCGCATGGCCTCTACGCTTTGCGGCGCGGCAGCGGGGGTGGGATGATCGTCACCACCTTTGCGAAACTTGAAAAAAGCCATGTATGTGATCGGTCAGGAGTTCAGATGTTTGGCAAACAACCGTGGCACGCCCTGTGCGAGTACGCCACCCACGGTATAGAACGATCCAAAGACAACGATTCTATCAGTGGGGTCTGCGGCATCGATGGCAGCCTGCAGTGCTTGCATCGGGTTGGCAAAGGCCGCGCCACTGGTGTCCTTTCGGGTGTTTTGGGCTTGCCACTGTTCCAGCAGGTCAACGCCCCGGGCCGCGCGCGGGGTGGGCAAATCGGTGAAATACCAGCGGTCCAGCATCGGGCTGACTTTGGCCAGCATGGGGGCCAAATCCTTGTCGGCCATGGCACCAAACACGGCGTGGGTGGTGGGGAAGAAGCCCATCGCGTCCAGATTGGCAGCCAGTGCGGCGACCGAATGCGGGTTGTGCGCCACGTCCAAAACCAAGGTGGGTTGGCCCGGAATGATCTGAAAGCGGCCCGGCAGCTCCACAAACGCGAAGCCGTTGCGCACCGCCTGTGCCGTGATGGGCAGCCGCTCGCGCAAGGCGGTGAGTGCGGCCAGCACGCCCCCAGCGTTAACCAACTGATTGGCGCCACGCAGTGCCGGATAGGCCAGACCACTGTACCGACGCCCGCGCCCGGCCCAGCCCCACTGCTGCGGGTCGCCCGCTACATTGAAGTCGCGCCCCACCTTCCACAAATCGGCGCCCACTTCCAGGGCATAGTCCAGCACGCTTTGCGGCGGCACGGGGTCGCTGACGATGGCCGGGCGTCCCGTGCGCATGATGCCAGCCTTCTCGCGGCCAATGCTTTCGCGGTCAGACCCCAATAGTTCCATGTGGTCCAGGTCAATACTGGTGATGATGGCGCAATCCGTATCAATGATGTTGGTGGAATCCAGCCGGCCACCCAGCCCCACCTCCAGAATCACCACATCCAGCCCGCTGCGCATCATCACGTCAAAAATGGCCAGCATCGAGAACTCGAAGTAGCTGAGTGAAACCACTTGGTCATTCAGGGTTCTAGCCCTCTCCACTGCGGCAAAGCCCGCTACCAAATCAGTAGCGTTTACGGACTCACCCAACAAGCGCAGGCGCTCCTCGAAATGAACCAAATGGGGTGAGGTGAAAAGGCCCGTGCGGTAACCCGCCTGGCCCAAGATGCTCTCCAGCATGGCGCAGGTGGAACCTTTGCCGTTGGTGCCCGCCACGGTGATGACCGGGCAATCGAAACGAATGGCCATGCGCTGGGCCACAGTGCGCACGCGCTCCAGGCCCATGTCGATAGCGGTGGGGTGCAGGCGCTCGCAATGCGCCAGCCAGTCGGCCAAGGTGATTGGTGTTTCCATACGGGTGCTGATTGTCGCCGACCTCACGGGATCAGGCAGGCCGCTTGGGTGCTCTACTGCGCTCGTGTCCCCTTCCCCCCGGCCTATGGCCTGCCTGATCTGCTACCAATTTGACCTTGCCGTCCAAAAAACCACGGGCAGGGTGGCCAGAGTGAGTAGGAGGAGGCCGCAGGGACACTGCTGCCGGTGCCCACCCCTCTGCGGGTTCAAGGTGAGTTCAAAATCGTCCAGCGCTTCTCACCGTGATTCACTATGAATTTGATAGTGGACTACGTATATTCCACGAGGGCTGGATGCCAATTTGATTGCTACTGGGTGCCAACGGACCTTGACGCCCAAGCCGCCAGCTGGCTCAACATTTGCTGCACCAACAGGTTGGCCGCCAAGGCGCCACCGTAGGGGTCATCGCTGGCGGCGGCCTGATCCAGATCAAACTCCCGCGCAGCCAGCACCTGGCGCGACGCCGTGTTGATGAGCAGCGCCCGCAGGGTCAGGCGAACGCGGCTGGGCGATTGTGAAAAGTCCTGCTGCAAACGCAGCAACTCGGTTTCCAGCCGCAGTTCACCCGCGGCCGTAGTGGGGGTCATTACCACGGCGCGAAAGGCGTTGCTGCGTTGCAGCGCTTGCACAATCTGTGGCGTGAGCATGCGCGCTGGGGTGTCCACCCACTGGTGGCTTGCGAAATATTCCATCTCATGCGGCCGGCGCAGGTAGGCCATCTGGGGCGTGTCGTAGCCTGCTGCAGCACGCGGTACATCCACGGTCAATGTGAGGCCTGGCGCCTTGGCGGGCGTGGCGCCCGTAGCCATCGGCGGTAGCTCCGGTGTGCTGGCGTCCAGGGCAAATAGGACGGGCTGCGTGGCTGGCTTGGGCAGCAAACCCGATGCACAACCGCTGACCAGGCCAACCGTGGCCAGCGCCCAGCCCAGGGCACTGAGCCAGCGAGCGACCCGGCGAGGAATTGATGGGGTTTTTAAATCAGTAGTCATGGTTGTGGGCTTTCTCCGGGTCCGGCCGGGCGTGTGGGGCCACCAAGCAGGAGGCTGCTGGGGGTGCGCTTGGTCTGTTCAGTCAGCTGGCGCAAAGAACTGGAGAGTTGGTTGAGCTCGGCGACCAGGCGGCTCAACTCGGGCAGTGTTTCGCTGCGGATTTGCTGGAGGCCACCCGTGGCGGCATCGGCTGTAGTGCCCCATTGTTTACCGACCTGGTCAACGGTTTGTGCCGTGTTTTCCAACGCCACTGAGGCTGCCGTGATGCGTTTCAACAGCGGATCGAGCTGAGCGCTGGCCTGTGCGGTCAGGTGCGCGGTGCGTGCGGCATCTGCCACACCGGCTCGGATGGCCTCCTTCTGTTGCGCCAGCACCGTGGTCAGGCTGGCCGTATCCGACAAGATGGTTTTCAAGGCCAGGCGGTTGTCGGCATCAAACACGGCGCTTAAATTGCCGGACATTTGATCAAGCCCGGCCAACACGGTGCCCAATACGTTTTCCAGCCGCGTGCTCAGCGAGGGCTTGGATGGAATGAGTGGGACGGGCTCTTCGCGCGTGGGCAGCAGCGCAGGCGAACCCGGACTACCGCCGCTGAGCTCCACATAAACAATACCGGTAAGTCCCTGTGCCTTCAATACCGCTTCGCTGTCCTGCTTGACCGGTGTGCCCCGTTCGATGAGAAAGCCCAGCATGACCTGGCGGGAATTTTGTGGGTCAATCGATATAGAGCGCACTTTGCCAACATCCACGCCAAGGTACTTCACGGGCGCATCGACATTCAACCCGGCCACCGACTCAGCCAGCACCGAGCGGTATGAAAAATAGCTCTTCTGGCCGCCCATGCCCGCTGCCAGCCACAACACGCCAGCAATCAGCGCGGCGCCAAGCACCAGCACAAAGGCGCCAACAATGGCGGGGTTTAACTTGTCTTCCATGGGGACTCCGTTGGATGATTGCGGCGTTGCCGGGCGTCAACAAAATAGGCTTGCACGGTGGCGTGGGGGTTTTTGGACAACTCGTCCATGGAGCCAATGGCCAGCACCCGACCTTCACCCAACACGGCAACCCGGTCACTGACATGCCACAGCACATCCAGGTCATGGGTCACCACAACGATGGTTGGGGCGAACAGATCACGCGTCTGCAGGATCAGCTCGCAAATGCCGGTCGCACTGGCGGGGTCCAGGCCCGACGTCGGTTCGTCCAGCAGCAGCAACTCGGGGTCCAGCGCCAGGGCACGTGCCAGCGCAGCGCGCTTGAGCATGCCGCCGCTCAAGGCGTCGGGGTACTTGTGCGCTGCTTCTGCGGGTAGTCCCGTCAGCGCGAGCTTCCAGGCGGCAATGCCATCGATCCGAGCTGCGTCCAGCACGTCGAGTTCGCGCAGGGGCAATCCCACATTTTCCGACACGGTCAACGCACTGAATAGCCCGCCTTTCTGGAACATCACACCCCAGCGCCTGCGCAGCGCAAGGCCTTCTTCGGCGGTCAATGCCGCAGCGTCCTGGTCGAACAGACGCACCGTACCCGCTGTGGGCCGCTGCAGCAGGATCATCTCGCGCAGCAGCACCGATTTACCCGAACCGCTGCCACCGGCAATGGCCAGAATCTCGCCCTTTCGCACGCACAGGTCCAGATCCTTGTGAACCACTTGACTGCCGAACTGGGTCGTGATGCCCTGCATCTCGACCACCGCGGTTGCGTCACCGGAGTCAACCATGTCAGAGGTCCAACACATTGAAGGCCACGGAGAACACGGCGTCAACCACGATCACCAGGAAGATGGCCTGCACCACACTCAGCGTGGTCTGGCGCCCGACGCTGTCGGCGCTGCCGTGGGTGCGAAACCCCTGGAAGCATCCAATCACAGCGATCACCACGGCAAACACCAGCGATTTACCCAGTCCCACCAGCAACGCACTGCCACGCATTTCGCGGCTGAAGCGGTCAAGGAACTCATGCGACCCAATGTCAAGCTGCGTACTGGCCATGACCATGCCACCCAACACACCCGTGATATCGGCAAACACGGTCAACAAAGGCAAGGCGATGGCCAACGCCAGTATGCGGGGTAGCACCAGCAGCTCGCCGGGGTCAATACCCAGGGTGCGCAGAGCATCAATCTCTTCCGTGACGACCATGGTGCCGATCTGCGCCGCGTAAGACGAACCTGAGCGGCCGGCAATGATGATGGCCGTCATCAGCGGCGCAAATTCGCGCAACATGGCGTAGCCAACCAGGTCCACCACAAAAATATTGGCACCGTAATGGCGCAGTTGATCGGCACCCTGGTAGGCCACGACCACACCGAGCAGGAACGACATGAGCCCTACGATGGGCAGCGCGTCAAACCCCCCGATTTGCACATGGTGCAGCACCGTGCGCCAGCGCAGACGGCGCGGATCGGCCAGTACGCGGCCAGCAACCATGGCGGTTTGCCCCAGGAAAACCAGTAGCTCCAACGCCTGCGCAGCTCCCGTCATGGCTCTACGCCCCAGAGTGGCCAGGCGACCTTGTTTCTGCACAACTGGTAGCTTGCTGGTGTCGTGTTGGGCCGCTGCGGTCATCAAGTTTCGCCAACGGGGTTGCCAGTGCTGCAGGTCGGCCGTCGCTTCGTGGCGTTTGAGCCAAGCCAGCAGTATCCAGGCACCGGCACTGTCGAAGCGGTCCATACCACTACCGTCCAAGACCTGGACCCCGCCAGCACACTCCAGCGACTGAAGTTGCTTCTGCATCGGCCCCAGCCCGCTGGCAGTCCAGGCCCCGGTGAGGGCCCAGGCCCCGTCGGGCGTACCGCGCAAGCCGGCGTCTGCCGGTGGCGCAATCGGTTTCTTCTCGGTGGGTGCAGGGTCAGACATCCGAACCATTTTGGAAAGGCCGGGATGCGCGGTCTGTTCGCTAACGCGCAGTACCACATTGCGTTCAGCGGTACAAAGGACTAATGACGCGCCGACTAACCAAACCCCTTCTTGTGTTGCTTTTGGCACCGGGGATCGTGGGCTTGCTGGTCGTGTTGGGCATTGCCCTGTTTGGATGGAACTGGGCGCGTGCGCCAATACAACAGGGCACCCTGGCGCAGACCGGGCGCGCGCTGGTAATCGCCGGCGACCTCAAGCTGCACCTGGACTGGCCGTTTGTGCGCGTCGAATCCGAGCAGGTTTCCTTTGCCAATCCGCCATGGGCGGCCCAGCCGAAGATGCTGGTTGCGGATGCGGTCGAATTTTCGGTGGACCTGCGGGCGTTGTGGAACCAAGACATTGTCTTGCAGGATGTGCGCCTGAAGCGCCCCATCGTCATGCTGGAGACCGCGAGCGATGGCCGCAAGTCGTGGTTGCTGGACAAACTGCAGCGTGATGAGACAACCCAGATTGCAATAGCGCGGCTCACGCTGGACCACGGGCAATTGGAATTGGATGACAGCCAGCACGATACGCACATCCACCTGAGCGTGGACACCAAAGACACCAGCACAGGCTCGGTTGCTTTCAAGGCCGACGGCAAGTTCCAGGGCTTGCCATTGGTGGCCACCGGCACCAGTGCGTCGGTTTTGGCGCTGCGCGACGAACAGGTGCCATTCCCGCTGACGGTTGATGCCAAGGTAGGCCCAACCGCATTGCAGGCACACGGCACACTCACCGGACTGTTCGCGCTAACCGGTTTGGATATGCAAATTGCGCTGCGCGGCGGCAGCCTGGCGCAGTTGTTTCCACTGTTGGGCTTGGGGCTGCCAGAGACTCACGCCTATGCCATGATCGGCAGGCTGGTGCACGACGCCACCACGTGGCGGTTCGAGCAGTTCTCCGGAACGGTAGGGCACAGTGATGTAGCCGGTACGTTAGAGGCACAACGGGTCAACGAGCGTCCCATGTTGCGCGGCAATGTAACCTCTCAGGTCATGGATCTGGGCGATCTGGCACCCGTTATTGGCGCTGGCCCATCCACGCCCCACGAGGGACCGCGCCAGGTACTGCCTGACAATGCGTTAAAAGCCGATCGCTGGAAAAGCTTCAACGCGGACGTGACCTTCAACGCGGTTCGCATCGAGCGAGCCAAGGCGCTGCCACTGGACCAATTGAAGGTGCGCATCCGGTTGCAGGATGCGGTGCTCACGCTCGACCCCCTGGACTTTGTCGCAGCCGGTGGACACCTGCAGGGCGTCATCGTGCTGGATGCGCGGCAACCCTTGATCAGGGCCAGCGCCACGGTTCAGGTCAAGAAGCTCTTGCTCGGCGCATTATTTCCCACCCTGGATTTGACAAAGACCAGCGTCGGAGAACTCAATGGCGAAGTCCGGTTGAAGGGCCAGGGCAACTCGGTCAAGCACATGCTGGCCAGCTCCGACGGTGCCGTGCATCTGGAAATGGGCCAGGGAAAAATCAGCCGCTTGCTGATGGAACAGGCGGGGCTGCACCTGCTGGAAATACTGAAGTTGCGCATCGCTGGCGACAAGAATATTGTGTTGCGCTGCGCTTTGGCAGACTTCCGCGTTCAACAAGGAATCATGCAAACCCAACAACTATTACTGGATACCGACGTCAGCACCGTGGTGGGCAGTGGCTCCGTTAACCTGGCTTTAGAGACCCTGGACCTGACGTTGGTGCCGCACACCCGCACCACCAGTCTGGTCGCGCTGCGCAGCCCCATCTACATCCGGGGAACTTTTGATGCACCCAAGGTCACGCTGGATACGGCCAGCATCCTGGCGCGCAGCGCGGGTGCGGTTGCCTTGGGCCTGCTCAATCCCGTGTTGGCACTGATTCCCCTGGTGGAGAAAGGGCCGGGGCGCGACCAGGGATGTGCACAAGCCTCCGGCGGAGGCAACCATGACTGAGGGGTCACGGCGATCACCGGTGGTGCTAGGCACCTTGCTTGCAGGAACCGCGCTGGCCACCATCGTGGCCGTAGCACGCTCTGGCCACCACAAACAACCGGCAGTACCAGCCACCGACCACATCCATTTTTCCGATGCAGTGGAAGATCTGCGGGCGCTAATAGCCTTGCTGGCATTGCTCAGCGAAGCAACGAAAGGCAAGACAAACCACACGGAACGCAGTTCCTTGCGTACTCCGCCTATCATGGTTGTGCCGCCCATCGTCGCGGCCCGCACACCCCTGAGTTGGATGCAGCAACAGTGGCAAATGATCAAGGCCGCCGCCAACGCCTGGTCGGACGACTATGCACCCAGCATGGGTGCCGCGCTGTCGTACTACACCCTGTTTTCGCTCGCACCCCTGCTCATCATCGTGATCGCGATAGCCGGCCTGGTATTCGGCCAGGATGCCGCGCAAGGGGCCATCGTGGCTCAGCTGGGCGGCATTTTGGGACACGAAGGCGCGGTGGCGGTGGAAGGCCTGCTCAAGACGGCGCGTGAGCCTGTGGGTGGCGTGCTGGCTACGCTGGTCGGCATCGCGTTGCTGGTGGTCGGTGCCACGGCAGTATTTGCCGAGTTGCAAAGCGCACTGGACCGTATCTGGCGTATTCCAGCACCGGTCATCCAAGGCTCCAGCATTTGGCGCTTGCTGCGCACCCGCTTGCTATCGTTCGGGCTGGTCTTTGGGCTAGGCTTCCTGTTGATCGTATCGCTGGTGGTGAGTACGGCACTGGCAGTAGTCGGCCAGTGGTACGCAGGGTGGTTCGCTGGCTGGGCAATGTTGCTACAGGTCGTGAATTTTTGGGTGTCGGTTGGGATATTCACGCTGCTGTTTGCCATGATCTTCAAAATCATGCCACGCGCCAGGATTCCGTGGCGCGATGTTTGGACCGGTGCGGGCGTCACCGCCTTTCTCTTTGCCATCGGCAAAGTTGTAATCAGCCAGTACCTCAGCCACAGCAGCCTCGCCTCCGGGTTTGGCGCGGCGGGCTCGCTGGTGATGCTGATCGCCTGGGTGTATTACTCAGCGCAGATTTTTTTGTTCGGTGCGGAGTACACCTGGATCTACGCCAATCAACATGGGTCGCGTGTGCGCAAGAAGCCAGCACCAGCGCCAGGATGGCCCGCTGCTTGAGCGCCTGGCTTTATTATGTGTCCGTTCATCTGTTCGATACCGAACGGTTGTCAACCCTAATTTGAATAAATATTGCTGCATGATGGACAACACCAACGTATCAGACGAGGCTACCAGTCCGGTCCCCACACTGATCCCCATGCCCGTGGACATTCGCAGCCTGGCACTTTCGGTTTTGGCAGTTATTGCCACTGTATTTGCAATGGCCTGGACCAAGGCTATCGTGGTGCCACTGCTGATGGGTCTGATGGTCAGCTACGCGTTGACACCGGTTGTCAATCGACTGGCACGCTGGCATGTCCCGCGCGTTGTTGGCGCCGCTCTGGTCATGGGTGCCATCGTTTTTGCGTTCGCTTGGGGTGGGTGGTCGCTACGGGATGAAGCGGTTTCCTTTGTTGACTCCCTTCCGTCGCTCTCGCACAATCTGCGCCAGAAGTTGAAGTTCCCTCGCTCCACTCCCGTTGACACCATTGCCAAGGTCCAACAGGCGGCGACAGAAATTTCGAAGGCCGCACAAGAAAGCGTTGCACCTGGGGTGCCGACACAGCGAGTGACGGCGGAACACCCTGCCGTGAACATACAGGGTTATCTGTGGAGCGGAACCATGGGCCTGATTGCGTTGCTCGGCCAGACCGCCATAGTCATGCTGGTTGCGTTTTTTCTGCTTGCATCCGGCAACAACTTTCGACGCAAGATGGTCAAGCTGGCAGGGCCAAAACTAAGCAAAAAACGGATCACCATCAAAGCCCTGGACGAAGTGACCGAACAGATTCAGCGCTACCTGCTGGTTCAAATCGCAACCAGCGCTGTGCTTGGGTTCTTGACCTGGATGGTCTTTCTCTGGTTTGGCATGCACAGCGCTGGAGTGTGGGGCGTGGTGGCAGGCATCACCAACCTGATCCCCTATTTTGGCGCTGCAATCATTGCGGTGGGTTCTACCGCAATGGGGCTGGTGCAATTCGATACAGTCAGCCAAGCGCTGATGGTGGGCTTCAGTACACTGGCCATCCATTCCGTTATTGGAAATTTGGTCGCACCATGGCTGACGGGGCGCGCCAGCCGAACCAACCCATTGAGTGTTTTTATCGCGGTGCTGGTTTTTGGGTGGCTTTGGGGGCCGGCAGGCTTGATTCTGGGTGTTCCCATCCTGATTGTGGTCAAGGCGGTGTGCGACCGTGTCGATGAACTCAAACCCATTGGCGACTTCTTGGGTCCTGGTGGGCGAGATACATGACCCAAGGGCGCGCCACGCCCGATCCAGGGTTGCACTTGCTACGGATTGAACGGTTGTCCAGTCGGTTTGGCTCCCTACAATGCCGGTCATGATCACCCTCTATGGCATTCCAAACTGTGACACCGTCAAAAAGGCCCGAAGCTGGCTCACCGAGCACGGCGTGGACTACCAATTTCACGACTTCAAAAAACAGGGCGTGCCTGCGGCGCAGCTAGACAACTGGCTGGCAACCGCGGGCTGGGAAACCGTCATCAACCGCAAAGGCACGGCCTGGCGCGGGCTGGACGAAGCTACCAAGGCTTCGGTAGTCGACGCAGCCAGCGCGCGCACCGTGGCGCTGAGCACGCCCAGTGTCGTCAAGCGCCCGGTCGTGGAGTGGGCAGATGGCAAGGTTAGCGTGGGTTTCACGCCCGAGGCCTTTGCGCAACGCCTACCCTAAAATAGGGGGTTACCCTCACTCCAAACCCCGACATGACCACGACCCAAATTGACAACGTTTCCGTCACCACCGCCGCCAATGTGTACTTCGACGGCAAATGCGTGAGCCACGGCATCACCTTTGCCGATGGCACCAAGAAATCCGTGGGCGTGATCTTGCCGTCCACCCTGACCTTCAACACCGGCGCGCCCGAGATCATGGAATGCGTGGCCGGTAGCTGCGACTACAAGCTGGCCGGCACCGATGCATGGATCACATCCGGCGCGGGGCAAACATTCAGCGTGCCCGGCAACACCCAATTCGAGATCCGCGTGACCGAGGGCTTTGACGCCTACCACTACGTCTGCCATTTCGGCTAAGTCGATTATTTAATTGCTATTTCTTTTGTAGCTGCCTACGTATATTTTACGAGGGATAGAGGCCTAAAACATGTCTAATACTATTCTGCAAAACATCCCCGCCGGCCAAAAGGTCGGCATCGCTTTCTCCGGCGGCCTGGACACCAGCGCCGCGCTCTTGTGGATGAAGCAAAAGGGCGCCCTGCCCTACGCCTACACCGCCAACCTGGGCCAGCCCGACGAGGCCGACTACGACGAGATCCCGCGCAAGGCCATGGAATACGGCGCCATCAAGGCCCGCCTGGTGGACTGCCGCCCGCAGCTGGCCGCTGAAGGCATTGCCGCGCTGCAAAGCGGTGCCTTCCACATCACCACCGCCGGCCAGACCTACTTCAACACCACGCCGCTGGGCCGCGCTGTCACCGGCACCATGCTGGTGTCGGCCATGCAGCAGGACGATGTGAACATCTGGGGTGACGGCTCCACCTTCAAGGGCAATGACATCGAGCGCTTCTACCGCTACGGCCTGTTGGTCAACCCTGCGCTGAAAATCTACAAACCCTGGCTGGACCAGCAGTTCATTGACGAGCTGGGTGGCCGCTCCGAAATGTCAGCCTTCATGACCGCCAACGGTTTTGGCTACAAGATGAGCGCCGAGAAGGCCTACAGCACCGACAGCAACATGCTGGGCGCCACGCACGAAGCCAAAGACCTGGAGTTTTTGAACAGCGGCATCAAGATCGTGAACCCCATCATGGGCGTGCCGTTCTGGAAAGACGACTGCGTGGTCAAGGCCGAAGAAGTGAGCGTGACCTTTGAAGAAGGCCGCCCTGTCGCGCTGAACGGCAAGCGCTTCGATGACCTGAGCCTGATTCTGGAAGCCAACCGCATCGGTGGCCGCCACGGCCTGGGCATGAGCGACCAGATCGAAAACCGCATCATCGAAGCCAAGAGCCGCGGCATCTACGAAGCCCCCGGCCTGGCGCTGCTGTTCATCGCCTACGAGCGCCTGGTCACCGGCATCCACAACGAAGACACCATCGAGCAATACCGCGACAACGGCCGCAAGCTCGGCCGCCTGCTGTACCAAGGCCGCTGGTTCGACAGCCAGGCCATCATGCTGCGCGAAACCGCACAGCGCTGGGTTGCCAAAGCCGTGACCGGCACCGTGACGATGGAACTGCGCCGGGGGAATGATTACTCGTTGCTGAACACCGAATCGCCTAACCTGACCTACCACCCTGAACGCCTTTGAGCATGGAGAAGGTGGAAGACGCGCCGTTCAGGCCGCCGGACCGCATTGGGCAATTGACTATGCGGAATCTGGACATTATGGATACGCGGGGCCAAGCTGCAGGTTTATTCCAACGCCGGGCTGCTGGAGTTGGGCAAGGGGGATGACTTTTTGAAGTTAGGGAAGTAGGCCCGCACACTGCCAGCCCACCGCCCGCGTCAGTGGGCGCGTTTGCGAAGCCCCGACAGGCCGTAATCGGCCTGGTTCCGTTTGAGGTAGTCATCGGCAATCGGCACCAAGGCCGACGGCGTGATATCCAGCGCCTGCAACCCCGGAACCTGGCCGCTGGCCACGTTGTCCACCTGCATGGAGTCGAGGTTGTCGCGGCTCATCAACGGTTCACCCAACGACAGTTCCATCAGGCCAGCCTGGATACGCCCCAACCAGTTGGGCAGGGGAATGATGGGGCGGCCCCTTCCCTCATTGACGCCACTCAGTTCTGCCGCAAGCCGCACCAGCTCGGCCAGGGTGTAAACCTGTGGGCCACAGGCTTCCAGAATACGGGGCACATTTTGGCGGTGCATTACATCACCATCCCGCTCCAGCAGGCGCACCACGGCGGTAGCCACGTCTTGCACCCATACCGGTTGAAAGCGGGCATGGGCGCAGGCCAATGGCATGACCGGAAACAGCGCCTGCAACCGGGCGAAGGTGTTGAGAAAGCGGTCTTCGGCACCAAAGATCACACTGGGGCGCAGCACGCTCACGTGCAACGCGCTAGCAGCGTCGCCTGGGTGCAGCAAAGCGGCCTCTCCGCGCCCTTTGCTGCGCAGGTATTCGGACGGCGCGGTACCTGGGCGCTGGTCATTCGCGCCCAGCGCGCTGACATGCACCACGCGGTTAACCCCGGCCGCATGACAAGCCTTGACCAGTTTTTGCGGCAGCACTACATGGGCCTTGTCAAACGCGGCGGCATTGCCGTGCAGGATGGCGACCAAATTGACCACGGCGTCGTGCCCGGCAACGGCCTGGGTCAGGGCGTGCGGGTCATGCACATCCATCTGCAACACGGTCAAGCCCGGCAGCAGCTGAACCCGTTGCGCATTGGATAGACGCCGGGTTGGCACCGTCACGCTCCAGCCTTGTTGCACCAGCTTTTCACAGACATGGGAACCGACAAAACCGGTACCACCCAGAACCAGAATATTTTTCATGGTGTCCACTGTAGCGCGTTGTGCAGCGCTGTGGACTACAGCACCACCGGCTCAGGCTCCAGCAGAATGCCAAATCGCTCGTACACACTGGTCTGAATGGCCTTGGCCAGGGTCATGACCTCACCGCCAGTGGCGCCCAACCCATTGGTGCCCGCACCGCGATTCACCAGCACCAGCGCTTGTTTTTCATAGACACCGGCCTGGCCTACGGTTTTGCCTTTCCAGCCGCAAGAATCTATCAACCACCCCGCGGCCAGTTTGATGCGACCGTCGTCCAGGTGGTAATGCACCACCTTGGGGTCGCGCGCAATGATGTCGGCACACTGCTCCGGGGTCACGGTGGGGTTTTTGAAGAAGCTGCCCGCATTGCCCACCACGGCCGGGTCAGGCAACTTGGCGCGGCGGATGGCACAGACCCAGTCAAACAGCTGCTGCGGGGTGGGTTGGGTGCACTGGTGTTCGGCCATTTTCTTGTCGATGTCGGCATAGCCCAGCACGGGCTTCCAGGGCTTGGGCAGCGCAAAGCGCACACGAAGAATCAGCACACGGTCCTTCAACCCCAGGGTCTGTTGACCACCACTGGTCACGGTACCGCCATGCTTGAACACGGAGTCACGGTAGCCAAAAGCGCACTGTGCGGCGTTTAACGTAAAAACCTGACCGGTCTGCAGGTCTATCGCGTCCAGTGATTCAAACCGGTCCTGCAACTCCACGCCATAGGCCCCGATGTTCTGCACGGGCGAGGCTCCCACCGTGCCGGGTATCAATGCCAAGTTTTCCAGACCCGGCCAGCCCTGCTGCAGGGTCCAAGCCACAAAGTCGTGCCAGACCTCGCCGGCGCCCGCTTCCACGATGTAAGCCTTGTCGGTTTCATCCACCAGGCGCCGCCCCGCAATATCGACCTTGAGCACCAGCGGTTTCACATCACCCGTCAGCACCACATTGCTGCCACCACCCAGCACAAATTTGGGTTCATTCGTCCATTCGGGGTCGGCCAGCAGGGCCCGCACATCGGCCTCACTGGTGATACGGGCCAGCGCATGGGCCCTGGCCACGATGTGGAAGGTGTTAAAGGGCTGGAGCGGGACGTTTTTCTCGACTAACATGGAAGGATTGTCGCACTGGGGAAACACACAACATGCCTTCTTTTGATACCGTTTGCGAAGCCGATCTCGTCAAAGTCAAGAACGGGGTCGAAAATTCTGCCAAAGAAATTGCCACCCGCTTTGATTTCAAGGGCACATCGGCCAGCATTGCCCTCAAGGACAAAGAAATCACCTTGATTGGCGACGCCGAATTCCAGCTCGACCAGATTCAGGATGTGCTACGCAACAAACTGACCAAGCAAGAGGTGGACGTGCGCTTTCTGGATGTGGGCGACACGCAGAAGATGGGTGGCGACAAAGTCAAGGTTGTCATCAAGGTGCGCAACGGTATCGAGGTTGAAGTCTCCAAAAAAATCCAGCGCCTGATCAAGGACAGCAAACTCAAAGTGCAAGCCGCCATTCAGGGCGATGCCGTGCGTGTAACTGGCACCAAGCGCGACGAACTGCAAGCCGCCATGGCATTGATCCGCAAAGACGTGGCCGATTTACCCCTGAGCTTTAACAACTTTCGCGACTGACCATGCAACAACGCGCCCTGCTCGCCCTGTGCGTAGTCTGTTGTCTGGCCCCCGTGGCCCAGGCACAGACCGTGGGTCTTTCGGGCATGCTGGGCGGCAAGGCGTTGATCATTGTCGATGGCGCAACACCCAAGACCGTGGCGGCAGGCGACTCCTACAAGGGCGTGAAGATTGTTTCCACACAGGGTGACCAGGCCGTGGTGGAGATCAGTGGCAAGCAGCACACTTTGCGGGTGGGCGATGCACCGGCCAGTGTGGGTGCCGGCTCCGGTGTTGGGGACAGTGGTAACCGCATCGTGCTGACAGCCGGCAGCGGTGGACATTTCTTTACGCTGGGCCAGATCAATGGCAAATCAGTCCAAATGGTGGTGGACACCGGGGCCACGGCGGTTTCACTGAGCGTGCAGGACGCCCAGCGATTGGGCATTGCCTATCAATCCGGGCAGCCCATGCGCGTGAGCACCGCCAACGGCGTCGTTCCGGCATGGGTCATCAAGCTCAGCTCGGTACGGGTCGGTGATGTGTCAGTGCATGGTGTTGATGCTGTCGTATCGGCCGGCTCCATGCCCTATGTACTGTTGGGCAACACCTTCCTGACCCATTTCCAGATGACGCGGGCCAACGACCAAATGGTGCTGGAAAAGCGCTACTAAAACGAGAATCGCTGTGACCATCCAGAGTGAATTCGAATATGAAGACTTGCTGTCCCTGTGGTCGGATTTGGAGTCCGGCCTGGGCGTGATTTTGACCAACCCGGACAGCACGCAAGAATTCGCCCACCGAGTACTGCAGTACGACCGCTGGATGCAGGGCCTGCTGCAACGCGACCCGGATGTGGCCCTTTACCTGCTGTTTCAGCTGGCAGGCAACTCACCGGTTGGCTACAGCGCCTCTCACTCCCTGGTGTGCGCCGTGCTGTGCCACCTAATGGCCTCCGAGCTGGGCATTTCCAAGCCCGAGCGCGACAGCCTGGTGCATGCGGCCCTGACCATGAACATTGCCATGACCACCTTGCAGGACGCTCTGGCCACCCAGACCGAAAAACCGACCATCGAACAGCAGGACATGATCCGCGCCCACACGGTCAAAGGCAGTTTGATGCTATCCAACCTGGGGGTAATTGACTCCTTGTGGCTGGACATCGTCTCGCGTCACCATGACGACACCATTGATCGGGCCGACCTGCGCCTGGCACCGCCAGCCACCCGATTGACGCGCATTCTCAAGGTGGTAGACCGCTACGCAGCCATGATCAGCCCGCGTAACTCGCGGACAGGCCGAAGCGCCACTGAGTCAGCACGCTCCATTCTGGCCGACAAGTCCGACGAAGTGGGGCACACCCTGGTGCGCGTGGTGGGCCTGTGTCCGCCTGGCACCTATGTCCGCCTGGACAATGACGAGCTGGCCGTTGTGCTGCGGCGAAGCGAGCAGCACAACCACCCCTACGTAGCCATTTTTGGCTCGGCCAACGGGCAACTCAACCCCAACCCACGGCTGCACAACACGGCCGAGCGCAGTCCGCGGATCCGCGCGGCACTGGCAGCTTCATCGGTACGGGCACGCCTTAACCACTTTCACATTCTGCGACTCGGCGCCTACGCAGCACAGCAGACACCGCAATAAATCACTGGCAACTGCGCTGTGGCGGCGCTTCAGTGATGGTGGTGCTTCTTCTTGCCCAGTTTGGACTCTTTGCCTTTGGCCAACCGGCCAATATTCTCGGCGTGGCGCCATATCAGCAGCAACGACATGATGGCAGTGCACAGCACGATGCTTCTGTCCGCAGCCCACACTACGCCATCACCCATCAGGTAATAGACCGGTGCAAAAACGGCGGCAACCAACGACGCCAGCGATGAATAGCGGAAAAACACCGCAATGATCAGCCAGGTAACCAGCGTGGCCACGCCCAGTATCCAATTGGTCGCCAGCAGCACGCCCAAAGCTGTTGCCACGCCCTTGCCACCCGCAAAGCGGAAGAACACCGGAAACAAATGACCCAAAAACGCGGCCAGGCCCACCATGGCGACCGTACCGTCACCCAGACCATACGGCTGACCGAACCATTTCACCAGCATGACCGGCAGCCAGCCTTTGAGGGCGTCGAGCAACAGCGTCACGATGGCCGCCGTCTTGGAACCAGAGCGCAGTACATTGGTGGCGCCGGGGTTCTTGCTGCCAAAAGTGCGCGGATCGTTCAGGCCCATGACACGGCTCACAATGACGGCAAACGAGAGCGAGCCCACCAAATATGCAGCAATGGTGGCCAGCAGGGGATAGAAAGCAGCGAGGGAATCCAAAACCAGTTCTCCTGAAATCGAAAGGCTTCAATCAGCCAAGGCGCACTGTACCCGCTTTGCAGCCAGCAACTGCACGCAAACAGCAGGATCAATACCCACCAGATAGCCACGCCGGCCCCCGTTGATCAGGATTTTCGGCAAGGCCAGGATGGTTTCCTCGATGTACACCGGCATGGTGCGACGCGTGCCAAACGGCGAGGTACCACCCACCAGGTAACCGCTATGCCGATTGGCCACCTCGGGCGCACAGGGCTCCACCGACTTGGCGCCAATTTGACGAGCCAGATTTTTGGTGGACACCCTGCGGTTACCGTGCATCAACACCAGCAAGGGCTTTGCGTCCTGGTCCTGCATCACCAGGGTTTTGACCACCGAGAAGGGATCAAAATCCAGCACTTGTGCGCTGTGCTGGGCGCCGCCGTGCTCCAGGTATTCGTAAGGGTGCTCAGTGAACGCCACTTTGCTCGCCCTGAGCAGCTGGGTAGCGGGGGTTTCGGATACATGATCTTTTTTGGCCATGGGTGTATTTTCCACGCAAGCAGTCCGGACTTTCTGCCCAATTAGGGAGGTAACCCCTCACGGAATTTGATGCATTCTGATACTGTACTGGGTATAAGCCCGCATCGCCCTGCTTTCGTTGCGTACGTGATCTACCAGGATTGGGTTGCCGCCATGTTTAGCTTTAACGACAACGAAATCATCTGGATTGCCCAGCACCGGGCTCTCGCAAAGCTGGTCGTCATTGCGGCGGCCATTTTGTTGGCGACTTACGCGTTTCTGGACTGGATCATCGATCCCGCATTGCCCACATCGCCCAGATGCAGGTTCTGATGACTGTTGCGGTCTTTGCCACTGTACGCACGGTCGTGCGGGCTTTGATCCCCGCGATATTGATCACGTTCAATGCGGTTTGTCGTGGAGCAGCGCGGACAGGTCATCAACTGGAACGAAGCCGCCTACCGTTTGCTGGGCTACTCTGGCGAAGAAATGATTGGCCAAACGCAGCGGCGCCTTGGTCGCAGTGCTGTTTGCGGATCTGGACGGTTTCAAGCTCGTCAATGACAACTATGGGCACGATGCAGGCGACTGGGTTCTGCAAGAAGTGGCTGGACGCTGGCAGGCCTGTGTGCGTGAGTCCGACACCGTGGCACGGCCGGGTGGGGACGAGTTCGCCGTCGTGCTGGGCGACCTGCATGAGCCTGCCGCCATCGCAGGCATGGCGGTCAAACTGATTGATGCTCTACAACACGATATCGCATTGCCACAAGGGCCACACTGCCGTGTCGGTGCCAGCATTGGCATCTGCATCTACCCCTCCGACGCCACCGAAGTCGATGTACTCATTTCGATGGCGGACTCGGCGATGTACATAAGCAAGGCCAAGGGCGGCAACACCTACACGTTTTGCAGCGCTGTGGGTGCCCCGCCCGCCACGTCGTAAGATTTCGTACCGTGCGCAAGCAGCAATGTGCGTTTCATCCCACGCAAGGACGACACATTTGCTTCCAAATCGGATAACCTCGCCCCTTCAAGGAGGAGCGATTGTGGGCCATTCCATTCTCAAGACCTGCGCGGCGCTGTTAGCCAGCGCCGCATTGCAGGCATACGCATTCCAGATTGTCAGCGTCTCGCCGCAGGGCGAGGTGGCGCGCGTGCGCCAGGTGCTGGCCAAGTTTGACGACAGTGCGGTCAACTTTGGTGACCCCAAAGCCGAGGCGCCGCTCACTTTGATCTGTAGCGACGCTCAAGTCACCAAGGGCAGCGGGCGCTGGGTGACCGACCGCAGTTGGGCGTTCGAGTTTGAGAACGATCTGCCGCCCGGCGTGTCCTGCAGTCTGCAGACCCGTGCCGGCTTCAAGTCCGCCAAGGGCATTGAGCTAACGGGCAATACCCGCTTTCGCTTCAACACGGGCGGCCCCTTTGTGCAAAGTATCCGGCCCGACGTCAATGCCCGCATTGACGAGGAACAGTTCTTCACCCTGCAATTGAACGGGCCGGCCACCCTTGCCAGCGTGCAGGCCAACGTGTGGTGCGCGGTAGAGGGGCTGGGCGAACGGGTTGCTGTGCGAATGATCGACGGCAAAGAGCGTGCAGCGCTGCTAAAGTCTCAGGGCCTGGATAACGCAGCCGTCAAAGAGCCTCTGAGCATTGTCACCCTGGCCTGCAACCGCACCTTGAGCGCATCGGCCAAAGTGCAGTTGGTGTTTGGCAAGGGAGTCAGCACACCGCCCAGCGGCAGCAACGCCACTGGCGTGGCCAACTCTGTGGAAAAGCGCTTCGCATACCAGGTGCGTGAGCCCTTCACGGCTACCTTCTCCTGTGAGCGGGAGAACGCACAAAGCGCCTGCTTGCCAATTCGCCCCATGCGTCTGGGCTTCAACGCACCGGTGTCAGCCAAATTGCTGGACGCCATCCGCCTGCAGTCTGGCAAGGACAGCTTCAAACCCGCCAAGGACAACGACGACAACGCCTCTGACGATGAAGACCATGTCGTCAACTCGGTGAACTTCAAAGGCATCTTCCCCGAACAAACAGCCTTTACGCTGGAGCTGCCCAAGGGGTTCAAAGATGCTTCGGGGCGCAGCCTGCGTAACGCCGACAGCTTTCCGCTCAAGGTGTCCACCGGCGCGATGCCACCACTGGCCAAATTTGCCGCCGCACCTTTTGGCATTGTGGAGCGCTTTGCCGAACCCGGTGGCGTAGCGCTGCTACCGGTGACGCTGCGCAACGTAGAAACCGCGCCAGCCGCCCAAGGCAAGGTCAGCACCCTGCAACCGACCACAGACGCCGACATCATCAACTGGTTTTTGAAGGTGCAGCGCTATGACAGTTTTACCGTGTCGCGTGGCAGCGCTGCGCGGGAGGTGAAAGGCGCGTTACCCAAGCCCCTGAATGCTGATGAGCGCGACGAAGTGCAGTCGCGCATGGTGTCGTTGCTGCAGGGCCAAACCGGCATCAAGACGCTGGACCTGCCCCAGCCAACCGCCGGTGATCCGCGCCCCTTTGAGGTCGTCGGCATTCCACTGGGCGCGGGCTTTCACGTGGTGGAGATTGCATCACAAAAATTGGGCAGCAGTCTGCTCGATGAACGCCATGGCAAGGACCGCACCATGTACGTGCGCACCTCGGCGTTGGTGACCAATCTGGGTGTGCACTTCAAGCTGGGGCGCGAAAACGCGCTGGCATGGGTGACCACGTTGGACAAGGGCGCGCCGGTGCCACAGGCGGTGGTCAAGGTGTCCGACTGCAGGGGTCGCGAAGTGGGCAACGCTACGACCGACGCCCACGGCATTGCCCGCTTCAGCGGCCTTTCGCCCCAAGCGCCCTCCTGCCAAGGCGACGGCGCTTATACACAAGCCTATTTTGTCAGTGCCCGCGCCGCACAACCGGGTGCAGACGGCAAGGGCACAGTGCAAGACATGGCCTTTACCTGGAGCGACTGGAACCGCGGCATCGAACCCTGGCGTTTCAACTTACCCACCAGCCGCGAGGTACAGCCCGATGCACGCGCCCACACTATTTTCGACCGCACCCTGCTGCGCGCCGGCGAAACCGTGTCGATGAAACATCTGATCCGCACGGAAACTTCGTCCGGCTTTGGGCTGCCTGACACCACTCCTGCCACACTGACGATCACCCATGTTGGCAGTGGCCAACAGTACACGCAAGCCCTTGCGTGGCGCAAAACAGCCACGGGTGGTTTGAGTGCCGAAAGCACGTTTGCGATTCCACCCGCAGCCAAGCTGGGCGTCTACCAGGTAGAACTGCGCGGCGGCGGCAAGAACAATGGTAACGGCACTTACTCCACCGGACAGTTCCGAGTTGAGGAATTCCGGCTGCCGGTGCTGGAAGGCCGCGTCACCCCCTCCGAAAAAGCAGCCTTGGTGAATGTGAAGTCCGTACCAGTGGACGTACAAGTCAACTACGTGGCCGGCGGTGCCGCCGCCAACCTGCCGGTTCGTGTTTCAGCCTTGGTGCGTGGCAAGTACCTGAATTACCCAGATTACAGCGAATTCAACTTCCAGCCGCCCCGTGGCCCGCGCGACAACCGCCCAGAGGGCGAGGAAGAAGTGGACGCATCGGCCGATTCGCGCGTCATTGCCGACAAGCTGCCTATCACCCTGGACAAGAATGGCGGCGGCAAAGTGACAGTAGACAAGGTGCCCACCAAGCGCACGCCGCAAGACCTGCTGCTGGAAGCCACCTACTCTGACCCCAATGGCGAGGTGCAAACCATCCGCAGCACGCAAACCCTGTGGCCCGCCGCCGTGGTGGCCGGCATCAAGACCGAGGGCTGGGTGTCCAGCAGCCAAAAGATCAAGTTCCAGGCCCTGGCGTTGGACCTCTCTGGCAAGCCACAGGCCGACGTAGCGCTAGAGGTCAAAGCCACCGCCCGCATCACCACCACCACGCGCAAGCGCATGGTGGGCGGTTTTTACACGTACGACAACAAGACCAGCGTGAAAGAGCTGGGCAGCGTGTGCAGTGGCAAGAGCGATTCACGCGGCTTGCTGCTGTGCGAAACCGCACTCAATGAAGCCGGTGAAGTCGAGCTGGTGGTCACTGCCAAAGACGCCAATAGCAACAGCATTCAGGCCGCCAGCAGCGTGTATGTCACCAAGCAGGGTGAGATGTGGTTTGGCGGCGAAAACACCGACCGCATTGACCTATTGCCCGAGAAGAAAAGTTACCAACCGGGCGAGACCGCCAAGTTTCAGGTTCGCATGCCGTTCCGTTTTGCAACCGCCCTGGTGGCGGTGGAGCGCGAAGGCATTTTGGAGACGGAAGTCGTGCAACTCAATGGGCAAGACCCCACGGTGCAACTGAAAATCAAGGATGGTTGGGGGCCCAACGTCTATGTGAGCGTGCTGGCCCTGCGTGGCCGCCTGCGCGAGGTGCCGTGGTACAGCTTCTTCACCTGGGGCTACAAGGCCCCGCGCGAATGGTGGACCAGCTTTTGGTATGAAGGCAAAGAGTACGTGGCACCCACCGCGCTGGTGGACCTGAGCAAGCCCGCCTTCCGCCTGGGCGTAGCGGAAATTCGCGTCGGTACCAAAGCGCACCAACTGGATGTGAGCGTGAGGGCCGACAAGGAAAGCTACGCCGTGCGCAGCCAAGCCAAGGTCACTATCCAGGTGAAGCTGCCCAACGGCCAACCGGCAGCCAATGCCGAGGTGGCTATGGCCGCTGTAGACCAGGCCCTGCTGGAGCTGATGCCCAACACCAGCTGGAACCTGCTGGACGCGATGCTGGCCCGGCGCTCCTGGGGTGTGGAAACGTCTACCGCGCAAATGGAAATCATTGGCCGTCGCCACTATGGCCGCAAGGCCGTTCCTGCCGGTGGTGGTGGTGGACACAGCGGTGCGCGTGAGTTGCTGGACACCCTGCTGTTGTGGCAGCCCGCCGTCAAGCTCGATGCCAACGGCCAGGCCCAGGTGATTGTGCCGCTCAACGATGCACTGACCACCTTCAAAATCGTGGCCGTGGCTGATGCATCCACCGGCCTGTTTGGCACCGGCAACACCAGCATCCGCGCCACGCAAGACCTGCAAATCATCAGCGGCCTGCCGCCTTTGGTGCGCGAGGACGACCAGTACCGCGCGCAGCTCACCCTGCGCAACACCACCAAACAGGCCATGAAGGTGGAAGTGAGCCCGCGTGCCACGCTGCTGGACCTCAAACCCCAAACCGTGGACATCCCCGCCGGCGATGCCCGCGAAGTGGCGTGGATGGTCACCGCCCCGGCTCAGCTGGCGCAAAGCCGCTTTGAGTCCATTTTGTGGGAGATTGATGCCAAAGACACCATAAGCGGCGCCCGCGATGCACTCAAGGCCAGCCAGCGCATCATCCCCGCTGTGCCGCTCACGGTGCAACAGGCCACGCTGGTGCAGCTGGATGGCCCCTTCAGTCTGGATGTGAACCCACCAGCCGATGCACTGCCGGGCCGTGGCGGCTTGAAGATGTCCTTGCAACCCAAGCTGGCCGAAGGTCTGCCGGGTGTGAAGGACTGGTTTGCCAACTACCCCTTTGCCTGCCTGGAGCAAAAAACCAGCAAGAGCGTGGGCCTGCGTGACGGCAAGATGTGGCAAACCGTGGCCGGGCAAATCCCCAGCTACCTGGACAGCGACGGCCTGGCCAACTACTTCCCGCCGCGCGATGGCGAGGCCAACCGGGGCAGCGACACGCTCACCGCCTACCTGCTGGCCGCCACGCACGAGGCCGCCAGCATCAACCCCGCTTTTGCCCTAAGTGACGAAGTGCGCGCGCCCATGGAGCGCGGACTGATTGCGTTTGTCGAAGGCCGGATCCAGCGCAGCTTTTGGAGCCCGCGCAAAGATCTTGATGTCCGCAAACTGGCCGCGCTGGAAGCCCTGTCGCGCTACGGCAAGGCGCAGGGCCGCATGACCGGCTCCATCACCATCGCGCCCAACCAGTGGCCCACCCACTCGGTGATCGACTGGCTCAACATCTTGAAGCGCGTGCAGGATGTGCCCGAGCGCGACAAGCGCATGGCAGAGGCCACCCAAATCTTGCGCAGCCGCATCAGCTACCAGGGCACCAAGATGATCTTCAGCAGCGAGAAGGACGACTACTGGTGGTGGCTGATGCAAAACGGCGACGTCAACACCGCGCGACTGATCCTGACCGTGTTGGACGACCCGGACTGGAAAGACGACATGGGCCGCCTGGCCAATGGCTTCATCAGCCGCCAGCAAGGCGGCGCCTGGCACACCACCACGGCCAACCTGTGGGGCGCGCTGGCGCTGGAGAAGTTCAGTGCCAAGTTTGAAGCCACCCCCGTGGCGGGCACGACCAAGGCCAGCATGAGCACGGGTAGCGCGAGTGTGGACTGGAGCAAGGTCGAACGCATCAAGACCACCGATGCCAGTGGTGCCGCGCACCAAACCACCTGGTTTGGCGCACCTGCCGCACCCGGCAATCTGCGCAACAACAGCATGTTCCTGCCGTGGAGCAAAACGCCTGGCAAAGATGGACTCAAGGACACCCTGACCGTCACCCACCAAGGCACCGGAAAGCCCTGGCTCACGCTGCAGTCCATAGCGGCGATCCAGCTAAAGGAGCCGTTCAACGCCGGCTACCAGATCAAGAAAACCGTTACCCCGGTGGAACAAGCCAATAAGGGCCTGCCCGCAGGCAGCTACACACGGGGTGATGTGTTGCGCGTCAGCATCGAGGTGAACGCCAGTGCCGACATGACCTGGGCCGTGATTACCGACCCGGTGCCTGGCGGCGCTACCATTCTGGGCAGTGGCCTGGGACGCGACAGCGAGATCGCCACGCAGGGTGAGAAAAAAGAAGGCTATGGCTGGCCGGCGTTTGAGGAACGCAGCTTCGAATCCTTCCGCAGCTACTACGAGTACCTGCCCAAAGGCGTGGTCAAGATGGAATACACCATTCGGCTGAACAACGTGGGCGAGTTCTCGCTGCCACCGACACGGGTTGAGGCCTTGTACGCGCCTGAGATGTTCGGGGAATCGCCCAACGCAAAGATCAAGGTGGACGCGGCAAAGTGATGCAAAGCACTTTGTCAACAAAGGGCCGAATTGCTTTCATAGATGCGCTGCGTGGTCTGGCCATCGTACTGATGGCGCTGGACCATGTGCGTGATTTCTTTGGCCCCACAACGTTCAACCCGGTGGATTTGAACGCGACCACGCCTTTGTGGTTTTTGACCCGTTACATCACCCACTTTTGTGCACCCGTGTTTGTCTTTCTGGCGGGAGTGGGTGCCGCGCTTTATGGGCAGACGGTGAGCCGGGGCATTTTGGCCCGATTTTTGGTCACGCGCGGCATTTGGCTGGTGTTTCTGGAATGCACCTGGGTCAGCCTGAGCTGGGGCGTACTGCTGGGCGGCACCGTCATGTTGCAAGTGATTTGGGCGCTGGGCGTTGCCATGGTGGCTTTGGCCGGCTTGGTGTATTTGCCACGCTGGGCTGTTGCCATCACAGCATTGTTCTGCATCGCTGGCCACAACGCGTTTGACGGCGTGCTCGCGGCCGACTGGGGCAACCTGGGCTGGCTGTGGAGCATGCTGCATGACAAGGGGCGATTCGCGTTGGGGCCCGTCAAGTTCTTCATTCTCTACCCGGTATTGCCGTGGGTCGGTGTGATGGCCGCTGGCTACCTGGCAGCGCCCTATCTGCAAGGCGATGCCCAGCTGCGCAACCGACGGCTGTGGGCGACAGGGTTCGCATTGTTGGCGCTCATGGCAGCCTTGCGTTGGAGCAATATCTACGGCGATCCCCACCCCTGGTCGGAGCAAAGCCGTGGTGCACTGTTCAGCGCCATGTCTTTCATCAACTTTGAAAAATACCCACCGTCTTTGCTGTACCTGTGCATGACGCTGGGTTTGGGCGCATGGGTGATGGCGGTGTTGGCACGGTGGCCCGAAAGTCGCTACCGTTGGTTGCTGGTATACGGCAAGGTATCCATGTTTTTCTATCTGGTGCATCTGCCGTTGATTCATATCGGCGCAGCTTTGTGGACGATCAGCCGCTATGGGCTGGAAGGCGCCCAGGCCTTTCGCAACGACACACCACCCGCCGACTACACGCCCAGTCTGGCACTGGTCGATGGAGTATGGTTGTTATATTTGCTGGGCCTGTATTTCGCATGCCGCTGGTACGGTGGCGTCAAGAGCCGCAGGCCCAATGGTCTGCTGCGCTATTTGTAAGGCCACGGGTTATTCCTGACAAAAAGGTTAGGAAACCCCGCAGTTACTTCGTATAGTGCGCCTTTGTTCAATTAATACCCATCCACGCTCTGCGGCGTGCCCTTTCAGGAGTTCGACCCATGAATATCGTTCAACGCGTTCAGGACATTTTGCTCAAACCCAAGGAAACATGGCCCGCCATCGACGCTGAAGGCGGCGATACCGCATCCATCTACAAAAATTACCTGATCTACCTTGCATTGGTTCCAGCCGTTGCAGGTTTTATTGGCCTATCGCTCATCGGCGTTGGCGTTTTTGGGGTGTCGTACCGTGTGCCTCTAATCAGCGGACTGGCCAATATGGTGGTTGGCTACGTAATGTCGTTGGTCATGGTGTTTGTCGTGGGCCTGATTGCCGATGCACTGGCGCCCAGCTTTGGTGGCACCAAGAACCCACTCAACGCGCTGAAATTGGTGGCCTACGGCAGCACGGCTGGATTTTTGGGTGGTGTTTTTTCCTTGCTGCCATCGCTGTCCATTTTGGGGGTACTGGCTGCGGCCTACTCCATCTACCTGATTTACATCGGCGTGCCTGTGATGATGAAAAGTCCACCTGAAAAGGCCGCCGGTTACACGGCCGTTTTGATCATCTGCGGCATCGTGGCGGCTCTCATTGTGGGCGCGGTATCCGCCATGTTTGGCATGGGCCGCCATGGTATGGGCGGCCTGGGGAGCATGGGCGATGGTGGTGGAAATATTGCCATCAACACACCCGATGGCTCGATCAGCGTGGACACCTCAAAGCTGGCAGTTGCCGCCAAGAAAATGGAAGAGGCCGGCAAACGCATGGAAGCTGCCCAGGCATCGGGTGACCCAGCTGCTGCCGGCAAGGCCATGGCTGACATGATGGGTGCCATGGCCGGTGGTGCCGCCTTCCCTACGGACGACATGAAGGCCTGGTTGCCCGCCACGTTGGCAGGCCAGGCGCGCACCAGCTTTGAAGTACAAGGCGGCGCTGCGATGGGCATTGCTGGCTCAACGGCCAACGCCAGCTACGGCACAGGCGACAGCCAAATGCACCTGACGGTGACTGATGCTGGCGGCATGGCCGCACTGGCGGGCTTGGCCGCATGGGCCAATATGACCGTGGACAAAGAAACCGCCACCTCGGTCGAAAAGGTCTACAAAGCGGGCAATCGCAGCATGCGCGAGGAATACCAAAAAGACGGCAGCCAGTCAGAAGTCACCGCCATGCTGGGAAACGGCTTGATTGTGGAACTCAAAGGCGACCAAGTACCGGTTGCCAAAGTGAAACAAGCCTTGGCTGAGTTGGACTTGTCACGCATGGAATCGGCCAAGCGCCCCGCTGCCAAGCAGTAAGAGGGTCGGTTTCGAAGTGCACGGAGGCTTATCAGAGAATGCTGTTCGCAGCAGAATGTTGCGTCAACTGCGTTGTTGGCTTACTACGTTTTTGATAGCTACTTGTGTAGGTAATACGTGGGCTACAGCCACTTTTAATTCTGTAAAATCCTCTTTCAAACCATCTGACACGCTGATCCTGAGCCGTGAAGGCGAGGTACTGCAACGCCTGCGCACCGATACCAGCGTGCGCCGCGGCCAGTGGGTGGCGCTCGCCGATGTTTCACCCGCCCTGCGCACCGCCCTGGTGCTGAGTGAAGACAAGCGCTTTTATGAACACAGCGGCGTGGACTGGCAGGCAGCCTCTGCTGCGGCCTGGGCCAACCTGTGGAACCGCAAAACACGTGGCGCCTCCACCATCACCATGCAGCTGGCCGGCTTGCTGGACGATGACCTGAAACGCGGCTCTGGCGGGCGCAGTGTGGTGCAAAAGCTGGAGCAAACCGTATCGGCGCAACTGCTGGAGCGGAACTGGCGTAAAGACCAAATTTTGGAGGCCTACCTGAACCTGGTGCCATTCAAGGGCGAGCTGGTGGGCATTGACGCCCTGAGCCGCACCCTGTTTGGCAAGGCCGCCCACGGCCTGGACGCCCGCGAGGCAGCGGTGGCGGTGGCACTGGTGCGCGCACCCAATGCCTCGCCCGCTGTGGTGGCCCAGCGCGCATGCGCCGTGCTCAAAAGCCTGCCCGCAACGGACACCGACTGCGAGGCGCTGGACCTGTTCACCACTGGCGCGCTGCAGCGGCGCGACTATGGCGCCAGCGAAGGCATAGCGCCCCACGTTGCCCGCCAGCTCACCCGCACTGCTACACCACTGCAGGCGAAGTCCAACGCCATCACCACCACGCTCAGCGCCCCGCTGCAACGCTTTGCCCTGCAAACCCTGCAGCAGCACCTGCGTGAATTGGCCGGTCGCCACGTGGAAGACGCCGCGCTGGTGGTGTTGGACAACGCCAGCGGCGAGGTGCTGGCCTGGGTCGGCTCGTCCGGCGACCTGAGCAGCGCGGCAGAGGTGGATGGTGTTACCGCCCTGCGCCAGCCCGGCTCCACGCTCAAGCCGTTTCTCTACGGGCAGGCGATTGCCGAGCGGCGCATCACCGCTGCGTCCTTGATCGAGGACTCGGCCGCCCAAATCGAGACGGCGGGTGGCCTCTACATCCCGCAAAACTACGACCACCAGTTCAAAGGCTGGGTGTCGGCCCGCACCGCGCTGGCGGCGTCGCTCAACGTGCCGGCTGTGCGCACCCTGGTCATGGTGTCACCAGACGCATTCCACAAACAGCTGCGAAAAATGGGGCTGCCGCTCAAGGAGAGTGGTGACTTTTATGGCTATAGCCTGGCACTGGGCAGCGCCGAGGTGTCCTTGTTGAACCTGACCAACGCCTACCGCGCCTTGGCCAACGGTGGCCGCTTGAGTGCAACCACACTCACACGCAACGCCAAGCCCGTATGGCACACCGCGCTGGACCCACGCGCAGCCTTCATCGTCGGCGATATTCTGAGCGACCCACTGGCCCGTGCCCGCACCTTTGGCACCGACAGCGTGCTGGCCACGCGCTTTTGGACGGCGGTGAAGACCGGCACCAGCAAGGACATGCGCGACAACTGGGCCGTGGGCTGGTCCCAGCGCTACACCGTGGGCGTGTGGGTGGGCAACGCCAGTGGCGCGCCCATGTGGGACGTGAGCGGCACCACAGGGGCCACGCCCATCTGGGCGGCAGTGATGGGCTATTTGCACAAGACTCTGCCCAGCCGCGCACCCAAGGCCCCAGCGGGCGTGGTGCAAACACCCGTGCAGTTTGGGGCGCAAGAGGCAGCGCGCCAGGAGTGGTTTTTGCAGGGCACACAGCAGCCATCGTTTGCTATGACTTCAGGAGCTGATTACGTAGATTCGACGAGGGCTAGAGGTCCAAAAGGCTCTAATGTTCTGGTGAAAGGCATGGCCCGCATCACCTCTCCCACCAGCGGCACCATCATCGCGCTAGACCCGGATATCCCCCCCAGGAACCAACGCGTGAGTTTTCAGGCCCAAGGCAGCAACCTGCACTGGTTGCTGAACGGCAAGGCGTTCGCCAAAGGCACTTCCGCGCAGTGGCTGCCATGGCCTGGTAGGCATGTGCTGCAGATCACCGATGCCAAAGGCAACGTGCTGGATGAAGTGCGGCTGGAGGTGCGGGGCGCGGGGGTCAAAGGCGGGCCGCTGGCACCGACCAAACCGCGCTAACATTTCGACATCGACGGTTGGTTTTCCAGTTTATTGCGTCGTCTAACTTGGAAATGGCAAGATAGGCGCTGGGCTGCATTGAGTTAGGGGACAGGCATGAGCATTGTCGCGTTTGTGTTTTTTTTGTTCGCAGCTTCGCCTGCGTTCGCTGGCGGCTTTGGCCCGTGGACTTTCGGGATGTCGGCAGATCAGATTCGATCGGTCAAAGCGCAAGGTCCGTATCGCGCTTTCTCCAATGGAGGTCTGGAGACATACAACGCGGAATTTGGCGGCAAGGCCCAAAATGCCCAGTTCTATTTCAAAGATGGTCATCTATGGCGCATCGCAATCCGGGTTTATGAGGGAGTAGACCTCACCCAAGCCTCTCAATCTTGGGCATACACTTATAAAGCCCTCGTTTCTCTATACGGGCGAATTGTGACCCCAAACCTCGCGGGCGAGACCTTGCAAGCGCTCGCTGATTCAGCCAAGTCTGTCGTCGCCGGTGGGGGCAAGGCCCAGATGGCTCCAGTGTCACAACCTAACGGCGAGTTCGTGTTCAGTTCCTTCAACAGCATCGCACAAGAGGGTGTTAAGACCTACATGGTAACGGTCAACTATGACGAGCCTTCCCCCTAATTCAGGCGTTCAAGCTGTAAAAAGATCCGATTTCTACGAGCGCCATTTCGGCTGCACACGATTCACGGATCAGGTCTCAAGAATTTAGCATTCATCTCCAAAAATCGTTACAAACCACTGCAAATGAGCCGGAAGAGTTATCGGCGACTATCGGTGTAGGATGAACCCAATTTGCCATGATGGTCGATCAACTCTCAAGCAACGCGTGATGGATATTTCCGCACACATCAGTCGTCATTCGCTATGCATTCAGGAGCGAAATACGTATATCCGACGAGGGCTAGAAGCCAAAATGGCTCTAAGGTCTTGGTGAAAGGCACAGTGCAGGACGAGATACGCCTGCAAGTGCGTGGTGCAGGGGCGCCGGCAAAAAGTGGCGCAGTTTCGCAAACCGCGCCACGATAAGCGCCATTCCACGCTCCAATCCAGCCAAAATCACTTCAACTGCGCCAGTGCCCACCACGCTCCCTGATGCGACGCTGGTCCAAAGCATACAGTCCGCCTCCATCGGCCTCTCACTGGCTGAGCTGCTGGTGCAACACCCCACGCTGGAACGGCGCAACGACACTGGGCTGGGTCATAATCTATTGAGAAATAGCGGGGGATTGCTTCAAATCCCCTATCGCCAAAACCACACACCACCGTCTCGCAGGCGGATCAGTCCGACATGGTTTCTCTGCCGCGAACTAGGCCATCGCTTTATGCGCAGCTGATTGCTAGGCCGTAGATGCAAGAATCGCCTCAATCGGTACGCAAAACAAAGCTGCTCTACGCACTGCTATCACCAGTTTTTCTGGTGGCCGCATGCGCTCTTGTTCAAGTCCTTGCGGGTCAATTCATCGGCGTTTGGGCTTGGGTTCCAACCATGCTCTTCTTCTGGATAGCGATCGCTTTCCTGACGTACAAATTCTCTGGATCTGCCGGTGCATTCGCTCGATTCAATTCTGGCTCAGGCAACTTGATCTGGCCCGCTGTGGCACTTCTTGCCGGTTTGTTGTCGCTTCACGGCTTCATTGGCCACTGGACACTGCTTAGCAACCTGAACCTTGTGGTTGCCTGGCTAGTCTTTGCACTGTTCAATCCATGGTTCGAGGAGTCCTACTGGCGTGGCGTGCTGCTGGATGCCACAGCCTCGTGGGGCAAGCTGCCAAGCTTGCTCTATTCCTCGATCTGGTTCGCAGCAAGTCACCCACTCATTTGGGGCATTCATTCGCTCCCATTGCGCAAAATGGAGGCTGCGGGCGCGTTACTTTTCGTTGGTCTTATCTGGGGCAGAACCTACCAGCGCACTGGCAGTTTGCGCTGGTGTGTTGCGGGTCATATGCTCGCCAACTTGTTTGGGCTGGCAGCACTTGTCCTTCTCAATCTGTACGACCCGACCGTTCGGTAATGGCTGTTGGGGAAACGCCTGCTTCTCGCTTTCCGGCGTCTAGGATAGGTGTTCTGGGCGAGTATCAGTCGTCATTCGCTATGCATTCAGGAGCTGCTTACGTAGATTCGGCGAGGGCTAGAGGCCAAAAAGACTCTAAGATTTTTGGAAAGAACATGGCGCGCATTACCGCGCCGACCACTGGCACCATCACCGCGCTGGACCCGGATATTCCTCCCAGGAACCAGCGCGTGAGTTTTCAGGCCCAGGGCAGCAATCTGCACTGGCTGCTGGACGGCAAGGCATTTGCCAAAGGCACTTCCGCCCAGTGGCTGCCATGGCCGGGTCGGCATGTGCTGCAAATCACCAATGCCAAGGGCCAGGTGCTGGATGAAGTGCGGCTGGAGGTGCGGGGCGCGGGGTTCAAAGGCGGACCGCTGGTGCCGATCAAACCGCGCTAACATTTCGACATCGACGGTTGGATTTCCAGTTTATTGCGTAGTCTGGCTTGGGAATGGCAAGATAGGCGCTCGGCTCCATTTAGCTATCCCTTGAAGCCGGCGCCCGTAGCTGTTCGGGCCCTTCAGCGGTAGACTTGAGGCCTCACTAAGGGGATCAGTATGGCCAATCTTGTCGAACAACTCAGTTCCCAAGCCCGAACGCTGTCACCGGCGGATCGGGTGCGATTGGCTGAGGAGCTTCTTGCCACTGTGCACGAGCCAGACGACGAAGTCGAGGCGGCGTGGGCCGAGGAGATTCGGCTCCGAATCGCAGATATTGACGCTGGTACGGCGAAGCTCATTCCCGCTGATGAAGTATTTGCGAAAATTCGACATCTGCTGAAGTGATGCGCGTCCGGTTTCACGAGGCCGCGCTGGCCGAGTTGGAATGGGAGGTGCAGTACTACGCAAAGATTGACCCAAAACTCGGTGAGCGATTTGCAACGGTTGTCGAACGGGCACTCGCAATTGCCACTGAGTTTCCAGATATGGGTTCACCTCACAGGTACGGCACTCGCCGAGTTTTTCCGAAGCGCTTTCCATTTTCGATCGTGTACCTACACCGCAGTGATGAAATTCTGGTGCTGGCAATCGCGCCGGACGACAGGAAGCCAGGTTACTGGCGTTCCCGGATAGTCCAGGGATAACATGTCAATGGACACGGACCCACAACAGCCGGCGGCGGCTCCGCCGCAAAAGGTTGTGGTCCGGTCACCTTGACGTTAGCCTTCATAACAATCAACTAGTCATGCCAACCTTTAAGAACCTCATTGCGATCATGTTCCTTGTTCTTGGCCTCTCTGCGCAGGCCCAAGACTATCCTGCGCCTTCGCCGCAGTACACGAGTCCCGTCCCGAGCTCTCGGTTTGAAGTGATGCAGTCGCCTCTCGCGGCGAAGTGGACCTTTCGACTCGACAAGTACGCTGGGCGTGTCTGGCAGCTCGTTCGCACCAAAGACGACGAAAGCTCGTGGGAAGAAATGCCTGTATACGACTCGCTGAAAGTGCAGGCTCCGACTCGTCCACGCTTTCAGCTCTTCACCTCCGGCCTTGCGGCTCGACACACCTTCCTCATAGATACCGATTCGGGCAAGACTTGGGTTCTGGTAACAGGAAAGCGGAAGAACAAGAATGGTTCTGAGTATGAAGTTACTGGCTGGCAGCCATTCGCCGAGTGACACTAACCGGTCGCTCAAGCCGATTCGCCTTAGGCGAACGGCTTAGATTTTCGTTATGCCTCGGAGAAACACACCTTGACACCAGACGTAGTAATTGCAGAGCTTGAGCGCTACGAAGCGGAACTTGCGCGAATCCTTCGCGGCTTCAAGCGCACTTCGAGCGGAATCTACATTGGCGAAGGGGATGACCCGCTGTACCGGCAGTACGCCCGCGAGCTCGCCGATCTGTACAACGACGCACTTGGACAAAATGTCTACTCAAGACAATTGTCTGATGAGTACTCGGAAGGGTTCGGCATGTACGGCGCGCCATCCTTCAAAGGAGTTGAGAATATTTTGTCGGTAGTAAAGGCATCCCTCACAAGATTGCGCCGCTCGCCCGACCTTCTGAATAAAAAACAGTCTCAGGAGGCGCTGCGCCACAGAGAAAATGTGTTCATCATCCACGGCCGCGATGAAGCCAAGTGGAGAGAACTGAAAGACATCGTCAAGTCGGAGTTCCGACTCAACCCAATTGTTCTTATGGAACAGCCAGACGCGGGATGCAAGACAGTCATCGAGAAGTTTGAAAAGTACGCGCAAACCTGTACGTATGCGATCGCAGTGTTCACACCCGACGACGAGGTTAAGGCCGGCCCAGAAATCTACCTTCAAGCTCGCCCAAACGTAATCTATGAGCTCGGCTGGTTCTGCGGGCAACTTGGGCGGGGCGGCGCAATGCTACTGCTCAAGGAAGGTACAGAACTCTTCTCCGACTTTGGTGGCATCATTCAGAAGCGCTTCAGAAGCAGCGTCTCCGAGCGCGTGCTTGAGATCCGCCGAGATTTAGAGGCCGCCGGTGTACTGCCGCCCGGCGAGGCCTAACCCTTCTATATAGACTCCCCCACAAGTTCAAGAAACTGACCGATAGTTTGGCTGTTTGGGCAGCGCCTGCCTCTCGTTTTCCGGCATTTAAGATGAGTATCCTGAGCACGCAGCAGCCGTCATTCGCTATGCATTCAGGAGCTAATTACTTAGATTCCACGAGGGCTAGAGGACAAATAGGCTCTAACATTTTGGCAAAAGGCATGACCCACATTGCCGCACCCACCAGAGGCACTCTCATCGCGCTGGACCCGGATATTCACCAGGAACCAGCGCGTGAAAAGTAGCCCCTTTTAGAACCGCTTCCAGAACTTGGCGAAGTACGACGCACCATTCAATCCAAACTGCACGCTGTCGTAAATGAATCCGTTGTCGGTTTCATTCGCGTCTTGGGTGGTTGGTTTGACGTTGAAGATGTTGTTGCCGCCAACGGTCAGCTTGGTGTTTTTGTCAAAGCTATAGGTAAAGGCCAAGTCGGCTGAGGTCTTGGGTTCGTAGAAGGCGTTGGGTACGCCGTTTTCGGTGCCCGAGAAGGTGCCCAAGGTCTGGCTGCCAAAGTGGATGATCTTGAAGTTGGTCTCCCACGCGCCCTGGGTGTAGTCAAAGCCCAGCGTTGCCTTGGTGCGTGGGCCACCTTGTTCGATAAACAGGCGTTCGCGCTCCGACAGCAGCACCGACTCATAGCCCTTCAGTGAAGCCGGTGCATGCACGTTGACCACGTCGGTCTGGCTCAGGTTCAACGCCAGGAAGGTGGACAGCTTGCCGCTGCCCAACTCGGACTTGTTGGACACGGTCAGGTCCAGACCCTTGGTCTTGGTGTCAATCGAGTTGACGAAGAACTGCGCCTGACCCACACCCAGTGCTGCCAATGTGGCGCCCAGTGCAGGGAAGTTGTCCGCATCAAACCGGCCCGACAGTCCAATGCGGTCGTCGATATTGATTTGGTACAGGTCTGCCGTTATCGATGTGGTCTTGCTCGGTGTCAGCGTAAAGCCCAGCGTGAAGTTCCTGGAGTTTTCCTCTTTGAGCTTGGGGATTCCGGCCGCGTTGGCAATAGTGCCGCCATTGGGTGCCAACACCACGTCTTGCGGCTGGCCGCTGATGAAGTCGGTGAAGGTGGACGAGAAGTAAACCTGTTGCAGAGACGGTGCACGGAAGCCCGAGCTCACCGAGCTGCGGAACAGCAGTTGGTCACTGGCCTTGAAGCTGGCCGCCAGCTTGCCGGTGGTGGTGTTGCCAAAATCGCTGTATTGCTCGGTGCGCACAGCGGTTTGCACTTTGAACTTTTGCGTAACGTCGGTTTCGATGTCGACATACAGCGCCGTGCTGTCGCGGTTGCGGTTGGTGACGTCCGCAGGCTGGAAGCCGGGGAAGCCCTGGCTACCCGCGTTGCCGCCAACGCCCACGCCGTCGGCGTCGATGTACGAGCCTGGCTCGCCAGCGGAAATCTGGTAGTTTTCGCGGCGGTACTCGGCACCGAAGGCCACGTTCGAGCCCATCAGGAAGCCATCAAAAAACTTGCTGAAATCGATGTTGGTGGTGGCTTGTGAGAACAAGAATCCGCCGGCCTGGAAAGCACTGGCACTGCGGCCTGCGCCGCCGTTCATCAGGTCCAGGTTGGCGATGGACGCGTTGATGGTGTTGGCGATGCGGTAGCGCATCTCGTTGGAGCCGTAGGTCTGCGACAGGTCTGCCGTCCAGTCGCCCACTTGCCAGCGGTGACCGATGATGGCGTAACGGTCGTTGATGTCGCCATTGATAAAGGGCACAAAGCCGTTGGGGTACATGGCTTCGGAGTTGCGGCTGGGAATGTCATCCGAGCCCACACCACCGCGCGCGAATGCAGCAGACGAGGCGTCGCGGTTTTGCGCGCCCAGCGTGAAGTACAGCTTTCCGGTGCTGCTGGTGGGCAGCTCGCCGTTCAGGTAGATCGTGGAGTTTTTGGATTGGGTGTCGCCAATGATGCGGGGGTTGTCTGCCTCGGCCCGGTTGGAGCGGCCACGGTCTGAATATTCAGCGGTGATGCCCAGCACGCCGTTTTCACCAATACCAAAGCCGCAATAGGCCGATGGCAGGTAGTTCTTGCCGTCGCCCACCGAATACTGGCTGTAGCCCAGCACCGCCTCGCAACCTTTGCTCTTCTTCAGCGTGATGTTCATGACGCCGGCAATGGCGTCGGAACCATATTGGGCGGCGGCGCCGTCGCGCAGGATCTGCACGTTGTCGATGGCCAGCACGGGGATGGCGTTCAGGTCGGTGCCGGTGTTGCCGCGGTTGCGAGCACCAAACAAGTTGACCAGCGCCGTGGTGTGGCGGCGTTTGCCGTTAACCAGAACTAGCGTTTGGTCTGAACCCAGACCGCGCAAGGAGGCGGAATCAATTAAGTCCGCACCGTCCGCGCCGGTCTGGCGGGTGGAGTTGAATGACGGCGACAGGTATTGCAGCGATTGAGATAAGTCAAACTGACCGCCCTGCTCCGATGTCTTGGTCATCGGAATAAAGTCGATTGGCACCGGGGTGTCGGTGGCCGACGCATTGGCCCGGCGCGAGCCGATGATGGTGACACTGTCCAGGCCAGAGGCCGTTGCGGCGCCAGTGGTTTGCGCAACGGCAAATGAGACGGGGGTCAGCGCAGCGACTGCCGCCGCGCCATAAAGTCCAATGGATAGCGCTTTGCGCAAAACAGTCATAGCTCGCCCTTTTGATATTGTGGGAATGGGAAACGAGCTGAAATTCTAGGGGCACATCCCTAGTCCAGGGGCGGTTGTTACCGCGATACCACACTCACCCCAGATAACGACCAAAAAAGCGCAGGCTGCGGTCCCAAGCCTGCTGCGCCCAAGCCGAGTCGTATTGCGTGGCTGGGATGCGGCCAGGGCCAACAGCGGTCTCATTTGCAAATGCGTGGTGGGCCAGGTAGCGATGGAATTCAAAGCCCACACCAGCCTCGCGCAGTTTGGCCTCCAACGCGTCCACCATATCAATTTTGAAAAATTCGTCTTGCGTGCCCCAGTGCCCCATCAGCGGCGCGCGCAGCTTGCTGGCGTCGATGTATTCCAAAGGCGGGCAGCCGTACCAGACCACACCGGCGTCGGCCTCGGGCGTTTGGGTCATGGCCAGCAGGGTGAGTGCGCCGCCCATGCAAAAGCCGGTCACGCCGACCTTGGGTGCGCGGGTCTTGAGGTATTGCACCGCACCACGGATGTCTTGCGACGCCGCATCGCCAAAGTTGAGCGCGGTCATTAAATGGCTGGCCTCTTCGGCCTCGACCGTGGATTGCCCACGGTACAAGTCTGGCACCAGGGCCTGGTAGCCCGCAGCGGCCAGCCGGTCGGCCACGCCGCGAATCTGGTTATTCAAACCCCACCATTCCTGAATAACCACGATGGCCGGTGCGCCACTGCCTTGCGCTGGCTCTGCCAGATACCCTTGAACCGCTTGCCCATCCGGGCGTTGAAAGCTCACCATGGTTCCCATTGCGTGTCTCCTCATGTGGTGGTGGTTGGTGTCTTCATATTACGCGCGTCGGGTGGCACAATGGTTTCATGCAGTACCAAAACCTTTTGGTGACCATGGACGGCCCCATCACCACCGTCACACTCAACCGGCCCGACAAACGCAATGCCCTGGCGCTGAACGTGATGCGCGAGTTGACTGTTGCCCTGCGCACCATTGCCCAGACCGAGGCACGTGGTGTGATTCTGGCTGCCAACGGGACGGTCTTTAGCGCAGGGCACAACTTTGCCGATATGGCCGGTGCCACGCTCGCGCAATCGCGCGAATTGTTTTTGGTCTGCACCGAGATGATGAACACCATCCAGCGCCTGCCACAACCCGTGGTAGCCCGCGTGCACGCACTGGCCACAGCCGGTGGCTGCCAGCTGGTGGCCAGTTGCGACCTGGCGGTGGCGGCGGATACGGCCACCTTTGCCATCCCCGGCGGCAAGGCTGGCCTGTTTTGCCATACCCCCCTAGTGGCGGTGGCGCGCAATGTGGGGCGCAAGCGCGCCATGGAAATGGCTCTCACCGGAGACCCCATTGATGCCGCCACCGCAGCCGATTGGGGCCTGATCAACAAGGCGGTGCCGTCCGATCAACTGGAGGCCGCCACGCTGGACCTGATCCAACGCGCCACCCGTGGCAGCGCATTATCGAAGGCATTGGGCAAGCAGGGCTTCTACCACCAGGTTGATCTGCCGCAGCCCTTGGCTTATGACTATGCGGTGGAACGCATGGCCACGGCAGCACTGTTGCCCGATGCGCAGGAAGGCATCAGCGCCTTTCTGGAAAAGCGTGCGGCCCACTATGTCCAACGGCCGGGGGACGATTTGGCGGCATAAATTCCCGCAGACTCTGTCACATGGACACCGCCCACATCTGCATTGCCCGCCACGGCGAGACGGACTGGAACAAGAGCGGCATCCTGCAAGGCTGGTCTGACATCCCTATCAACGACCATGGGCGCCATCAGGCACGTACCATGGGGCAGGCCTATGCCCACAGCGGGTTTTCTGCCGTGTGGTCCAGCCCATTGGCGCGGGCCCACGAGACGGCAGAGATCATTGCATCCCTGCTGGGGCTACCCGCACCGCAGTGCCATGAAGGGCTGAAGGAGCGGCACTTCGGTGCCATTCAGGGGATTCCAAAAACCGAGTTGGCAGAAGTCAACCCGGTGCTGCTGGAACAAATTCTGCGTCGCAACCCACAAGCCACTTTTATTGGCGGTGAATCCATGGACGAATTTGCCGACCGCTTGCTCAACGCGTTTGCCGACATCGGCCACCACCACGCCGGGCAGCAGGTGCTTGTCATCACCCACGGCTGGGCGCTGGATGTGGTGCTGCGCCATATAGCCGGCCTGCCCCGCACCGCCGTTTTGCACGAAAAGCCCAAGAACGGCGAAAGCGTCTGGGCAGCGGTTAAACAACGCGCCATGACGGCACGGCACCCTGCGTTGGGTGTATAACCAAGCCCCAATCAACAAGGAACAATAGTCATGGGCGCACAGTGGAAAGCAAAGGGCAAGGAACTCGCAGCAAACGCCAGAGGCAAGCTGTTTGGACGTTTGTCCAAAGACATCATGGTGGCCGCACGCGGCGGCGCCGACCCCGCTGGCAACTCGCGCCTGCGCCTGGTGGTGGAACAGGCCCGCAAGGTCTCCATGCCCAAAGACACCGTGGACCGCGCCATTAAAAAAGGCGCCGGCATTGGCAGTGATGCCGTGCATTTTGAACACGTGATTTACGAAGGCTTTGCACCCCACCGCGTGCCGGTCATGGTGGAATGCCTGACCGACAACGTCAACCGCACTGCACCCGAAATGCGCGTGCTGTTTCGCAAAGGCCAATTGGGTACATCCGGCTCGGTGGCCTGGGACTTTGACCACGTGGGCATGATCGAAGCCGAACCCGCCGCAAAGGGTGCCGACCCTGAACTGGCGGCTATCGAAGCCGGTGCCCAGGACTTTGAACCCGGCGAGGAAGAAGGCAACACCCTGTTCCTGACCGACGCCACCGATCTGGATCTGGTCAGCCGCGCCCTGCCCGCCCAGGGTTTTACCGTGCTGTCGGCCAAGCTGGGCTACAAGGCCAAGAACCCGGTCAACCCCGCCAACCTGAGCCCCGCCGAGCTGGAAGAAGTGGAAGCCTTTTTGTCGGCCATCGACGGCAACGACGACGTGCAAAACGTGTTTGCAGGGCTCGCAGGATAAAGCAACACCTGTTGCCACCATGCAGACACTGGGCTACGCCGTTTTCCCCACCAGCATTGGGCACTGCGGCATAGCCTGGAGTGCGGCTGGACTCACGGGTGTGCAGTTACCCGAGCAAGACCAGGCTGCCACCCGCGCGCGCATGGCGATGCGCTTTCCGCTTTGTGCGGAATCCGATCCGCCCCCAACCGTACGCCAGGCCATCAATGCGGTAGTGGCCTTGCTGCAAGGCACCCCGCGCGAGCCAATGGACCTGTCCGACATCGTGCTCGATCTGGATGGCATACCGCCGTTTCATTTGCGTGTCTATGCACTGACCCGGCGCATGGCACCGGGCCAAACCACTACCTATGGCGAAATGGCCCGTGAACTGGGCGAACCCGGCGCTGCCCGCGCCGTAGGCCAGGCCTTGGGCGCCAACCCCTTTGCACCGGTGATACCCTGCCACCGCATTCTGGCGGCAGATGGCCGCTCGGGCGGCTTCTCGGCCCACGGTGGGGCATCCACCAAGTTGCGCCTGCTGGAAATCGAACGCGCCCAGTTTGGTGGGCGCGGCCTATTTGATTAACCCATTTTTTCAAGGAACCCCACCATGCTGATCGCCGCCAAAGTTCTCGCCGGACTCGTACTCCTCATCCACGTCTACATCTTCCTGTTGGAAACCGTGCTGTTCGACAGCCGGGGGCGGAAAGTCTTTGGCCTCTCCAAAGAACAAGCGGCCATCATGAAACCCGCCATGTCCAACCAAGGCTGTTACAACGGATTTCTGGCGGCGGCATTGGCCTGTGGTTTTTTGCTGCCCGATGCCGCCACCGGGCGCGCGTTCACGATCTATGGACTGGTCTGCGTCGCAGTGGCTGGCATTTGGGGTGCGCTAACCGTGCAAATGCGCATTCTGTTCGTGCAAACGGTTCCGGCGGTGTTGGCACTGGCCGCGCTACTGCTGGCCTGAGCGGCTGGCTGATTATCAAAATAATTCAAACCGGCCACGGCGGATTTCACGCCATCACAGGCAGCACGCGGCTAACATCCTTCCAACAACAGGAGACACCGCCATGACCGTCATCACCAACATCGAAGACCTGCGCGTGCTGGCGCAAAAGCGCGTGCCGCGCATGTTCTACGACTACGCCGATTCCGGCTCGTGGACCGAGGGCACCTACCGCGCCAACGAATCTGACTTTCAGAAGATCAAGCTGCGCCAGCGCGTGGCCATCAACATGGACAACCGCAGCACGGAGAGCACCATGATCGGGCAAAAGGTTGCCATGCCGGTGGCACTGGCCCCGGTGGGCCTAACCGGCATGCAGCATGCCGATGGCGAAATCAAGGCGGCCAATGCAGCCAAGAAATTTGGCGTGCCGTTTACGCTGTCCACCATGAGCATTTGCTCCATTGAAGACGTGGCCAAGGGCACTGGCAACCACCCGTTCTGGTTTCAGGTCTATGTGATTCGCGACCGGGGCTTTATCGAACGCCTGATTGAGCGCGCCCGCGCCGCCAACTGTTCGGCCCTGGTGCTGACACTGGACCTGCAAATCATTGGCCAGCGCCACAAGGATTTGAAAAACGGCCTTTCCGCCCCACCCAAGCCCACGCTGGCCAACCTGATCAACCTGGCCACCAAAGTGCGTTGGGGTTTGGGCATGCTGGGCACACCCCGGCGCGGCTTTGGCAACATCATCGGCCATGTGGATGGCATTACCGACCCCAGCAACCTGTCCGCCTGGACCACCCAGCAGTTTGACCCGACGCTGAACTGGGCGGATGTGGAATGGATCAAGAAGCGTTGGGGCGGCAAGCTCATCCTGAAGGGCATTCAGGACGTGGAAGACGCCCGCCTCGCCGTGGACAGTGGCGCCGATGCCATCATTGTCTCCAACCACGGTGGCCGTCAGCTGGATGGTGCCGAGTCGTCCATCCGCGCACTGCCAGCCGTTGTGGATGCGGTGGGCAAGGACATTGAGGTGCACATGGACGGTGGCATCCGTAGCGGCCAGGACGTGCTCAAGGCCGTGGCCCTGGGTGCCAAGGGCGTCTATATCGGTCGCTCGTTCATATACGGCCTGGGCGCCATGGGCGAAGCCGGTGTGACCAAGGCGCTGGAAATCATCCACAAGGAAATGGATGTGACCATGGCCCTGTGCGGCAAAACCCGCATCCCGCAAATCGACAAGAGCATTTTGCTGCCGGGGAGCTACCCGACCTGAGCAAAACTACCGATTTGGGTTCACCCGTTTGGGTGGTGTACATGGCACACAAGTGCGCTTAGACTCACGGCAAAGGCAATACTGGCGTCATTTCTGCCTATTTTCCATGACCTGTTTATCCCGCAGTCACCAGAATAATATGCAAGGTTTGCTGGATCCATTACGTAGAGTTGGTACCCTATGACATTCCATGGTCCAAGCCAGTATGCGTATCAGCTACTATCTCGCACTGTGGATACATTGGCGACGGCACCTGATGACGTACGCTCCCGCATTTTGCAAGCATATTCAACGTTCCACCCGTTGACACCTGAACACTTTCCAGATTCTTTGCGCAAAGACTATGAGTGGATCGTGATACAACTCACAAAACGCGAGCCGCAAATCGACTACCAGGGGCGTGTCCAAAAAGGTTCGGTAGAAGTTACTCTTCAACACATGCGCAACTCGACCGGCGTCAAGATTGCAGAAAAGCTACTTCAGCTTTACTACGCCATTGATAGGTATGTAAACCCAAGAGGACAGCCCACGACTTTAACGAATAAGGTTACAAAAAACTCCCTATTTGATTTCGACGCCAGTGGTACAAAAAAATCGACCTCATAGAACGGGCAACAACGCGCGATTGCAGATGTCGGAAGGAGTCAAATACCCCCAGAAATGGTCAGTTTGAGTGGCGCCGACATTTTTTACAGCCTCGTTGAATGTTCGAAAACGACATGAAATACAAAAATGAAAAATGTGAACGACCTCAAAGCGGGGGAGCGGCGTTCCGACTATTGGGGTGCCTTTGCGTTCTGATGCCATTACTTGCAGCTGCAGCCTATGTTGATTTTTTGCTTACGGACGGTTGTCCAGATGTCCAGATTCTGGGAGCACTACCGGAATGGCAACAACGTCTTTATAACCAAACGTTCTGGCCATTTGTTACTACCGTCGTGCTTCTCGTTGGATGGATTTTTCTAAGGCCTAAGAAGTCCAGCCACATAGATTTCGTGCGTAAATGATGGCCAACACATTTAGCCCTTCGGACCACACGGACACGCGCCAACATTAGCAGTCTGAGTCCCGCACCACAAAGCAACATCAACATCTAACCGCGAGAAGAAGTTGCATGGCCGAACAGCAAACCGAATTCGACGCAGCGAGGTACAAGAACGCGCAGCGCGAGCAATGGAACAAGGACGGCGCGGCATGGCGCCGATGGAGTCCCACCCTGGATCGTTGGTATGGCGACATGACCCGCCAGATGCTTGATCTGGCGCGGATCCAGCCAGGTCAGCGCATCCTGGACATTGCAGCCGGCGCCGGTGAACCAGCTGTCAGTGCCGCCGAACGCGTTGGCCCTGGCGGCTACGTGTTGGCGACCGATATTTCCGAAGGGATCGTCGAGCTTGCGCTTCAGGTCGCGCGTGAACGTGGGCTCCAACAGATTGAGACCCGCGCCATGGACGGCGAGAAACTGGATCTACCCGACGCTTCTTTTGATGCGGTGCTGTGTCGGCTGGGGCTGATGTATATGCCACACCCCGTAACCGCCTTGCGCGAATGGCGCCGTGCGCTGAAAGCTGGCGGTCGAGTCTGCGTCATTGTCTTCTCCACGCCCGAGCGCAACAGTTGGGGTGCGGTGCCCGCGTCCATCATCCGCCGGCGCGCGCAACTCCCGACCCCCGTCCCGGGTCAACCCGGACCGTTCAGCCTTGGCAGCCCCGGTGTGCTCGAAGGCGTTTTTCGCCAAGCTGGATTTGCCAACCCCGAGGTTAGCGCTGTGCCGGTGCCCCACAGAACGGGCAGTGCTGCCGAATACGTGCAAGTCGCCCGGGAAGCATTCGGTGCCTTCAATGCCATGATGGCGCACCTGCCGCCTCTGGAACGCGAGTCCATGTGGAACGAGGTGGAAGATTCCATGCGTAGTTTCGAATCGCCCGCTGGGTTCGAGGTGCCGGGTGAGTGCCTTGTCGGCTCGGCAACGAAGTGATCGTACGCATACCACCAACATGCCTATCAAAAAGGAATGCACATGAACCGCAACTCCATCAAGCAAAGGAAATTTCCCATTGCCGGTAGCCTGCTGATCTTGGGTCTGGTGGGTTGCTCCACCCTCAAAGACTCTGCCAATACCACTGTGTTGCTGCCGCAGCAGATTGAAAGCATCGTTGCCAGCCCCGACCGCAGCGCGGCTGACAGAACCAATGACCTGCGCCGCAAGCCGCAAGCGATGCTGGCTTTCATCGGCATACGCCCGGGGATGAAGGCACTCGATATCAGCGCTGCCGGTGGTTATACCAGCGAGTTGCTGGCACGCGCTGTCGGGCCGGCTGGCGCCGTTTATGGACAAAGCGCGCCACGCGTGGCCAACCGCGTCACCGTGGCGCCAACGGCACCGGAAGGCAATAGTCATCCCTCTACCCCTGCGGCCATCGCACCTGCGCCAGCGTCGCCCCGACGCTCGTCTCCCGATGCATTGGCCGAAAGAGAGAAAAGCCTGCAAGCCAATGCAAGCCGCGCTGCGCACATCATTGCTGTCGTGCAAAGATTTGACGACCCGGCGCCTGCGGACATGAAGACGGCAAGCTTTGATTTGGCCACGCTCATGTTCAATTACCACGACCTGGGCTACCAGGAAGTTGACCGCGACAAGATGAACCGTGCCGTCTATGCGGCTCTCAAGCCCGGCGGGATGTATGTGATTGCAGACCACGCTGGCAGAGCAGGCACCGGCATTTCGGAGTCGGGGACGTTACACCGGATAGAAGAGGCCTTTCTGGTGAAAGAGGTTGAGTCGGCCGGGTTCAAATTGATATCGCGTGGCGACTTTCTGCGCAACCCCAATGACCCGCGCGACAAGAACACCCCCAACCCGCCGCAGCCCAAGGACGAGTTTGTTCTGAAATTCGTTCGTCCGTGACGTCGCGGCTGGATATTGAACATCCGACGCAGACCACCAAGATGCACGCCTTTTGCGTTAGGATGGATTTCTTTTTCCGGTAAAACGAGGAGACCATCTTGGTGGCTAACCGTTTCCTGAATAGTGCGATGTACCCGCAGTGCAATACCTCCACCAACCTGTTGGGGGGTGTGCGCGCTGATCAACCAGATCCATTCCAATGATTGAACGAAAAGGTGTTTCCGGCTGGTGGCGCGTCGCCACCCTTGGCTGCCTGGTGCTGCTGGCCGTAGCGTTGGCAACGGGCATGAGCATGTTCGAGCAATTCAAAGCGCAAATCCAGCACGTGCAGGGGCAGTTAAAGGACACAGCGCAGGTCAAATACATTGCCGTGCTTAACGATGATAAACAGGCTCCCGCCATGCTGGTGACCTTGGCGCTACAAGACACAGCCTTGCAGATTCAGCGCCTCAACGCCGTGACCGAAGGACGTGAAGACAGCATGCAGCTCTGGGCCCTGTCCGAAGGCGACCCGGTACGCTCGCTGGGCGTGCTGGAGAGCAAGGGCAAGACCCTGCGTTTGCCTGCCTCCGAGCGGGATATGGCCAGCGCCACTACCCTGGCCATTAGCGTCGAGGACAAGGGCGGCGCCCAGCCCGGCAAAGGCCCCCGCCTGCCCTACCTGTTCAAGGGATCGGTGATCCAGAAGGCCTTGTGAGACGCATTGCGCACCTGGACATGGATGCGTTTTACGCGTCGGTGGAACTGCTGCGCTACCCCCAATTGAAGGATCTGCCGGTGGTCATCGGCGGTGGGCGGCGCGCCATCCACGACGCTCTGGAGGCACTGCACGCGGCAGATCGGGCCAACACCGACCCAACCGAGCCTGACCCCCCCTGGGACGAGGCGGCCCAGCGTGCCGCGCTCAAACGCATCCCGCTTGACGCCTTTGCCCGGTTGTCGAGCTACACCGGGCGCGGCGTCATTACCACTGCCACCTACGCAGCGCGCCAGTTTGGCGTGGGTTCGGCCATGGGCTTGATGAAGGCCGCCAAGCTGTGCCCGCAGGCCATTTTGTTGCCGGTGGACTTTGAGGAATACCGCAAGTACTCGCGCCAGTTCAAGGCCATCGTTACCGAGATCGCACCGCTGATGGAAGACCGGGGCGTGGACGAGGTCTACATCGATTTCACCGACGTGCCTGGCGGCCAGCGCGAAGGTGGGCGTGTGCTGGCGCGCCTGATCCAGAAAAGTATTTTTGAAGCCACGGGCCTGACCTGCTCGGTGGGCGTGGCTCCCAACAAGCTGCTGGCCAAAATGGCCAGCGAGTTCAACAAACCCAAGGGCATTGCCATCGTCCATGAAAGCGATCTGGAGACCCTGATCTGGCCCCTGGCCTGCCGCAAGATCAACGGCATTGGCCCCAAAGCGGACGAGAAGCTCAAGAGCTATGGCATTGAAACCATTGGCGAACTGGCCCAGCGCGATCTGGCCTGGCTGATGCAGACCTTTGGCCAGCGCACCGGCGCCTGGCTGCATGACGCCGCCCATGGCCGCGACAACCGGCCCGTGGTGCTGGACAGTGAGCCGGTCAGCATGAGCCGCGAGACCACCTTTGAGCGCGACCTGCACGCCGTGCGCGACAAGGCCGAGCTGGGCGCCGTCTTCACCCGCCTGTGCGAACAGGTGGCGGCCGACCTGCAGCGCAAGGGCTACACCGGCAAGACCATTGGCATCAAGCTGCGCTATGACGACTTCAAAAGCGTGACGCGCGACCTGACTCTGGACCACACAACGGCCGACGCGAAGGCCATCCGCCATGCCGCCGGGCTGTGCCTCAAGCGCGTGGACCTGACGCGCCGCCTGCGCCTGCTGGGCGTGCGGGTGGGTGCGCTGCGCAAGGACTCTGACGCACATTCCCTAGAAGGGAATAGTGCTCTAGCCCTCGTAAAATATACACAATACGCTATCAATTTGGAAGCAAATACCGATCAATTGTTTTAGCCAACCTCGGCCCAGGTTGCAACAATAAATCGTTTGCACGAGCGCGAACCAGTCCATGGCTTATGATTTGAACCAAGATTCGCATATTGGTGCGTCAAACAAGCAACCGGATTAAAACTGCCGTGGACGTTTGGATACTGAATGAAGATTTTCACGCGCTAGAGGCCTTGCTTCCAGCTGCAAAGGACGCGGACCTGCTTGCATTGCTGCTCGACATTGCCTGGCATGCGCGCCAACGCGATACACAGCTCGCCCAGACCTTGGCTGATGAGGCGCGCACGCTGTGCGAGTCTGTGGCCCAGAACGTCGCGCAGCACCAAGCCACACTGGCGCGACTGGAACTCATAGAAGGTGAAGCACGCTGGCTGTTCGCCGACATCGATCAGGCCCAGGCGCTAGCCGATACGGCACTGGAGCGCTTCACCCAATTGCAGGATGCCATCGGCTGCTCAGACGCGCATGCTCTGCTAGCCGCCGTCATGATTGAGCGCGGCGAATCGGTGCAGCGCGACCTGCATCTGGAACAAGCGGCGCAGTTTGCGCGCCAGGGCGCCGACGGCCTGCGTGCGGACATCTGTGAGGCCAGCATTGCCCGTTGGGCTATTTTTCAAGACTCAAAAATGGCGCAGGAGCGTTGGGGTGCCCGGATGGCGGCAGCCGCAGTCGATGCGCACCCAGCGCTGGCGGCTTTGGTACATGGTTTTATCGGCACAGCAGCCTTCCAAAAAGCGGACATGATTCCTGCCGTCGAGCATTGCCTGAAATCCTACAACGCCGCGGAGATTACCGGGCAAGTGCAACGCCAGATCATTACCGCTGCCAATATGGGTGTGACCTTTGGCAACCTGAATGACCCCCAGACAGCGCTGGAATGGATGCAACGCGGTCTGGAGGTGGCGCGCCGCATGGCTTGGCCTTCGACCCTGGGACTCGCACTGGTGCAAACCGCAACGATCCAGCGTTTATTGGATCGTTTCGATGCAGCCCAGCAATTACTGGAGGAAGCCCGAGAGGTGCTGGCACCCTTGCGCGCTGGACGCACCTACGCACTGGCGCTGCAATATTTGGGCGATGTGGCCTTGAGCCGCAAGGACTATGCAGCAGCGCTGGATGCCTATGTGCAACTGGAAAAACGGGCCAAAGTTCTGAAACAGGCTGACCTGGAAAACGTCGCGCAACGCGGCCAAGCGGAGGCCCTGGCTCACCTGGGTCGTCCGAATGAAGCCTTGGCCCTGGGCGAGCGTGCCCTGGCAGATGCGCGCGCAATAAATATGCCTATCAACCAGTTTGACACGTTGATGGCCATGGCCGCCATTTACACCGCCCATGACGCTTTGCCGTCGCCGGCGGGCATGGTACTGGCCAACGGGGCCCTGCATTATTTGCAGCTGGCCCTGGAGGTCGGCAAGGCCATGGAGGGTTTTACGATTCCGGCCAATTTGTTTGACGCCTTGGCACGTGAGTATGCAAACACAGGTGATGGCGCACGGGCCTATGAAATAGCGATGCAGTCCATCGCCGCGCGCGACAAGGTCAACAGCACAGATGCTGTCAATCGATCCATTGCGATGCAGATCAGCCACCAGACCGAGCGCGCACGTGCCGAGGGTGAGCATCACCGCCAACTGGCAGCTGCCGAGGCGAGCCGCGCGGCTACCCTGCAGCAAACGGGGGAAACCCTGGAACACCTGAGTGCAGTCGGCCAGGAGATCACCGCACAACTCAATGCCAGGGCCATATTTTTCGTGCTGGGCCGGCATGTACATCGCCTGCTGGATGCCTCCTCGTTCATGATTTACCTGATGAACGAGGACCGGCATAGCATGGAGCGCGCCTTTGGTGTAGAAGATGGTAAGACACTACCCTTCGATCACATTGCACTGAGCGATACGCATGCCAATTCGGCGCGTTGCGCGCGGGAGTGCCGAGAGATTCTGATCCGGTACGCTCCCGACAGCGTCCAGCCCAGCCATATCCCCGGCACGGTGCGCACGTTGAGCCAGTTGTTTGTGCCGCTGAAAGTTGGGTCACGCGTGCTGGGTGTGATGACGATTCAGTCACAACTCGCCAACGCCTATACCGAGCGCGAACGCCTGATTTTTCGCAATCTGTGCGCCTATGGCGCCATTGCATTGGACAATGCCGCAGCCTATCTGCAACTGGAAGCCACGCTCAAAACCCTCCACGCCACACAGGCTGAGTTGATTGAAAAAAACCTCGCACTGGAGCACGCTTACCAGGAGCAAGAGCAAGCCAGCCTGACCGATCCATTAACTGGATTGCGCAACCGCCGGTTTCTGCTGCAAAACATTGAAACAGAAATCGCCCTGACACTGCGCCACCATGACAAACGTCAGCAACAGACCAGTCTGCAACCCAAGTCCATTTTCGACTTGCTGTTCTTCATGATTGACCTGGACCATTTCAAGTTCGTCAATGACACCTACGGCCATGCTGCGGGCGACCTGGTACTGATACAGATGAAAGAGCGACTGCAAGGTGTGGCCCGCGAGAGCGACTACATCATCCGCTGGGGCGGTGAGGAGTTTCTGTTGGTTGCAAACGCCACCAACCGCCACGACGGCCATGTCATCGCCGAGCGAATTCGCAGGGCCGTGGCGGATGTGCCCTTTGAGTTGGGCGGTGGTCATCAGTTGCAGCGCACCTGTTCGGTGGGCTTTGCCAGCTTCCCGTTTCTGGAGACGCAACCGCACCAGCAAAGCTGGCTGGAAGTGGTCGAAATTGCTGACCAGGCGCTGTACATGGCCAAGCACGCTGGCCGCAATGCATGGGTCGGCCTGTTTGCCACCGACAGTAGCCCGTCCGCCAGCATATTCCCCGATCTGATTGCCGACGCCCCTGCCGTGCTGGCACGCGGCGATGCGCACATGGTTTGCAACCTGCCCCAGTTACCATAGGCGACGCCAGAGGGCAAAAAACTGCTATACAGTTTGCCCCATGACTACCACCACACTATCCCCTACCTGTTTCACGCTTTCCACCAGCAACCACGTCGCCCATTTGGTGCTGAACAAACCTGAGGCGATGAACACCATGCACCCCACGTTCTGGCGCGAACTGGACGCAGTGCTCACGCAGTTGCACAAAAGCGGCGACGCGCGCGTGTTGGTCATCAGCAGCACCGGCAAGCATTTCAGCGCCGGTATGGCGCTGGATATCTTTGCCGGCGCCATCAAGATGGACGACCAAAGCCCCGAAGGCCGCGCCGCCATTTTTGACGTGCTGACCGACATGCAAGCCACGTTCACCAAGCTCGAGACCCTGCGTATGCCGGTGATCGCGGCCATTCAGGGCGGCTGCATCGGCGCCGGGGTGGACATGGTCAGCGCCTGCTGCATCCGCTATGCCACGCCGCAAACGTTTTTCTGCATCCAGGAAATCAACATTGGCATGGTGGCCGACGTGGGCACCCTGCAGCGCCTGCCCAAGCTGATTCCGCTGGCGGTGGTGAAAGAGCTGGCCTACACCGGTCGGCGCCTGCCTGCAGACCGGGCGTTGCAATACGGTCTGGTGAACGCGATTTTTGACACGCCCGAGGCCATGGTCGAAGCTGCTCTGCAATGCGCCGCCGAGATTGCCGCCAAGCCGCCCGTGGCTATCTGGGGCACCAAACAAGCCATCCACTACGCCCGCGACCATTCAGTGGACGATGCGCTCAAACAAATGGGCTGGCTGCAAGGCGCCATCTGGAGCAACCGACATGTCATGGAAGCCGTGGTGGCCATGAAGGGCAAGCGCGCCGGCGAGTTTCCAGCGCTCCAGCCCCTACGCGCATTCAGCGAACTGGGCTGACCTGTTCATTCCACTGCTTCAGCGCCTCGGGGTCGCCGTTGCGGGACAGGATGTACAGGTTCAGCAAAGCAATCTCGCGGCACTGGTACTGCGCAAGCGGCAGGCACGGCACCTCGATCAGACGGATGCCCGTGTTCTCATCCAGGCAACGGCTGTAGTAGTCGCAAAACTCGCCAATTGTCTCGCAGCGCTTGCCATCTCCACCGTAGGCCCGCACCAGTTGCAACACATCGAACTGGTTGGTTGAGCAATGGTAGATCGGGCCGTCCCCGCTTTTGCCCATGTGGTAAATGTCATTGCGCATGTAAATAATGGTGACCGGCAGGCCTTCCTTCTGGAAGTGAATCAGCTCGTTGAGCTGGAAGTGAAAACCCCCATCGCCAGTAATCACCACCGCGCGGTCCGAAAACTGCTTGCGCCGAATCGTTTCCGACACCACCCTGGCATAGGGCAGCGAGGTTCCCATCGCCGCATACCAGGGGTTGGCCAACCAGTTGATGCCTATTTCGGTGGCACGGGGACGCAGGCCAAAGCTTGCGAAAAACGAGTTACCGACTTCCGGCATAAACACCGTGCCAAACGCCTGCTGCGCCTGCACCTGGGCAATGGCATCCACCAGCACATGGAAATCGAACTTGGCGCTGGCGTCCAGCTCGGGTAGCTGGCGCTGGGGCAGCACGCACTCAAAAATGGGCAGGTCGGCCTCCAATAGCCCTTGCAGAATGCGAATGAGTTCTGCCTCGCGCGCCACCGTAGACTTCACCACCGTGCGGTTGCCAAAGTCGGCGATGAAGTGGGTACCCGTGTGAAAGGCGCTGGCCGTGTCCTGCGGGATGATGCTGGAGCCCAAGTCCAGCACATAGTCCGCGCGGGATTCGATATAGCCACGCGTGGCCGCATCGCTGAAGGCGCCGTTGTAGGTGCCCAGGCACAAGGGATCGGTTTCGTCCACACCGCCTTTGGCAAACCAATCGCCCACATAGGGAATCTGGAAGCGGTGGCAAAACGCGTGCATCAGGCGCGTCAACTCGGGGTTACGGCGCACCTGCACGCCAAAATAGACCAATGGTGAGCGTGCTCGCTTCAACTTTTGGACGATGGTGCCCAGCACCGCCTCCAGTCCGGCAAACACCAGCTCCGGGCCTTCCAGTTGATCCAGCGCGGGCAGTGACAGAGGCTGCGTCAACGCAGACACCAGATTGCGCGGCACTTCAATAAAAACCGGCTCACGGTGCAGCCAGGCATGCTTGACCAACTCATAGAAACGGAAGGCCGAAATATTGGGCTGCCCCCGCGAACGGTCGCCCTGAAGGCGCTCCGCACGGATGCCAATGGCGGCAAAGGCGTCCAACGCGGCGTCGTACTCGGCGCGCCAGCTGTTGCTGGGCTGAACCATGTGGTGAATGCCCGACTGGTGCACTTCGTCTTCACCCGGCGCACCGGAGATGAATACGACCGGCAGCCCTTCCGTCTTGGCCAGGGCAGCAGCACTCACACAGGGCAATGAGCCGACCGTATACGTGGTCAGGCAAAAACCAATGCCTTCCATTTCGGCCTTGGCGCAGGCACAAAATCCCGCATTCAATTCGTTGCTCGACGGTGAGACTGTCAGGCCATCCTGGTCCAGCGCAGCGATCAGGTTGGCCGCGAAGTCACCGCCAACGCCGTACACCGTGTCAACACCAAAGTGTTTGATGATCTGGCGCATGGTCTGGCCCAGGCTCACCAACGAACGCTGGTAGTCTGCGCCAAAGTTTTGTTCGTAGGGAGTAATCATGGTGAGGGTTTTTCGGGTTGGTGTTTGAATCTGAAAATTATTGGCCAAAACAGCTGCATGAGGCAGCCGTTTTCCAGCTCCATCAGCCCAATTGATGCATTTTTAATGCACCAAATGCCCACATTGCACACAAAATACGGTCAAGACGCCAAAACAGCCCATGCCAGGCAAGGCCAGCCCGGTCTGTCGGGTGCGATACTTGGCGCGATGCCCACCACCCCCAGCAACAACTACATTGGCCGCCGCATGCAGAGCATTGGCCTGTCAGAGGCTGTGGCGGCCCGCACGGCAGTGCATGTCAAGGTCCAGTCGCTGAAACAGGGCGCCATCGTTTGGGCCAAGGGAAGTGAGATCAAGTCCTGGAACTTCATCATGGACGGGCTCGTGGCTGCGTCTATTCCCACCACCAACTCCGAGTCAACGCCCATCAGCATCTATGGCAAGGGCTCGTGGTTCGGCGAACAACCCATCATCAACCGCAAGCCCAGCTATGCCCAGTACGTCTGCCTGGTGCCAACGGAAATGCTCACCATTCCCGCCGAGGTGTTTGATGCCCTTTTTATTGACGAGCCCGGCTTTGCACGCTTTGTGGCCAAGCTGATGGCCTGGCGGGTGCAAAAAACCTCAGAAACACTGATGCTGATGAAGCTGGGCAACCCCTGCTTGCGGGTGGTGATGGGCCTGTGCCAGTTTGCCGAGGCCTTGGCCTACCGCTCAGACCGGCCGCCCACCATCGGCTTTGGAGAAGGGGTGGAAATTCCGATTGCACAAACCATGTTGGCGTCATTGTGCGGCGTGTCACGCACTCTGTTTTCTGAGCACGTGCAGCAACTTGCTGCAGCAGAATGGCTGAAAATATCCTATGGCAAACTCGAAATTCTGGAGATCGCCACCTGGAACGTATTCGCCCACCGCCAGCGCGAACGCAGTGTCAACAACCTCAATCCAGGTATTTCTGAACTGTTGGCCGAGCTGCAGAGCTGCAAAATCCAGTGACCAAGCCTCTGCGGGCAGATCGGCCGCTATTTTTCAGCCGCTATGACTCAACGAGACTTGCAGTGGTTGTTCGAGCACAGTGCGTGCCCGGAAGTTGACCGCATCAACCGGAACGACATCTGGGCTACCCAGAAAGTAGCCCTGCGCATAGCCCACACCCAGCGCAGCCAACGCGCGCAAGTCCGAGGCTGACTCCACGCCCTTGGCAACCAGAATGGTCTTGCGCTGGGCAGCCAGCGCTACCAGTGCGCCCAATACCTTGGTTTTTTCCGCACTCAGCGCAATGTCTTGTGTCAGGCGCGCATCGAGTTTGATGAGATCGGGCTGCAGTTCGGTCCAGGCAGCCAGATTGCTGCGCGATCCTTTAAGGCCATCCAGCGCAACAAGCGCCCCGACCGCTTGCAGGAACTGCGTTGCCTGGGCTAACAACTGGGGTTGTTCGAAGCGGCTGTAGCCGGATACCTCAAACACGGCGCGATTCGGCTGGACGCGGTAGCTGCGCAGGGTTTGCACCAGCGCTTCTGCCATATTGGCGCCATCGACGCCACCCAGACAGGCTGCGCTGACGTTGATGAACAACTTGCCGCGTCCTTGGGCGCGCGCCCAACGCTGCATGGCGTTCTCTGCACAGGCCAGTTCGTACGCACGCTGGCACTTTTCGCGCTGGGCGGCCGCCGACAACGCCGAAGCACTCTCCAGCGTATTGCCCTTGGGGCCCCGAACCAGGGCCTCATGCCCCAGTAAGGTTGCGTCTTTGACCGAGACAATCGGCTGAAAGACCACTGCGAGCGACTTTTCGACGATGAACTGGTGCACCAGGGTTCCGGTGTCGGGCGCATCCTGCTTGAATTTGCCAGGAAAAATCTTTTGTAACAGGTTCATGTCTCAAGTCCTCGTGCAAACTGATTGCTGGTGGATTGGACGCCAGACTTCGCGGCAGTGCAAACCCAACTGTTCACTACTGAACAAAGCCCACCCGGCAAGCCTACTGCCGCGCAGTACGGATGTTGCGCGGTAGTGCCTGCGGGTGGCTGGTGCGAAACGGATTGATGTCCAGCCCACCGCGGCGCGTGTAACGCGCATACACGGCCAGTTTGAGCGGTTTGCAGCGGGTCCAGATGTCCATGAAAATGCGCTCCACACACTGCTCGTGGAACTCGTTGTGGTTGCGAAAGCTCACCAGGTATTGCAGCAAGCCACCCTGCTCGATTTGGTCGCCGGTGTAGCTGATTTGCACGCTGCCCCAGTCCGGCTGGCCCGTCACCAGGCAGTTGCTTTTGAGCAGGTTGCTGACGAACACCTCGGACACCGGCTGCTCGTCGGGGGTGGCGCACAACAATTCAGGCGCCGGGGTGTACTGGGTGCATTCAATGTCCAGGCGGTCCAGGTTCAGGCCGTCCAGCTCGTGCACAGGTTGCTGGTCAAACAAGTCGGGGCCGATCAGGGTGACGCCAATGGATGCGGGAACGGAGCCTGCGGGCTCGGTACCGCGCCAAACCGCCTCGGTGATGTCGGTGCGCAGCCGGGCTTTGACGGCGTCAACATCATCAAAACGTGTGTTGTTGAAACTGTTGAGGTAGAGCTTGAAAGACTTGCTCTCGACGATATTGCGCGTCTCGCACGGAATGGTGAAGTGCGCCAGCGCCACCTGCGGCTTGCCACGCGGCCCCAGCCAACTCAGCTCAAAGGCGCTCCACATATCGGCGCCAAAGAACGGCGCCGCGCCGGTGATGCCAATCTCGGCCCGCTTGTCTGCGCGGGGGATGGGGAACAGCAGCGACGCATCGTACTGGTCCACATAAGCACTGGCCCGGCCCAGTTGGGATTGTTCGGGGGTGTTCATACAAGCACCTGGTAAGCGCTGGGGTCCAGTGGCGCGGGGGCGGTGGCAATGTAAGGCGGCAGGGGTTCGGCGGCCTGCAGGTGGGGAATCAGCGCATCCAGTATCCATGCCACCGGCTCGCTGGGCAGGTCATGGCCCATGCCTTCCATGCCCAACAGGCGCGAACCGCCGATGCGCTGCGCCGTGTCCTCACCATGCACGTAGGGCACCAGCGGATCAGCTTTGCCGTGCAGCACCAGCGTGGGGCAGGTGATACGGGAGAGCTGCTCGGCACGCGTGATGTCCGACACGATGGCCAGCATCTGGCGCAGTGTGCCTTCGGGGTGAAAGCTGCGCTGCACGCCCTGCAATATGTGCTCGCGCATCTCATCCTCAGGTGTGGGGTAGCTGGGGCTGCCAATGGCTTTGAACAGTTTGACGTAGTGGTCTACCGCGGCTTCGGGCGTGTTGTTGGCGGGGCGGCTGATCAGGGCCCGCATCACGGCCGGGTCGGCCTGGGGCAAGCCTTTGGCGCCGCTGCTGCTCATGATGCTGGTCAGGCTCAGCACCTTTTGGGGCGCGGCAATGGCCACGCGCTGGGCGATCATGCCGCCCATGCTCACACCCACCACGTGGGCCTGTCCAATGGCCAGCGCATCGAGCACGCCAATGGCGTCAGCCGCCATGTCGGCAACCGAGTAAGGCGCACGCACCGGCAGTCCCAACTTGTACTTGATGCCGGCCCACAGCAGGTTTGGCGTGTACAGGTGGTCAAAGTGCTGGCTCAGACCCACGTCGCGGTTGTCCATGCGGATGACGCGAAAGCCTGCATCCACCAGTGCCTGCACAAACTGCGCCGGCCAGGCCACGAGCTGCATGCCCAGGCCCATGATCAGCAGCACCACCGGACGGGTGTAGGCATCACCATCCTGCGGGTTGATTTCTGCGGTGTCTTCGATTTCGATATCGATGTTGTTTGCTCTAATTTTCATAGCTTCTCACGTATATTTGACGAGGGCTACAGCCCATTTTTTATATCAATTGGGGTCAGAGCACATCGCTGCGCGAGTGGTCTGACCCACAAGGCATCAGGCTTTCCTTCTGAACACATAGCGCTGCGCGCTGGACTGGCCTGCAACATAGGCATAGCCCTGTGCGTCGAATGCGCGCAACTGCTCGGGCTTCACCAACTGGTGGGTCACGGCAAAACGCGCCATCAGACCACGCGCCCGCTTGGCATTGAAGCTGATGATCTTGTATTGGCCGTTTTTGTAGTCCTCAAACACGCAATCCACCACCCGCGCTTTGAGCGCGCGGGTGTCCACCGCCTTGAAATACTCCTGAGAGGCCAGGTTGATGACCACCGGGCTGATGTCCGCACGCAGGCGCTGGTTCAGGTAATCTGATATCTGCGTGCCCCAAAACTGGTACAGGTCGCGCCCCTGCGGGTTGGCCAATTTGGTACCCATCTCCAGCCGGTAGGGTTGCATCAGGTCCAGGGGGCGCAACACGCCGTAGAGGCCACTCAAAATACACACATGGTCCTGTGCCCAGGCCAGGTCAGCCTCGCCCAGGTTGCGCGCATCCAGCCCACCATACACATCGCCATCAAACGCCAACACGGCCTGGCGGGCATTCTTGACCGTGGCACGGGTGGACCAGGCCTGGTAGCGCGCCACGTTGAGGGCAGACAGCTTGTCGCTGAGCGACATCAGCTCGGCAATCTGCTGCGGAGACTGGGTGCGCAGCACATCCATCAGCACCTTGGACTGTTTGACGAACAGTGGTGCGGTGTGCGGGTGCGGGGCCATCGGTGATTCGTAGTCCAGGGACTTGGCGGGTGACAGGAGAAACAGCATGCAAAAGGGCTCACTCAGAGGGGTCAGCCTCCATTATCGTGAAGCCGGCGCGAACAAACTGGGCTGGGGTCTTGTCGCTCCAACGCCGAAAGGCCCGAACAAAGGCGTTTTCGTCCGAAAAGCCCAGCTTTTCCCCCACCAGGGCCGCCGTCTGACCCGTGCGCAAGGCCTGCACCGCCAGGTTGTACAGCAGGGCTTCGCGCAGGCCTTTGAAGGAAATGGCCTCGGCAGCCAGCTTGCGGTTAAGGTGGCGCCCACTCATGCCCAACTCGTCACCAATGCGTTCTTTGCCCCAGCGCGGGTGCTTGCGGATGAGATGTTGCACGCGGGCCGACACACTGTCTTGCGCCAGCGAGGCCAGCATGATGTCGGCCAAGGTGCGCAAGTGGGCGTGCAGCTCACGTCCGGCCTGGATCAGGCTCAGGCCCATCTCACCGGGTGCAAACGCCACGCCGTTAAAAGGCTGATCGAACTGCGCCGGGCAACCCAACAGGGCTTCATACTCGGCCACGGCCGCACGCGGTGCGTGGGCAAACAGCACGGCGCTAGGACGAAAACGCCCATTGGTCATCCAGCGCGCCAGGGACACCACACACCCCAGAGCGGCCTCTACCCGCTGCTCCACGCATACCGTGTAGTCGGGTAGGTAGCGCAGCACCACCGGGTCGCGCACGGCATCGACCTCGAAGCGTGCGTTGTCGCCAATGATGGGCGCGTATTCGGTCAGCACCTCCAACGCATCGCCCAGCGTGTCGCAACTGAGCAGCAGCAGGCCCACAATATCCAGGTGACCGGCCTGCAGGTCGGTGCCCACCGCCAGCGCAGCCAGTGGGTCGACCGTGGCCTCTGCAAACAGTGCCCACAAACTGTCTTGCTGTGCCATGGGCACGCGCACACCCTGCGTGAGCGCGGCGCGCAAGGCCTCCGGCACCTGCACGCCATGGCGCAGCGAGGCTTCCAGAATGGCCTGGGTAAACCGGGCAGTGACGCTGTAGGGGGCGGGCATGGTGGGGTATTGTGCCGGGCAACGGCGGGGGGGGCGGGGGGGCCAGCCCCGGCCACCCTCCACCCCAAACAACGGGGGGCGCCCCCGGGCGCCGCGGGGGCCGCGGCGCCCTCCGGCCCCCGGGGGGGGGGGGGGAGGGGGGGCAACGGGGGGGGGGGGGGGGGAAGGGAGGGGGGGGGGGGGCGGGGGGGGGGGGGGGGGGGGGGGCCCCCCGCCCCACGCGGCGGCCGGGGGGGGGGGGGGGGGGGGGGGGGGGGGGGGGGGGGGGGGGGGGGGGGGGGGGGGGGGGGGGGAGGGGGGGGGGGGGGGGGAAGGGGGGGGGGGGGGGGGGGGGGGGGGGGGGGGGGGCGGGGGGGAGGGGGGGGGGGGGGGGGGGGGGGGGGGGGGGGAGGGGAAACCGAGGGCGGGGGGGGGGGGGGGGGGTGCCCCCCGGGGGGGGGGGGCGGGGGGGGGGGGGGGGCCCGGGCCGGGGCGCGCCAAGGGCCCGGGGGGGCGGGGGGGGGGGGGGGGGGGGGGGGGGGGGGGGGGGCGGGGGGGGGGGGGGGGGCCCGGGGGGGGGTGGGGGGGGGGGGCGGCGGGGGGGCCCCGAAGGGGGCGGGGGGAGGCTGGCTGTCCCACATTGCTGCCCCCATGTCCCGCATTGCACGCGACAAAGGTGGTGCATTGCCCTAAAGTTGCTCCATAACAAGGAGACAACACCATGGCGCCCATCGACCAGGTTCACCTGAGCTTTAACCCGCAAACCCTGACTATCCTCAACGCCGTACTCGGCTTGGTCATGTTTGGCGTGGCGCTGGAGCTGCGCGTGGAAGATTTCAAAACCGCCCTGCGCACGCCCAAGGCGCTGGCGCTGGGCCTGCTGGGCCACCATGTGCTGTTTCCGGCCATGACCTATGTGCTGATCTGGATTCTGCGACCCGAACCCAGCATTGCGTTGGGCATGATTCTGGTGTCCAGTTGCCCGGCCGGACATATCTCCAATTTCCTGGTACAGATGTCCCGGGGCAACACGGCGCTGTCGGTCAGCGTGAGCGCGTTGTCCACCGTGGTGGCGCTGTTCATGACACCGCTGAACTTTGCCTTCTGGGGCAATCTGCATCCCATCACGGCGGGCTTGATGAAACAGGTCGCCATGAGCCCGTGGGAGATGCTGGAGGTCATCGTGATGCTGCTGGGCGTGCCGCTGGTGCTGGGTATGTGGGTAGCGCGTCAGTACCCCGGCTTCGCGCACAAGTTACAAAAGCCGATGAAGATTCTGTCTCTGCTCATTTTGGTGGGATTCATCGGCGGGGCACTGGCGGCCAACTTCCAGCACTTTTTGAATTACATCCAGTTGGTAGTGGGTGTCGTGTTTGTCCACAACCTGATGGCATTGACCACCGGCTATGGCCTGTCCACCCTGATTGGCCTGCCTGAGCGGGACCGGCGCGCCATCACTTTTGAGATGGGTATCCAGAATTCTGGCCTGGGCTTGATTCTGATCTTCAACTTCTTTGACGGCCTGGGCGGCATGGCCATCGTCACTGCATGGTGGGGCATCTGGCATATCGTGGCCGGGCTGACCCTGGCCACTTATTGGAAGAACCGGCCGCCGCTGTCACTAGCCCCCGCCTCTGGAACCACAGCATGAGCCAAACCCTGCAGCGGGTCCTGGTCACCGGCGGTGGCGGCTACCTGGGGAGCCAACTGGTGGCGCGCCTGGCTGCCCTGCCCGATGGCCAACGACCCGAAGTCATTGTGTCGCACGATCTGCGCGAGCCGGCCCAGCGATTGCCCCACGTGAAATACGCCGCCTTTGACATTCGCTCACCCGAGTTGGCAGCCACGATAGCCCAGCACCGCATCAACGTCGTGGTGCACCTGGCCGCCATCATGCCTTCGGGCAAGGCGCAGACACGCGACTTTGAATACGACGTGGATGTGAACGGCACACGCAACCTGCTGCAGGCTTGTGTGCAGCACGGTGTGCAGCGCATCGTGGTTTCCAGCAGCGGCGCGGCTTATGGCTACCACGCAGACAACGCGCCCTGGCTGACCGAAGACATGCCAGTGCGCGGAAATGAAATATTTGCCTACTCGCACCACAAGCGACTGGTGGAAGAGATGCTCGCCGACTACCGCAAGAACCACCCGGAGCTGGAACAAGTGGTGCTGCGCATAGGCACCATTCTGGGCGCCACGGTGCACAACCAGATCACCGACATGTTCGAGAAGCCCCGCCTGCTGGCCATTCGCGGCTCAGACAGTCCATTCGTCTTCATCTGGGACCAGGACGTGGTGGGCATCATCCTGCGCGCCATTGGCGATGGCCCTGCGGGCATCTACAACGTGGCCGGCGACGGCGCACTCACCATCGACCAGATTGCGCACAAGCTTGGTAAGAAAACAAGGCCCTTGCCCTCGTGGTTGTTACGTAGTGCGCTATCAATTTTGAAGCCATTGGGTTTGACGCAGTATGGCCCTGAGCAGTTGGACTTTCTGCGCTACCGGCCGGTTCTGCTCAACACCAAACTCAAAACAGTGTTTGGCTACACGCCCACCTATACGTCGGAGCAGGTGCTTGACTTGTACCGCAGGGCGCGTCAACAACAAAGCCAGAAGGCTGCTTGACCATGCGCAGTTTCAACGGCCAATGCATCGTCATTACCGGCGCGGCGGGTGGCTTGGGTCAAGCGCTGATGACAGCCTTTCTGCATGCCCACGCCAACGTGGTGGCGCTGGACCGCGATGGCGCCGCGCTGCAAGCCCTGCAGAACAACACGACAGTGCCCCCAGGCGCCACGCTGATGACGGCTCTGTGCGACGTAACCAACCTGCCGTCTTGCGAGGCCGCCATCGGTCAAGCCATTGCCCGCTTTGGCGGCGTAGATGTGCTGGTCAACAACGCCGGCATTGCCCACCGCAGTGCCTTCGCCGACACCCAGGTGGATGTGCTGCGCCGGGTGATGGATGTGAACTTCTTTGGCGCAGTGCACTGCACGCATGCGGCTATTGCCAGCCTGCGCCAGCGGCGCGGCATGGTGATTGCCATTTCCAGCGTGGCGGGGTTTTCGCCGCTGATCGGGCGCACCGGCTACGCGGCAAGCAAGCACGCGCTGCATGGCTTCTTTGATAGCCTGCGCACGGAGGTGCAAGAGGATGGTGTGGATGTGCTCATCGTCTGCCCGTCCTTCATTGACACCGGCATCGACCGCGCCGCACTGGGGGCCGACGGCCAACCCGCTGCCCACGCGCGCAAGACCACAGGCGCGACCACCCAGCCGGCTGAGGTGGCCACCGCCATCCTGCACGCCGCACAACACCAACGCCAACTGCTGCTGTTCAGCTTCACCGCCAAGGCGGCGTGGTGGTTGTCACGCCTGTGGCCCACGCGTTATGCCGCCATCATGCGCAAACGCCTGCGTGCCGAGATTTCCCCCGCTACAACCCATGCATCCGTGGAGACCACACCATGACAAAAATCACCTTCCCTTTTGGCGCCTTGCTGCTGAGCTTGGCCTGTGCGACAAGCCAAGCAGCCGACTTCACCGTCAACGGGCCAGACGGCAAGCCGTTGCCGCTGGTGATGGTCACCCGCAGCGCCACGCAACCGGCCAAAATTGACGATTCCGACAACGGCTACGCCACGTCCGGCAAACTACAGCAAGGCAGTTTTGAGACCACGCGCTTTAGCGACGCCCAAGGCCGCGTGCACCTGCCAGACTCCCCCGGCGACTACCAGGTGCGTCTGCGCAAGCCCGGCTTTAAGGATGTGGTGATGGCCCCTGCTGATCTGGCCAAACCCACCACCTGGCGCATGCAAGCCGAGACCGACCCCAAGGCCCTGGCCGAGCAACGCCCCTCCAACGCCTGGACCTCCACGCTGCTGGTGGGCCGTGACGATCTGAAGAAGGAATTCATGGCCCAGTGCGGCTTCTGCCACCAGCAGGGCTCGGCCTTCTTACGCCGTGAGCGCAGTGCCGAAGAATGGTCCACCACCATCAAACGCATGGTGCGTTATGGCGCGCGCTTGTCTTCCGAGGCGCAAAAAGAAATGCCGGCCTTGCTGGAGGCCCACTGGAAAGACATCAACGCCCACCCCGAAAGAGTGCCCGCTGCAACCCCTTGGACTGCCGAATTGGCCACGGCGTCCATTACCGAGCTGCCCATTGGCGACCGCTTCTCGCAGATGCACGACTTTGTGCAACACAGCAACGGCCTGGTCTATGTGGGCGACAACCTGCAAGACCGCCTGTACGAGATCAACACCCAGACTGGTGCCTACACCGTGTACCGCGTGCCGCCGCAACCGGGCGACAAGCTGGGTGGCCTGCTGGCCGGGCGCTTGCGCGATTTCCCCAAGCACGAGACCTACCAGGGCATCCACTCGCTGGTAGAGGCGCCCAAAGACGGCCACATCTTCATCACCCCTTCGTACCAACGCAGGCTGATCGAGTTTGATCCCAAGACCAAGCAATTCATCAACCACGAGATTGGCTCTGGCTTCTACCCGCACACCGTGCGTATGGATGCCCGGAACCGTGTCTGGTTCACACTGGCCCTCTCCAACCAGATCGCTGTGTACGACCGTGCGGCAGACAAGTTCACCACCTATGACCTGCCGTTTCGAACCTTCATGGAAAAAATGACGGTCAAGCTCACGCCATTTTTCTTCAAGCTCATCGGGTTGGGGCTGCCCATTACCAACTGGGTCAAGATTGACCACCACTCCACCGGCGTGCCCCTGCCCTACGGCATTGAGGTCACACCCGACGGCAAGGTGTGGATTGCGCGCCTGCACACCGACGAAATTGCCAGTCTGGATCCCGCCACTGGCGTCATCACCATGATCCCAACCCCACTCAAAGCACCACGCCGCCTGCGTGCTGACCGCGACGGCAATTTGTGGATTGCCATGTTCAACGAATCCGCCATCCTGCGGTATGAACCCGCAAGCAAGAAATTCACCCCCTTCAAGCTGCCGGTGCAACCGGTTGGGAGTGACACGCCGTATGCCCTGAATGTAGACCGCAAGCGCCACCAGGTGTGGGTCAACGGCACCAACTCCGATAGCGTGCACCGGCTCGATATTGCAACCGGCCAGTGGACGACGTTCCCGCTGCCGCGCAAGGCCACCTTCACACGCGATGTGGAGTTCACCGAGGATGGCCGCGTGCTGCTCACCAGTGCCAGCTTTCCCTCCTGGCACATTGAAGACTACCAACCCACGCTGATCCAGTTGAACCCGAACGGGCCCACTCCATGATGGGTCGGCACGGACTTTTTTTTCTGTCGTGCCTGTTGGGCTTTACCGCCGGCCACATGTTCAACTACACCGTCATCCTGTACCTGCAGGAGGCGGTGGGGTCGGACCTGCTCTCGGGCCTGGGCTTTGGCCTGGCCTTTGGTAGCTCCATCGTATTTGGCTGGTTTGCCGGCGTGGTGTGCGACCGCGTGCCGCCGCACCGCGTGATCCATGCCGCGCAGGCCCTGTTTCTGGCCGGGCTGGCCTGCCTGTGGTGGGCACAAGGCGGCGCCACCGACCAAACCCGTGTGGCCTGGGTGCTGGGTGGTGCGTTTCTGGGCGGCGTGGCCTGGTCGTTTGTGGGGCCAGCGCGGCTCACAACGCTGGCGCAACTGGCGCGCCCCGAAGAGCTGCGCCCAGCCACCATCATCTTCAATCTGCAGGTTCTGGTGGGCTTTGGTCTGGCGCCCTTGCTGATTGGCTTGGTGCGCAGCCGCGCCGGCTGGGGAGCGGTCATTGCGCTGGCGGCGGCCGGCTTTGTGCTGTCCTCCGTGTTGATTGCCAACCTGCGCACGCGCAGCCATGCCGTGCCATCAGGCAACTCGGTACTGGCCGATATTGGCGCGGGCTTTCGCGTGGTGGGCGCTGACCCGCTGCTTACCCAACTGATGCTGGCTGCTGTGCTGGGCTATGCCATGACCGGGCCGCTGCAAATCCTGTTGCCCAAGTTGGCGCGCGAAGTGCTGCATTTGAGTGAACTGCAACGCGGAGCCTACCTGGGCCTCTTGGCGTTGTCGCTCATCGTGGGCGGCATCACGGCGCTGGCGCTGTCCAGGCGCGTGCGACACGGCTGGGTCATGTTCGGCGGCATTGTGGGGGGCTGCCTGGTGTTTGCATCACTGAGCCAGATCGGCAGTGCTGCGCTCTCTGCCACCGGCCTGGCCTGCGTCGGGCTGGCCGGCGGCATGGTCATCAGTTTGGTGGTCTCAGGCATCCAGGTCCAAGCCCCTATCGCGATGCGCGGGCGGGTGATGAGCATGTACTCCATCACCTCGCAGGTGGTGCCGGCGCTGTCGGGCGTGGCGGCTGGTGCGCTGGTCAATGCCGTGGGCGTGGTGCAGGCCATTGCCTGGTCTGGTCTGGGCTTGGCCGCGATCGTGGTACTGGCGGCCTGGCGCATGGGGCGGCTGCGGGCCTACACTGGGCAGGGATAGCGATCACTTCACCGAGCCCCCGATACGAGCGTCAGCACTGACAATGGCATTGAAGGCAATGTGATGATGAAAGCCGGAATGGGTGGTCAACATCAGCTGTGCGGCCCGGCTGCCGCTTCATCATCCACGGCCTTTTGCACGGCCTGATAAAACGCTTCGCGTGATGCACTGGCGCCAGGGTCTCGGGCGCCGCCGGCCCAGTCTGCATTCGAGACGATCACCAACTTGCGTTTGGGATCGATAAAGATGCCCTGTCCGAAGATGCCCCGCGCGGTGAAGGCACCGCTGTCATAGGTCCACCACTGGTAGCCGTAGCCTCGCCCTGGCTGGCCGATAGTGGTGCGGCTGGTGGTTGCGTCCGCCAGCCAGCCTTCCGGCACGATGCTCTTGCCATTGACGACGGCCCCGTTCAGGATGAACTGCCCAAATCGCGCGAAATCGCGTGGCGCGGCCTGAATGCAGCAGCCGCTGATTTCTTGCCCTGTTTTGCTGAGGATCCACGTGGCTTTTTGCTCCATACCGGCGGGCATCCAAATCTTTTCAGACAGGTATGTGGCCAGGGGCTTTTTCGTGGCGCGGTTGATGAGAATGCCCACCAAGTTGGTTTCACCTGTACTGTAAAGCCAGCGCGTTCCGGCAGGCACTTCACGCGGGAGTTTGCGCATGTAGCTCACCAGGGAGTCGACTCCCTCCTCGGGTTTGTGGTTGTTGAACTGGGCCACATCAGACTTGGGGTCCGCGTAGTCTTCGTTCCATTTCACACCCGAGGTCATGGTCAACAGCTGGCGGATGCTGACGTCGTCGTACGCTGATCCCTTCATCTCGGGGATGTAGACGCTGACCTTGTCGTCCAGGCTCTTGATGAAGCCGTCGCGGATGGCCGCGCCCATCAACGTAGAGGTCAACGATTTGGCGACCGAAAAGCTCGTCCAGCGCCCGTTGCGATCAAAGTCCAGCCCATAGCGTTCCAGGCGCAGTTTGCCGTCTTGCAGCACCAGTAGGGCCGCGCCGCGTTGACCGGCCATATAGGCATCCACATCCAGCTGCAGCTTCAACGGCGGCCCCGGTGGCAACGGTGAGGGCGTGCTGCCGGCCGGGATATCGTGCCATTTGGCCAGCAGCGAGATGCGGTCCATCGCGCGGAACGCCGCATCGCGCTGCGGCTGACTCCAGAAAAGAAGATCCCGGTTGGTTGGCATGGCCGCCAGCAGTCCGCGTGTTTCCTTGTCCAGGCTCAACCAGCCGGCAGTTCCGCCCACGACGAGAACGGCCAGCGCCCCGAGGGCAAATTTCTTGAGTTTCAATTCAGTTCTCCCGCGCAATGGCGCCAAGTATCCTGCAGACCGTATTTTCCGAAACGCTCAGCTTTGAATCCGTTTTGGTCGGCATTTGTCAAAACTTGCCTCCATCACGAATAGAAAACTCAACCGCATGCGCTCAAGTATGGCACCCACAAGCGCCCTCAAGAGCCGGGCTTTCCCTGATGTGGTGATCTGAATTTCCAATGAGTTCCCGCCACCGGCACAAACGATATGGACTGAATTAACAAGGCACCACTGTGCGCCGGTGTTCCGCTTAGGCGAGGGCCCAGACAGTCACCACGCTTTGATTCGCTAGAAATTTCTCTAACAAAATAGACCGCTAGCCCTCGTGAAATATACGTAGCCAGCTACAAAATTAATAGTGATCTCGATTTATCTCAACCTTGCCGACGCTGGCGCACTGCCTGCGCCAGGTCTTCCAGCACCGGCACCACATCGTCAAAGGCCAGGCAGGCGTCGGTGATGCTCTGGCCATAGGTCAGCGGCTGGCCGGGCTTGACGCTTTGGGTGCCTGCCACCAGGTGACTCTCCAACATGACGCCAATGATGGCGCTCTGGCCGGCCGCCACTTGCCCGGCCACATCGTGCGCCACCTCGGGCTGGCGATCAAAGCGCTTGCCGCTGTTGGCATGGCTACAGTCCACCAGAACCGCCTGGGGTGCGCCAGCCTGCTGCAGCAACGCAGCAGCCTGGGCCACGTGTTCAGCGCCAAAGTTGGGACCACTGCGGCTGCCACCGCGCAGCACCAGGTGACCGTGCGGATTACCCGCCGTGGTGAGCACAGCGGGCGCGCCCTGGTGCGTGAGTGAGGGAAAACAATGTGGATGCTGGGCCGAAAGTATCGCGTCCACCGCCACCTGCAAATCTCCATCCGTGCGGTTTTTGAAGCCCACCGGCATGGACAGGCCCGAGGCCAGCTCGCGGTGGATCTGGCTCTCGGTGGTGCGCGCGCCAATGGCGCCCCAGGAAACCAGGTCAGCGTAGTACTGGCCCAGGGTGGTATCCAAAAATTCTGTGGCAATCGGCAGACCTTGTGCCGTCACATCCAGCAGCAACTGGCGCGCCAGGCGCAGACCACGGTTAATCTGGAAGCTGCCGTCCAGGCCGGGGTCGTTGATCAGGCCCTTCCAGCCCACCACGGTGCGCGGTTTCTCAAAGTAAACCCGCATCACCACCAGCAAATCCGGGGACAAACGCGTCGCCAGCGGCGCCAGCTTGCGGGCATATTCCAAAGCAGACACCGGGTCGTGCACCGAGCAGGGGCCAACCACGGCCAACAGCCGGTCGTCCTGGCCCAGGATGATGCGGGCAATCTGCTGTCGGGCTGATTGGATGAAAGTTTCAGCGGCAGCGGGCAGCGGCAGTTCGTCTTCCAAAATGGCGGGAGAGATCAAGGGACGCACGCTGCGGATGCGGATATCGGACGTTAAAGGCATAGAACTTCAGTGCTGTGGTGCCAACAGAGGTTGGAAACGGTGCATTCTGCACTATCATTCGCCGCAGCGCGGAGTGGGCCATTGCGTGTGGCCCCTCTCGCAAAGCTTGGTAATTTAACTTGCCCACACCCATTTCACTGCCGGACAGCCCCGCACCGATACCCACTGCCGTTGCGAGCGGGAGCGCGCCTTTGGAGCGGCTGGAATCAGACATCCATGCTCTAAAACTGCAGGCACTGGCCACCCAGAAGTCCATTCAGCAGCTGCAAACCCACGAGCCTGCCAACCCGCTGCAGACCGTGCAATCGGCATTTCCGGGCTTGCCGTCGGGACTGGACGGCACTGTGGTGGGCGTGGCCGCCGCACTCGGGCTGATCTTGGCGCTGGCGTGGTGGTACTTGTGGTACCGACCCCAGACCCGGCTGAACGAAACTGTTGCGCGCCGCGCAGAGGCTCACCAGCCCACACCGAAGACAGCCACGTTATCCACACAAACTGCCGCTTATGCCCCACCAGCGCCAGCCTCTACGCTGGCCGATGACGTGCTGGACAGTTACTTTGCACGCAACGACCCCGACATGGGATTTGATTCCGAGGCCGCCGCTGGCGAAGTAGTACGCGTACGCAGATCTCTGGCAGATAAGCGCGAAGCCCGCACGCAGCAGCAGGAAATCGAACGCGAAGAAGCCAGCCGTCCGACACCCAAGCCGCACGCCGTGGTGGATATCACCCGAGCCGAGCCAGAAATGGTGTTGGATCTGGAACTCGACTTGGAACCCGACCCGGAACCGGCGTCTGCGCAATTGGCAGTGCCAGTGCCTGCATCTGTCCCCGCGCCAGAGCCTGACTTCACAGCCGAACCCGAACCCGAACCTGTGCCTGTTAACCTGTTGGAACCGATGCCGATGCCAATGCCCCAGCCCGACCTTGAACTCCAACCAGAGCCGCCATTCTTGCCGGAAACCGATTTCTCGATCACGTTCGCGCTGGCAGAGGAGTCCGAGGCGCTTGAACTGTGGCCCGAGGCGCGCGAGCTGGCCACTGAAGTTCTGGATTCCAGCGACGGGATACTGTGCACCAAGGCCCAGGCCTTGCTGGCGCGGCTGGACGCGCTGGAACACACCATGGCGCAGGAATTGCTGCCGCCGCCCGAATTGGCACGAAAGGACCCCACCGCATAAAGGCCACCATGGCCAGCGCAGGTTCAACGCAAATTCAAGAAATTGAAGTCCGTGTGGGTCTTATCGTGGACCGATGCAACAACCTCTGGCTCTGCTGGGCCGACCACTGGTGCAGGTGGAACCTTCATAGGCCCAAGTGGTGCAGAGTTGGTGTTAATGTCCACCTGAAAACCAGATCCATCGTCATCGTCTTCACGCAACCCGCCGGGGCGCGTTGGGTTGTTGCCACCCCGAGCCGGAATACGCACCATATCGGGAACATGGGCGTTACGCGCACCGTTGTCATCGGCCATGCGAATGATGCGTTTGGCTACCGTGTGCAGCAGCAGCAAATCACGGTATGCCTGCAGGTCAAAAGCTTGCCCCGACAGTGCTCCAGTGTGTTGGTACAGGCAGTCTTCGATATACGCCAGCACACTGGTCCCAGGCCACATATTGACGATGCGCTCCATCACCTGCGGGTAACGCTCCAGGGCGCGACCTTCATTACCAAATTCGGCAAACTCGGGAATGCGTCCGGTGAACCAGTGGTGGAACTCTGTGCGCATGAAATCGTATTCCGTCTCGCGCCCCAGTGCATGGTAGAGTTTGAGCAAATCCAGGCACACCAACGGGCTGGATTCGCCGCACTGGGCCACGCGTGTGATCAGAATGTCGACGGCCTTTTCCTGCCGCCCCAGCGAGACAAAGAACTCAGCCTGCTGGCGGATGTCTTCCAGCTCTTCGGTATCCATAGTGCGCTGTACTGGGGACACGCTGGCAGAAAAATCAATCGCCCCTTCTGCGTTAGGCAGCGTGGGAACCTCCAGCGTGCGCCAAGCTGATGGTGCGGCACTGGCTGGCGTAGCCCAGGGGTCAACAAAATGGCGCGTGAGCAGATCCTTGTTCCAGGATGGGTTGATTTGACCCAAGTCAACGTCCACCTCGGTCAGTGGCATCGGCGCTGAGGGCACCGCTGTACGGGCCGCTTTGGTGGTCACCTTGGCTGCAGGCGGCTTTGTGGGCGTCCTGGAAGAGTTCGCGTGCAAGAGCTCCACCATCAGGCTATCGCCAGCGTCCATACTCTGTTTCCAGTCCGGCGCAGGAACCATGCTGCGCATATGCTGCCACACCCAGAGCAACGCCACCAAGCCGATCGCGCACAGGGCCAGCAGTGAATAGACGAGACCGTTGGCATAGCGTTCGGAGTCGGCACGCTCAACCTTGGCAACCAGTTCCATCAGCCCCTTCTGGTTGGCATTGGTAGTGGTATATAGCGACTTCAGCTCTACTGCAACACGCTGGGCTTGCACTTCCTCACGCAAGATCTGCTCGGGCGTCGCGTTGAGCGCACGCCACAAGGCGGCGGCTTCTGCCCGTTGCGAGCCACCTTCTTGGGGCGCGCTGAGCAGTTCATCCGTGGCCCGCAACACCGGATCGCGCTCCATCAACAGGTCCAACGCGTCGAGCTTGAGGTGTGCCCGTGCGCGGGTCTTGGTTGACTTGGGCGTGCGCGCCGGGGCTGGTGGCTGCGCAGCCACTGTCGGTGCCACTAGTGGGGCGGTCTTTGCTTTGCGCGGCGTATCCGAACGCAGAGCGGCAGGCGCATCGCCCTGCGGCACTGGCTTCTGCAAACTGACCAGACCACCTGATCGTGACACATCCGCTGCCGCCACAGGAGCCAGCGAACGGCTAGGCGTGCGCTCGGGCGCTTCGACCACCTTGGTTGGCAAATCAGCCAGCAGCGTGTAACGTTTGGAAGACCGGATCTGGCAACCCGAACGCAGCTGAACGGTGACCACGGGTTCATTCACAGCAGCGGCAGCCCTAACCCGCACCGGGGCCGAGCGAGACGCAGGGTCGGCGGTGGTGGCGTCCAACGCCACGGATACGCGCGAAGGGTCCACCTGGCTGTCGCCATAGAACACCTCGGCAGTCAGGCAAGCGGCCTGCAGGTCTTCGCCGTTGTCAAACTGCACTTGAATGCGAAGGTCCAACGGTTGGCCGACCAGCGCCAGCCCTTGAGCACGCCCAAGCGACAGGGCAGCACTGCCCATGGCGATGCCCAAGAGCGCCATGCCCAAAACGATGCTCCTGATATGGTGCGCAGGTTTCATTGTGGGGCAGATTCTCTCACAGCCAGAATCGGCTACCAGCCCTCGTCCGTTGGGCTTGACCCGCTCTCAAATCGCGAGCGCTTTGTGGACATCCAAACAGCAACAACGTGCAGAGCTACTCTTGGGCAGTGTCCTTGCACCTTCGCATTCGCATCAACGAAGGAGGTTCTCCAAACCACCGCAAGCAGGAACGATGCAACGACACACCATTGGTGTACCCCAATAGCGCAGCCAGTTGGTGCAGTGGCACTGAATGCAATCCCAGGTACTCCTCGGCACGCCGTCGGCGCACCGAATCGACAATGCCCTCGAAACTCAGGTTTTGCTGCGCCAGACGCCGGTGCAGGGTGCTGCGCGACAGGTTGAGTTGGCCCGCAATACGAACCACATTACCGCCGCCGTTGGCCAGCTGGCGATCGACCAGTGTTTCGACCTGCAGGCCGATGTCCAGCGGGAAACGGCGCATGGTGTGGCTAACAAACTGGGCCGCCGCCGCATAAAGGTCACCGTGGGTTGCATCCACCACATGGCCCAGCATGGCATGCGGAAAGACCAGTGCGTCGCGGGGCTGGGAAAATTGCAGCCCGTAATTGAAATAGCGGCGGTAGCGCTGCCGCGCAGAGATCGGCGCATGGCGCAAATGCACGGTCACCGACTGGGCATTCTCGCCCAGAATCGACTTCATGAATTGGTACGCCACCCCGTAAGACAGCTCCACAATCTGCGTATGCGTGGGGTCAATACTGTGCAGCGCATAGCAGGCATGCGATAGGCCCGATGCGTCGTCGTTGATCAGCTTCAGGCTGAGGCCAGGGCTGTGGTACGGCAGGTGGCGGGCAATGCCCTCAATAGCGTCGCCCACCGTGTGCGCGTACAGCGCAATAAAGGCCAGAGAGCCCAACACCCCGATGTCCTGGTAGGTGGAAAGACGCAGCCCAAAGTCGGGGCAATCCAGAGTCACCGCCGCGTCTTCCATGAGTGCGGAGAGCCGGTCCAGCGGCAGTACAGCATCGGGTTGCTCCAACAAGGCGGCGTCCAGATTGAACTTGCCCATCAACGCCACCACGTCACCCCCCAGCGAATGCACCAGCGGTTGCAGCCCAGTCATGGCCCGTGCGCGAATGAAGACTTGGGGTTTGGCTTGCATGTTGAGACGAAATGTTAACTCAAGGCCAGTGGATATTTATCAAAATTCGACTTATCAAAGCGCCCACTACCATGCAAGCACCCATACCACTGAACCAAATTGCCTTTGCCGTGCTTGACCTGCGGCGCACCGATGCCTGGTGGCGCGAAGGGCTGGGGTTTTTGCCGGCGGGGGGCAACCGCATGCTGTTTCGTGGCCCGGTAACCGGCATGATCCAGAGCATTCGCGGCTTGGCCATGACCTGCTGGTGCTTGGTGGGGCGCAGCGCGTGGGCGCAGCTTGAGATGTTTCAGTATGAGTCACCCCACTCGGCGCTGATGCCCTCCGACTACCGCGCCTGTGACCTGGGCTACAGCCGCTGCGGCGTTTGGGTGACCGATTTTGACGCGGCACTGGCAAGCCTGGCGGCCCAGGGCAGCACCGCCCTTGCGCCACCCATGGGTGCGTTGGGCCAGCGCCGTGCGTGCGTGCGCAACCCGGATGGCGTGTACGTAGAGATCATGGAAGCCGATCCATTGGCCGGGGGAGGCGACGTAGGTCGCACGGGCAGCCGTATGGATTGCCCGGTGGCCATTCGCTGCGTCACCTTGTCCACCCCGGATCTGGAAAAAACAACGGCCTTCTTAACCCACGGTTTGGGCATGCGCGTGATCGATATTGCCCTGCACGACGATGCACAGGAAGCGATCTGGAATTTGGAAGGTGCACGCTGCACACGGCGCGTGTTCATGGGCGGCAGCGGCAACGAAACCATGCTGCTCGAAGCAGTGCAGTACCACGATCCGCTAGGCCAACCCTTCCCCACCGGCTACCGCCTGTGCGACCAGCGCATTCTTAACGTAGCCTTTGGTGACCCCAGTGGCCCGGCAGGCCTGCGGTCCATGCGCCGGCGCGCGCTGGCGGCCGGGGCGACGCCCAACTGCCCCCACATTCAGATGGGAGTGGCGGGCTGCGTATATGTGCAAGACCCGCTGGGTTTCTCGTTTGAGTTCATGTGGGCACGCTGGAAGCTGGGGCACCGCCTGTTTGGCTTTCTGCCCTCACCTATCCAGCAACGCCCGCAGGCCGACAACCAGCAGTTTGTGGTGACTACCGAAATTGCCGCGCCCATCGCATCGGTTTTTAACCGGGTGAGCGACCATGCCCACCTGGGCAACTGGTCGGGCTTGGGCGCTTCACGCTTGCTGCGTGCGGGTGACACTGCCGCCAACGGACGCGGTGCGGTACGGGGCATCCGTGGCCCGTTGGGCGAGATTCACGAAGAAGTGACCCACTTTGTGCCCAACACGTCGTACCGCTACCGTGTGATCAAGGGCCTGCCGGTGCGCTGCTACACCGCCGAAGTTGCGGTGGAGCCCTGCACAGTCAATGGCCAAGCGGGTACACGCGTGCACTGGCAAGTGCGTTTTCGCTCGCGCATACCCGGCCTGGGGGGCGTGCTGCGGCATGCACTGCACAAAAAGATTTCGGGTGCCTTGGTCGGCTTGAAGACGGTGCTGGACTCTCCTGCATCTAACCAGCGAGACGCACTTGCAAACACACGGGCTGTCGCACCCTCCGGAGGCAAACCCATGGCAATCGCTAAAGCAGTGGCACGCAATGTCGCTCTGTCCGCCGTTGTGTCAACCGTCGTTATGGCGGCGGGACACGCTTACTTCTATTACTTCGGTTAACGGGCAGGCACGCATGATGAAAAAAGCCATCACCCAACTTGCGCTTACCGCCCTGCTACTTGGCGCAAGCGCGCTCAGCCACGCCGGCGCGCACCTGAACGGCAGCGTTGGCACCGTAGAAGGCAAGCCGATTGCCGGCGCCATGGTCACCGTTTGGAACACCGAAAAAAATCGCAAAGAAACGGTCTACACCGACGCAGGCGGTCGTTACGCCATCGACACCAGCTTTACCGGAAAGCTGGCGGTACGGGTGCGCACACCGTATTTCAGGGACATGACCAAAGACGTGAACCTGACCGAGAAGCAAAACCTAAAACTCGATTTTGGTGTGGAAAAAATCATGTCGATTGAAGAACTGTCGGACACTTTGCCCGCGTCGGCCCACAACGCCGTGCTGCCCTTTGGCGACGACAAACTCAAAAAGACCTTTATCTCGCAATGTGGCTATTGCCACCAACAAGGCAATTCGCTGACGCGCCGCCCGCGTGACGAAAAGGAGTGGAGCAAGGTGGTGCGCCGCATGGAAGGCTACACCGCGCTGCTGACTTGGCGTGAAACCCAAAGCATCACCCAATTGCTGAACGACGGTTTTACCGGCAAACCAGTCAAGGCCATTCAGGTGAATGATTTCTCGCCAGAGCAATCCAAAGCGCGCATTGAAGAATGGCATGCCGCAACACCCATGTCTTTCTTGCACGACACCATTGTTTTGAGTGACGACAAGCTGATGGGCATCGACGAAGGCCGCGACGAGGTCCACATTTTGGACCGCCCGAGCGGAAAAATTGACATCTACAAAATGCCGGTGACCGACGAAAAAGAAGGCGGCAACTTTCACGGCATTGAGCTGCCCATTGGCATCTTCACCGGCAAGCACGGCCCACACAGCGGCGTGCAGATTTCAGACGGACGCGTTTTCTTTACCGGCGCGCTCTCGTCGAACTTACTCATGTTCCAGCCGGCCACCAAGGAGTGGAAGCTGTACCCCATTCCACGCGGATTTTTGTGGCACAAGGGCTTGTATTCGCACACCATCCGTGCCGACAATGACGAGAACCTGTGGTTCACCATGCTGGCCTCTAATATGGTGCTCAAGTTTGACACGCACACCGGGAAGTTCACCGAGGTGGCTCTGCCGCACAACGGTGTGATGCGCGGCATTACCGATTACTTCTTTGGGCTCATGCTCAAAATCGCAGGGCTGTGGCCCAAGGGCAATTTGCACCTGGCGCTGTCGCACCACAAGTGGCTCAACGGCGGGCGCGACATCATGAACTGGCCGTATGGCATCGACATCAACCCCAAGGATGGCGGCATTTGGTATTCCAAACTGCTGGCCAACAAAATCGGCCATATCGATCCCAAGACCTTGCAGGTGACCGAATACGACGTGCCCCACAAAGGCCCGCGCCGCATGCGCTTTGATAGCAACGGCATTTTGTGGATTCCGTCTTTTGACGAGGGTTACCTGATGCGTTTTGACCCCTCCACCCAGCAGTTTGAAAGCACCGCCTTGCCCCTGTTGGCGGCCAACGAGTTTGAGCTGCCCTACGCGCTGAACGTGGACAAGCATGGTGACGTGTGGATTGCCACCAACAACTCGGACCGCATCACCCGCTACATCCCCAAAGACAAAAAGTTTGTCATGTACCACATGCCGCACCGCGTGATCTGGTTCCGCGATTTTGAATTCACCCAAGACGGCAAGGTGTGCGCATCCAACTCCAATTTACCGGCCTATGCTCATGAAGACCAGATGCCCGCCTTCTTCTGTCTGCAGCCAGACAAGGCCAGCACGGAATCGCTCATTCCCGAGCACCAAGCCCAACACATTAAAAACTTCAACAAACTCAACAAACTCAACAACCCCAATAAGGCGCACTAAACCATGTCTGCACTCCCAACTCTCCACGGTAAAGTGGTTCTCATCACCGGCGCGGCATCGGGCATTGGCCTGTCGTGTGCGCAGTCGTTTGCCAAACAAGGCGCCCGCGTCATCATCACCGACCTGAACGAGGCCGCACTGGAAGCCGCCCGCCAGTTGGTGCTGGCCGCTGGGGCGCCCAGTTGCCTGACGTACGTATGTGACGTCTCCAATGAAGCATCTGTCAGCGCCTGCGCCACACGTGTGCAAAGCGATGTGGGTGCATTGGATGTATTGGTGAATAACGCTGGCATTTACTATCTCGGCGGTTTTATGGAAACGTCATTGGAGATGTGGCAACGCATGTTCCAAGTCAACCTCATGGGCATCGTTTTGATGTGCCGCGCATTTTTGCCGGCCATGAAAGCGGCTGGCGGAGCGCGCCGCATTGTCAACATCGGATCACTCGCCAGCTTTCTGGGCGCGCCCAACATCACCGCCTACACCGCCAGCAAGCACGCGGTGCTGGGTCTGAGTGATGTGCTGGCAATGGAGCTGGCGGCCGAGCGCAGCCCGGTGGGCATTACGCGCGTCTGCCCCGGCATCATCAACACGCCACTGCTGGCAGGCAAGACGGTGGGAACCAACATCACCCAGCGCCAGTTGCTGCAGCAACAGGAGTACTACCGCACCCACGGGTGCACGCCCGATGTGGTGGCCAATGGGGTAGTCAAAGCGGTACAGCGGGGTGACGACTATTGCTTTGTCGGCCCCAAGGCCAAGATGGGCTTTTGGGGAACACGCCTCTCGCGCAAGTTGGCGCACGCCATGTCCATAACGGAATCGACCCAAAGCGGGTACCTAGACGCACCTTAACGCGAAAAAGTGTGCCAGCCTCCACGCCGCGTCGTGGTGGATTGTTGTGGGAGGTGAAGCCAATCAGAACAATACCCACTGCGAGGATAAAGCAGAGGTGGAACACCACCACGCAATTCATCGCCTTGATTACCGTCAAACAGTACGTCAATTTGGTGAAAAAAATACCGCCTTTATTGTGCATTTCCCAAAAAGGCGACAAGTTTCGGCAATGGGAAAATTCAGTCAAATGACGCAGTTCGCTTGGGATAAGATAACAAACCTACTAGCAGGGTAGTAGTGGCTTCAGTCGCAAAAGAGGAGAAGATTTGCATGTTTGATTTTTTTAAGAAGAAGGAAGAAAAAAAATCTGCACCAGCTGCTGCGCCTGCGCCTGCGCCCGCGCCGACACAATCTGGGGGGATTCAGTTCTACCCGGAATTGATCAAAGATCTGATCGGAGATCACCGTCGGTTGTTCCAGCTTTACGACAGCATCAAAGAGAGCTTCACCCACCGCGACCTTGCGACGGTCTCCGGTAATTTGAAGGAATTCGGTGCGCTCGTTCGCAATCACCTACTCACTGAGAACATGCGTCTGTACATCTATTTGCAGCAGCAGATGGCGGGGGATGAAATCAATTCGGCGCTAGTTCGATCATTTCGCAAGGAAATGGATGGCATTGGAAAAAACGTCCTGGATTTTCTTGAAAAATACAAGGAGATTGAAAAGAGTTCCGATGCCGATCTGTCGTCATTTTCCGGGGAACTCGATCAAATCGGTAGTGTTGTCAGCACCCGCATGAAACGTGAAGAATTGACACTGTATCCGCTTTACGTCTCAAAATACTGAGCGTTTCTGGCAGACGCGCCTGCCGAAGCGCGCTGTCGGACATGGCCTTCGTCAAGTGTTCAGTCTTTTTGCAGGCGTAAAAACGTCTTGCGAAACTTGGCCACCTTGGGCGCTGCCACGGCCATACAGTAGCCCTGGTCCGGGTTGCGGGCGAAGAAGTCCTGGTGGTAGTCCTCGGCTGGCCAGTAGTTGGATACTGGCAGCACTTCCGTCACGATCGCCTGGCTATATGTGCCGCTGGCGGCCATCTCGGCGATCACTTCTTTAGCCACAGCCTGCTGCTCAGGCGTCGAGAAGTAAATGCCGCTACGGTATTGCGTGCCGGTGTCATTGCCCTGGCGGTTGAGTGTGGTCGGATCGTGGATGACAAAGAAAATCTCCAGTACCTCGCGCGTGGAAATTTGCGCCGGGTCATAGACCAGCTTGACTACCTCGTTATGGCCTGTGGCGCCGGTACATACGTCTTCGTAACTGGGGTTTTGTGATTGCCCGTTGCTGAAGCCAGACTCTACATCCAGCACGCCGCGCACCTGCACATATACAGCCTCTGTGCACCAGAAGCAGCCCCCCCCCAGGGTGATGGTTTGCGGGGATTGAGGTGAACCAGTCATGAAACCTCCTTCAATGGATACACTTGTTAACCCAGTATCGCACCGCAACGCAATCGCCGCTTATCGGGTATCTTTGCGCTTTCACCCGTTTGTGGGATGCTTTGACCATGACTTGTCGCTAGACTCACCCGCTAGTACAACGGCACAGCGACGCACGGACGTGCAAGCAAAGGGAAACAGATGCAAATGGCATGGATTCTGGTTGCCTTCCTGGTGGGGGCCAGCGCAGCTGCGGGTGCGGTGTATGCCTTGACTGCCAAGCGTCGCCAGCCGAAGGAAGCGCCCGACGTGTGGCCTGTGACGGCTCGCCCACTGACCAGTTTTGGCGAAAGACGAACCTGGGCCTGGCTCGCCCACACCATGCCTGAACAGCAGATCGCGCCCAAAGTTCCGCTGGCGCGATTCACCCACCCTGGCACCGGACCTGACGCCGCCCACTGGTTCAAGCGGCTCAATGGCATTTACTGCACTTTTACCGTGCTGTCCGTTGACGGCAGGGTGTTGGGCTGTGTGGATGTGGAAAATGACAAGTGGCCAACACAAGCCAGCCAGGACACGAAGTACAACGTGCTCACTCAGTTGGACATTCCCTATCGGCTGGTGGACCCCAAACAGCTGCCGGATCCAGCCGCCTTGCGCGCCGAATTTCTACGTGAGCCGGCGGTGGACACCAGCGCGTACGCACGCTTGCAGGAAGAGTACACAGCACGCAACACGCTGGATGCCATTTTTGAGGAAAAACGCCAGACCCGCGCTGACGCGCTTGACAGCTTCCCAACCGATAAAAATCGTCGGGCCCGCCACAAAGAGCACCAATTGCAGCCGGTTCAACCCACCGCCGCGGCTAACGAATCCGCGCCGGTGCGTTCAACTGTTCGGGCGTCGTGAAATAGGCAGCTGTGGAGCCGCCGCGCGCGCGACCCTGGGCCAGTTCATGGCGTGCAACCGTACGCAAATGCACCTCATCGGGGCCATCCATCAAATGCAGTGCCCGGCCCCATGTCCAGAAGAAGGCCAGTGGCGTATCGGGTGACAGACCCATGGCACCAAAGACCTGCATAGCACGGTCCACCACACGGGATTGCAGCCGCGCGGCCACCACCTTGATGGCGGCTATCTGGGCCCGCAACGCACCAGGCTCAATCACCCCGGGGACCTGGTCCAGCATCCAGGCCACCTGCAACACCAACAGGCGGGCTTGATCGATCTCCATGCGCGACTCGGCAATCCAGTCCTGCACATTGGAAAAATCTGACAGGTATTTGCCAAAAACCTGGCGTTCCAGCGTGCGTTCGGTAGCCAATTCCAGCGCCAGTTCGCACTGGCCAATGGCACGCATGCAATGGTGCACACGCCCAGGCCCCAGACGCGCCTGCGCCATCCTAAAGCCAGCGCCCCAATCGCCAAGCAAGCAATCGGCGCTCACGCGCACATCGCGCAGCACAATTTCGCAATGCCCTTCGGGCGAATGGTGATGCACCACCGAAATGTTGCGCACCACCTGTACGCCAGGCGTGTCCAACGGGACCAGCACCATGCTGTGCTGGTGGTGCACGCCAGCCTCTGCCCCCTCTGCACCGTCTGCGTCTGCGCTGTTACGACACATCACAATCAGCAGCTTGCATTGCGGATGGGCCACGCCGGTGATAAACCACTTGCGGCCATTGAGCACCAGTTGATCACCCTCACGGCGAACAGTGGTTTGCAGATTGGTGGGGTCACTGGAGGCCACATCAGGCTCGGACATGGCAAAGGCCGAACGCATCTGGCCGTTCAACAACGGCTCCAGCCATTGAGTACGCTGCGCGGGGTTGGCAAAACGGTGCAGCAACTCCATGTTGCCGGTGTCGGGAGCGCTGCAATTGAACACCTCAGGCGCCCAGTGCACGCGACCCATCACCTCAGCCAGCGGGGCGTAGTCCAGATTGCACAGGCGGGTGCCAGGCTCATCGGAGCGCAGCGCGGGCAAAAACAAATTCCACAGGCCCTCTTCCCGCGCCAGGGTCTTCAAGTCTTCCAGAAAAGGCGGCGGGTAGACACCCGCCTGCACGCTAGCGTGCCAAGCCGGGTTGTAAGGCAGCACGTAGCGCTGCATGAACGCCTCAAGGCGCTGGCGCAGGTCTTGTGCGCGGGGAGAGTGTGCAAAGTCCATGTGCCCATTGTCCTTGCCACGCGAACGCCGTGTCAGAACACAGGTGACAACATGACCAACGTCAAGCAGGGTCAGCGTGGCACAAAGAAAGTTGACTTCTCGCGGGCCACGCGGGTCTGACCGTCTTGCACCGTCGTGATTTCGAACTTGATGGGGTTGGATCGCCCCTGGTAGGTGGCCTCCACGGTAGGAGGCAGCGTCAAGCGCACGGGAATCATGCCAATGCCGGTGGCTGCAACACTCAGTGTGGCCGGCGTGGCGAGGGCCAAGCTTGGCAGGCCGGACACGCTGACGGAATACGTCTGTGCTTCCTCGGTGCCATTCATGACCTGCAGGCGGTAGACGTTTTCAATAAAACCCTGATCCACAATGCGCGCTTGGGCGCCACGGTCTTTGATGACATCCGCCGAGAAGCCCTGACGCCGCGACAAACTGACCACAAAAATGGAACTGGTGGCCACCAGCAAGGCGGCATAAATCATGACGCGTGGCCGCCAAACACGGCTCACCATTTGCCGCGTCGTCAAATGCTGCTCGATGCCCGCACCCGATGAGTAGCGGATCAACCCCTTGGCGTAGCCCATCTTGTCCATTACGTCGTCACAGACGTCAATACAGGCCGCGCAGGCAATGCACTCATTCTGCAGGCCGTTGCGAATGTCGATGCCTGTGGGGCAAACCTGCACACACAGTGTGCAGTCAATGCAGTCGCCCAACCCCAACACTTTCGGATCTGCCGTACGCGGACGCGACCCGCGCGACTCACCGCGTTCGGTGTCATAGGCAATCACCAGCGAGTCCATGTCGATCAGTGCGCTCTGGAAGCGGGCATAGGGGCACATGTACTTGCAGATTTGCTCGCGCATATAGCCAGCATTGCCGTAGGTGGCCACGGCGTAAAACAGCACCCAAAACCACTCCCAAGGCGAAAACGTCCACTGCACCAGCTCCATGCCCAAATGGCGTATGGGCGTGAAATAGCCAACAAAACTAAACCCCGTCAACAGGGCAAAACTGATCCAAGCCAGTTGCTTGCCGCCCTTGCGCAACAACTTGTTCAGGCTCCAGGGTGCAGCGTCCAGGCGCATGCGCGCCAGGCGGTCGCCTTCGATGCGATGTTCGAACCACATGAAAATTTCGGTGTACACCGTCTGCGGGCACGCGTAGCCGCACCACAGCCGTCCAGCCACAGCAGTAAAGAAAAACAGCGCCAGAGCGGCAATGACCAACAATGCGGTCAGATAGATCAGGTCTTGTGGATGCAGTACCAGACTGAAAATATAAAAGCGCCGCTCGTTCAGATCAAACAGCACCGCAGCACGGCCGTTCCACTGCAACCAGGGCATGCCGTAGAACACGATTTGTGTTACCCACACCATGACCCAGCGCCAGTTGGCAAACCAGCCCTTGACCGAACGCGGGTAGATACGCACCTGTTTTTCGTAGGCACCCATGAAACCGCCACTATCGGATTCAGCTGGAACGGGCTTGATGGGAATGACTTTGGATGGCTGCGGCGCTTTGGTCATGGGGAGCAATGGGGGAAAACGGCTGGGTGAACCGCTGGCGTAGCGGCCACCCGGTGGCATAACAGGTAAATCCAGTGAATCTTATCGGAAGCAGGATTTCCCTGCCATCTCCTAGCGTATGACCTTACGTAATCTTCAATCTTGCGTCGTAGAAGTTGATTACAGTATTTTCCAAATAGTTATAAGAAAAATCAGCCTCTAGCCCTCGTCAGATATGCGTATACAGCTATCAATTTAATAGTATTCAAGAAACTCTCGGGTCACAACCCCAACGATTCAAATAAGCCGTCCATGCGCTGCTGCACCTCGGCATCCATGGCCATGGTCCGGCCCCATTCACGTTGGGTCTCACCCGGCCATTTGTTGGTGGCGTCCAGCCCCATCTTGCTGCCCAGGCCGCTCACGGGCGAGGCAAAGTCCAGGTAGTCGATGGGGGTGTTCTCTACCATCATGGTGTCGCGCACCGGGTCCACGCGGGTGGTCAGGGCCCAGATCACTTCTTTCCAGTCGCGCACGTTCACATCTTCGTCCACCACCACGATGAACTTGGTGTACATGAACTGGCTCAGGTGGCTCCAAACACCCATCATCACACGCCGGGCATGGCCTGGGTAGGCCTTTTTGATCTGCACCAGGGCCATGCGGTAACTACAGCCTTCGGGTGGCAAATAGAAGTCGGTAATCTCGGGGAACTGGCGCTGCAGCAGGGGCACAAACAACTCGTTCAAGGCCATGCCCAGCACGGCGGGTTCATCGGGCGGCTTGCCGGTGTAGGTGGAGTGGTAAATCGGGTCTTTGCGCAGGGTGATACGGTCAATGGTGAACACCGGGAACTCGGCTTGTTCGTTGTAGTAGCCGGTGTGGTCGCCATAGGGGCCTTCCAGCGCGTGCTGATAGCCACTGGGGTGGGTGGCATCGGGGTAGATATGGCCTTCGAGCACGATCTCGGCACTGGCGGGCACCCGCAGCTCGCTGCCCATGGCCTTGACCAGTTCGGTGCGGGCACCGCGCAACAGACCGGCAAACTGGTATTCGGACAGGCTGTCAGGCACGGGCGTGACAGCGCCCAAAATGGTGGCCGGGTCGGCCCCAATGGCTACGGCCACCGGATAGGGCTGACCGGGGTGCAACTGGCCGTGTTCCCGAAAATCCAGCGCGCCACCCCGGTGCGCCAGCCAGCGCATGATGACCTGGTTGCGGTTCAACACCTGCTGGCGGTAGATGCCCAGGTTCTGGCGTTCCTTGTGCGGCCCCTTGGTGATGACCAGACCCCAGGTGATGAGCGGCGCCACGTCGCCAGGCCAGCAGTGCTGGATCGGCAGGCGCGCCAGTTCGACATCATTGCCCTCCCACACCACCTCCTGGCAGGGTGCGGAACGCAACTCTTTGGGTGCCATGTTCCACAGTGTCTTGAGCAGGCTGCGCATGCCCACCATTTCCTTGAAACCCTTGGGCGCCTCCGGCTCCTTCAGCGAAGCCAGCAACTCACCGAAGGGGCGCAACCCGCTTAGCGACTCCACGCCCATGGCGCGGGCCACGCGTTCGGGTGTGCCAAACAGGTTGCCCAGCACCGGCATGCTGTGGCCGGTGACGTTCTCAAACAGGATGGCCGGACCGTGGGCGCGCAGCACGCGGTCGCAAAGCGCAGTCATTTCCAGATGGGTCGAGACCGGCGCTTGGATTCGGCGCAAATCCCCGCCCTGCTCTAGTTGCGCAATGAAATCGCGCAGGTCGTGGTAGCTCATGGGTTCATGCCTGCAAGTCAGTGCCAGTTGGCTTTGATGTCGCGGCGCCCCGGGCTACCGCTTTGCCCGTTTGTCACCTCAGCCCCCATGCCCCGCTGTGGAAGTTTGGTTGCGGTTGCGTTTTGGCAGGAAGCGGGCCAGCACCTTGTCGGGTGTCCACTGCTGCAGGTTCAACACAGGCAACTCCAGTGCATCCAGTGCGTTTTTGACCAGCAGGCCCAGTTCGGTATCTCCTTCCATGGACAAGCGGCGGTTGAAAAACAGGGTGTCGGGGTCTTCCTGGCGCTGCGCCAGTCGCAAAAAATCTTGGGCGTTGGCGCTGATGGTCAGGTCGGTACTGTCTTGCCGATGGCTGGCCACAAAACGCGTACCGGTGCAGGTGAAGTCAAAAGTGAGGCGGGCATCGGTCACATGGATGCGCAGCTTTTTACCCAAGAGGTACTGGCGCACGTCGGCGGGCAGCTGCTTGGCCAGCACCTTGTTCAGCGCCGTGACCAGCAGGAACGACCCCGGGTAGGCGGGCAGGCGTGACAAAACCGAACCTACTGGGTCGGGCAGCACAAAGGCGGGAGACGATGGGTTCATGGCACTACAAACCTCAGGCAACAAAAAACAGAACAGTGAAAAAATGGCAGCTGCTGCCACCCAGCACAAACAGGTGCCACACGCCGTGGCCGTGGCGCACGCGCTGATCGGCCACATAAAAAATAATGCCCACGGTGTAGAACAGGCCACCCGCCGCCAGCCAGGCAAAGCCAGCGGGCGAGAGTGCCGTCCACAAGGGAACGATGGCCACCAGGGCCAACCAGCCCATGAGCAGATAAATCACCAGCGAGAGCACGCGCGCACCTTTGGCAAACCAGATTTCCTGCAGGATACCCACCAACGCCAGGGTCCAAACAGCGCCCAACAAGGACCAGCCCCAGACACCGCGCAGCGACACCAACGCAAACGGTGTGTAGCTTCCGGCAATCAGCAGGTAGATGGAGCAATGGTCGAACTTCTGCAGAATGACCTTGGCCCGGCCACGCACGCTGTGGTACAGGGTGCTGGCAACATACAGCGCAATCAACATGGCGCCATAAATGCTGAAGCTGACAATCTTCCACGGGTCGCCCAGGCGTGCCGCCGGCACTATCAACAGTACCGAACCCAGCACGGCCAAACCGGCCCCAACGAGGTGGCTGATGCTGTTGAAGCGCTCGCCGTAATACATGCAGGCTAGTCCTGTTCGGCCAATGTGTCGCTGTGTACTTGATCGAGCCCCGGCTGACCATGCCAGTAACCATTGCAGCCTTCAAAGGGCATCAGCGGCTGCAAACGCGCCAATGCGTCCTGCGGCGACAAGGTGTGCTTGCGTGCGGCGTCAAACACTGCCACCACGTCGGCCATATTTTGCGACTGTGGGCTTAAGCGGACCACGTCCACACCCAAGCTCCGCATGTCATCCAGCGCATCCACCAGGTTGTAGACCTTGGCCGATTGCGTCTGCGTGCCGTTCAGCACCAAAAAGCCTTCGTGCTCACGGGTCTTGAGCATCAGACCATCGGGATGATCCAGGCAACTGAATCGGCAATCGTCTTTGGGCAGGTTGCGCTGGCGCGCGGTAAAGCAGCGCGCCGAGAAAGCCAGCGGCATGCGGCCATAGGCGAATACTTCGGTTTCCAGACCCGCAGGGCGATCGGCTTGGATCACGGCCAAATCGCTGCGTTTCATTTCCAGCGGAATCACCCAGCGGTTGGCGCCCAGCCCGGCCATCCACTGTAAGGTGGGCAGGTTGTAGATGTTGAGGTGCGGGCCAGCCACGAACGGGCCTTTGCCATTCAGGCATTGCACCGCGCCCATGTCATTGGCTTCCACCGCAAATTCGCCGTTGCCGGTGATCTTGTGCATGGTGCCCACTTCGGCACCGGATTCCAGCAGCACCTGGGTGGACAGCACCACTTCCTTGCCGGCCTTCTTCAAAAGTGCGGCAATGTCCAGCCAGTCGGCCAGACGCAGCTCATGTCGGCGTGAGCACACGGCCTCGCCCAGGTACACCACGTCCACCGCGGTTTGGCCCATAGCTTCGTAGAAATTGAAGACGACGTCACGCTGCCAGTAATACTGCAACGGACCGATTGAAATTTTCATGGTTCTTACTTCCAAGGCCGATGGTACGCGCCCAAAGTGTGTTGCTGCCCTTCGGCGATTTGGTCCAGCCCACTCATCCAGATGGGCTTGGGTGCATAGCGGTGCGGGTTGGAATGGCAATGGTCCATGGCTTCGCGCCAGACCTTGGTGACCTGGGCCACATACGCCGGGCTGCGTTGGCGCCCTTCAATCTTGATAGCCTTGACACCCATCTTGAGGAGTTGCGGCAGCAATTCCAGCGTGTTCAAGCTGGTGGGCTCTTCGATGGCGTAATAGTTTTCATCGGAGCCCACATCGAAGCGGCCCTTGCACAGCGTGGGGTAACCAGCATTTTCCCCCGGGGCGTAGCGGTCAATCAGCACACCGTTCAGGCGCGACTCTCGGCCTTGGGGTGTTTCCTCCCAGCGCACGGCCTTGGGTGGCGAGCACACACCATGCGTGTTGGGCGACTCGCCAGTGACGTAGCTGGAAAGTGCACAACGCCCCTCCACCATCACGCACAGGCTGCCAAAGCCAAAAACCTCGATCTCCACCGGCGTCTTTTCAATCACCTGCTGCACCTGGGTCAGCGACAGCACGCGCGGCAGCACGGCGCGCACGATGCCAAATTGCTCGCGGTAGAAATTGATGGCGTCAAAATTGGTGGCCGATCCCTGAACCGACAGATGCAGACGCAGCTTCGGGTGGTGCGTGGCGGCATACTGCATCAGGCCGGGGTCAGCCAGGATCACGGCATCCACGCCCAAATCCACCGCCTTGTCCACCGCCGACTGCCACAGCGAGGGGTTGGCCGCTTGCGGGTACGTGTTAAGCGCCATGAATACCTTGCAACCCCGCGCATGGGCATAGGCAATACCGGTGGCGATGGCGGCTTCGTCAAAGTTCAGACCGGCAAAGTTGCGGGCATTGGTGGCGTCGCGCAGGCCCAGGTAAACGCAACTGGCGCCGTTGTCCACGGCAGCTTTCAGCGCGGGCAGACTACCGGCGGGACAGACCAGTTCCATGGCGGCAGGGGGCGAAATGGACGAAGCAATGGGCGCTACCGTAGCAGCGCTGGAAGGTGTGGGGTGCATGCGGGTGGTGCTTTCGGCGCGAGCGACACTATGAAGCTTTCACGGTGGGTCGAACGATACGTCGACGCCCATTGCCTAGTTTTGATCCTAGTCAACGAAGCGACAAAATGCCAGACATGACCCACTGTTCACCATCTGTTTTTGACGGTTCGTCCCTCGCTTCTTTCAGTTCATCAGTTCGCGCTTGACCCTATTATGGCCTGTACGGTAAACTAATAACCACTTAGTCATTAACGTTATGTCTACTTCCTGTTCCATCTCTGAGATTGCCGCCACCGTGCCGGCCAAACGCGAACGCCGCAAGGACGCCCGTCCGGGCGAGTTGCTGGCTGCCGCGCTGGAGCTGTTTGTGGAAAAGGGTTTTGCCGCCACCCGCGCCGAAGAAGTGGCCAAACGGGCGGGCGTCTCCAAAGGCACCCTGTTCCTCTACTTTTCCAGCAAGGAAGAACTGTTCAAGGCAGTGGTGCGCGAAAATATTTCGGGCAAGTTTGATGCGTGGAACGCCGAATTTGACACCTTTGAAGGCAGCTCCGCCGAACTGCTGCGCTACAGCATCCACGCCTGGTGGGAGCGCATTGGTAACACCAAGGCAGCGGGCATCACCAAGCTGATGATGAGCGAAGCCGGTAACTTTCCCGAACTGGCAGCCTTCTACCAGCACGAAGTCATCCAGCCCGGAAACGACCTGCTGCGCCGGGTACTGCAGCGGGGTGTGGACCGTGGAGAGTTCCGCCCGATGGATTTGCAATATGGCGTCTACACCGTGCTGGCACCCATGCTGTTCCTGGCCACCTGGAAGCATTCCCTGGGTCTGTGCAGTGGAACGGACAACATCATCGATCCCGAGCAGTACATCGCTGTGCAGGTCGAAACCCTGTTGAACGGGCTCAATCGGCGTGCTGATGCCGCGCTAACACCCCAAGGGTTATCCACACCATGAAACGTTGGCTGAAATGGATCGTGGCCGCACTGATTCTGGGCCTGCTGGCAGCCGGTGCCCTGCGCGCACTCTCCGCACGCAAAGTCCAAAAAGACGCACTCGCCGCCCAACAGGAAGTACAAAAGACGCTCACCAGCGTGGAGTTGCTGGCCAGTGACCAGGTGGTGGTGCGCAACGTGGACTTGCCACAGACACTGACCATCTCGGGCCCCATCAAGGCGGTGAACTCCGCCTTGGTAAAGGCCCGTGTCGCTGGCGAGCTGCAAGGCCTGGTGGTGCGCGAAGGCGACGCTGTGAACGCCGGCGACACCATTGCCCGCGTCGACCCCACCGAATTCCAGGCCCGCTTGAACCAGGCCCGCCAGCAGGCCGAGTCGGCCAAAGCGCAGGTGGATATTGCCAAACGCAGTTTCGACAACAACCGATCATTGGTAGACAAAGGGTTTATCTCCAAGACCGCACTCGATTCGTCCATGGCCACGCTGGCGTCAGCAGAGGCGACGTACCGTGCGGCCCAGGCCGGTGCCGAAGTGGCCGCCAAATCGTTGAATGACACCGTCATGCGTGCGCCCATTGCCGGCCAGATTGCACAACGCCTGGCGCAGCCCGGCGAACGGGTGGCGGTCGATGCCCGCATTGTGGAAATTGTGGACCTGAGCCACCTGGAGCTGGAGGCCAGCCTCGACGCCAGTGACTCCCTGCAGGTGCAGGTCGGGCAAACCGCACAACTGACGGTGGAAGGTGCCACCAAACCACTCATGGCCAAGGTGGTGCGCATCAACCCCAGCGCGGTAGCTGGCAGCCGCGCCGTGCTGGCCTACCTGGCGCTGGAACCCAGCCCCGGCCTGCGTCAAGGGCTCTTTGCCCAGGGTTTATTGCAAACCAGTGTGACCCACACGCTGGCCGTGCCACTCGGTACAGTGCGCACCGACAAACCCGCACCCTATGTGCAGCTCATTGACAAAGGGCACATCGTCCACCAAAGCGTGACACTGGGTGCACGCGGCGAACTCAATGGAGTGGCCATGGTCGCCGTACAGGGCGTCGCAGAGGGTGCCTCGGTATTGGTTGGCAGCACGGGCACATTGCGCCCTGGCACGCCAGTAAAGCCCGCAACAACCACCGCAACCGCCCAATAAGCCCATGTGGTTTACCCGCGTCAGTCTGAAGAACCCGGTGTTTGCCACCATGCTCATGCTGGCCTTGGTTGTGTTGGGATTTTTCTCCCTGCAGCGCCTGCAGGTGGACCAGTTTCCCAACATTGATTTCCCCGTGGTGGTAGTGATTGCGGACTACCCAGGTGCATCGCCTGAAATCGTGGAGAGCGAAGTCTCCAAAAAAATCGAGGAAGGCGTTAACTCGATTGCCGGCATCAACGCCCTGACCTCTCGCAGCTATGAAGGCCAGTCGGTGGTGGTGATTGAATTTGGCCTGCACATTGACGGGCGCAAAGCAGCCGATGATGTACGAGAAAAAGTCGCTGCCATACGCCCTAGCCTGCGTGCTGAAGTCAAGGAACCCCGTGTCTTGCGATTTGATCCGGCCGCAAGCCCTGTATGGTCCGTTGCCGTATTGCCCGACACCCGCACAGCGCAGGGCAAGGTCATGGATTCCGTGGAATTAACCAACTGGGCCGATCAGGTTCTTAAGAAAAGACTGGAAAACGTGCGCGGCGTGGGTTCGGTGACGTTGGTGGGGGGCACCAAGCGCGAAATCAATATCTACCTCAACCCGCAGGCATTGGAGGCATTTGGTATCACACCTGAGCAGGTGACATCGGCCGTGCGTAATGAAAATCAGGAGGTGCCAGTGGGCACCATCCACTCCGATGAGCAAGAGCGCGTCATCCAGATTGACGCCCGCATGCAGCGCCCCGAAGATTTCGGCAAGATCATTGTGGCGCGCAAGAACGGTGCGGCGATCCGGGTTGACCAGGTGGCTCGGGTGGCCGACGGTGCGCAGGAAATTGATAGCCTGGCACTCTACAACGGACAACGCACCCTGCTGCTCAATGTGCAGAAAACGCAAGATGAAAACACCATCGCCGTGGTGGACAACCTGCAAAAAACCCTGGCGACCTTGCAAAAGCAGCTCCCCCCCGGCGTGCGACTGGAGCAGATCACCGATGCCTCACGCCAGATCCGTGTTTCGGTCAGCAATGTGCGCAGCACGCTGATCGAAGGAGCCCTGCTGACGGTGCTGATCGTATTTCTGTTCCTCAATTCCTGGCGTTCCACCGTCATCACCGGGTTGACCCTGCCGATCGCGCTGATAGGCACCTTCTTCTTCATGAACCTGTTTGGCTTCACCATCAACATGATCACGTTGATGGCCTTGAGCCTGTGCGTGGGTCTGCTGATTGACGACGCCATTGTGGTTCGGGAAAACATCGTGCGCCATGTCCAAATGGGAAAAACCGCGTACCAGGCCTCACTGGACGGCACGCAGGAAATTGGTCTGGCGGTGCTGGCCACCACACTGTCCATCGTTGCGGTTTTTTTGCCCATTGGATTTATGGGCGGCATCATTGGCAAGTTCTTCCACGAATTCGGCATCACCATCGTGGCAGCGGTGATGATTTCGATGTTCGTCAGCTTCACGCTGGACCCCATGCTCTCCAGCATCTGGCACGACCCCAGCATTGAGGCGCAAGGCCACCGGCACGCCCCGGTCACCTTCTACGACAAGACCATTGGCCGCATCACCGGCTGGTTTGACCACGCTACCGACTGGCTGGTTGATGCCTACCAGAACATTCTGCGCTGGGCCTTGGTGCACAAGTTGGCCACAGTGGGTTTGGCGGTGGGCATCTTTGTGGGAAGTGTGTTCATGGTGCCCTTGCTGGGAACGGAATTCGTGCCGAAGTCGGATTTTTCGGAGACCTCCCTCAGTTTCAACACCCCGGTCGGCTCGTCCCTGGAGATCACCGAGGCCAAGGCGCGCCAGGTGGAAGGCATCATCCGCAGCTTCCCCGAAGTGCGCTATACCCTCACCACCATCAACACCGGCAACACGGCTGGCAAGATGTACGCCAGCACCTACATCCGCCTGGTCGACCGCAAGGACCGCAAGCTGGGCGTGGATGACATGTCCGTGGTATTGCGTGACCGGCTCAAACACGTACCCGGCATCACGGTCACCCACGTGGGACTACTCGACGCCGTAGGCGGCCGAAAGCAAATCCTGTTCTCGATCCAGGGGCCAGATACCGCCGAGCTGGAGCGACTGACCGCACTGGCAATGAAAAAAATCGGCAACGTTGCGGGCTTGGTCGATCTGGACTCCAGTGCCAAACCCAACAAGCCCACGCTGGACGTGGTGGTCAAGCGCGACATCGCCTCCGACCTGGGCTTGTCGGTCGGGCAAATCGGTTCGGCCCTGCGGACCCTGGTGGCCGGCCAGACCGTGGGCAGCTGGCGTGCACCCGACGATCAGACCTACGACGTGAACGTGCGCCTGTCACCCGATGCGCGCAATTCCGCGCGGGATATGGAAATGCTGCCCTTTACGGTAGGTACCAATACCGATGGCAGCGCCCGCATCGTGCGACTCAACCAGGTGGCCAACGTGCGCGAGTCCACCGGCCCCAACCAGATCAACCGCCGCGACCTGACGCGCGAAGTGGCCATCAGCGGCAATGTGAATGGACGTTCTGGCGGCGAGGTGTCGGCCGACATCACCACCGCGATGGACACCATTGCCATGCCGCCTGGCTACAGCTACAAGTTCAGCGGTTCCACCAAGGACATGGCCGAAGCCTTTGGCTACGCCATATCGGCCCTGATGCTGGCGGTCGTGTTTATCTACATGATCCTGGCCAGCCAGTTCAAGAGCTTTTTGCAGCCCCTGGCGTTGATGACCGCCCTGCCGCTGACCCTGATCGGCGTCGTACTGGCGCTGTTGATGTTCAACTCCACCCTGTCCATGTTCTCGATCATCGGGGTCGTGATGCTGATGGGCCTGGTCACCAAGAACGCCATCCTGCTGGTGGACTTTGCCATTCGCGCGCAAGAGGACGGAATGGAACGTTCCGAGGCCCTACTGATGGCGGCTAAAGTGCGGCTGCGCCCGATTTTGATGACCACGTTGGCCATGATCTTCGGCATGGTGCCGCTGGCGTTTGCCATGTCCGAAGGCTCGGAAATGCGCGCCCCCATGGGCCAGGCCGTGATTGGTGGCGTCATCACCTCTTCGTTGCTGACACTGGTGGTTGTTCCTGTGGTGTATTGCTATATGGATGATCTGGCGCAATGGGCAAGACGCACATTTGACCGGACCGAAACCCCGGCCAAGTAAAATTGTCTACAATCGTCCAGCATACCCATTGGAGTATATTTAAATGAACATCGAAACCGCCCGCTACCACATGATTGAGCAGCAGATTCGCCCTTGGGATGTGGCGGATTCATTGGTGCTGGATCTCCTGTCCATTGTCAAGCGCGAAGAATTTGTTCCCAAAGCCCTTAAGGGCTTGGCATTTGCCGATCTGGAAATTCCACTCCAAGGCTCGGGTGAAGATGCTCTCTCCAAGGGTCAGTGCATGCTCGCACCCCGCGTAGAAGCCCGCATGCTGCAAGATTTGGCGGTCAAGCCCCATGAAACCGTGCTGGAAATCGGCGCCGGTTCAGGCTACATGGCGGCCCTGTTGGGCAAACAGGCGCAGAGTGTGGTGACCCTGGAAATCGTTCCCGAACTGGTGACCATGGCCCGCGATAACCTGCGAAACGCCGGCATCCACAATGTCAAGGTGCGCTTGGCCGATGGCGCCAATCTCGGAATGTTCGAAACCAGCGTCGATGTGATCGTTCTCAGCGGCTCGGTGAGTGAAGTTCCGGCCAGCCTGCTCAAACTGCTCAAACCCGGCGGCCGCCTTGGCGCTATCGTCGGCAGCGAACCCGTGATGCGGGGCACACTGATCACCAAGACGGGCGACAGCGCCTTCAAAACCACTCAAGGCTGGGACACATGGGCGCCACGCCTGCAGAACTTCCCGGAGCCTTCGCGCTTTACTTTCTGATACCCACCCCGGAACTGCCCATGCTCGAACAAGTCCGCCCCCGTGACCTCACACAATGGTTCGCCAATGCGACGGCCAAAGGTGCTCCTGTGGTGCTGGACGTGCGCGAGCCGCATGAGCTGCAACTCGCCAGCATCAAGCCCCAGGGCTTTGCGCTGCTGTCCATTCCCATGGGCGTTGTCCCACTGCGCCTGACCGAACTGGACCCAGAACAGCCCATTGCCTGCCTGTGCCACCATGGCGGGCGCAGCATGCAGGTGACACAGTTCCTGCTAAGCCGGGGGTTTGAACATGTTGCCAATATCGCAGGGGGCATCAATGCCTGGTCTGCCGAGCTTGATCCCGCGATACCCCGTTATTGATTTCCCTGCCCTACCCTGCAACCGTTATCTCTTTTCACGAGCCTGAGAAACACTACCATGACCCGTCAAAGCCACTTCTCGAACTTTCGCCTGCTGCCCCTGATGCTTGCCCTGGGGGCTGCCCTGCCGCTTTCAGTTCAGGCACAGAGTCTGATTGACCTGTACACCGCTGCGCGCGGCTATGACACCACCTACCAGGCGGCCAGGTCACAGTTTGACGCCACGCTAGCCAAGGCTGACCAGGCCAAGGCCGGAATCCTGCCACAGGCTGGTCTGGCGTTGGCCGGCAGCAGCAGCAACCAGGCAGTGTTGCCCACGCCAGCGCGCAACTACGCCACCCAGAGTGCCACGATCAGCGCCTCACAGCCGCTGTACCGTCCCGCCAACTGGGCCAGCTACCAGCAGGGAGAAAAATCTCGGGAACTGGCCCAGGCCCAGTTGCAGCAGGCGGAGCAAGACCTGATCGTGCGCGTAAGCCAAGCCTACTTTGATGTGCTGGCTGCCAACGACAGTGTGACCTTCGTGAAAAGCCAAAAGTCCGCCGTAGCCGAACAGCTGGCATCAGCCAAACGTAACTTTGAGGTGGGCACCTCCACCATTACCGATTCGCGCGAGGCGCAAGCCCGCTACGACTTGGTCATTGCCCAGGAACTGGCTGCCGAGAACGACTTCCTGGTGAAGTCCCTGGCGTTGAACCAGTTGGTGGGGCAACCCAACGTGCAACCCAAGCCGCTGAAGGCCCCAGTCGTGCTGGCCCCCGTGGTACCAGCCGATGTGAACCAGTGGGTGGATCAGTCGCAGACCAAGCACCCCGGTATCCAGCAGGCTGATGTGGCCCTGGAAGTCGCCAAACTGGAAACCCAAAAGGCGGTTGCCGGACACAAGCCCACCTTGGACCTAGTGGGCAGCTACACGGCCATCAACAATAGCGATGGCTCGTCCACCTCCGTAGGTGACAGCCGCGTCAATGTTGGCACCGTGGGCCTGAACCTTAACATTCCGTTATTCGCCGGTTTCTCCGTCCAGAACCGCGTCAAGGAAACCACTGCGCTTGAAGAGAAAGCCCGCGCCGATCTGGAAACCGCTAAGCGCAATGTGGCCCAAGGCACCCGCACCGCCTACTATGGCGTGCAGTCCGGTCGGGCGCAGGTAGCTGCCCTCCAGGCCGCCGAAGCGTCCAGCCAGAGCGCGCTCGAAGCCAACCAGTTGGGCTACCAGGTGGGTGTGCGGATCAATATCGATGTGCTGAACTCGCAAAGCCAGTTGTTTGACACCAAGGCCAAGCTGGCCAAGGCCCGTTACGACGTCTTGGTGGGCGAGCTCAAGCTGCGCCAGGCTGCCGGCACCTTGACCGCCGACGACCTGCAACTCATCAACAGCCAGTTGGCACAGTAGTCAACCCAGCCAAGCGACACACCTAGAGGCCAGCCAGCAACTGCTGAACCGCCGTGGCGGTGCGCTGCGCTGCACCGCCGTGATCCCGCCCCAGGCTATGGGCCGCAGTTCGGGCCTGCTGCAATGCGGGTGCTGATTGCAGTAGCGCCAGACAACGGTCGACTGCATCATCCATATCCACCGCCTTAAACGCGGCTCCAGCCCTGCTCGCCAGTTCAGATGCCTCGGCAAAGTTAAACGTGTGTGGCCCCATCACCACCGGACAGCCACAGGCGGTTGCCTCAATCAGGTTCTGCCCACCCAGTGGGGCAAAGCTGCCACCCAGCAGGGCTACATCGGACAAAGCAAAGTACAACGCCATCTCCCCCAGTGAGTCGCCCAGCCAAATATCGGCGGCCTCTGGCCCGCGAGACCAATGGCTGCGCCGAGACACGCTAAACCCCTGCTCCTGACACAACTGCGCCACTGCGTCAAAGCGCTGCGGGTGGCGCGGCACAATTAGCCACTGCACTTCGGATGCTATGTTTTTCGTAGCTACTTGTTTAGATTTCACGAGGGCCGGAGCCATTTTCCTATTCAAAGCTTCGAGCAGAAGTGCCTCTTCCCCCTCTCGTGCACTGGCAAACAAAAGCACTGGACGCTTCAGAGCGCGGCGCCATGCCGCGCCGCGCGCCAGCTGGGATGCATCGGGCGTGGCATCGTACTTGACATTGCCGGTTACGCCCAGCACAGGCGCACCCAATTGGCGAAGGCGTATGGCGTCTTCCCCTGACTGCGCCCACACCGCACGCAGCCCCTGGTAGGCCGGTCGCGCCAGCCACGCCAATCGTTGCGACTGGCGCAGGGACTTCGCACTGAAGCGGGCATTGACCAGGCACAGAGGCATGCGCGCCAGGGCACAAGCTGCCACCATATTGGGCCAGACTTCGGTCTCTACCAACAGGCCAACGCGCGGTTGAAAGTGCGCCAAAAAGCGTTTGACAGCACCGGGTGTATCCCAAGGCTGCCAAACCTGCACATCACCTGGCTGCAAGAGTGCCTGGCCCATGGCACGACCGGTTGCCGTACCATGGGTTAGCAGCAGGCGCATACCCGGCAGGCTGTCGCGTAGACGGTTCACCAAGGCCTGGGCGGCACGCGTCTCTCCCAGCGATACAGCATGCACCCACACGTAAAAATCGGTACTGCCAGCCAAAGCCACGCTAGCGGACGGCACATCGCCATAGTGGCCAAAACGCTCGCCTTGCCGCTCACCATACAATGGTTCGGCACGCGCACGCAGGCGCAGGCGCATCCGCAACAGTGGTTGCAACAGCCACAGGACTAGGGAATAAAGGGCACGCGTCATCGACACATCACGGGTGTAGCGAGTTGGTCCCAGGCCTGCCAGACAGCATCTACCCGCGGACACGGGGTAGCATACACACTCACCTGCTGGACCGCTTGGCGCCCCTCACCTGCAGGGCCGGTGCGCCAGGCGGTGTCAAAGTTGTAGATCTGCACATGGGGCAATCCCAGAGCCACAGCGATATGGCTCAGGCCGCTGTCTACCCCGATGACGCCAGCGCATTGCGCCATGGTATCAACCAGCGCGTCCAACCCCATGGAAGGCCAGACCCAAGCATCATCCAGTTGCGCAGCAATGGCTTCACTGGTGGCCTTCTCTGCCGTCGTACCATGCGCCAGCGCCACGGCAAAGCCGCTGTGGTTCAGGCGCCGGCCCAACTCCACCCAGGACGCCAATGGCCACTGTTTGTCGGCGCGCGACGTGCCGTGCACCAGGGCCACCTGGGGCTTGCGCGGTGCAAAGGAATTGGCGCTATGCCCTGCCGGTAGCGGAGCCAGCACAGCCCGATCGCCAGGCACCAGGCCAAAGCGGTTGGGGCCTTGCAACGTGTAGCCCAGCCCAGCCGCACACAGCAGGCGCGCGCGCTGCACGGCATGCACATGCGGTTCCAGCGCAATGGCTTCATCTGCCACCCAACGCGTGGGGGCCTCGTAGCCCGAGCCTTCAGTCTGGTTGGCCATGGCAATGCGCCGGCCTTGGGGCGTGGTAAGGGCAAGCCAGACAATCAGGGCCGACTTGGTCAGGCCCTGCAGATCAACCACGGCATCATAAGCTTGGGCCTGCAGTTGCTGTTTGAAGGTCTTCCACTCGGCACGGGTTTGGCGCGCCAATGGAGCCTTGCCCCAGCGCCGCAGCTCGCAGGGAATAACCTCGCCCACGCCTTCACAGCGACCCACCAGAGGGGCAAAGGCGCGCTCCACCACCCAGTCGATCTGGATACCGGGCAAGGCAGCACGCAGGTCCTGTACGGCCGGCATGGCATGCACCACATCGCCCAGCGAGGACAGCTTGACGATGAGGACTTTGGCCGGCACAGCCTTCAATGTGCCGCCTCGACAAAGCTGGCATCCGGCTTGACCGAGCGCAGCAAGGCCAGCATGTCGGTCTGGATGCGTTCCAGCGCTTCAGGGGTGTGTCCTTCAAAGCGCAGCACCAGCACCGGCGTGGTGTTGGAAGCGCGGATCAGGCCAAAGCCATCGGGCCAGTCCACGCGAATACCGTCAATCGTATTCACGATGGCCGGCGATGCAAACGCAGCCTTGGCCACCAACTGATCCACCAGCGCATGCGGCTCACCCTCGGCGCACTGCACATTAAGTTCTGGCGTGGAGAAGCTGGTGGGCAGGTCGTTGAGCAAGGCGTTGGCGTCAGCCACTTTGCTGACGATTTCCAGCAACCTTGCCCCGGCGTAGGTGCCGTCGTCAAAACCGTACCAGCGCTCTTTGAAGAAGATGTGGCCACTCATCTCGCCGCCCAAGGGCGAACCAATTTCACGCATCTTGGCCTTGATCAGCGAGTGGCCGGTTTTAAACATCAACGGCACGCCACCCGCCGCAGCAATGGTGGGCGCCACGCGCTGCGAACACTTCACGTCGAAGATGATGGTTCCGCCAGGCACACGACTCAGCACATCGCGAGCAAACAGCATCATCTGGCGATCGGGGTAGATGTTGGTGCCGTCTTTGGTGACAATGCCCAGCCGGTCACCATCGCCATCAAAGGCCAAGCCGAGTTCGGCGTCGCTGGCCTTCAGCGCGGCGATAAGGTCCTTCAGGTTTTCGGGCTTGCTGGGGTCTGGATGGTGGTTGGGAAAGGTGCCATCCACATCGCTAAACAGTTCGGTCACCTCGCAGCCAATGGCGCGCAGAATGTCCGGTGCCGAGGCACCGGCCACGCCGTTACCGCAGTCCACCACAATCTTGAGCGGTCGGGCCAGCTTGATGTCACCCACGATACGCGTGCGGTAGGCCTCCAGCACATCCGCCCCCTGGCGCGCGCCGCCGGATTTGAGCGACCAGCTTTCCGACTCGATAGCCTTGCGCAAATTCTGGATGTCGTCGCCATAGATGGCACGACCGGCCAGCACCATCTTGAAGCCGTTGTAATCCTTGGGGTTGTGGCTGCCAGTAACCTGAATGCCGCTTGCACACAGCGTGTTGGCCGCGAAGTACAGCATGGGCGTGGTCACCATGCCTACGTCGATGACGGTTATGCCCGCGTCTTGCAGGCCGGCCATCAGTGCCGCGGCCAGGGACGGACCGCTCAAACGGCCATCACGCCCCACGGCCACTGTTGTCTGCCCTTCGGCTAAAGCAACTGTTCCAAAGGCCCGGCCCAGACCGCGAGCAACCGCTTCATTGATGGTGGTTGGCACAATGCCGCGGATGTCATAGGCTTTGAAGATACTGGGGGAGACTTGCATTGGACCTGTTTTCCCTTTGGAGAGTGATGCGCAACCCGCCAAAACACATGCGACGGAGCTGACCGCGGCATTGTAGGCGGGCCACCCGCCAGAGCAACATCAAGCCAATGCAAGGCTATTTCACGAGACTGGTCTCACCGGAACGGAATTCAGATCTACCGAATTACTTGCAAAATGTATTTTTAGAAAATCATTCCGTGAATTTTTCTTTCATTTTGAATTCTTTATCAAAATTGAACCCCGGATAATTATTGCCACTGAAAGTGGTAGCCCAGTGGATCAGTTTTGTTGTATTGTCAGCAAACTTGAATTTTACATTGACGGTGAATTGCCATATATCGCCCTTTGCCCCATACACCAAAACATAACCCCCTTCACTAAAATCTGATAGATAAGTATTTGCTACCTTTATATCTAAAACTTGCTTATTACCCTCATCCCATTTGGCGGGATCTTCTATCCGATATTCTACTATCTTGGTTTTCGGCTCATATTGACCAGTGGCATTATAAATTTTGTCATGTGTTTTTGAAAACACAAAAATATAAATAGGCTTACCCGCTTCTTTATCATGCGCACCGGTTGTGAAGGCGAACTCGACCGAAACCAGTTTTGGACCCTTTGCGACAGGTGCAGGGTTAGTCGATTGGACAATAAAGTTTTTGTCGAAATTGATGGAAACCGATAAATTATCTGATGTGCCAAAATTAAATTGATAATAACCTGATGTACCACCCTCCATTTTGCTGCGAAGCTCACTGAGTTGAATTTTTTCACTGAATACTGGTGCGTTGTAATAGTCCTTACTTATACTCGCCAATACCTTTGTGTATTGCTGATTGGGCACTAGCACCTGCGCTACTGTCAATTTCATTTTTGCATCGGTTGCTACATGCAGGACATCACCGTCAATCCACGCTTTGATATATTTATATCGTGCTTTGAATTCATCGGGGATAACAAAACTGGGCGTTGGTTTATACGCTGAATAGAGTGCGTCATTTTTGTGCGCATTCTCATTGAATTCATTGATCTTGCTCTCTCTGGACGGGGTATTGTCTTTTTTTTCTTGCGGCGCCTGAGGTACTAACACGGCCGGAGGGATGTTGTGCATGGAGTTGCCCGCAGCGGTACCCATACCGATAGGCTTGGGCGCAGAGCCCAGGGCGCTGGCTGGTGGGCGCAACTGGGTGGGCTGCGCCCAGCTACTGCCGGCAGCTGCGGCAGCCAGCGCCACTACAAGCGTGGATGCCAGCTTGGCGACGAGCCCCATTCGACGATTTACTTGCATGTCTTTCTCCCAATAATGGAGGGAGCCACCCGAAATGTGCAGCCCTTAGGGGATAAGACGCAATGCATCCGGGGATTGCGACATCGACCGAAAAAAATGAATACGCGCGACATAGCGCTGCGCAGACGGTGCTCACCCACCCCACCCACATGTCCGAAAACGGCTATTACCCGCCGAATGGCTGCGTATCATCCACACCATGCCCCCAACCACCCCCGCCCCAGCGATGGCCACTCCAGCCGCCAGTGACGCCTGTTACCTGGCACTCAAGGCGAGGGATGCGCGGTTCGATGGGCGCTTCTTTACCGGCATTACCTCCACCGGCATCTACTGCCGCCCGGTCTGCAAAGTGCGCACGCCCAAACGGGAAAACTGCCTGTTCTTTGCGCTGGCGGCGCAAGCCGAGTCCGCCGGGTTTCGCCCCTGCCTGCGCTGCCGCCCCGAGCTGGCGCCGGCTGGCGCCGCGGGCTCCGACACGCTGCGGCCCTGGTCAACGCAGGATGCGTCTTTCATCCTGGCCCGCCAAGCTGCTGAACTGCTGGACGAGCCCGGCCTGTGGAGCGATGGCACACCCAGCATGGCTAACGTAGCGGCACGCCTGGGCGTGAGTGAGCGCCATGTGCGCCGCATCTTCGAGACGCATTGGGGGGTGTCACCCTTGCAATACCTGCAGACACGCCGACTCTTGATGGCCAAGCGGCTGCTGACCGATACGCGCCTGCCGGTGGCCCAGGTGGCAGGCTTGAGCGGCTTTTCCAGCGTGCGGCGCTTCAACGCGAGCTTTGTTGAACACTACCGACTGCAGCCGCGCCAGTTGCGCCAGAAGCGGGACGCACAGGACACGCAAGACAGCCAGCGGGAGCCGAGCGCCATCGTGCTCAAGGCTTCCTACCGCCCGCCCTATGACGTGGCCGCGATGTTGGACTTCTTTGCCACCCGACTAATTGATGGCGTGGAATCGGTGGAGCCGCAGCAGCTGACGCTGGCACGCACCCTGGCCTTGCCGCATGGCGGGCGCACTCTGGTGGGTTGGGTACGAGTGCAGTTTGTGCCCGATGCCTGCTCGGTGGTGTTCCAAATCAGCCCCAGCCTAGGCGACGTGCTACCCCAGGTGCTGGCCCGGCTGCGCGCCCTGCTGGACTTGGACGCCGACCCCTGGGCCGTCAATGCGGCGCTGCAAGGCGACTTCCCCGGCTTTGAAGGTCAGCGGGTACCCGGCTGCCTGGATGGTTTTGAGCTGGGTGTGCGCGCCATTCTGGGCCAACAGATCACCGTCAAGGCGGCGTGCACGTTGGGCACGCGGCTGGTAGAACGCTTTGGCACCGATCTGCCCGCGCCGGTTGGCGGCATGCGCCGTCTCTTTCCCACACCGCAGGCCTTGGCCCAGGCCACGGGGGATGCGTTGGGCCAAATTGGTATTGTGCGCCAGCGCCAGCGCGCCATTCAGGCGCTGGCACAGGCGGTGGCGGATGGGCATTTGATGTTGCAGCCGGGCGTCGATATTGCCGACACGCTGGCCGCCCTGCAAGCCCTACCGGGCATTGGCCCCTGGACCGCGCAATACATTGCCATGCGCGCCCTGCGCTGGCCGGATGCCTTTGTGACGGGCGATGTGGCGCTGCAAAAGGCGCTGGGCGTACGCGATGCCAAGAACCCAGCACTGGCCGCAGAACAAGCATCCGAGCGCTGGAAGCCCTGGCGCAGCTATGCCGTGGTGCGCGCTTGGGCCAGCCTGGCTCCAACGTCCACCGATCAGTAGCTATTACTTTGATAGTGGTTTACGTATATTTCACGAGGGCTAGAGCCTGATTTGACCATGAAACATTTTCAAACTGTGCGATATGCACTCCAAAGCCCCTGGGGCCCCATGACGCTGGCCGCTACCGACTCTGCATTGGTCTGGACCGGCTTTGTTGGCCAAAAGCACGCACCCGACACCAGCGCCTGGCCACTCTCACGCGACAACCCGGTACTGCGCCAGACTGCCGAACAATTGCAGCAATACTTTGCCGCCGAACGCACGGTGTTTGCCCTGCCGCTGGACCTGCGCAGCGGCACGGCATTCCAGCAAGCGGTATGGCACAGCCTGCTAGCCATTACGGCGGGTTCCACCCAAACCTACGGCGCTGTCAGTGAGGCCATTGGCCGACCCAAGGCCGTGCGCGCCGTCGGTGCGGCCATTGGGCGCAACCCCATCAGCATCATCGTGCCCTGCCACCGCGTGGTGGGTAGCACCGGCGCGCTGACGGGCTACGCCGGCGGTGTAGAGCGCAAGCACGCGCTGCTGCACCTGGAAGGGGTTTTATGAGTCATGCGTCCAAAGCTTGGAAGCTGGACTTTGTGCTGCTGGCTGCCATTTGGGGTGCGTCTTTTTTATTCATGCGGATGGGGGCGCTGGAACTGGGGGTCATGGCCACGGCTGGCCTGCGGGTGGGCATTGCGTCGATCTTTTTGCTGCCTCTGCTGCTGGCGCGCGGGCTGGGTCCGGTGCTGCGCAACCACTGGAAGCAGGTGCTGGTGGTGGGCATTCTGAACTCGGCCATTCCTATTGCCTGCTTCAGCTATGCCTTGCTGTCCATCACCACCGGCCTGACGTCCATTCTCAACGCCACCACGCCGTTGTTCGGTGCCGTCATTGCCTGGTTGTGGCTCAAGGACAAACCCAATGGTTTGCGCACCCTGGGCCTGACCATCGGCTTTGTCGGCGTGGCTTTGTTGGCTTGGGACAAAGCCAGCTTCAAACCCGATGCATCAGGCGCCTCCAGTGGTTGGGCGGTACTGGCTTGCCTGCTGGCCACGCTGTGCTATGGGCTTTCTGCCAGTTTCACCAAACTCCACCTGAACCACGTGCCCTCATTGGTATCGGCTACCGGCAGCCAATTGGGTGCGACGGTGGTGTTGCTGCCGCTAAGCTGGTGGTTCTGGCCCGACCACGCAGTATCAACGCACGCCTGGCTGTCAGTCATCGCCCTGGGCGTGTTGTGCTCTGGTGTAGCCTACATTGTGTTTTTTCGGCTGATTGAGCGGGCCGGCCCGGCGCGGGCGCTGTCAGTCACCTTTGCCATTCCGGTGTTTGCCCTTCTGTACGGCGTAGTACTGCTGGGCGAGGTAATTACCCTCTGGATGGTGCTCTGCGGCCTAGTCATCGTGGTAGGCACTGGCCTATCCAGCGGATTGCTTACCCTGCGTCGCAAGCCCTGATCACTGGATAGCCCCCGCCATCACATTGATACTCAGGGCCAGCACCAGCATGTTGAAAGCAAAGGCGGTTAGGCTATGCAACAGCGTCAGCCGCCGCATTTGGCGCGAGGTAACCACCACGTCCGACACCTGCGACGTCATCCCCACCACGTGGGCGTAGTACAAAAAATCAAAGTAGTCGGGTGGCAGCTTGCCGGGAAACTCCAGCCCCGCACCTTGGGGGTGGCGGTGCAGCTCCGACTGGTAGTACAGATGGGCATAGCGAAAGGCGAAGATGGTCTGCATCAGCAACCACGACGATGCCAGCGCTGCCATGGACAGGGCCAGATGCCCCAGCCGCTGCGGGCTGGACAAATCTTTGACGTGCTGCAGCATGAGCGCAATAGCGCCCACGCTGATGAAGGTCGACAGCAGCATCAATATGAACAAAATCCAGCCAGACTGGTCTTGTGCCTGGGCCCGCAAGCGGGTACGTGGCGCGTCGAACTCTACCGCCAACCACCAGGCCAGTACCAAAAAAGTGGCGGTGCCGGCGCACCAGGCCAGCAACATTTGCGACGGCAATGCCAGTGGCAGCGGAAGCAAGGCCACCACTGCGCCTGCGGTGGCCGCGTAGACCAAACGCTGGTGCCCTGACGTCTCGGAAAAATGCCTGTACATGCGGCATTGTCGCGCTTTGTTGGGCCAGGGTTTCCCGCGTATAGTGCGGTGAAGATCCACACTGCCCCTCCACTGTCAATCAAAGGCGTGCACCATGCGCATACGCAGCTGCTTGTGTTCCGTTGCAGTGCTGGCCAGCACAAGCTGCCTGGCAGACACCGCTGCCGCCAAGCGGTGGATTGACCAGGAGTTTCAACCCTCCAGCCTGAGCCAGGAACAGCAACTGGTCGAGATGCAGTGGTTCATCAACGCCGCACAACGTTTGCAGAGCCAGGGTGTGCGCAGCATCCGGGTGGTCTCTGAAAAAATCGATACCCACGAGTACGAATCGGCCACCCTGGCCAAGGCGTTCCAAGAGATCACCGGCATTGCCGTGCAACAGGACGTGATGCCCGAGGGCGATCTGGTGGACAAGCTGTACGCCGCCATGCAGACCCGCCAGCACACCTACGACGGCTGGATTTCGGACTCTGACCTGATCGGCACGCATTACCGCATGGGCGCAGTGGTGCCGCTGTCAGACTACATGCAGGGCGCCGGCAAAGAATTTACCAACCCCGGGCTGGACCTGCACGACTTTATTGGCACTGCCTTCACCACCGCGCCCGACGGCAAGATGTACCAGTTGCCCGACCAGCAGTTTGCCAACCTGTACTGGTTCCGCGCCGACTGGTTTGCGCGCAAAGACCTGCGGGAGCGATTCAAAGCCCGCTTTGGTTATGAACTGGGCGTACCGCTGAACTGGTCGGCCTATGAGGACATTGCCGACTTCTTCGGCAACGACGTCAAGGAGATCGATGGCCGCAAGGTCTACGGCCACATGGACTACGGCAAGCGCGACCCCTCGCTGGGCTGGCGCTTCACCGACGCTTGGCTGTCGATGGCCGGCGCGGCAGACAAGGGCATCCCCAACGGCCTGCCAGTGGATGAATGGGGCATTCGCGTGGCCTCCGACCAATGCACGCCGGTGGGCGCATCGGTGGCGCGCGGTGGTGCCACCAACTCTCCGGCCGCCGTGTTTGCACTCACCAAATACCTGGATTGGCTAAAGAAATACGCCCCGCCCGAGGCGGCAAACATGACCTTCAACGATGCAGGTCCCGTACCCGCACAAGGGCAGATTGCACAGCAAATCTTCTGGTACACGGCCTTCACTGCGCCGCTGACCCAGCCCGGCATACCCGCAGTCAACGCCGACGGTAGCCCCAAATGGCGCATGGCCCCTTCGCCGCACGGCCCGTACTGGAAAACCGGCATGCAAAACGGCTACCAGGACGTGGGATCCTGGACCTTTTTGCTGTCCACACCACCCACGCAACTGGCTGCAGCCTGGCTGTACGCGCAGTTCGTCACATCCAAAACGGTGTCGCTGCGCAAGTCCATCATCGGGCTGACCTTCATTCGCGAATCCGACATCAAGCACGACTACTTCACCAAAAACGCCAACCGTTATGGCGGCCTGATCGAGTTTTACCGCAGCCCGGCCCGTGTGGCCTGGACGCCCACGGGCAACAACGTGCCCGACTACCCGCGCATGGCACGCCTGTGGTGGCCGCATGTGTCCAGCGCCATCAGCGGCGAGAAGAGTCCCCAGGCCGCCATGGACAGCCTGGCCCTGGCCATGGACGACGTACTGGCCGATTTGCAGCGCACCGGCATGCGCCAATGCACCCCGCGTCTCAATCCGCAACGGGATCCAGCCCGGATGCTGACAACCAAGGGAGCACCCTGGAAAAAGCTTGACAACGAAAAACCCAAAGGTGAAACCATTGCCTATGACCGTCTGTTGCAAGCATGGAAAGAGGGCCGCGTGCAATGAAACTGCCCGCCTTTTCCATGCGCCCGCTGTCACGTGCCCGGTTGCTGTTGCTGGCGTTTGCGACCATCACCATCGTCACCCTGGTGGCCCAGACCTGGTGGGCCATTGCGCAGGACCGCCAACAGACTCTGGCATCAGAAACAACGAACGGACTGGTGGCCGTACGTCTGCTGGAAGAACACGCTACGCAGACATTGCAGGATGCCGTCCACACCCTTGACCGTGTGAGCCGCGCGGTGCAGGACAGCCCAGGCGACAAGGACACCAGCACCATACGGCGCATTGTGGCCACCCACGACATCGGGCACAGCCGGCATCTCAAGGCGCTGCAATACGTCACACCACAGGGCCTGAGCTGGATCAGCTCGCCCGACTACCCCACCCACGCCACCCAGGCTTCACTGCACAGCCACATTCGGTACCTGCTCAAGCATTCTGGTGATCACCATGTTTTGGTGGGGCACCCCTATGCCAGCGCTTACGACAGCCAGTGGGTCATTCCCGTGGCACGAACGCTTTACGGCCCTAAAGGTGAACCGCTGGGCGTCATCAGTGTGGATATCCGCCTGTCGTACTTTGGCGCCTTGTATGCACGCGTGGCCAAGGAGAACAATGCCAGTGTGACCCTGCTGTCGGACGAAGGTTTCATCCTGGCGCGCTCGCCCTTTGAGGCGCGCTATGTAGACCGCGACGTGCGCGACAACCCACGCCTGGCCACCCTGCGTGGCAGTGCTGTGGAAGGCTCATTTGACGACAACGACTTTCTGGACGATGACGAAGGTACCAAGCTCTACACCTACCGCAAGCTCAGTGGTTTTCCCATCACCACGGTCTATGCGCGGGACTACGCCAGCGTCTTCGCGCCCTGGGAGCGACGCAGTTTTGAGCGCGTGCTACTGACCGCCCTGACCATCGCCCTGATCGGTACACTGACCTATTCTCTGCTGTTTTACATCCGCCGTCTGCAACGCACCCAGCACTCGCTGCGCGAGAGCGAAGCCAAGTTTCTCAGCATGTTCCGCCGCTCGCCCGTGCCCCATTGCCTGGTGCGCAGCGACACCAACCAATTTCTGGAAGCCAACGACGCGTGGTTGCAGCAGTTTGGTTTTCGGCTCGACGAAGTAATAGGCCACTCCGCCGTGGAGCTGGGACTCTGGGTCTACCCAGGCCAGCGAACGCAATTGCTCAGCGCGCTTGCCACCAGCGGCTCAGTGGACCGCATGGAAATCGAACACCGCCACCGGGATGGTCACTGCTTCACCTGCCTGCTATCCGGGCGCACCATGCAGTCTGGTGCGGATGGGATGTTGCTATTCAGCCTGGTTGACGTGACGCGCCAGCGGGCGGTCGAGCAGGAAATTCGCGACATGAACCAACAACTCGAGCGCCGCGTGCAGGTCCGCACCGAACGGTTGGAGATTGCCAACCACGATCTCAGCGTTGCGCTGGAATCGGTGCGCTCCATGCAAACCGAGTTAGTGCGCTCCGAAAAGCTGGCGGCACTGGGTTCGCTGGTGGCTGGCGTAGCGCACGAGCTCAACACTCCCATTGGCAATTGCGTCACGGTGGGCAGCACCTTGCAAGAGCAGGTGAACGAATTGACACAAGCATTCGCAAAGGGCGAACTGCGCCGCTCCACCCTGCAACGCTTTACCGACAACGCCACGCGTGGCACTGACATCCTGATGCGGGCCCTGGGCCGGGCCAACCACCTGATCGGCAGTTTCAAACGCGTAGCAGTAGACCAGTCCAGCGACCAGCGCCGCCAGTTTGATCTGCAGACCACCCTGCGCGAAGTTTGCCTCACGCTGGAGCCCATGTACAAGAAGTCACCCTACCAGCTGACGCTGGAACTGCCCGAGGGCGTGACCATGGACAGCTTTCCTGGTGCTTTGGGGCAACTCATCACCAACTTCGTCAGCAACGCGTTACAGCATGGCTTTGAAGGGCGTGCCAGCGGGCACATGCTGTTGCGTGCAGAAGCATCTGCGCTTGATCGCATCACCCTGCAATTCAGCGACGATGGCATTGGCATGACGGAAGACGCCCGCAACCGGATTTACGACCCCTTCTTCACCACCAAACTGGGCCACGGCGGATCAGGCCTGGGCATGAACATCGCTTACAACATCGTGCACGAGTTGTTGGGCGGCAGCATTGACATTGTCTCCAGCCCGGACGCGGGAACCTGCATCACGGTGGAACTGCCGCGCTGCGCGCCAGCCCGCTTGGACGCTACTGGCGAATCACATCGGCACCAACGGGTGGCTTGAACTGAAAGGTGGACGCCGCAAGCGCCGCATTGGCCTCAAAGGCATTGAAACGCAGGCTGGACCGCTGGCCAAAGCTGTCGGTGATTTCCAGCACCGCCAATTGCCCGGCGCGAAACCCCACGCGTACAAACTGCAGAGCGCTGTCCTTGGCCTTGGGCGTTGCGCGCACCCATTCCAACCCGTCGCTGTCGGCATCGGCCGCCAGCACAAAGTCGGCCTGCAGCGCACGCAAATCCGCTGCCGAGGCAATCAACGCCGCCGGCGTGGAACCCAGTGCCTGGGCCTGGGCGCGGGCTGTGACCTGGTTCAGGTCTTTGTCGTAGAGCCACAGCGTTTGGCCGTCGGCCACGATGGTCTGCTCAAACGGCTTTTGGTAAACAAAGCGAAAACGCCCAGGACGCGAAAATTCGAACGTGCCATTGGACTTTTTGGTCCGTGTGGACTGGCCATCCTTGGCTGGCAATGTCACCACCTGGGTGAACTCGCTGTGCGCAGTTTTCACCGTTTTCACAAATGATTCAAGGCTTTCTAGCCCTCCAGCCCTCGCGGATAGTGCGCAGGTAGCTATTAAAACAGTAGTAAATAATTTCATATTTAGTTGGGGTCAGAGCACATTGGCTGTGCCAATTGGACTGACCCACAAGGTTTATTCATTTCTCGCCGGCACCAAGATGTCGCGTTGCCCGTTGGTACTCATGGAGCTGACAAGGCCGGCCTTTTCCATGTCTTCTACCAAGCGGGCGGCGCGGTTGTAGCCGATCTTGAGATGGCGTTGCACCAGGGAGATGCTGGCCTTGCGGTTCTTCAGCACCACTTCCACAGCTTGGTCGTACATCGGGTCTTTTTCACCACCACCGGAACCATCGAGCAACAAATCGCCTTCGCCATCGGCCGTGCCGCCTTCGAGCACGCCTTCGATGTAGTTGGGTTCACCTTGGGATTTGAGGTACTGCACCACGCGGTGCACCTCGTCATCGCTCACAAACGCGCCGTGCACGCGGATTGGCAGGCCGGTACCGCTGGGCATGTAGAGCATGTCGCCCATGCCCAGCAAGGCCTCGGCACCCATCTGATCTAGGATGGTGCGGCTGTCAATTTTGCTACTCACCTGAAAGGCGATGCGTGTTGGAATATTGGCCTTGATCAGGCCGGTGATCACGTCCACGCTGGGGCGCTGGGTAGCCAGAATCAGGTGGATGCCAGCGGCTCGCGCTTTTTGCGCCAGGCGGGCAATGAGCTCTTCAATCTTCTTGCCCACCACCATCATCAGGTCGGCCAGCTCGTCAATTACCACCACGATGTGCGGCAGGCGCTCCAGTGGCTCGGGGGATTCGGGCGTCAGGCTGAACGGGTTATAGAGAAATTCGCCGCGCGCCTTGGCTTCGTCTATTTTGTGGTTGTAGCCGGCCAGGTTGCGCACGCCGACCTTGCTCATGAGCTTGTAACGTTTCTCCATCTCGGCCACGCACCAGGTCAGGCCATAGGCAGCCTGCTTCATGTCGGTCACCACGGGACACAACAGATGTGGAATGCCTTCGTACATCGACATTTCCAGCATCTTGGGGTCGATCATCAAGAGGCGTACATCGCGCGCCTCGGCCTTGTACAAAAGCGAGAGGATCATGGCGTTGATCCCCACCGATTTACCCGATCCGGTGGTGCCGGCCACCAGCACGTGGGGCATCTTGGCCAGGTCGGCCACAACCGGATTGCCCACAATGTCTTTGCCCAGTCCCATGGTCAGCATGCTCTTGGCCTCGTTGTAGACCTGGGAGCCCAAAATTTCAGAAAGGCGAATTGACTGGCGCTTGGCGTTGGGCAACTCCAGCGCCATGTAGTTCTTACCGGGAATGGTCTCCACCACGCGGATGGACACCAGGCTCAGGGACCGCGCCAGGTCTTTGGCCAGACCCACAATTTGCGAGCCTTTCACACCGGTGGCCGGCTCGATCTCGTAGCGGGTAATAACCGGGCCAGGCTGGGCCAGCACCACGCGCACTTCCACGCCAAAGTCCTTGAGCTTCTTCTCGATCATGCGGCTGGTCATTTCCAGCGTCTCGGGAGCCACGGTTTCCTGGCGCACCAGTGCACCGTCGAGCAAATCCACCTGGGGCAGTTTGCTGTCGGGCATTTCGCTGAACAGGGGTTTTTGCCGTTCTTTGGCCACGCGTTCGCTGCGCGGCTGCTCCACCAGGACCGGTTCGACGATGACCACCGGCTTCGGGTGATGCTCCACCACCTCTTCACGTTCTTCGAGCAGGATTTCCTCGCGCTCACGCATGGCCTGTTGACCCAGTTGGCGGTCTTGTGCGCGCTCAATTTGCTGCTTGCGTGACTGCACCAGCGCGTCCACCCGGGCTCCCATGCGCTCTGCCACATGCATCCATGAAAAACCAAACACCAAAGCCGAACCAATCACCCCCAGGGCAATGGACACCAGGCCCGAGCCGGCAAAGCCCAGCCATTTCACACTCAAAGGCCCCAGCAGGTAACCCAGGGCTCCGCCGCTGTGGTCCGGCAATCGCGGCTCCAAGCTGTACAGACGTGCCCATTCCAGTGTGGTGCTCGCATAAAGCAACACCAGCAAACCTACCCAGAACACCCAGCGCCGGGTCAGAATGCGGCTGCGTGCCTCGCCCCGCAGCCGGTTGGCCAACAGGGACAGCCACACCCGCACTCCCACCGCCACGCACCACCAGACCGAGAACCCCAGCAAAAAATAGCTCACATCGGCTACCCAGGCACCCAACCGCCCGGCCCGGTTGGCCAATGGCAAACCGGTGCCCGAGGTCGTCCACGCGGCGTCCTGGGTTGAATAGGTCAAAAGGGCAATCAGCCAGAGCGCCAGCAGCACAAATCCGACGATCAGGGCGATTTCGCTGGCAAAGCGGCCCATGCCAGTGGATGCCCGCTGGGGAGCGGGGGTGGAAGCTTGCAGGGTGTGGAGAGAATAAGTCATGTCAAAACAGAAGTCGTGGCAAGCTTAACGCAAGCCAGAGCTGAACGGTCGACCTGAGGACTAGCGCGGCAGCACCCGACGCTCAAAAACCCGGACCATGCCGCCTTCCAGCATTTTGATAAAACCCTGCTCCTCAAAGTCTTTCATCACGCGGCCCACCATCTCGCGCGATGCGCCTACCATTTTGGCAATATCCTGGCGTGAGACTTTCTCGCGGATGAGCAAGGCATCCTCTTCGTCGACCACAGCTGAGTCGAGCAGCACCAGGGCCACCCGACCGTACACCCCCATTAGAGCCAGCGAACTGATCTTTTGGTTGGCGCTACGCAGGCGCTGCACCAGGCCGTGCATCACTGCAAAGGACATGCCGGTGTTTTCGCCCAAACAGCGCAAAAAGGCATCGCGCCCCAGCACCAACACATCTACCTGCTGATCGGCAATCACGGTGGCGGAGTGGGGTTCGCTGTCGATCAGGCTCATTTCACCGACGTAATCACCGGACTTGAGGGTGGCCAGAATTACCTCGCGCGCCTTGTTGTCGGTCATCAGCACGCGGGTACGACCCGACAGGATGATGTAGAGCGAATGTGTCAACTTGCCTTGCTCAACCAGGGTTTCGCCACGCTTGAAGCGCTTTTTGGTCACCGCAGCCGCCAAGGATTCAGCCTGCGCCGGTGTGAGCATGGCAAAAGGGAGACCCGGCGAATCAAATCCAGGTTGCTCAGCATTGACATTGAATCGTTCCCAAAACTTGGAGATGGTGTTTCTTACAATCGGGCTTGTATTGAAATGGCCTGCATTGCCCCGCAATGTACACGGCCAAGCCTCCCATTAATATCACAAAAGGTTAACCCATGTCCGATTCCAAACACGCCAAGGTCCTGATTCTGGGCTCTGGCCCCGCTGGTTACACCGCCGCCGTCTATGCGGCGCGCGCCAACCTCAACCCGGTGTTGGTCACTGGCATGGCCCAGGGTGGCCAGCTCATGACCACCACCGATGTGGATAACTGGCCGGCCGATGTGAACGGCGTACAAGGCCCGGACCTGATGCAGCGCTTTCTGGAGCACGCCGAACGCTTCAACACCGAAATCTTGTTCGACCACATCAGCGCGGTGGATCTGAGCAAGCGACCCTTCACCCTGACCGGCGACAGCGGCAGCTACACCTGCGATTCGCTCATCATCGCCACGGGTGCATCGGCCAAATACCTGGGTTTGCCCAGTGAGACGGCCTTCATGGGCCGTGGTGTGTCGGGCTGCGCCACCTGCGACGGTTTCTTTTACCGCGACCAGGTTTGCTGCGTGGTGGGCGGCGGAAATACTGCCGTTGAAGAGGCGCTGTATCTGTCCAACATCGCCAGCAAGGTCATCCTGGTGCACCGGCGTGACAAGTTCAAGGCCGAGCCCATCCTCGTCGACAAGCTGATGGAAAAGGTAGCCTCAGGCAAAATCGAACTCAAAACTTTCCATACACTGGACGAAGTGCTGGGTGATGCCTCTGGCGTGACCGGCATTCGTGTCAAGAACGTCAACGACGGCAGCACCGAGGAGATCGCGCTGACGGGCTGCTTCATCGCCATCGGCCATGCGCCCAACACCGAGATATTCCAGGGCCAACTGGACATGGCGGGTGGCTACATCATCACCCAGGGTGGGCTTAAAGGTTTTGCCACCCAAACGTCCATTCCGGGCGTATTTGCCGCCGGCGACGTGCAGGACCATGTGTACCGACAGGCCATTACCAGTGCCGGAACCGGCTGCATGGCGGCGCTGGACGCACAGCGGTTCCTGGGACAAGACTAACTACGCTATAATAATCGGCTTTGCTGAGTTCGACCCGTGAGGGTTACGCGCCAGCACTATCCGCCGGGTCACCTTGGCGGGGGGTTACCGCCACCCTTTTTTATTGGCGAGGTGAGGCCAGAGCGAGATCAGGCCGGTTTGCTCAAGCAGACTGTCCTAGTCGCCAGTGATGGCCGTTTAAGAAGTATCGGAGTGTCCTCATGGCACGCGTATGTCAAGTCACGGGCAAAGGCCCGATGGTTGGGAACAATGTTTCCCACGCCAACAACAAAACCAAGCGCCGGTTCCTGCCGAACCTGCAATACCGCCGTTTCTGGATCGAAACTGAAAACCGCTGGATTCGTCTGCGTATCAGTAATGCAGGCCTGCGCCTGATCGACAAAAAAGGTATTGACGTGGTGCTCGCAGACCTGCGCGCACGGGGTCAGGCCTGAAACCTTGCGGGACAGACCTTTAGCTCTGTCCTCAACTGATTAAAAGGAACTTCAAAATGGCAACCAAAGGCGGACGCGAAAAAATCAAGCTGGAATCTACTGCCGGCACCGGTCACTTCTACACCACGAGCAAGAACAAGAAGACCATGCCCGAAAAGATGTTGATCAAGAAATTTGATCCCAAAGCTCGCAAGCATGTGGACTACAAGGAAATGAAGCTGAAATAAAGGCCTCATCAAACTTTCCAACAATAAGCCCGCACATGCGGGCTTTTTTGTGCGCGCTCCTAGAGCAGGGTTCACACCCGTGCGGCGCGCAACTTCAACGAAAAGTCGTGCAAGGCGGCAATGCCGCTGGCTTCTGCGCGCAGGCACCAGCCGTGCAGATCGTTGGCCAGTTGCTCGCGCGAAACCGAAGTGTTGAGCCACATCTGGCGCAGTTCTTCCCGCATAGTGACCATCTTGTCCAACATGGGCGATGCAGCACGGGCCTTGGCCAGCTCGGTTGCAACCGCAGCGGGCACCTTCTCTACATCCCTGTGCATCCAGCGCTTGGCAGCACGAATCACCGCCACGTCGGCACTGCGTTCGCGCATGGCGGCCATCTCCAGCCGCACCG
>NZ_JADJKN010000015.1:0-45846 GCF_016705985.1 Candidatus Aalborgicola defluviihabitans
TCGCCTAGTAACACAGCACCCCATAACAGCAATACAACACCACTACCCGACGGTTTTCGGCTGTTGCGTTTGGCTGTTGACAGTCTGTACCTGTCCTTCCCCGGTGAGCTCAATGCCGCCACCTACTCTGCGCTGCAAAAGCTCAAGGCCCTGGCACAGTCAGAACACCCCGAACCACTCGCCAGCTCACAGTATCCGGTAGGCTCTCACGTCTTCGAGGTCAAAGACAAGGGAACAGGATTGTTTCCCTTCACCCTGGTCGACAACGCTTACCGTATTCAGCTCTCAAGGCCCGGCAAGAAGCTGCCTATGGCCTACGTCCAGGTGTCGGCGCAGTACCCGCCCACAAAGAGCCCAAAGGACATCAAAGGAGCCCAGGCATTGCTATCCGATATGGGAGACCTTGCGGGAGTCAACACAGTGAGCCGAATCGACCTGGCAGCTGATTTCAGTTCTCCCGTCATCATGGACTCCTGGCACCGGTCGGCCTGGGTCACCCGTGCCAGTGAAATCCACAGCTACGCCAAAGACCAACAATTCACCGGCTGGACCGTGGGCATGGGCGGGGTTATAGGATGCCGCCTGTACGACAAGATCAAGGAAATCGTTCACAGCGGCAAAGCTTGGGCCATGAATCTGTGGATTCCTATGGGCTGGAAGCTTGGTGAGGACGTTTGGAGGCTGGAATTCGAGTTCAAGCGGGACTTCCTCAAAGAACGCGGTTTGTCGTCCCTGGATACGGTTCTGGGCAACCTCAATGGCCTTTGGAGCTACGCCACTACCGAATGGCTGCGGCTGACCGTTCCCAATGAAGCAGATGCAACCCGGTCCCGGTGGCCCACGCACCATCTGTGGGAGTCCCTGGCCTCGGTGGATTGGGAAAGCACCGACAGTGTTTTGCTGGACCGCTACAGCAATGCCAGGACACCGACTGACCTGCGTCTGATTACCGTGGTTCTGGGGGCCTTGTCGTCTTACATGGCTGCCTACCAGCTGGACAACCGGGCCGAGGCCATCGATCAACTACTAGGCAAGGTCTATGAGCACTATTCCTTCATTGCTGCCAAAAGCGGTGAGACCTTTGACGAATACCTGCAGAAACGTGTCAACGTCAAGTCGCGGGAATTCAACACGTCCATCAATGCACCAGGCTTGAAGGACAACCTCAAACAAGACTTTCTGGACGCGGGAGCGGACGCCTATCGGCGGGCTTCCAAGGGTCACTAGAGGGAAACATCATGGAGGAATCCAGTCTACCTTTGCCCCCTGTTCGGTGTTTGTCCAAGGAACAAGCGGCCATCTACCTGGGTATCGGAGTCACGCTCCTGGCCCAGTTGGGCGTGCCCTATGTTCGCCTGGGTCGGCGCTGCGTCTATGACCGGGTTGACCTGGATACCTGGCTCGAAGACACTAAGGGCGAGCGAAGGCGGGCCGGAAAGGAGAATTTATGGCCCGTAATGAAGGAATCTACAAGCGACCGGACTCCGGTTTCTGGTGGATCAATGCAACACTCCCCAACGGCAAAGAGTACGCCAAAGCGCTGGGACTGAAGACCGACAGGACGCCGAAGCGTATCTAGCGAAACTCAAGCTGGATGCGTACCGGGAAACGCATTTCGGGATCAAGCCCCAACGCAGTTGGCAAGAGGCCGTGATTCGGTATCTCGATGTGAAGCGGAATTTGAGAAGTTTTTCGGATGTGAAGCGGATATGCCGCCAGCTTGATCCCTACCTGGGCTCCATGATGCTGAACCAAGTCAATGGCGACGTGGTTTGGTCCGTCATCCAGGGCAGACTAAGCGCGGTAGCCGCCCGCTACGGTGAATCGGTGTTGTCCACCATGCGCGCGCTGTTTCGGATGGCGCGGGATGAATGGCAATGGATCGATACATTTCCGAAAATCAGACTCTTGACCGGTGAAGTTGAGCGGGACCGTTGGTTGAGGCGGGAAGAAGCGGAAAGACTGATTCGCAACTGCCCTCCTCAACTGGCGGCCTTGGTACGGTTTGCCCTGGCAACAGGCTGCCGTGCATCGGAAATCACGGGGCTGGAATGGACGCGTGTGGACTTGGACCGCAAGACCGCATGGCTCAACCAGACCAAGAATGGGACGCCCAGGGGAGTGCCGTTAAATGAAGATGCAGTTGAAGTGTTGAAAGAGCAGATAGGCAAAAGCCTGACCCACTGTGCCACCTTTCAGGGGAACCTTGGAATGGCAAGTCACTAATTCTGCGTGGCATACCCCTGGGCTTCGGTATCTCTGACTTTAGGTTTCACGATTTGCGCCATACCTGGGCATCGTGGCATCGCCAGGCGGGAACGTCATGCGATGAGCTCAAGGACTTAAGGCCTCGGAAGTCCAGAGAGACATGGCAAAGTATGGCCGACCGTTGGGGGAAACTAGTGAACTGGCGCATTTGAAGGCATTTGGCTCCCATGCGAATCGAACGTGTCCGTGTTGAAAACGTGTTGGACTCCGTCACGTTTTTGTCACGCCACAAAGAAAAAAAGGACCTAGCCACGCGGCTAAGTCCTTGATTCAACTGGTGGGAACTGAGAGATTCGAACTCTCGACCTACGGATTAAGAGTCCGCTGCTCTACCAGCTGAGCTAAGATCCCTGATAAATGGTGGGACGTGCGGGGGTCGAACCCACGACAAACGGATTAAAAGTCCGCTGCTCTACCAACTGAGCTAACGTCCCGACGAGGCGCAACCTGTTTATGTGCCGTACCCCGCGAAGCCTTCAATTATATCGCCATTCTTTCAGCCAACTCACGAGGGCGAAGAAATTTTATCGAGCACCCAACCGGCAGCACATTCCAAATGCTGCAGTGACAGCAACAGACGATCCATAGCCATGGCAGTTGAGTGTGTTATCGCCCTGCACTGCGCACGAGGCATCGGCAGGCTTGACTGCTTCACGACTAAAAACACAGGCCACTCCCATGCGTTTGCCTTCGCGCGGTGCGTTGTATTCCTTGCGCAAACGGTAGCGCAATTGGGCCAGCAGCGGGTCATGGGTGGTTTCACTCAAGTCGGCAATGTCGACCTTGTGGGCAAGGCGTTTGCCGCCTGCTGCGCCTACGGAAATGAACACGGCTTTGGTGCGTCGTGCCCATTCGGCCATGGCGGTCTTGGTCTTGATTTGGTCGCAGGCATCGATGGTGGCGTCCACACCGTGGGGAAGAATGGCAGGCCAGTTGTCAGGCTCTACAAAGGCATCGATGCAATGCACCACACAAGCCGGATTGATCAAGGCGATGCGTTCCTGCATGGCCGTGATCTTGGCCATTCCCAGCGTGGTGGAGAGTGCGTGCACCTGGCGGTTGATGTTGGATTCCGCCACGTGGTCCATGTCGATTAATGTCAGCTGGCCCACACCACTGCGCGCCAGTGCTTCCGCAACCCAAGAGCCAACACCACCTATTCCGATGACGGCGACATGTGCTCGGCGGATGGCCCGCGCCTGCGAAACACCATAAAGACGGTCCATCCCCGAAAAACGCCGAGCCAGATCAGCCGAATCAGACGCGGGCGCCTCCACCGGTTCGATTGGTGCAGTCAAATGCGCCTACCGCAAAACCGCCAGCCGCTCCTTGGCGGCCTGCGCCGCTTCCGAGCCTGGGTAGTTGGCGACCAGGCTCTCCAGGGTTTTGCGGGCACCCTTGCTGTCCTTCAACTCCAACTGGCAATTGGCAATGGCCAGATTGGTTTCGGGTACACGCTGGTGATCGGGTGCCAACGTGACCAAGGAACGAAAGCTGGACAGTGCTTCCTTGTAACCTTTGGTGGCGAACTGCGCATTGCCCAACCAGAACAAGGCCGACGCACGGTAACCCGTCTTGGGGTAGCGATTAAGAAAATCCACGAACATCTGTTGGGCATTTGCAAATTCACCTTTGCGAAAGATGCCCATGGCTGCGTCAAAGTCGTGCTTTTCGGCGGGGTCTGCAACGAACTCGCGACCATCCACAGTGATGCGCGCGGGTTCAAACTTGCTCATACGAGTATCCACGGACTGAATCGCGTCTTTTTGCTGGCGTTGCATATCGGCCAAATCACGCGCCATCTGCTCGTCCTGACCCCGCAATTTGGCCAGATCAGCACGGGCAGTATCCAGTTGGTTTTGCAGGTCGATGAGGCTGCGGCGCAATTGCGTGGAGTCTTCGGTTGCGCGTTTGTTCTCTTCCGTGATTCGCTTCTCTGACTCCGTCATTCTTTGGCGCAAGTCCAGAATGGCCTTGCGCGCCTCCTCGTCATCGAACAGTCCAGCCGTTGCGGAACCCAAACATCCGATCATCAGGACGGCAGCCAAGGCGCTGCGCGACACACGGGCCAATGAGGAGGAAGAAGCGGCTCTCATCGGTAGTTAATTTCAGCGCGGCGGTTCTTCGCCATGGCGTCTTCGGTCGAACCCAGGACAGCCGGTTTTTCCTTGCCAAAGCTCACGGCTTCAATCTGGTTCTCGGACACACCCAGCAGCGACATGGCACGGCGAACGGCCTCCGCTCGTTTTTGGCCCAGAGCCAGGTTGTATTCACGACCGCCGCGCTCGTCGGTATGGCCTTCAATGGCTACTTTGCGCGAGGCGTCGGCCTTGATGAACTTGGAATGCGCTTCGATCACAGGCTGGGCCTCAGGGCGAATCGCAAAACTGTCGTAATCAAAGTACACCGTGCGGTTGGTTGCCATCATGGCTGCTGTGGCATGGGCATTGTCCAATGCCACGCCGGTCACTGTACTTTGACCCACGCGGGAGGACGCATTAGGGTCCACCAGAGTCTGGGAAACGTCGGTTCCAGACTTATGCTCAACCGGCACATCGTTCAACCTGACGCCCGAGCTGCACGCACTCAGCAAAACGGCAACCGCAGCTGCCCAAATTAATCGGTTCATCCACTACTCCTTGTTGAATTACAAAATAAAACTATTTCTGCACCGGGCCCCAATCGGGCTCACGTATGTCGCCACTTTTACCCGCCAGGCGGGCTTTGATCTTGCCATCCAAAGTGGTAGTCATCAGTGCCTCGCGGCCGAGTTGATGGGTTGCATAGATGATGAGTCGGCTATTCGGTGAGAAGCTGGGGTTTTCATCGGCGGTGGTGTCGGTGATTGCGGTGGTTGCGCCGGTTGAAAGTTCCATCACATGCAGCTTGAACACGCCACTGACCCGCGAAATATAGGCCAGCCACTTCCCATCCGGACTCAGGGCGGGCGAAATATTGTAAGTACCGGTAAATGTGACCCGCTCCGCATTGCCACCTGCAGTCGGCATACGGTAAATCTGGGGTGCGCCACCACGGTCGCTGACAAAGTAAATAGTCTTGCCGTCGGCAGTAAAGGTAGGCTCGGTGTCGATCGCAGAAGACTGCGACAGGCGCCTGGGCTCACCACCAGTGGCTTCCAGCAAATACAGTTGCGACCCACCATCCCGGCTCAATGTCGCGGCCAGTGTCCGGCCATCCGGCGACCAAGCCGGCGCGCTGTTGGACCCCTTGAAGTTGGCGACCAGTCGCCGCTTTCCGGTTGCCACGTCGTGCACATAAATGGTGGGTTTGCGGGACTCAAACGACACGTAGGCAATCTGCGTACCGTTGGGTGCCCAAGATGGGGAGATGATAGGCTCGGCGCTATTGAGGGCACTTTGTGCGTTCTCACCATCCGCATCGGCCACCCACAGATTGTAGGTCTGCGCCACCTTGGTCACGTAGGCAATGCGGGTCGAGAAAATGCCCTTGTCACCCGTGAGCTTTTCGTACACAAAGTCGGCTATGCGGTGCGCTACCAAGCGCAGATCACCTGTCACCACGGCATAGCTTTGTCCACCCAGGTCTTGCCCCCGCACCACGTCCCAAAGGCGCATGCGCACATCAAACCGGCCATCGGCAAGGCGGGTGATGCTGCCGGCCACCATGGCATCGGCACCTTTTTGGCGCCAGGTGGACACATCGGGCCGCGCTGTCTCATCCAGGGCCACCCCGGTGGTATCAACCGCGCGGAACTGCCCGCTACGCTCCAGATCGGCCTGCACGATAGCCCCGATTTTTTGCGGTGCGGCGTCATCACCCCGAAATGCAGCGATGGCAATAGGAACCTGTGTCAGGCCGACACCGGAAACCTCAACCCGAAACTGCGCAAAAGTGGGCAGGCACACCATACCAGCCAGCAAAACAAATAAGTGACGTTTCAACATCTTTGCATTATCCCAGTCTTGTGATGACCACGTCATCGTTGATCCGTTCTTGTGAAAAACCCAGCACAGGCTGGGTCACCCTGCTCTTGGCACGATCGTGCACGGTCCTGGCATTTTGCGATTCCTGGTTGCGCGAGGCCTCTTTGTGCCAAAGATGAAATACCTCAGTGGCGCAAAAACCATTTTTGCGGGCTACCCCGCTGTTGTGCAGGCGCAGCACCATGTCCGCATCTTCGTGCCCCCAACCCACGAACGACTCGTCAAATCCGTTGACCGCCAGGTAGTCCGCACGCCAAATGCCCATATTGCAACTGCGTATGCCTTTCCATGAGAACGCTTTGTGTACCCGAAAGTTCCCATTGGGCAAACGCAGCAAGCCGGTGAGCTTGTTGGCATGCCCACGCAGGCGTTGCCCCACCCAGTACCCGGCAGAGCGCCCACAGAGGCGCTCTGAGTGGTTGAGCACACGCAGTGTGAACGCCGGCGAGAGCAACACCCGGCTACCGTTCACAAAATGCCCTTCCTGGGCCAATAACTTGTGGCGGGCAATGAAGTCAACTTCTGGCACGCAGTCCCCGTCCAGGAGAACGATGTATTCCCCATGGGACACCGCCACGCCCCGATTGCGAACACGCGACGCGGTGAATCCCACATCGGGATGCCACACATGCACCGCCTTGAGCGCACGCGCGTGGTCGCTGGTGTGAATAGCGTGTTGGTGCTCTAAACGCGAGCCATCGTCGGCCACGATGACTTCAAAATGACCATCCGTTTGCTGGCGCAAACCGTCCAGAACCGCCAGCAATGCGTCGCTGCGGTTGTAGGTGGTGATGACCACGGACACAAGTGGGAGTGCATTCATTTTGAACTAGACTACGCGGCTGGCAACCCGTCTGCTGCGTGCACGAAGAGGCCGAATACTACCACCCCCTGATGAGCAAAATTTCCGTCTACATCATCGCCTTCAACGAAGCCGAAAAAGTTGCCGCCACCATTGAAAGCGCCAAATGGGCCGACGAGATCGTGTTGGTGGACTCCTGGAGCACCGATGGCACGCCCGAAATTGCAACACGCATGGGCGCCAAGGTGGTGCAGGTGGACTTCAAGGGTTTCGGCGATTTGCGCAACCAGGCCATTGCGGCCTGTACCCATGAGTGGATTTTCAGCCTGGACGCCGATGAGCGCTGCACGCCGCAGGCGGAGCAAGAAATCCGTGCCATCACCAACAGCCCCGACGCGCTGGACGTCTACTGGATGCCACGGCGAAACTATTTTATGGGGCGCTGGATTCAACACTCCGGCTGGTACCCCAACTACCGCCAACCACAGCTCTTTCGCAACGGCAGCATGTCGTACGACATGAAGCCCGTGCACGAAGGCTATGTGCTCAATTCAAACAAGCCCATCGGCCACCTACAGAATGCCATCTGGCAGTTTCCGTTCAAGAACATGGCCGAGGTCATGCACAAGTCCAACCGCTACTCCACGCTGGGGGCGGAAAAAATCATGCACAAGAAGATCACCATGGGCATGGCCTTGTCGCATGGCATTTGGGCCTTTGTCAAGCACTATGTCTTCAAGCGCGGTTTTCTGGATGGCTGGGCGGGCTTTGTGATTGCACTGGGTAATTTTGAAGGTACGTTCTACCGCTACGTCAAGGCCCTGGAGATTCAAAAAGGTTCGCAATGGCAAGCTCCCAAGGCGCCCCCTCCGTGATGCCGGATACGCGCTTACCCACGCCCAATGTATGGAGTGTCCGACTGGGCCTGGTTTGCCTGTCGGCCGTGTCTGTCAGCCTGCCCATGGCCTGGGTCAGCCTGGCCAAGGTGCTGGTGCTGGCGGTAAGCTTGGCCTATTTGTGTGTTGACTACGCCAAAGGTCGCCGGGACACCGCCCTGGGCGCCCTGTGGACCACGTGGATTTTGGCGCTGATTGGGGTACTGTTTGCAACCAGCCTGTTGTGGACGGGTGCGGACCTTCCATCAGCACTGAACACATTGGCCAAACACATCAAGGTAGTGGAAATCGTGTTGCTCGCCGTGCTGATCCGCACGGCTGCCGAGGCACGCATTGGCATCGCTGCCTACGCACTGGGCCAAGCCTTTTTGTTGCTGAGTTCATGGTTACTGTTTGTGGGTGTTCCGATCCCCTGGAAAGCCGATTCAGCCGTGGGCTACGAGGTGTTTTCCACCTACCTGGACCAGTCCCTCATGTTTGCCACTTCGGCTAGCGTGTTTTGGTACCTGCGGCGCGACAAGCTTTGGCCGAGCTGGGCAGGCGTGGTTCTGGCAGTGCTGGCGCTCGTCAACACGTTGCTGGTGCTGGAAGGTCGCAGTGGCTATTTGGTGGCATTGACCGCCATTGCGCTGGCCATCATGTGGTCCATGCCACGCCACTTGCGTCTGGCAGCGCTCGTCGTAACCCCGTTTGTGTTGCTGCTGGGCTTGACGCTGGGCTCCGCCAAAGTACAGGAACGGGTGACAAAGGTATTCCAGGAGAGTCAGGGTTTTGCCCAGACCCATCAGGTTTCAGCCAAGGATTCTTCAGCCTTTCGCCTCAATGCGTGGATGCAATCCGTTCAGGCCATGCAGGAAAAGCCGCTGGTTGGCCACGGCGTTGGCAATTGGACACCGGTTGTCAAGCGTATACAGGGCAGCGAAGCGGACGCCATTTTTGGCGAGGGTAACCACAGCAATCCGCATCAGGAATACCTGCTGTGGGGCGTGGAGTTAGGCGTGGGGGGGGTGCTGCTGCTCATTGGGCTGTTCATCGGCATGGCCAGAGATGCGATGCGTTTCCCCGACACCGTCAAGCACGCCATGTTGGCGGTTGTCGCTGCCACGGCTGTGGCCTGTCTGTTCAACTCAGCCCTGTATGACGACCTGATGGGCGACTTTTTCTGCGTCAGCCTGGGCCTTTTGATGGCGCTGGGAGTGCGCACCACTGTTGTGACGAAGGTGACGGTATGAAGCCGCGCAACAGCCTGCTGGCGCGCGCGCGCCCCTTGATGCCCTACTTCGGCATCTATCCCGGCACCTGGCTGATCATTGTTCTGGCCACTATCGTCGGTGCGGCCACCGAGCCCATGATTCCAGCCCTGTTCGACAAACTGCTGGATCTGGGCTTTGTCAAACGCAGTCTGGAATTGTGGACTGTGCCAGTGGTGCTGCTGACGCTGTTTGGGGTACGGGGCCTGGCCGGCTATGTGGCACAACTGGGTCTGTCACGCATCACCAACCAGGGTTTGATGGTCTTGCGCCGCGAGATGTTTGCCAAGCTGATGGTGGCGCACATGCAGCTATTCAAAGGCCAGACCTCCAGTGCCTTGTCCAACACCATCGTGTATGAAACCCAGACTGGTGCCTCCATGCTGGTTAATTCGGTTCTCAGCCTGACCCGCAATGCCCTGACCCTGTTCGCACTGACTGCCTACCTTTTGTTCCTGAACTGGAAGCTCACCCTGATCGTGATTGCCGTGTTCCCTGCCGTCGCTTGGGTCATGCGCGTTCTCACCAAACGTTTGCACACTCTGACCAAGGCCAACCAGGATGCGACCGACCGCCTGGCCTATGTGGTGGAGGAAAACGTGCTGGCCCACCGCGACATCCGCCTTTACGCTGCCCAGGCATCGCAGGCCGAGCGCTTTGACCATTTAGGCGAGTCGCTGCGGCACCTGGCCATGAAATCGACCGTGGCTGGCGCCGCCATGACACCCATGACCCAGATGCTGGCGGCCACAGCGCTGTCGGCAGTTATCTCGGTGGCACTGCTGCAAAGCACGTCCAGTGGTACGTCGGTCGGCGGCTTTGTGGGGTTTGTAACAGCCATGCTGATGATCATTGCGCCGATTCGCCAACTGTCCGAAGTGTCCAGCCCCATCACCCGGGGCTTGGCTGCGCTGGAGCGCGGGCTGGCGCTGATCCACGATGTGCCGTCCGAGACCCAGGGGTCATTCAGCGAACCACGCGCCACAGGTGAGATCGTGTTCCAGGACGTGGTGGTGCAATACGGCGCCGAAGCCACCAAGGTCATTAACCACCTGAGCCTGGCTATCCACAGCGGGGAGACCATTGCCATCGTCGGTGCCTCGGGTGCCGGCAAGTCCACCCTGGTCAACCTGCTGCCGCGCTTTGTGGACCTGCAGGGTGGCAGCATCCTGCTCGATGGCCACGACCTGCGGGACTGGAACCTGCACGCCCTGCGCGCCCAATTTGCGTTTGTGAGCCAACATGTGGTGATGCTCAACGACAGCATTGCCGCCAACGTTGCACTGGGCCTGACGTTGGACCGCGACAAGGTGCTGTCCTGCCTGCACGCCGCCAACCTGGGTGCCCTGGTGGCCGAGCTGCCGCAAGGCCTGGATACGCTGGTGGGCCATAACGCCATGCAACTCTCGGGCGGACAGCGTCAGCGGTTGGCCATTGCCCGGGCGTTGTACAAAGATGCGCCTATTCTGATTCTGGATGAGGCCACCTCAGCCCTGGACACCGAATCCGAGCGCGCCGTGCAAGACGCACTGATGGGCCTGATGCGTAACCGCACCACCCTGGTGATTGCCCACCGCCTCTCCACCGTGATGCATGCCAGCCGCATCGTCACCATGGAAGCCGGTTGCATTGTTGAGACCGGCACCCACCAGGAGTTAATTGCACGCAATGGCCACTACGCCCGCCTCTACCAGCTCGGTTTGGGTGGATTTGGCGGGCCCACCGCAGCTTAGCCGTTGCAGGGCCTGTGTGCGCTCGGGCTTGGGCAGTGCGGCCAGCTGGCGCACGGCATCAAAAAATCGGGGCCAAACAGTGGCATTGCCACCCGTTTGGTTCTGGCGCGCAAACAGTGCTTCAAACGCGGGCACCCATTGGTCATAGGCCGCCACCGCACCAAAGGCGGCATTGTTGGCCTTGGCAACCCATCGGTCGTAACCGCTGTGGGGCAGTGGCGGCGGCGCTGCCGGACCCACGCGACTTGCCCGTGCTGCATCGTCGGCATCGTCGGCATCCCAGCCAGCGGCTAGCGTTGCGTATTGCTCGCGGAAGCGCTCCATTGCTCTCAATTTCATAGCTTCTTGTGTAGTAGCGCCGAGGGCTAGAGGCTCATTTGATTCATAGATACTGGCCAACTCCTGGCGCGTTTGTCGCGTCAACGTCCGAAATTGCCTGCGCCGCGCGTCAAATCGTGCGTACTGCGTGCGGGCCTCAACGGAGGCGTGCTGCGCCAGCCAGGCAGCACTGCCCAGCCGCTCAACCGTGGTGGCAAAGGATTCGTTAAACGGCGTGTCGCCTTTGACATACAGCACTTGGTGGGCCAACTCGTGGAACAGCATGCGCGCCAGCTCCCCTTCTGGATAGCGGATAAACGTATTGAGCAATGGGTCGCCACCGGCCCAGTTCATCCAGCCCAGGGTGGAATAGGCGGGCACGCCGTAAACGCTGGCCTCGAGCCCATCGCTTTGCAGCTGGGTGGCCAGGGCTTGCGCCTGTGCTTCGTCAAAATAGCCCCGGTAGCCCACGCAACCAACCACCGGAAAGCACCAGGTTTTCAGGGTCAAGGAATACGGTGGGGCCGCCACAACATTCCAGACCGCAGACGACCGGTGCAGGTCGGCGTAGCGCTGGTAGCTGGCGTTGTCGGGCAGGCCCAGGTCGGTCACCGCAAAGTGGCGTAACCGCTGGGCCAATGCCAGCCGGGCCTTGAGGGCCGCAGGTGTTTGCGGGTCAGCCAGCCACTGGTCTATTGGCTTGGCCGCATGCATGATGGCCAGGTGGCCGGTGACTGACTGCAGGTAGTACGGAGTTGCCACACACCCGGTTTGCAGCAAGACCGTCAGCAGCCCCAGAAGGTACAGGCTTAAACGCACAGCGGGCCTTTCACACAAAACATTTGCCTCCAGCCCTCGTGGAATATACATAAGCAGCTATTGAAACGATAGTGTATAGGACCATTACCCACCAACGTAGCGCGCCCTCTGGGGGTAGACCCACCCAAGTACGGGCACCATTGCGGTGTCCAGCGGTCATAGCAAGCCCAAGGTCAGCGCAGTCGCAGCGCGTTGCCAATCACCGACGCAGAGCTGAAACTCATGGCCAGCGCCGCGATCATGGGCGAGAGCAGCCAACCGGTAAACGGGTAGAGCAGGCCCGCTGCAATCGGTATACCCAACACGTTGTACAAAAAGGCAAAGGCCAGGTTTTGCTTCATATTGGCCACGGTGGCTTGCGACATCAAAATCGCCGTCGAGATGCCACGCAAATCACCTTTGATGAGCGTGACCTGCGCACTGTTCATCGCCACATCGGTGCCCGTGCCCATGGCGATTCCAATATCGGCCCGGGCCAGCGCGGGTGCATCGTTGATGCCGTCGCCCGCCATAGCCACCACGCGGCCTTCTTTTTGCAAGCGCTCCACCAGCGCCAGTTTGTCGGCGGGTTTCACCTCTCCATGCACTTCGTCAATGCCCAAGCGGGAACCCACCGCTTTGGCAGTGGTCAAGCCATCACCGGTAGCCATGATGATGCGAAGGCCTGCCTTCTTGAGCGCCGCTAGCGCCTCTGGCGTGCTTTGCTTGACCGGGTCTGACACGGCCAACAGGCCTGCCAATTGGCCGTCAACGGCCAGGTACATCACGCTGGCACCTTCAGCACGCAAGGCTTCGGCCTCACTCAGCAGACCATCAACCGCCACGTTGGCCTGTTGCATCAAAGTGGTATTGCCCAACGCAAGCTGCTTGCCCGCAACCTGCCCGCGCACACCAATGCCGGAGCCTGATTCAAAATTGTCCGGCTTGTCCAACACTAAGCCTCGTTCCCGAGCGGCGCGCACAATGGTTTCGGCTAAGGGGTGTTCACTACCTTGGTCCAGGCTGGCTGCCATGCGCAACACCTCGTCCGCATCAAAACCCTTGGCGGGAACGGCGCGGTCAAAGGCTGGTTTTCCTTCGGTCAGTGTGCCGGTCTTGTCCACAATTAGCGTATCCACCTTGCGCAAGTTCTCGATGGCTGCAGCATCCCGAAACAGCACGCCCTGGGTGGCGCCCTTCCCCGTGGCCACCATGATGGACATGGGTGTTGCAAGCCCCAACGCACAGGGGCAGGCAATGATGAGCACCGACACCGCGTTAATCAAGCCATAGACCCAAGCCGGGTCTGGCCCAAAAAAGCCCCAGGCAAAAAACGTGAGCACGGCGGCCGACACGACTGACACCACGAAGTAACCTGCCACCACGTCGGCCATGCGCTGCATGGGCGCGCGTGACCTCTGGGCCTGGGTCACCATTTGCACAATTTGCGCCAGCATCGAGGCCGAGCCGACCCTCTCACAGCGCATGACCATGGCACCGCTGGTGTTCATCGTGGCGCCGATGACCTTGTCCCCCACCCTCTTACTCACTGGCACAGGCTCCCCGGTCAACATCGATTCATCGACTGCACTGCTGCCCTCGATCACCACGCCGTCCACCGGCACTTTTTCACCGGGGCGCACCCGTAGGCTGTCACCTACATGCACTTCGGTCAAGGGCACGTCTTCTTCGGTGCCGTCGGGACGAATGCGCCGGGCCGTCTTGGGCGCTAGGCCAAGCAGTGACTTGATAGCCGCTGAGGTTTGGGAACGCGCCTTCAACTCCAGCATCTGTCCGAGCAAGGTGAGTGAAATGATGACGGCTGCAGCCTCAAAATACACCGAAACCCGCCCCATGGAGACGAACGAATCCGGGAACACATGCGGGGCAACGGTGGCCACCACGCTGTAGACAAACGCCGCACCCGTGCCCATGCTGATCAATGTCCACATATTGGGACTGCCGTTCACCACCGACTGCCAGCCTCGCTTGAAAAACGGCCCACCCGCCCACAGCACAATGGGCACGGTCAACACCAACTCGACCCAGCTTTGCACCGCCATGTCCATCCACTGCAAGCGGTGGCCAAACATGGCCAGCACGAATACCACACTGGTTAGAGGCAGCGTCCACCAGAAGCGACGTGTGAAGTCCCGCAGCTCGGGGTTGTCATCGTCTTCCAGGCTGGGGATAACCGCTTCCAGGGTCATACCGCATATGGGGCAATTGCCGGGGTGGTCCTGGCGGATCTGCGGGTGCATCGGGCAGGTGTAGATCGTCCCGGCCTGCGCCGGCAATGGCGGGGTTTGTGCGGTTGGCGCGGTTGGCGCAGAACCCTGCTCGCCTGAGGCGTACTTCGGCGGATCAGCGTTGAACTTCGTCAGGCAGTTCGTGCTGCAGAAATAGTAGGGGTGACCGTCATATTCGACGTGGTGCTCGGACTGCGCCGTGACAGTCATGCCGCAGACTGGATCTTTCAACGTGACCGCGCTATTTGCGCCCGCTTCGGTGGCTGGGTTTTCATGGTGCCCATGTCCCGCATGTTTGAGGTTTGAAGGCATATCCATGACATTTTCCTTGTGTTCGTCGAGGGGTACGGTCTGAGGCAAGACCGACCTTGTCGTCGCGGAAACGTCAAGGCTTTAAAAGTGGAAATCAGGCTCTTGAGCCAGCGTCGCGATCAAGTAGGGTCTTGCGTTTTTCGTACTCTTCCGAGGTGATCTCACCGTTGGCCAGTCGCCGTTGCAAAATCTCCAGCGGCGTCTCACGCGGGCGGCGACCTTCCCCTTCAGAACGTCCCCAGTTGGTGACGAACAACACTCCGATGAGCAATATCCAAAAAATCCACCACAGACCATGCATTCCGCCCATGGCGAAGTTGCCGTCGTAGAACATGTGCATCGCGTTCAGCCGTTGGTGTTTGGCACACCAGCGCCGCCTGGCGATGCCATCAGCGCGGCACGGACTCGCTGCAGCCGATCACGCACCTCGTGCGCGACACTTGCCACTTCGGCATTACTCGTCATCTGCAATACGGCTACCGGGTCCATAAAACTGACGACCAGCCGACCATTTGGCTCTGCGCGAACGACCACATTGCAAGGCAGCAACAGACCGATGTCGGGTTCGGCCTGCAGTGCCTTGTGGGCAAGCGGCGGGTTGCAGGCGCCAAGGATGCGGTAAGGCAGCCCGTCAACGCCGAGCTTGGCCTTCATGGTGGCCTGTACGTCGATTTCGGTCAGGACACCAAAGCCCTCGACCTTGAGCGCAGCGGTAACACGGGTCACGGCAGCGTCGAAGTCACTGCCTTCGATCTGGCAGTGAAAGCCATAGGCTACTGCTTCTGGCGCAATCGATGAAATGGGAGCGGGGTTCATGTTGCGACCCTCACTTTGTGGCCGTGGCGGGTGCCATCTGGTCCATCATCATCTGCATCATGGACGCCATCATTTCCATGCGTTTTTCCATCATTTGTTGGCGCGTTGCCATGTCGAGGGGCATCTGGCCTTGCATACCGCCACCCATGCCCATTCCCATTCCCATGCCACCTTTACCGCCCATGCCTCCCATCATCCCCATGGAGCCCATGGCGTCTTGCATGGTTTTCACGTGCTCACCCATGAGCGCGTTGCGCTCTTCTGGCGTTTTCGCGGCCACCATTTTTTCATGCATATCCTGCATAGCCTGGATCTTGGTATCCATCATGGCGATGGCCGGTGTGGCCTTGGAAGTTGCGGTCTTTACTTTGGCTGTCGGGGCTTTGGTAGCAGAAGTCGTGCCCGCGGGGTGGTGTGCGTTATGGTCGGTGGTGTCCACCGCATCGGCGGCAAAGGCAGATCCCGCCAGCGCCAATACCAGCGTTGCGATCATCGTGCATGTCTTGTTCGTAGTCATAGTGCATTTCCTTTTACGTTGTATGTTGCCGTCCCAACGCAACCCATAAAAATTGGGTAACGATTCACCGGATGGGCATGTACCAGCAATGGCGAAACGTTACTCAATATCCCCACGAAAGTCCGTACGGCAACTAACATATTCAAGGCAGCCTGTTCAATTGTTTGTGTGGTCCGCAGCCATACCCACTGCGACATTGCTTGCGTCAGGTGCAAGCCGCTAGCCATAAGAAAACGCTGTACATATTCAGCAACCATATTGAACTTCTAAGTTTGCATGCGGCAATCTCAGGTATAGCGTTGAAAGACCGTTGTGCTGCCGTCACGTTGCACCAGCAGCACGGCATACGGGTCTTGGCGGCCGTTGTAGGCAGGGCCATCCATACCCGGCGAGCCTACCGGCATGCCGGGGACTGCCAGCCCCACCACTTTCGGCTTTTCACGCAATAAGCGTTGAATTTCACGCACCGGAACATGCCCCTCCAGCGCATAGCCCGAAACCCGTGCGGTATGACAAGAACCTAGAGCGGCAGGTATGCCCAGTTTTGCACGCACGGCATCGTTTCCTGTATCAGAGATGCGAACATCAAACCCTGCCTTCTGCAAGACCGCGACCCAGTCTTTGCAACAACCGCAGCTGGGGTCTTTCCAGACCTCGACCAATGTGCGCTCGGGTAACGCCCAAGCGCTGAACGCTGGCAACAGCAAAGCGCCAGCTACCCAATTGCGTCGACTCATTTTTGTTGCGTTTGTCATCATGGAATTCCTGTTCGGAAAAATTTGAATACTTTCAGTGCTTGTGTTCCATATGCTCATCGGCCATCGCAGCCAACGGGGTAAAACGCGCTTGTTCGGCTGCTTTGCCGGCCAAGGTAATGGAGACCACCGCTTTCAAACCCGTTGCAGACGCATATTTGCCGGAGCCTTTCATGCGGTTGTCACCATCAGGAGCCAGAGTAACCACGGTCTTGTCTTTACCCGCCAACAGCGTAGCCGTTCCCGATGAACCAGCGGTGGGGATGCTGGTACCGGCATGATCGGTCACATAGACAACGACCGGATTGTCGCGAGCGCCCTTCGCGGACTTCTCTACAACCAGCTCGAAGTGATACATGCCTGCCATCCGGAGTTGGCCACCATGGGCGGTCTTGACGGTGTCGAGATAGGCGTCATCGTGGGCCTGGACGCCTCCCGCCACCAATGCCAAACCAACCCACATCGCGGATAGAAAACCTGGCTTTTTCATACTGACTCCTTCTTGAGATAACAAGCCCGGTATTGGGCAATCGATTGAACAACTAATAACTCTCGTGGGCGTTGGGCCCGACTTTTGCCTGAAGTAGCCGCTCCAGTGGCGCCTGCCCCCAGCGCCAAAACATCAGCGGTGTGAGCAAGGTATCCAGCAGCGTGGAGCTGATCAGTCCACCAAAAATCACCACAGCAACCGGGTGCAAGACTTCTTTGCCCGGCGCATCGGCTGACACCAGCAGCGGCACCAAAGCAAAGGCCGCCACCAGCGCGGTCATCAGCACCGGCGTCAGCCGCTCCAGCGAGCCGCGCACGATCATTTTCTGGCTAAAGGTTTCACCCTCAAAGGCACACAAATTGATGTAGTGACTGATCTTGAGGATGCCGTTGCGGGTGGAAATGCCGGTCAGCGTGATAAAGCCCACCAGCGCCGCTATCGACAGCGGCTGGTTTGAGACCCACAGCGCAATCACGCTGCCCACCAGCGCCAACGGAATATTGCCCATGATGATAAGCGTGAGCGCGGTGGATTGGTAGCGGCTGTACAGCACCAAGAAAATCATGGTGAGCGAAATCAACGCCAGCAAGGCAATCAGCCGAGCCGCCTGTTCTTGGGCCTGAAACTGGCCTTCCAGCGACGTGAAGTAGCCCTCGGGCAACGCCTTGGCGGCCAATTCGGTGCGAATATCGGCAATCACACGCGACATATCGCTGCCATCGGTGTTGGCGGAGATCACGATACGCCGGCGCGCGTTCTCGCGGCTGATCTGGTTCGGGCCGTCGCCATCCTCGATGGTCGCCAGTTTGGACAGGGGCACAGCACCGGTGGGCGTTTCGATCAGCAGGTTTTGCAATTCTTGCAAGCCGCGACCGCTCTCGGGCAGGCGCACCACCAAGTCAAAGCGGCGGTTGCCTTCCACAATCTGGGTGATGCGTTCTCCCTCGATCATTTGCTGTAGCGAGCGCAGCAGCACGCCGGGTGCCACACCGTAGCGCGCCACTTGCTCGTAATCGACGTGAATCTTGATTTGCGGAATCAAGACCTGCTTCTCCACCGCCAGGTCGGTGATGCCGGGAATCTTGCTCAGCCGCACACGCAAGTCAGCAGCCAGGCCGCGCAGCGTATCCAGATCATCGCCATACACCTTGAGCGCAATCTGGGCGCGCACACCAGACAACAAATGGTCCAGCCGGTGCGATATGGGTTGACCCACATTGCTCACCGCTGGCAGCACGGCCAGGCGGGTGCGAATGTCGTTGATGATGGCTTCGCGGCTGCGTTCGGACGCTTTGAGGTCCACATCCATCTCGGTGTAGTGAACGCCTTCGGCGTGTTCGTCCAGCTCGGCGCGCCCCGTGCGCCGCCCCACCTGGGTCACCTCAGGCACGCCCGCAACAATCTGCTCAGCCAGGGTTCCTATGCGGTTGGACTCGGCCAACGAGGTACCCGGATTCAGAACCACGTTGACGGTGAGCGTACCTTCGTTAAAGGGCGGCAAAAACGCACGGGGGAACAGCGGGATGGTGGCCGCTGCCAGCACCACGGCGACCAATGCGCCCACCAACAAGGTCCGCGTGCGCCCAAACGACCAGTGCAACAAGGCGGCGTCCCAGCGCTTGAGCCGCACCACCAGTGGGCTGTCGCCATGGCCCATCTGCTTCATTTTCGGCAAGAGGTAGAAGGCCATCACAGGCGTGATGGTGACCGACACCAGCATGCTGGCCAGGATGGAGACGATGTAAGCAATACCCAGTGGCGTGAACAGGCGCCCTTCGATGCCGGGCAACACAAACAGCGGCACAAACACCAGCACAATGATGACCGTGGCATAGACAATAGCTGAGCGCACCTCCAGCGTGGCGCTGGCAATCACCTCCACCACCGGACGTGGAACGGCGAGTGCGCTATTGAGCTTGAGGCGGCGCAACACGTTTTCCACACCGACCACGGCGTCGTCCACCAGTTCGCCGATGGCAATCGCCAGACCGCCCAATGTCATGGTGTTGATGGACAGGCCAAAGTAGTGAAACACCAGCGCGGTGACCAGCAGCGACACCGGGATTGCGGTCAGTGAAATCAGCGTAGTGCGCACGTTGAGCAAGAACATGAACAAAATTACCGCCACAAAAATGGCACCGTCGCGCAGTGCCTCTTGCACGTTGGTAACTGAGTGTTCGATGAAGTCGGCTTGTTTGAAGAGGAACTGCGGCGCTTCCACGCCCTGCGGCAAGCTCTTGCCCAGCTCTGCCATAGCGCGTTCCACCTCGCGGGTCACGGTCACGCTGTCGGCACTGGGCTGCTTTTGCACCGACAGAATGACGGCAGGCTTGCCGTTGTAGCCAGCGTCGCCCCGTTTCAGGGCCGGGGCAATCTTCACCTCGGCCAGTTGCTTGAGCAAAATGGGTTGGCCGTTTTTGACCATCACCACCACGTTTTGCAGGTCTTCAATGCGGCTGGTGCGCCCCATCTGACGAATCAAATATTCACGCCCTTGCGACTCCAGAAAACCGCCACTGGTATTGGCGCCAAAGTCGCGCAGTGCCGCTTCCAGCTTTTCGCGCTCCACGCCAAGGGCCTGCAACTGCGCCGGTTTGATTTCCACCCGATATTGCCGCACTTCCCCACCAATGGGTGTGACTTGGGCCACACCCGGAATGGTCAACAGGCGCGGCCGCATGACCCAGTCGGCGTATTCGCGCACCTGCATCGGGCTGACTTTGGCCGGATCGGCGGGCAAGGCGATGAGCAATATCTCACCCATGATGGACGAGATCGGTCCCAATTGCGGCACCACGCCCGCTGGCAACTGCTCGCGCACCAGGTTCAGCCGTTCGCTGATCTGCTGGCGGTTGCGGTAGATGTCAGAGCCCCACTCGAACTCGACATAGATGATGGACAAACCGATGCCAGAGACCGAACGAACCCGGGTCACACCGGGCATGCCGTTCATGCTGGACTCCACCGGAAAGGTAACCAGTTGCTCCACCTCTTCAGGTGCCATGCCACCGGCTTCGGTCATCAGCGTAACGGTGGGTTTGTTCAGGTCGGGGAACACATCTACCGGCATTTTTTGCACGGTGAGAATGCCGTAGATCACCAGCAAGAGCGAGACGCCCAACACGATCAGGCGCTGGCGCAGGCTGGCATGGATGATGAAGTCAAACATATCAGCGAACTTGCGACAGCAAACCGGCGCCTTCGGTGACCACACGCTCGCCACTAGCAATGCCAACAGTGATTGCAACGTTGGCCCCGTCAATGGCGTGGGCCGTCACTTTGCGCAACACAAAACGCTCGGGCGCGCCATGCACCCACACCGATGCCTCTCCCGCTGCACCTTTTACCAGCGCCGCTTGGGGCACCAAGGCACCCTTGGTGGTGCGCGTGGTTTTGGCAATCACCTTGACGGGTTGACCTACAGCCACGGCAACGCTGCCCGCCTTGACCCGAAACAGCAAAGGAATGGCTTGTTCGCGCAGTTGCCGTGCACCACCGACAAACTGCAAATCCAGCACGCCACCGGGGACTTGTGCGCTGGCCGACGCCAAACCGTCCACCAAGGCCGCGTCGTAGGCCAAGGCCTCCACATTCAATCGCATGGGGTCCACAACCTCAAACAACACGTCTTTGGCGTCTACTACCTGACCCAGCGCCGCATGAGCTGCGCTGATAACGCCAGCCACCGGGGCCACCAGCGCTTCGGTCGTGTTCAGTCCTGCCCCAACTGCGGAGCTGCGCTTTTGCAAGGCGTCGCGCTCCAAACGCGCGGCCTCTATGGCGGACTGCGGCACGGAGCCTACCAATTGCTGGTAACGCTGCAGTTTGCGCTCTGCAATCGCCAACTGTGATTCCAGTTCTGCCCATTGCGCCTGGCTGTTGCCGCGGTCAATGCTGTTGGCGCTGGGACGCAGATAGGCCAACACCTGACCTTTGGACACTTTCTGTCCCAGGCTGGGCAATCCTTTGGGGCCAGCTTCAATGCGCCCGGTTTGGCTGGCCTGCACCCGGCCACCGGCATTGGCATCGGCCACCACCCGACCGTTGAACTCCACCGTGGTGGCGACCTCTTGCACCTGGGCCAATACCGTGCGCAAACCGAGCTGGCGTTGCACTGCTTTTGGCACCAACAGGCTGCCATCGGGCAAACGTTGGGTGGCCGCTGCTTCCAAAGCGGTGCCTGCGGTATTGTTGGCCACCGCGACGTTTGCTGCGACGGGTTTGTCGGGTTCGCTATGGTCTTCATCGCCATGGGCGAAGGCTGGGCCACAAAGTCCTAGCGCGCTAAGCGCGATCAGGCTGGCAATGAATCGGAGTTGCATCATGGCGGTCATGTCGGTATGGAGGTAGATAGATGTTGGCGAATCCGCTTACGCCTGCGCAGCAGCACCAAGGCCAGCCCAAAAATCAACACGACAGCGGATACTGCCCATGCGACCCATTTCCCGCTGTTGCGTACATGGACCGCATCGTGGGCGGGTGCCGCGATGTCCAGCGTTGCAGCCAGCAGGTCCGAGGTGTTACCCGCCTCAACCGAAAATGTGAGGGGATAGCTGCCGGGTGCGATAAACAACGGTGCTTGCAGCGTGTATATGCCTGGTGCAATGGGTTTGGCTATGGCCTTCAGAGCGCTTCCACTCTCGACTTCAATCTGCGCATCCGAAACCGGTGCGTTGGTCGCGAACCTATCCAAGGTCACTATTAAGGTGTTGCCCTGCATGTGCGCCACCAACTCAAAGTCCTCGGTTTGTGCGCTGGCACGGGGGGCCATGCCGACACTCGCAACGGGTTCAGCGGCGTCACCATGGTCTTCACCTCCGTGCGCCCAAGCACCCCACGACAGGGTGGATAGCGCCAGGCTTAGGCAAATGGTCCGAAATACAGCGGTCAAGGTAAAACTCCCATGGATTGATTGAGGCGGGACTGGGCGGCAGACACTCCTACCTGATATCGGTTTCGCAGTGCATGGGCTTCGAGTGCCGCTGCACGTGCACGCAGCAATGTGGAAAGGTCCGATTCGCCCAGCGCAAATGATGTCTCAGCCAGCACCAGGTTGTCGGCCGTCAATTGCACACGGGTCTCGGCGAATGCCAATTGGCGCTCTGCAGCCGACTTGTCACGCCGGGCACTGTCGAGCGCGAACTGAACGCGCTGTTGCACTTGCGCCAGTTCGGCATCGGCCTGGGTCAACTCGGCACGGGCTCCTGCATCTTCCTGGCGCACGCGCGAACCCGACGAAAATGGCACCGTCAATTTGATGCCCAGCGCATCGGCGTAGCTGTCATTCAGGTCTGAGCGGCTGCGCAACATGCGCACGGCCAAGGTTGGGGCTTCGCGCGAACTATGCTGTGCAAGCTGCAGCCGGGATTGGGCCAACTGTGTGGCTGCATTGGCAGAGCGCATGAGTGGATGCGCCTCCAGGGGAGGTGTTTGTGCCGGCCCTGCTTCAGCGGGCAAGGTGTCTGGCGGGGCCACACCCGTTAAAGACTGCAGGTTTTGCTCGGCCAACGCCACAGCGGTCTGGGTGTCGACCAACTCGGCCTGTGCCGCCATTTGTTCGTTTTGTGCCAAATTAGTATCGACCCGTGCCAACTCACCCACTTTGTAGCGTCGTTGTACATCCAATGCCAGGGCATTGGCCGTGTGGAGTCTGTCCTGTGCGGTAGTTTGAGCATTGCGTGCGCCAGCCAGTGCCCACCAAGCTTCACGAAGATCGGCCGCAAGTTGCAGGCGCGACGCCTGTTGGCGTGTCACCATTTCGGCCTGGAGCGCAGTGGCTTCATTCTGGCGGGCTGCACTTTGCCCAGGTAGCCACAGCGGAGTGGCCACCTCCAGCTCCCATTCCTGCTTACCACGGTTGGCGTTAAGTTGGTCGTTCACATTGGCCAGTGAAACGGAAGCGGGTGCTGGCGTGAGGCCATTGGCACTCTCCATCCGGGCCAGCGCTTCATCGGTGCGAGCGGCACTGGCCGCAGCCAGCGGATGGCGGCTCCAGGCCTGTTCCATCGCAATGGACAGGTTTTGTGCTTGGGCGCCAAGGTGCACAAAACCACCCACGGTGATTGCCATGGTCAGGGCAATTGTGTTTTTCATTCAAGGGTTCCGGGCGAGTTAAAACAGACTGGGGCGATGATGCAGTCTGCTAACCAACGGCTTGCTGACCGTCACATTACAGTTTTGTCAGCTTGCGTTTTGCGCCCATACGACGGGCACAATGGCGATGCGCACCCCATGCGCAATACAACACTCCCATGAAAATTCTGATCATTGAAGACGAGCCAAAAACCGGTGACTACCTCAAGCAGGGACTGACCGAGTCGGGGTTTGTGACGGAATTGGCTGTCAACGGGGTAGACGGTTTGCATTTGGCATTGACCGGCGACTTTGATTTGCTGGTGCTCGATGTGATGCTGCCGGGTCTTAGCGGCTGGCAGGTCCTGGAGCGTCTGCGGCAAAGCGGAAAAGAGATGCCGGTACTGTTTTTAACCGCCCGCGACGAGGTGGAAGACCGGGTGCACGGGCTAGAGTTGGGCGCGGACGACTATCTGGTCAAACCTTTTGCTTTCTCTGAGCTATTGGCCCGCGTGCGCACCCTGCTGCGCCGGGGAAAAAGCGCCCTGGAGGCTAGTGTCTTGCGTGCTGCGGACCTGGAATTGGATTTGATGCGCAGGCGCGTGACCCGTGCGGGCAGTCGCATTGAACTCACTGCCAAGGAGTTCGCCTTGCTGGAACTGCTGCTGCGCCGCCAGGGGGAAGTGTTGCCACGCTCCATGATTGCCTCTCAGGTGTGGGATATGAACTTCGATTCCGACACCAACGTCATCGAGGTGGCTATTCGCCGCCTGCGGGCCAAGGTAGACGATCCGTTTGAGCCCAAACTGATTCGCACGGCCCGTGGCATGGGTTATGTGCTGGAAGTGCCAGATCACCCATGATCAAGCGCTTATCTCTCACAGCCCGTATTACGTTGCTATTCGCGGTCGGTTCCTGCGCGGTTCTTATAGCCCTGGGCTGGCTGATTGACCACTCCATCGAACGCCATTTTGAAGAGCAGGACCACGATGCACTGGCGGGCAAGATGATGCTTGCCAGGCACGCAATCGGGCGGGTGGCAACACCGCAGGAGTTCGAGCGCTTACCCACCGTATTGGAAGATGCATTGATTGGTCACCACGACCTGGTCGTGCAAGTGCTGGGGCCCCAAAAGGAGGTACTGCTGGAGTCGCCCGATGTCGGGTTTCCTGCGACTTGGCAAGCTCGGGGCGCGGCTGAACGTGCCACGCAACTGCATACATGGACCCAAGGTGCGCGAACCTACCGCGGAATGTCGCAGGACATGCCCACGGCGATTGCTGCATGGCAGCCGCTGGTGGTGACGGTGGCGGTGGACATTGAACACCACCAGGCATTCATGCACACCTTTTTGCAGACTCTGTGGCTATTTGTCGGGTGTGCGGCAGCCGCCACCGGTCTTTTGGGATGGTTTTCCGTCAAACGCGGGCTCGCGCCTTTACGCGCTATGCGTGACAGGGCGGCTGGGGTAACGGCCCACAAGCTCGATCAACGCCTGCCGGTTGAGGCGCTTCCGCCCGAGCTGGCGGAATTGGCGCAGTCACTGAATGAAATGCTGGCGCGACTGGAAGATGCGTTCCAACGCCTATCCGATTTTTCCTCCGACATCGCACACGAGCTGCGCACCCCCGTGAGCAACCTGATGACGCAGACGCAGGTGTCGCTATCCCACCCGCGTGACGCTGCAAGTTATCGCGAGATTCTGGAGTCCAACGCAGAAGAGTTCGAACGTCTGGCGCGCATGATCTCGGACATGCTGTTTTTGGCGAAAACCGATGTCGGACAAACCAGCGCGCTGATGGCGACCAATAGTGTGGCAGTGGACCTGGAGCAAGAGGTGCGCGGGCTATTTGATTTCTACGAAGCCCTGGCGGAAGAAAACGCCGTGCGTTTGGATCTATCCGGCCATGGCGTGGTACAGGGCGACCGGCTCATGCTGCGCCGCGCATTGAGCAACCTGCTGTCTAACGCGCTGCGCTACACGCCACGGGGAGGCACCATACAGGTCGTTCTGGAAAGTACCCGGGAGCACTGCACTGTGACCGTAGAGAATCCTGGCCAAGCCATTCCCGCACAACATTTGCCACGCCTGTTTGAACGTTTTTACCGTGCCGACCCGTCTCGTCAACAGGCGACCGGGGAAGGAACCGGGCTGGGGCTGGCAATTACCCACGCCATAGTTCAAGCCCACCATGGACAGGTCTGGGCGACTTCAACCAAGGGACGGACCTGTTTTACGATCCAACTTCCTCCTACGCAAAACGAAGTAAATTGTTGATTGCAAAATTGGCCTCTAGCCCTCGTAGAATATACGTAACCCGCTATCAGAACGATAGTAATTACGGCAATTGGGCAACTCGTAGGTACACCGCTTCCTGCTGCAGCGCGATCTCAGACCAAAGGTGTTGGCGGGCAAATTGCAGGCCTTGCTCGCGCAGGTGGGCGACGAGCTGGGCGTCCTCCAACACGCGCCGCAGAGCGTCTGCCAAAGCGGGTGCATCCTGCGGATTGGGCAGGATCAGCGCATCCTGACCATCACGCAGCAGCGCCGCAATGCCGCAGTAACCCGCCGAGCTGACCACCACCGGCAGCCCATGCGCCAGCGCTTCCAGCACCACCATGGCAAACGTGTCTTCCAGCGTGGGGTGGGCCAGGCAGTCTGCCGCCTGGTACGCCACGTCCACAGCCGACAAAGCCCCCAGAAAATGAATGCGCCCAAGCTGACCGCTGGCCTGCAGCTCTTGCTGCACCAGCGCCTGTTGCGCGGCATTACCCACCACGGCGAGGTAGCAGTCTGGCGGCAATGCGGCCAGCGCCTGCAGCAAGGTGGGCAGGCCCTTCTTGCGAAAATCGTTACCCACAAACAAAATGCAACGCCCATCTTGGGGCAGCCCCAGCTGGGTGCGGGCAGCACGGCGCTGAGCGGCATCCGCAGGGCCGGGTACGGTGGCCACGCCGGGAGTCACCACCTGGCAGGCCGCTGCAGAGTGGGGAAAGGACTCAGCCATTACAGGCAACTGGCTGGCAGACACCAGCGTGATGCAGCGCCCATCGGACACATCAAAGCGTGCCCGCTCCAGTGCTAGGTAGGTCAATAGCCGTGGACTGGTCACAATTTTTAACCAGCGCAGGACCAAGCGCCAGCCATGGCGCCCCTGCAGCAGGCTGTAGCGCACCGGCACCACGTGCACGGTCTGCACGCGGCCATGCCAGGTGCTTTCATGCGAATGCACCACATCAAAGTCCGCACGGGTCGCCCACCAAGTGGCCAGCGCAAACCAGAGCTGGTTGATCCAGCGTGGCCGGGTAAACGGCAACGCAATGCGGTGGTAGTGCACGCCCGGCCACTGGTGGTTGATTTGCTGCGCAAACACATGAATCTCGTGGCGCTGGGACAGTTGCTCCACCAGAGCGATGGAATAGCGCTCAGCCCCGCCCCCGGTGGGAGAAAAAATGCGGTTCAGCACCGCAATGCGCAAGCGCGGCTTCCCGCTCTGCCCACTCATGCGCGGCGCCGATCTTCGTAATTGGAGGCCAGCTTCCACCACAGCAGCGGGCGGCTGGTGCGGCGCAACACTGGCACGCGGGGTAGTTCCAGCAGGGAATCGGGGCTTTGGCAGCGCCCCCGCTGCGTCGTTGTCGCACTGGCATAACCGGCTTGGGCCACCTGGGCCACATGGCCGGCCGTGTACTCGCCATAGGGGTAGCAAAAATGATGGACTGGCGCACCGGTGATCTGCTCCAGCTCGGTCTTGCAGCCGGCAATTTCATCCTGGCAGGTGGCGGCATCCAGCGTGGGCAGACGCACATGGTGGCGGGTGTGGGCACCGATCTCCTGGCCCGCAGCCAGCCACTGCTGCAGGTGTTGCTGCGCCATCAATTCTGAGGGTGGCACGCCGTTGTGGCGGTCCCAGCTGTTGGTTTGACCCAGCATGGCGCTGACCACGTAGCAGGTCGAAGAAAAACCCAACTGCTGCAGCACAGGCACAGCATGGGTCAGGTTGTTGAGGTAGCCGTCGTCAAAGGTAATGCCAAACACCTTGCCATGTGCCTCGCCACGCAAATAGGGCAACAGTGCCGTCATGGACAAGCCGCGCCAGCCCAAAGTTTTCAGGAAACCCATGCGCGATGCAAAGTCCGGTGGCGCCACGCTCAAGCTGCGATAACCCGTGCCCTTGGGCGGCTCGGGCGCAATCTGGTGGAAGGTGAGGATGGGGGTGGGATTCACGCGCACGCACCGCCCACGCTACATCAGCACAATGTCGTACTGCTCTTGCCCCATGGCCGCCTCGCTCTGCAGCGATACCGGTTTGCCGATAAATTCCGACAGGCCAGCAAGGTGCTGGCTTTCTTCATCCAAAAACAGCTCGATCACCTTGGGGCTGGCCACCACGCGGAATTCACGCGGGTTGAACTGGCGCGCCTCGCGCAGAATCTCGCGAAAAATGTCGTAGGCCACGCTGCGCGGCGTTTTGACAATGCCCTTGCCTTCGCAGCTGGGGCACGGCTCACACAGCATATGGGCCAGCGATTCGCGGGTGCGCTTGCGCGTCATCTCCACCAGGCCCAGCTGCGAGAAACCGCCCGCCATGGTCTTGACACGGTCGCGGGCCAATTGCTTGCGGAACTCGGCCAACACGGAGTCGCGGTGGTCCTCACGCACCATGTCGATAAAGTCCACGATGATGATGCCGCCCAGGTTGCGCAAGCGCAGTTGCCGGGCAATGGCCTGCGCGGCTTCCAGGTTGGTCTTAAAGATGGTGTCGTCAAAGTTGCGGGCACCGACAAAACCGCCGGTATTCACATCTACCGTGGTCAGCGCTTCGGTCTGGTCCACGATCAGGTAGCCGCCCGACTTGAGCTCCACACGCCGGCCCAGGGCCTTGGCAATTTCTTCGTCAATCGAGAATAAATCAAAGATGGGCCGCTCGCCCTTGTAGTGCTGGAGCTTGGACGCTGCCATGGGCATGAACTCGCTGCCAAAGGCCTTCAGTGCTTCAAACTGTTCGCGCGAATCCACACGGATGGTTTGCGTGGATTCGCTCACCATGTCGCGCAGCACGCGCTGCAGCAGGCTCAAATCCTGGTGCAAGATCGACTGCGCCGGCAAGCGCACCGAGGCATCTTTAATGCGCGCCCAGGCTTTGCGCAGGTAGCCAATGTCGTCGCCCAGTTCGGCATCCGAGGCATCCTCGCCATTCGTGCGCAAAATGAAGCCCCCACCCTCTTTGCCCGCGAGTTGCTGCATGCGGGCACGCAGTTCATCGCGCTGGTTGTTGGGGATTTTTTGCGAAATACCAATGTGGTCGTCCTGCGGCAAAAACACCAGCAAACGCCCTGCAATGCTGATTTGGGTGGACAAGCGCGCGCCCTTGGAACCAATGGGTTCTTTGATGACCTGCACCATGAGGGACTGGCCCTCAAAAATCTGCTTCTCAATGGGGATCAGCGGGGCACTGCCCTTGGCGGCAAACGGGGCTTCGCCATCCGGCTGGCGGTGCCAGACATCGGCTACATGCAAAAAAGCCGCACGCTCCAGCCCAATGTCAATAAAGGCCGACTGCATGCCTGGCAGCACCCGCGCCACCTTGCCCAGGTAGACGTTGCCGACCAGGCCGCGCTCCAGGGCGCGCTCCACATGCAGCTCTTGCACGGCGCCGTTTTCCATAACCGCCACCCGCGCTTCCTGGGGTGACCAGTTGATCAGAATATCTTGTTGCATGGCGCCCTATCGGGGTTGTTCGGTTCAGACTGCAAAACCCAGGGACCGCAGTGCCTGGGCCGTCTCAAAAAGTGGAAGCCCCATGATGCCAGAGTACGAGCCACTCAGGTGCGCAATGTGTGCCGCCGCCTTGCCTTGCACACCATACGCACCGGCCTTGCCCATGGGTTCACCGGTGGCCACATAGGCATCAATTTCATGGTCAGACAGGTCAGAAAAGGTAACCCATGACTCGCTGTAGTGCTTTCGACCCGGCCCTGCCAACCCACCGCAATTGCCGTCAAGACCCGGTGCGGACGGTTGGACAGCGCGCGCAGCATGCGCTTGGCGTCTGCGGCGTCTTCCGGTTTGCCGAAAAGGGTGCTGCCCAACGACACCGTGGTGTCGGCGCACAGCACGGGTGCCGGTGGCAGCTTGCGTTGCGCCAGGCGCTGCAGCGCAGCCTGCAACTTCAGACCGGTCACGCGCTGCACATAGGTTTTGGGCGCTTCGTTGCGCAGCACTGCTTCGAGCGCTTCGGCATCCTCGCTGGCGTCGGGCAATAGCAGTTCGTGGCGCACACCCAACTGGTCCAGCAACTGGCTGCGCCGGGGGCTTTGGGACGCCAGGTAGATAAAGCCAGGCAATGTTTCGCCAACAGGCATTGTGATCACTCCCGATGGTACGGATGGTTGGCATTGACGGACCAGGCGCGGTACAGCTGCTCTATCAGCAACACCCGGGCAAATGCGTGCGGCAGGGTCAGGTCCGACAGGCGGATACGTTCATGCGCAGCCTGGCGAAAAGCGGGGTCCAGGCCGTCGGGGCCGCCAATGACCAGGGCTACGTCATCACCGCTGAGTTGCCAGTCCTGGAGCTTGGAGGCCAGCGCCAGCGTGGTGACGGTGGTTCCGCGCTCGTCCAGGGCCACGATGCGGGTGCCCTTGGGGATGGCGGCTTCAATGCGGGCACGCTCGGCGGCGTACAGCGTCTCCAGAGTTTTGGAGCCGCGCGGCTCGGTCTTGACAGCCTTGAGCTCGACCTGCAGTTCACGCGGAAAGCGCTTGGCGTAATCGTCCCAGGCGGTTTGCGCCCAGTCAGGCACGCGCTGACCCACGGCAACGATGAGCAGGCGCACGGCGGAATCAGGCTTTGCGGGTAGCGGGCTTCTTGGCTGGTGCTTTCTTGGCCGCGGCTTTCTTGGCGGCGGGTTTGACCGTCGACTTGATCACGACCGTAGGCACCTTCTTGGCAGCCGGCTTTTTCACGACGGCTTTTTTGGCTGGTGCTTTTTCTGCCGCCTTTTTTAGGGCTGCCTTGGACGGGAAGGCTTCTGCAACACCCTTCTTGGCGGCGTTGGAGCGCCTCAAATTGGTGGGCTCCACCTTGGCTGCAGTTTTCTTGGCGGCAGCCTTGGCGCTCTCGGGCATGGCAGGCTTGGCGGCACCGAGCTTCATGCGCACGGGCTTCTCGCCCCACAGCTCTTCGAGGTTGTAGTACTGGCGAAACGTTGGCTGCATGATGTGCACCACGGCCTGGCCGCAATCCACAATGATCCATTCACCATTGGCCTCGCCCTCAATCCGTGGCTTGGCAAAACCGGCTTCGCGCACGGCATCGCGCACGCTGGCGGCCAGCGCCTTGGTCTGGCGATTGGAAGTGCCCGAGGCCACGATCACCCGTTCAAACAATGCCGACAACGCCTCGGTGTCAAACACCACGATGTCCTGGGCTTTGACGTCTTCCAGACCATCGACGATGGCGCGCTGGAGTTTGGTAATGTCTTTTTTGGCAACGGTGGGAGTATTCATCAGGCGGTCTGGTAAAGGTGATGGTGATCAATATAACGCGCAACGGGTTCAAAAACCAGTGCGTCAGTGCTTTGGTGGTTTGCCACACGCAAGCGGATGTCAGTCGCGCTAACGTCCATGGGGGGCATCTCAATCAGTTGAAAGGCCGTTGGCGCCAAATGCAGTGCTTCAAATAAGGGGCTAGCCCTCGTAAAACCTGCGCGAGCAGCTACACATATTATAGCAAGCTGCAAAACGTCTTGCCAGCGGTGCCAGGTACCCAACGATTGAGCCTGGTCTTCTCCCACAATCAGGAAAAATTGGGCTGCCGGATACTCGGCCCGCAAGGCCTCCAGCGTCTCCACGGTGTAGCTGGGGCCACTGCGCAGGGTTTCGCGCGCATCAACCACCACCTTGTCCACACCGGCAAAGGCCAAACGCGTCATGGCCAGCCGGTGAACAGCGGGGGACAGCGTGCGGGTTTTGTGCCAGGCATGTCCGGTGGGGATGATGTGCAAGGCGTCCAGTTGCAACTGTGCAATCGCCGCGCGCGCCAGTGCCACATGGGCAACATGGGGCGGATCAAACGCACCGCCAAATACGCCGATGCGCTGCGGTGGTAGGGTTGCCAGGCTCATGCCGCGCCTCTCAAACCCAGTCTCTCCGTGGCAAAAACTGCGTGGTCAGCGCAGCTTCGGGCGTACCGGCCTCGGGTACCGACTGGTAGGCCCAGCTTGCCAAGGGTGGCATGGACAACAAAATGGACTCGGTGCGCCCACCCGACTGCAGGCCAAAATGCGTGCCCCGGTCCCACACCAGGTTGAACTCCACATAGCGGCCCCGGCGGTAAAGCTGGAAATTGCGTTCACGTTCGCCATAGGCCATGGTCTTGCGGCGCTCCACAATGGGCAGGTAGGCACCTAAAAACGCATCGCCCACGGACAGCATCAGCGCAAAGCCATTGTCAAAGCCGCCCTCGGCAAAATCGTCAAAGAAGATGCCGCCAATGCCACGTTGTTCATTGCGGTGCTTGAGGAAAAAATACGCGTCGCACCACTCTTTGAAGCGCGGGTATTTGTCTGCTCCAAAAGGGGTCAACGAATCTTTGCAGGTCTGGTGAAAATGCACGGCATCTTCCTCAAAGCCATAAAACGGCGTCAAGTCCATACCACCGCCAAACCAGTTGACTCGCTCCTGCCCTGGGTGGCCGGCGGAGATCATGCGCACATTCATGTGCACTGTGGGCACATAAGGATTGCGTGGGTGGAACACCAGCGACACGCCCATGGCCTCAAATGGCGCACCCGCCAGCTCGGGGCGGTGTTGCGTGGCAGACGGTGGCAGTTTGGGGCCGCGCACGTGCGAAAAACCGCACCCCGCGCGCTCAAATACCGGGCCGCCTTCCATAATGCGGGTGATGCCGTTGCCTTGCAGCGGCTCGTGCGGCGCTTTTTCCCAGTGGTCATTCACCAACGGGCTACCGTCCAGTGCGGTCAAGGCGCCAGTGATGCTTTCCTGCAGGCCCAACAGATAGGCCCGCACCATGCCATTGCGCGCGTCGCTCATCGGGTGGCCTTGGCGCCCTCACCCACCGGACGCACGGCACGGTGACCAATGTCTTTGCGGTATTGCATGCCGTCAAAACGGATGTTGCCAATGGCCTCGTAAGTCGCCTGGCGCGCGGCACGGGGGTTTTCACCCAACGCAGTCACACACAGCACGCGCCCACCGCTGGTGCGGGTTGTGCCATCTACCTGTTCGGTGCCGGCATGGAACACCATGGCGGTTTCGGATTCCACAGGTAGCCCTGTAATCAAATCACCCTTACGCGGCGCAAGCGGATAACCATAGGCTGCCAGCACCACACCCATGGCGGTACGGCGGTCCCATTCGAGCTCCCTATTTTCCAGGCCACCGGGTTCGGTCGCGGCCCACAGCACATCCAGAAAATCGGACTTGAGGCGCATCAAAATGGGCTGCGTTTCGGGGTCGCCCATGCGGCAGTTGAATTCCAGCGTTTTGACTTGGCCTTGGGGGTCGATCATCAAGCCAGCGTACAAAAATCCGGTGTAAGGAATGCCGTCTTGCTCCATACCCTTGAGCGTGGGCAAGATGATCTCGCGCATGGCACGGGCATGCACCTGGGGTGTCACCACCAGTGCGGGCGAATAGGCGCCCATGCCACCGGTGTTGGGGCCCTGGTCGTCATCCAGCAGGCGCTTGTGGTCTTGGCTGGTGGCCAGTGGCACCACGTCCTTGCCATCGCACAAGACCATGAAACTGGCTTCTTCGCCCTCTAAAAACTCTTCAATCACCACGCGTGGCACGGCCACACCGCCCTCGCCCGCGTTGTGCATCACGCCCAACTTGTTGTCCAGCAACATGAAGTCGATGGCAGCGTGGGCCTCGTCCAACGACATCGCCACCACCACGCCTTTGCCTGCGGCCAGGCCGTCCGCCTTGACCACAATGGGCGCACCCATGCGGGTCACATAGGCATGAGCTGCCACCGGGTCGGTGAACGCTTCATAAGCCGCCGTGGGAATACCATGGCGCTGCATAAAGGCTTTGGAGAAGGCCTTGGAGCTTTCCAGCTGGGCAGCAGCTTGGGTGGGGCCAAAAATGCGCATGCCGTGGCGGCGAAACTCGTCCACCACACCGGCAGCCAGCGGAGCCTCGGGACCCACCACGGTCAGATTGATTTTGTTGGCCTGAGCCCATTCACGCAGGGCTACTACGTCGGTAATGGGGATGTTTTCCAGGCGGCTGTCCAGCGCCGTGCCCCCATTGCCAGGGGCCACATAGACCGTTTGCACCTTGGGCGACTGCGCCAACTTCCAGGCGAAAGCGTGTTCACGCCCACCGCCACCAATCACAAGAACATTCATAGAATCCTAATCAGTCGGGGGCAGAGCTAAAGATCTGTCCCGTACAGTGCTTATAAAGCCGCGTTGTGGTAAATCTCTTGGGTATCGTCCAGGTCTTCCAAAACGTCCAGTAGCCGTTGCATGCGCGCGGCCTCTTCCACACCCATTTCGATGGTGTTTTCGGCACGCATGGTGACTCCCGCTACATCGGCGGTAAATCCGGCAGCCTCCAGGGCGGTTTTGACAGCTTCGTAGTCTGCAGGGGTGGTCAGCACTTCAATAGCACCGTCATCATCGGTAACCACATCATCGGCACCGGCCTCCAGGGCCACTTCCATCAGCTTGTCTTCGTTGGTGCCAGGCGCAAAAATCAATTGTCCGCAGTGTTTGAACTGGAACACCACAGAGCCTTCGGTGCCCATGTTGCCGCCGTGTTTGCTGAAGGCATGGCGTACTTCGGCCACGGTGCGCACCTTGTTGTCGGTCATGGTGTCCACAATGATGGCTGCACCGCCAATGCCGTAACCCTCGTAACGGATCTCCTCGTACACAATGCCTTCCAGCGTTCCCGTGGCCTTGGCAATGCCGTATTTGACGTTTTCCGCCGGCATATTGGCGGCCTTGCCCTTATCAATGGCCAGGCGCAGGCGGGGGTTGGTGGTGAGGTCGCCGCCACCCATACGCGCCGCAACCATGATTTCACGCATCACCCGCGTCCAGATACGCTGGCGCTTTTCATCCTGGCGACCTTTGCGGTGCTGAATATTGGCCCATTTACTATGTCCTGCCACGTGAAATCCTTTAATTATTCGTTACCCTACTGGTTCGATTGTACTTTTTGAGTATTTCATGGCCGACCTCAACGACACCAGCATCCTCATTGCCCAGCATGGCACCGACAACAATATTGTCCAGTGCTACCTGCTGCCCAACAAGGCCAACCGCCACGGCCTGATCACCGGCGCCACTGGCACTGGCAAGACCATCACCCTGCAGACCATGGCCGAAGGCTTCTCCAGCCGGGGCGTGCCGGTGTTCATGGCCGACGTCAAGGGCGACCTGACCGGCATCTCACAAGCGGGTGTTGCAAAAGCCGGTTTGACCAAAATCATTGCCGAGCGTGGCCTGCCCACACCCAGCTACCAGGCCTTCCCCACCACCCTGTGGGACGTGTTTGGCGAGCAAGGCCACCCGGTGCGTGCCACCGTCAGCGATTTGGGGCCGCTGTTGCTCTCGCGCATGCTCAACCTGAATGACACCCAGGCTGGCGTGCTGCAACTGGTGTTCAAGATTGCCGATGACGACGGCCTGTTGCTGCTGGACATGAAAGACCTGCGCGCCATGTGCCAGGACGTGGGCGACAACGCCAGCCAGTACACCACCGAATACGGCAACATCAGCGCCGCCAGCATTGGCGCCATCCAGCGCGGCTTGATGCAAATTGAAGCCCAGGGCGGCGAGAAGTTCTTTGGCGAGCCCATGCTCAACATTGCCGACTTCATGCAGACGGATACCAATGGCCAAGGCATGGTCAACATCCTGGCCGCCGACAAGCTGATGAACGCGCCCCGCCTGTACGCCACCTTCTTGCTGTGGATGCTGAGCGAACTGTTTGAGACCCTGCCCGAAGTGGGCGACCTGGACAAGCCAAAGATGGTGTTCTTCTTTGACGAAGCCCACCTGCTATTCAACGACGCACCCAAAGTGCTGCTGGAGCGCATTGAACTGGTGGTGCGCCTGGTTCGCAGCAAGGGCGTGGGCGTGTATTTCGTCACGCAAAACCCGTTGGACATTCCCGACACCGTGCTGGCCCAATTGGGCAACCGCGTGCAGCACGCACTGCGCGCATTTACGCCGCGTGACCAAAAGGCAGTCAAATCCGCTGCGGACACCATGCGCCCCAACCCCGGCCTGGACATTGGCGCCGCCATCACCGAACTGGCCGTGGGCGAGGCCCTGGTGAGCTTTTTGGACGAGAAAGGCCGCCCCTGCCCAACCGAGCGTGTGTTTGTGTTGCCACCTTGCAGCCAGATTGGGCCGATCACGCCCGAGCAGCGCAAAGCCCTGATCGCCAACTCGCTGGTAGCCGGCGTGTACGAGAAGGCCGTAGACCGCGAGTCTGCCTTTGAAGCCATCAAGGGCAGAACCCAGGCGCGCCAGCCAGCGCCGACGGCGGGTCAGGCCAGCACGTCAGCGCCCGCACCTGCGGGTGCACCGACCGCGCCTGCGGTACCCGAAAAGAGCATCTTTGACTCCATTGGAGACATGCTCGGTGGCGGCAACCGCCGCACCCGCACCGGCGTAGGCGAACAACTGGCCCGCAGCGCGGCGAGCTCGATTGGGCGCGAGGTGGGGCGACAGATTATTCGCGGGGTGCTGGGTGGGATTTTTGGTGGGTCCAAGCGGTAGCCAGAATGCCTTGCCAACATCGAATGCAAGGTCATCGACAACATCAAAATGCACAACATCGTTGTGCTGGAGGCGGTTGCTGCAACCATTGATACCACACGTCAGGAGACGTGCACGGTTCACGCTGTTGGTGACGGAACATTCATTGTCGATGGGCTCAAGATGGATCGCAAGAAGATGATGGCGTCCAAACTCCCATCGGGCATTTAGCGTGCATGGATTTGCTCACCTGTTCTAGTTGGCCACCCGCTTTGCTACGGCAGCTGTCCTGCGGCTTGACGAAACGAACTGACACAATGGGCCAGTACCTGACGTTCGCGAGTGACTGGTTCTAGGCAGGCATTGCTGGCGCAATTCGGGCGCCCACCAGCAGATCCGCTTGCGGTTACTGAAGCCCTTCGCCGCGCGTGTGAGCTATTGCTTGAGTACCCAACCGCACAGGGAAAAGCGCGACGTGGTGGTCAAGGAGCTAGAACTGTTCCTTGCGTCAGCAACTGTGTAGTGATCGAGGGCGTGATTCACGCGCCGTGGCACTTCTTAAACTTGAAGCCTGAACCGCAGGGGCATGGCTCGTTACGCCCGACCTTCCCGCTCTGATGAGCGATTGGCGCAGATCTGGGCACAAACGGAGAGACTATGGCACCCTCACGCAGTTTGCGCTGAGGGGGAGGCCCCTTCTGACGAATCTCGGCGATGAGGCGTTTCTGATCGGCGAGCTGAGTCTGCATAGGCTGCGGTGCTCCCTCGATGAGGGGCTCAAGCCGCCGCATCTGCAATTCCGCGTCGTCGAATTCACCGCTATAGGCCAGTATCACCGCGTACAAGCTGCGTGCATCCAGCATCTTGCCAACCATGGAGTGTCGCTGAATGAACGGCAAGACAAAGTCCTCCATGATGTTGCGAGCTCCCAGGAAATCATTCACCCATACGAAGTCATCAGCCACGTCGAGCCCGGCTCGCACATAGGAATCAAGAGCGCCAGCTATCTCATAGAACCGCATGGCATGAATCCGCGCGAGCGACATTCTCTGCTTGGTCTCTTTACCAATCTTCGCCAGAAGCTCAAGTGCATCGGCGAGATGTTTAACGTCATCAATGTCGAGTGATGGTGTGTTGATGGCCATGCAGAGCTCTGCCTGCTTGAGCCCTATGACCTGCTCCGGTGCAATGCCGAGTACTTCGTAGTACTCCTCGATGACGCCAGAAACGACCGCCTCGGCGACTCGGTGGGAGCCTATAGAAAAGAGCGCCGCTGCGGCGTTGTAGGCCAGTATGCGTTGGTGGCCTTTTAGATCAGGCATGTCGCGGGACGCCTCTTCAAGTGCGGCCATCACGCCGTCCTCATCGCATAGCACGCCCGCGAAGTTCATGCGCTTCATCCAGAGCCGCGCTCGAAACGTCGGCGAAAGACCGAACTGCTCAACGATGTGTTCACTTGCTGAAAGCCACTCAGAGACTTTGTCGGCTCGCTCTAGCACCCCGTGCTTGAGCGACGCAAAAATCAAGCCGTCGTAAGCCCAGAATTGCTGCTCAGGCTCCAACGTGCCCGACACCAATGCTTGCTCCAGGGCCGACGAGACTTCGGGAATGACGCCCATTTCATGGAAGATCTCCTCCCCGATCAGCTCTATCAGAGGCTCTAGATGATTGAGTGCGGACAGCAGCCTCGCCCAGAAGACGATTCGACCGAAATCGCGATGCTCCTGCAGGGATTGCAAGATGATCTCGGACAACTCCTGCAGCGCCCGCGCCTTGAAGTCCGGCACTTCGTTGGATCGAATCTTGCCGAGGGTACGAACAGCATCGTGAATGCGCGCACGATCACCTCCAACACTTTGTGCCAAACCCAGTGTCTTGAGTTGCCTTACGATGCTGGCGGCGCTCGCTTCATCGATGTCCAGGCAGCGCGTCAGAAGCTTGAGCATCTCTGCGTGGGATAGCGGAACGTCGGAGAAGCTAAAGGCGCAGGCTGCCTTCTGCTGTTGAAGCGGCAAGCTATCGAAGACTCGCTCCAGGATCACTTCCTGGGCGGTGACTGCGCCGTGGAGGCCTGCTTCTAGCGACTGCACTAACTCGTCGATGCTGCCGTCGTGCGCCGACGCGGTCAAGCGAGCCGCGCTTTGCACGAACAACGGATAGCCTCCTGTCAGGACCCGCAGGCGCTCCATTCCTTAGATCGTGCCTGCGCAACCGAGCGCCGCGGCTTCGCCGCCACATCCTCGACAGACCAGCCGCGAAGGTCCTCTCGCTGAATGCCCTGCAATGCTTCCAGCTCTGCCACCGTGCGCCCAGGGTGGCAGAGCAACACCAGACGTATGCACGATGTATTCCGCGCGACTTGTTCCAGAGCTGTCGAGGGGCAAGGCGTGGGCGTTGTCGATTACCAGAATGGGGAGCGGCCCCTCTCCTGCAATGCTTGGTCCAAGGCTCGAAGCGATTCAAGGCCGCTGGCGCCGGGAAGCAGAACCTTTTCCAGTGCCACTGCGCCTGCTAGTTGGGCGGCGCATTCCCGCACGAGAGCCGATGGCAGGGCGGCAGGTGCCGTGTCTCCCGCGTCGTAGTAGGCGCATGCACTTCCAGAATGCGCGGCAGTCTGCGCCGCCCACGCCGTCTTTCCAGCACCCGAAAAGCCGCAGACGACCCGAATGTGCTCCGTCGATTCAATCGCCGGCTCACTCTGGTGCGGCCTATAGTGAAGCAACAACTCAGGGAAGTCGTGCAACTGACTTGCGAACTGTTCAAAGAGTGCTGGCAGGCTTTCCGCAAGAAACTGATGATCGCCGTAAGGCTCTGTGCCGCTGCAAGCAAGCGCCACGTTTGCAGCCAGCTTCCAAACCAGCGTCTCGGCTGCGATGGTTCGCAGTGGCAACTGTTCTGCAGCTGTAGTGCACCAAGCGACCGCACTCGGGAGGTCTCGCCACGCACGCGGTATGCCTGGAGTCTGAGGCCCGATGCAGCCCCCGGGCCATTCCAGCGAAACGTAGCTCAAGTCTCGTTCAGCAACCGCGCGAGCCAATGCTTCACCAGGCGGTTGGTTCGAGACAACGACAAACTGTGAATCACCGGCTCTTCCGCCCGAAGCGTGCTCCTGCTGTAGCGTGGCAAATCGCTCCAATACGCCCTCAATGTCGGATCGGATCAACGGGCGGTTCCGCGTCTTGACTTGCACATAGACTGTCAGAGACGGGAACTGCAGTTCGATGTCTTCGTCCAGCTCGACTCTGATAGCCATGAGGTCCGAACCTGAAGCTGCAAGCAGGCAACCAGCAGCGAAGAGGTGCTGGTACATGAAGCCTCGATGAACGGCTTCGATCCTGACAAGCTGGGCTGGATCTAGAATGACCATGGGGGAGAGCGGGAGGGGAAGTTACAACTTCAAACAGTATTTCACGTTTTGTCCTTGTCGATGCGTGCCCATTTCTGGGAAAGCTTGGGCCTTCTGGCGCAAGCCGCTGTCAGGCTCTTGTGCGTGGCACCACGCCGGGCATAGCTATCGACCAGAAGCTTTCTTAGGCGAACGTCTGCTTTCAAGTCCAAAGGCACCCGAAGACTCACCCGATTGGGGGATGTGTAAGGAATGAGAGACTCGGCAAAATCAACGGCAACAGACTGCGATATTTCGTGGAATTTTTGTAACTGTACGAATGGACTTTATTCACCTTCAAAGTTCAGACTGTAAGCGGGCTTCTGGGAATTCAATGGCCAGAACATCGAGCCGCTTCGGTTTTATCTAGCAGGCTTTTTTTCTATACATTACGCAGACCGCATGAACAACCTCTCCATTGACATCAGCGCCTTGATCGACGCTGCCCAAGAGCGCCTCTTGGCATCGACCCCTTGCTTGATCGACTACTCAGACAAGAAGACTCTCAAGAACAACCAACTCCCATCTTCGCTCGGAGGCGACTCGATCAACATCTACGCACTTTGGCAGCGCAATACGTCGAATGAGAAATGGGAACTGATGTACGTCGGTCAACGCAGTTTCAAATCTGGTTGGGGTCGGGTTCGGCAGCACCTTTTCTCAACGCCGAGCGGCACACAGTCGAAATTGCAGGAAGTGCGGGCGGCAATCGAATCGGGCGCGCAGGTCGGCGTTACCGCAATTCTGGTTCAACCAGATTCGATACGGTTGACCGTGGAAGAAGAACTGATCAACCGAAATTCACTTTCTGAGACGCATCTTCTCTGGAACAAAAAGGCTCGGGCGAAGGTTTCGAAGCCGCGGAGCGGTGGGCGTGCTGTTTAATATGGTCGTCAACCCGGACGCCTTGCGGAGTCCGGCCGCTGCGCTTCCTCTTGGCGCAAGTCGCCGGTTACGTCTAAGTTGGCCCGATCCGCAGCAGGCTGAGCGGCTACTTTTCACTTAGGGCTATTCCGGTTTTCACAGCATTGCCGCTTCCTTGAATGTCCGCTACTGGGCTCTGAATGCGATGTAGCGGAATTCAGCTTTGGGTCGGATGCTGACATAGGGCTTGCAGGATTGAAGGCCCGCGATCTGCCATAGCCGGTCACTGCCTCCTTCATCCTCCGCAACCCGTGCCCATATTTCCGCGTGGCACACAACTCCCATGCAATGTCGCTGTAGGGCTCGCAGGCGCCCTGTCGAATGCTTAAACCCACAAACAAATTGCGTTAGAGTTTGGCGAGCCTAAACTCAGCACACTCCTTCCCACTTTCACCGGTAGCCCCGCCCATGACACCCATAAACCCCCAAGCCCGCGCCAACGTCCACCTGATTGACCACCCGCTGGTGCAGCACAAGCTGTCTTTGATGCGCAACAAAACGGCCAGCACCAACAGCTTTCGCCGCCTGCTCAACGAGCTCTCCAGCCTGATGGCCTATGAGGTCACCCGCGACATGGCGTTGCAAGACGTCGAAATTGAAACGCCGCTGGAGAAGATGAACGCCAAGATGATCGACGGCAAGAAGCTGGTGTTTGTCAGCATCCTGCGCGCCGGCAACGGCATTCTGGACGGTGTGCTGTCGGTGGTGCCCGGCGCGCGTGTGGGCCACATTGGCCTGTACCGCGACCCCAAAACACTGCAGGCGGTTGAACCCCATGCTCGACCTGCTGATCACCCACGCCACCCTGCCCGATGGCCGCACCAATATGTCGGTGGCGGTGCAAGATGGGCGCATTGTGGAAGTGGCTGAGTGTCTGCAAGCCCCCGCCGCCGAGACGCTGGACGCAGGTGGCCTGCTGTTAAGTCCGCCCTTTGTGGACGTGCATTTCCACATGGACGCCACCCTCACCTATGGCATGCCGCGTGTTAACGCCAGCGGCACGCTGCTGGAGGGCATTGCGCTGTGGGGCGAGCTGCCCAGCCTGACGGCAGATGCCATCATCGAGCGTGCCTTACCTCCTGCGATTGGGCCGTGGCCCAGGGCCTGCCTGGCCATTCCGCTCCATGTGGACACCAGCGACCCGCGCCTGCTGGCGGTGGAGGCACTGCTGGAGGTCAAGCGCGTGGCGCCCTATATCGACCTGCAACTGGTGGCTTTCCCGCAGGATGGCGTGTTGCGCACCCCGGGCGCGCCGCGAGCCTGCAGCGCGCGCTGGACATGGGCGTGGACGTGGTCGGCGGCATCCCGCACTTCGAGCGCACCATGGCCGATGGTGCCGACAGCGTGCGCCTGCTGTGCGAGCTGGCCGCCGAGCGCGGCCTGCCGGTGGACATGCATTGCGACGAATCGGACGACCCGCTGTCGCGCCATGTCGAGATCCTGGCCGCCGAGACGCAGCGGCTCGGGCTGCAGGGCCGCGTGACCGGCTCGCACCTGACCTCCATGCACAGCATGGACAACTACTACGTCAGCAAGCTGCTGCCGCTGATGGCCGAGGCGCAGCTCAACGTGGTGGCCAACCCGCTGATCAACATCACGCTGCAAGGCCGCCACGACACCTACCCCAAGCGCCGCGGCATGACCCGCGTGCCCGAGCTGATGGCCGCCGGCGTGAACGTGGCCTTTGGCCACGACTGCGTGCTGGACCCGGTACAGCCTGGGTTGTGCCGACATGCTGGAGGTAGCCAACATGGGCCTGCACGTGGCCCAGATGACCAGCCAAGGCGCCATGCGCCAATGCTTCGAGGCGGTCACCACCAACCCCGCGCGCATCCTGCAGCTCGCCGGCTATGGCATTGCCAAAAGCTGCCACGCCGATTTTGTGTTGCTGCAAGCGCGCGACACTGTGGAGGCCCTGCGCCTGAAAGCCACTCGGCTCAAGGTATTCAAGCGCGGCAAACTGCTGGCGCAAACGCCGGCCTCGCACGGCCGCGCTTGAATCTGCCAGGGCGGCGGACCAAAACCTCGTTGATGGTTGGCCGATGAACCGCGGGCTTGGTTTGAACCCCTGCGGTCGGGGTTCACATCACAGCAGTACAACGCCTCGCACAGCGCCACGGTGCGCGGTGAGCGGATATGCCAGTCACAACGGTTCATGGTGTACGCAAGGCCAGTTGCGTGCAGGGTCGCACCAGCCCGCGCCACGCATTCCAGGGTGCCCGAAAGGCGCGATTGGGTGAAAAAGCGCCATCATCTTCTTCAAAAACCCTTGCGCCCAGCCCAAAGGCTTTCCCAGCACATGGTCGCGCTCGCTCCTGCCTTGGCGCTGGGTGACGGCTGCAATCGTCTCGTCGGCGAAGATGGCGGCGGCCTTACCATTGCCACCGCTGGACCATGGCACGTAGGCGCGTGCCGGGCCGCGCGCGGTAGCGGTGGCCGACGCCCATGCGAGGTTGTGGCGACGCAGCGGCAGTGAGTTGTAGACGCCAAATTCCACCGGGGGCGTGGGCGGATTCACAAACGCTTGCCGGGCATGGCCGCCTGCGGAGAAGCGAACGCCCCATGGGTCTCGGTGCTGCCCCCGCGCACGGCGGCCCAGAGCCATTTGCCCAACAGACTGGCGCGCGAACAGGGGTACAACGTTGCTACCGGTGGTCTTGCGCGGCGGTGTACCCATGAAAACGTCGGCACCCAATGGGTCGAGGTATTCACAGTGCAAGAACGTGTGCGGGGTTCACCACACACCTGCTCAAAAAAGCAGTAACGCCTGAGTGCGTAGCTAATGCCGTGGTAGCCCTGCTCGGTATCGGCCGGCCATGCGGGTGCTTGCCGCTCCAGCGCAGAGCGCACCGAGTCAACGGGCGCCGGGTCGCTGATTTGCGCAAGGCTTAGCGGTCCGGTGATACCGCCCAGGCCCGCGCGGTGGTTGAATAAGCTGGCGCACGGTTATGCTGTTTGCCAGCCTGCCCAAGGCGGAGGCCAATACCGTGCCACGGATGTGTCCCGATCAAAGCCGCCCGCTCCGGCGGCCGGGTTCAGGGCCATGGCGGTCAGCCCTTCTGGTGGCAGAAAAGAGGCGACGATCAGGCTGTCTGCCGTCCACGGCGCGTGCGTGCCGCCTGATCTGTTAGCCCGCCACAGGTCCACCACGATTTCTCCCCGGTGGTACACACATGGGCTGGCGCCAATCTCTTGGGCGCGTTCAAAGGACTGGACGAACCGGGTTACAACCGGCTCAAAACCCGGTGCATACTGGCCGTGCACCAAGCCATGTTTGAGGTCGTTTGTCGAATAGCTCATCAATGGTGGTGCCCATGCTCCCCGTGCACATGTTTGTGGGTAATTTCTTCAGCGGATGCCGCGCGCACATCCACCACGGTGCCGGTAATGCGCAGGGTCAGGTCGGCCAGAGGGTGGTTGGCATCGAGGTGCACGACAGGGCCCTTGATTTTGACCACGTTAAAGACGCGGTCCTGGCCATCTTCACCCCGGCCCTGCAACTGGCCGCCCACTTTCACGCCGGGTGGAAAGTTCTTCTTGTCGATGAGTGGTTAGCAAGGCTTCATCGCGCACGCCAAACAACGTCTGCAGACAGCTTGGGGTCATAGTGAACTGAAAGCCTGGTTCTTGTCCTTCCAGCGCGGCTTCGATCTTCAGGAAGGTGTTTTCGTAACCTACGTGCAGGTAAACCGTGGGGTGGGTGCCGTCGTCGATCAGTTTGCCGGTAGAGTCCGGGGCGGACGCGCAGGGTAACGGCGAGTGTCTTTGCAATTTTCATGGGGTTCCGTAAAGTGGGTTGAATGGTTCAGTGGGGCATTTTCGCCGCAGATCAGGCGCGGTCAGGGGCGATGGATTCCGTAATCGTACAGGGCGCCCAAAATCGCCTCGCCGCGGTCATCCACGGTCTCGGATGGCGGTCGATGGCCTCAAACAACTGTTCCACCGTGCGGGCACCACCGGCGCCTCAAACAGGCGCTTTCGGCGCGGTGCGCCTCCCCATTGAGCAACTAATAACTTCCGCGGTGAGCCCATCGGGAAGTTGCGAGCCCGGTAGCGAAACAACAGGCTCTGGCAGAGCGCCCAGGTCGTCAAACGCGGGGTGGGCGTATTGCCAGTTGCGCGGGCAGCAAAGTGCGCAGTTCGTTCAGGCGGCGCCGGTCGCTGTTGCCGATAAAGCCGCCGTACGGGTCTTCGTCCACATCGGGCGCGGGCGCTTGAGGCGATCAAACACCTCGGGCCAGATGCCACTCATGTCGGAGCGGGTCACGCGCCTGCACTGCGCCGCTGCGGTTGGGCGGGCAAGTCCATGCCCCAGCGCGCAGTCACGGCGCTTAGGGAAACACCTTGGGGTTGCAACCCCACCATGGGCGATTTGTTGAGGGTGAATGGTTTTAACTGGCAGCCGCGCGCCCCTCGGGCAGATCGGCCGTCTTGCTGAACGAGGCGCATGCGGATGGTATCGGCCGAGGCGTGGCCAGTTCAGCGGGGTCAAACGCAGTCCCAGGCGATCGGCTCGTTCTTGTTGTGCGGGTGCATGGCCAGCGGCCACATCAAGGCCGGGCAGCCCGCGCTCTACCCCGAACATGCCCGACACGTGCCAGAACGGCTTGGCGTGGTGCAAGTGGCAGGTAAACTGACCTCGAACGCCACCTGGTCCTTCTTGTACGAAGCCCGGGCGGTAGTCAAACGAGCGTGGTTGCGCGGTGCGAATCAAGCGCGCCAGGGGCAATGGTGGCGCGCACGTCGCTGAGGGCATCATGGGCGGCTAAGCTGTAACGCGAGGCCGACTGGCGGCAGTCAGGTCAGTCGCGCGAGGCTGGCTGCACCCTCTGGCCGTGTGGGCCATTGAGTGCCCTCGGGCGCAAGGCATAGGCGGTGCGCACCACGTCGAGCAAATCCCAGCGGCCGCATTCGTTTTTACACGCCATTCATGGCGTAGGGGTCTATCAGGTTTGCGCCAAAACATAAAGCGCGTGACCTCATCGTCAAAACGGATGGTGTTGTAGCCCTGCCCTTGGTGCCGGGCAGGGCAAAGCCTGCTCAATGGTGGCAGTAGATTGGTATTCAGGCTTTGCCCTGCTCCAGACACTGCTGCGGCGTGATGCCGGTGATCAGAGCCTTGCAGGCCTCTGGGTCGGCGCCAAAAAATCGGGCGCAGGCTGGCAATACAGCATGAGGGGCTCGCCCAGTTGGTTCAGTTCGGCATCGGTGCGGATGGCTGCAAACTGCGCCGGGCGATCGCGCCGGGGAGTGGCACCAAAAGTTTCGTAGTCGTGCCAGAGAAGGTGTGGCGGTCCATAGGCTTTACCGTGTGTGACGACACTACACCTATTCCTGGCCCTGACATCCCTAGCAAAAACGCAATATGGACCCACTCTCCCCGACATTCTGGAACGCCTGCGCGCCGCCTCCTCAAGCCGCCCGCACCCACGCCCGCGTGCCCTACTCCCACTACGCCGTGGGCGCTGCGATGCTGGACGACCAAGGCGCAATACCGCCAGCTGCAATGTGGAAAGCGCCGCTACCCGCAAGGCTGGTGCGCCGAGGCCA
>NZ_JADJKN010000016.1:0-13177 GCF_016705985.1 Candidatus Aalborgicola defluviihabitans
GCGTTTATCTGACGCTGCGGCAGCGTTGGGCAAGGGGCGCGGTGGTGCATGGCGTCAGATAAACCCTGTTGAACTGAACCGCCGCTCGGTGGGCGTATAGGGCAGTATAGGTTTCAAGTCCGCTGGTGGACAACCCAGATGTGGTGCGGCAGGCGCATGGGGCTGTGGTCGGGCGGGTGTGATGAGCAGCTTGGCGTGATCGAGCCCGTTGAGCAGGACGCATGGAGGCTCATTTGGCGCCTGCATGGCCATGGCGCGCAGGAGTGCTGCGGCCGTGCCTGTGGCGCAGCCCAGGGGGATCGATGTGGGGTGCGCAGCGCCATCACGGCGGCCCCCTGCAAGGCGTGGGCACCAGCGCCTTGCGTGCCATGGGGGTGGCCGCGCGTTGCTCGACGACCAGCCATCGACCGGTGGGACAGTGAGGGCAGCGGGAGATCTCGATGGCGGCGACGCGCCGCATGAAGGCCTGAGCGTCTTGGCGAGCGGCGGGGTTGGCCGCAGGCATGGCCAGCAGTTGCCTGGCCATGTGCAGGCGCGCGGTCTTGGCCGCAGGAGCCAGCAGGCCATAGTGTCGGATGCGCTTGAAGCCCTGGGGCAAGACATGCTGCAGGAACCTGCCGATGAACTGAGTGCCTGGCATGGCCATGACCCGCTTGCCGCCGGAGCTGTCAGCGCGCACGCGCATGAGCACGTGGCCGTTCCTGATACTCACCAGGCGCTCATTGCCGATGGCGGTTCGGTGCGTGTAGCGGGCCAGGTACTCCAGCACCGCAGGGGCACCATCCAAAGGCGTCTTGGCGTAGACCACCCACTCATGTTTGCGCAAGGCCTGTGTGCGTAGGCGCTGCAGATCTGGGGTGGCGGCGGGATCGCGTGGCAATGCGCCCGATTCGCTGGCGCGCTGCAAGGCCTGCATGAACTTGCCGCGCAGCACCTTGGACAGCGCCTGCACGGGGAAGAGGAAGGTGGGCGAGCGTTTGGGGTGGACCCAAGAGCCCTGGCCATCGGCATCGAGCGCCATGGCGCCACAAGCCATCAGGGCGTGCACGTGGAGGTGGCGACGCAGATCCTGCGTCCAGGTATGCAGCACCAGAGAGAATGCGCCCACCCCGCCAAGCCAGCGTGGGTTGGCCGCGAACTCGGTGAGCGTGGCTGCGGTGCACTGCATGAGCGTGTCATAGACCCAGCGCGGGTGAGCTGCGGCCAAGGCGTTGAGCTCATGGGGCAGCGTGAAGACCAGGTGACAGTAGGGGACGTTGAGCAACTCCGAGACCCGGTCTGCGCGCCATTGATCCCGAGCGCGGCTCTGGCAAGTGGGGCAATGGCGATTGCGGCAGGAGTGCCAGCGCCACTGCTCGGCGGCACAGCCATCGCAGCGCATGCGCTGGCCACCCAGGGCGGGGGTGCGGCACGAGACGATGGCACGCCAGACCCGCTCGTGCATGGCGCTGAGCGAGTGGTGGTCAACAAAGGCAGGGCCGAAGTGCTCAAGCACCTTGGCCAGGGTGGTGCCCACGGTGAGATATCAGTGCGGCGTGAGCGAGGGCAGCGCGCTGAGCAAGGCCAGCGGGTGGTTGCTGCGAGCCCCATCGGGCGCCCCCGGCTTGGCCAGATGCAGGTAGCGCGTGGTGGTGGTGATGTGGTTGTGTCCCAGCCATTGCTGCAAGCTGTAGAGGTCCAGACCCGCTTCGAGCAAGTGGGTGGCGTAGCAATGGCGCAGGGTGTGGATGCCACCTCGCTTGGTGATGCTGGCCTGAGCACGAGCGGCCTGGTACCAGCGCTGGGGGGTGATGCAGTTCAGGGGCTGGTTGGGGGTCTGCGCACGGAAGAAGAGCCACTCTTGCGGGTGCGCCAGGCGCCACCATGAGCGCAAGACCTCCAGCACGTCGGCACTCATGGGGACGTAGCGATCCTTGCCACCCTTGCCCTGCTCAACGCGGATGCACATGCGGTCGCTGTGGCTGTCGATGTCAGCCACGCGCAGGTGGCACAACTCGGACAGGCGCAGGCCTGTGCCGTAGGCCAGCATGAAGAAGGTGCGCGCCTTGGGGTGCCTGGCTGCGGCCATCAGGCCAGCGATCTCCTGGCGCGAGAGGATCTCGGGCAGGCGTTGCGGGGCAGGGGCCAGAGGGATCTGGAAGACGCCGCGATCACGCTCAAGCACCTGGATGTAGAGAAACCTGAAGGCGCAGCCGTACTGGTTGACGGTGGAGCGCGAGAGTTTGCGCTCGTTGAGCAGGTGCAGCAAATAGGCCTGAACCTGATGGGCGTTGAGCGCATCGGGGCTGCATCGGTGGTACTGAGCCAGGCGGGCCACCGCCTCGATGTAGGCTTCCTGAGTTCTGGCTGCCATGCCGCGCAATTGCATCGCGCCCAGCATGCGTTGACGAAGTGGAGTCATGGCCGTCACCTTCAATCTCGCCCGGGCACATGCCCGTGGGGATCAAGGTCGGCTCATTTGGCAGCTTGCGCAAGCCGTCCCAGCCGCGCCATACTCGTTGCGTTGAACCACCGCGTCAGCGGTTTAATGGCGTGTTGTTGATGGAGTTGGTGGCTGATGCCGAAGGCGATGCGGCGCCACGTCTCAACGATGTTTGCTTCACAGCGCAAGAAGCGCGAGACCATCACGCAACCTTGTTGACCGAAGTGGTTCGCATGTTGTGTGCTGGCGTGGTGCACGGCGACTTGTCTGAGTTCAATATCCTGTTGGCTCAGGATGGCCCGGTCATCATTGACCTGCCGCAGGCCGTTGACGCAGCCGGTAACAACCATGCCAAACGCATGTTGTTGCGAGACGTGGCCAATCTGCGCGACTTCTTCGGTGGGTTTGCGCCCGATTTGCTATCCAGCCACTACGGGCCCGAAATCTGGGCGCTGTATGAACAAGGTGCGCTGACTCCAGAGACACCGTTGTCCGGCCAGTTTGTGCAGCCAGCAGGGCCCGTCGATCTGGATGGGGTCATTCGTGAAATTGACGATGCCCTGGATGAAGAAGCCATGGCCTTTCGCCGTGTTCAGGACTTGCCCTGTTTCGCTCACATGAGTCACCTTGCCGGCCAAATACTCGGCCGCGACGATGCCGCCCTTGACCAGTTCAAAGTAGTCAATCACGTTCCAACTATCAAAGATCACAGTCTTGTTGCTCAGGCCAGTGGCGCTGACGTCATAGCGCAGCACCTGCGACAGGCCAACGAAGGTGGGTGGATTGGCCCCGATGTACAACTGCTTGTTGTGAAACTTCAGCCCGTTTGCCGTGCAAAACGGGAATTTGTGAAACTCCTTTTCTTCAGCCACGGCAAACCGACCCGACAAGGTGATGCGCCAAACGGCACCAGCACTGAGCAAGGTGGTGTTGGCGTAGTACAGGTGTCCGGCGCCATCTGAGGCCAGGCTGTTGGGGAAGCCCTTGTCATGAAGGGCCGCAATCTCCGTCATCGTCGCCGCGCTGGAGGCCAGGTCCATGGCCAGCAAGTGTTTGGGCGCCGATGGCATCAAGGTGTTTTCTGCGCAGGTCGCGTACAGGGTGTTGGCGTATTCAGTCAGCCCGGTGAAAAAGCAGGCCGTCGTTGACGCATTGCTGAATTGCGTTGGCACCTTGACGGCTGATTTGATGCCGCCCGTGGTCTTGATCTCAAACAGTGCACCGTTGGTTGATACAAAGGTACGGCCCGCCGAAGTTTGCACTGCGTTTTCCGCTTTGGGCAATGCTGTGACTTGGGCGACTTGTGTGGTCGCTGCACCTGCCACCGCCGTTGTCAGTGCCAAAGCGGCACCCGTGGCAGCAGTCCTCCATGTCGAAATTTGTCGTACTTGCATTCGTCGTCTCATTGATCTTGTTGCCGACCCTGTCCGTGGCTGGCTGTACGGAACAGATGGATGTGATCTGTTGAATGCAATGTATTTCTGTGGGGCGTGTCTGTTTATTGGTGGTGATACGAATATCACTTGATGATGCGAGATGGCAGTACCTGCAAACCCACATTACTTGCAATTTTTTGCCAGCCTCTTATAGAATCATTAGCACTCGATCCTGATGAGTGCTAACAAGGCTGTGCGAACGGTCGGTTAGACCATCGGGTTCGCTATGAAAAGTGAAGTGAGCGTGTGCTTACTTCTGTTTTTGTTCAACCGATGTCTCACTATAGACAGGAGTAACGATGAAATTGCGTCCTCTGCACGATCGCGTGATCGTCAAGCGTTTGGAAAACGAAACCAAGACCGCCCTGGGCATCATCATCCCCGACAACGCCGCTGAAAAGCCTGATCAAGGCGAAATCCTGGCCGTCGGTCCTGGCAAGCGCAACGACAAGGGTGACTTCGTCGCCCTGAACGTGGCTGTGGGTGACCGCGTCCTGTTCGGCAAGTACTCTGGCCAGACCGTCAAGGTCGACGGCGAAGAGCTGCTGGTGATGCGTGAAGAAGACCTGTTCGCTGTGGTGAACAAGTAAACCCCTACATACTGAATTCGGAGAATACAAATGGCAGCAAAAGACGTCGTCTTCGGCGGTGAAGCACGTGCTCGCATGGTCGAGGGTGTGAACATCCTGGCCAACGCAGTCAAAGTGACCCTGGGCCCTAAGGGCCGTAACGTGGTTCTGGAGCGCTCGTTCGGCGCCCCTACCGTGACCAAGGACGGTGTGTCCGTGGCCAAGGAAGTCGAACTGAAAGACAAGCTGCAGAACATGGGCGCTCAGATGGTCAAGGAAGTTGCTTCCAAGACTTCTGACAACGCTGGTGACGGCACCACCACTGCTACCGTGCTGGCTCAAGCCATCGTGCGCGAAGGCATGAAGTACGTGGCCGCTGGCATGAACCCCATGGACCTGAAGCGCGGTATCGACAAGGCTGTTGCAGCCCTGATCACCGAGCTGAAGAAGCAATCCAAGCCCACCACCACCTCCAAGGAAATCGCTCAAGTTGGCACCATCTCTGCCAACTCTGATTCCGACGTCGGCGAAATCATCGCCAACGCCATGGACAAGGTCGGCAAGGAAGGCGTCATCACCGTTGAAGACGGCAAGAGCCTGAACAACGAGCTGGACGTTGTCGAAGGTATGCAATTCGACCGCGGCTACCTGTCGCCTTACTTCATCAACAACCCAGAGAAGCAAGCCGCTCTGTTGGACAACCCTTTCGTGCTGCTGTACGACAAGAAGATCTCCAACATCCGTGACCTGCTGCCTACCCTGGAGCAAGTTGCCAAGGCTGGCCGCCCACTGCTGATCATTGCTGAAGAAGTCGACGGCGAAGCCCTGGCTACTTTGGTCGTGAACACCATCCGCGGCATCCTGAAGGTTGTGGCTGTGAAGGCTCCTGGCTTCGGCGACCGCCGCAAGGCCATGCTGGAAGACATCGCCATCCTGACTGGCGGCAAGGTCATCGCTGAAGAAGTCGGCATGGCTTTGGACAAGGTCACTCTGGCTGACCTGGGTCAAGCCAAGCGCGTTGAAGTGGGCAAGGAAAACACCACCATCATCGACGGCGCTGGTGAAGCTGCTGACATCGAAGCTCGCGTCAAGCAAATCCGCATCCAGATCGAAGAAGCCACCAGCGACTACGATCGTGAAAAGATGCAAGAGCGCGTGGCCAAGTTGGCTGGCGGCGTTGCCGTGATCAAGGTTGGCGCTGCCACCGAAGTCGAAATGAAGGAAAAGAAGGCCCGCGTTGAAGACGCCCTGCACGCTACTCGCGCTGCTGTGGAAGAAGGCGTGGTTCCTGGCGGTGGCGTGGCTCTGCTGCGTGCCAAGCAAGCTGCTGGCACCATCAAGGGTGACAACGCTGACCAAGACGCTGGCATCAAGCTGGTGCTCAAGGCCATCGAAGCCCCTCTGCGCGAAATCGTGGGCAACGCCGGTGGCGAGCCTTCGGTTGTTGTGAACGCCGTGCTGAGCGGTTCGGGCACCTACGGCTTCAACGCTGCCAACGACACCTACGGCGACATGATCGAAATGGGCATCCTGGATCCAACCAAGGTGACCCGTACAGCTCTGCAAAACGCCGCTTCGGTGTCTTCGCTGATGCTGACCACCGAGTGCATGATCTCGGAATCGCCTAAGGACGACGCTCCTGCCGGTATGCCTGACATGGGCGGCATGGGTGGTATGGGCGGCATGGGCATGTAATGCTCATCAGAAAGCGGCGAAAGCCGCTTTCGCCCAGCGTGCCAAAGCGCTAACGAAAAAGCCTCCCGATGGGAGGCTTTTTTCATGGGCGAAGGGGATTCAAGCCTTGGCTTTGGCTCGCAGTTCGCGCTCATGGGCTTCGGTGTCTTCCTTGACGTGACGCGCTACGAAACGAGCGATGTAACCCAGCATGGCGAACATGAAGGCAAGGCCAGCCAAGCTCATCAGGCCGTAGTCAGTGGTCAGGAAGTCTTTCAAAGCTTGCATCGTTGTGCTCCAGCGGTCTAATTAAGTGCTATCTGACTCCTAAAGCTGCAGGCACATCCTGATTCAAATCAAGTTTCGTGACGCTGCGCGTTGTCCCTGGAAGGGGACTTTGAGCAGGCACAATGTTCAGATGAATCCCGTGTCCCGATTCCTGTTGTCTGGAGTGTTGTTGGCCTGTGCACTCGGTGGGTCAGGCGCGAGTCATGCCCAAGCACGGCCCAAAATCGGATTGGTTCTGTCAGGTGGTGGGGCCCGAGGACTGGCCCACGTCGGGGTGCTCAAAGTGCTGGAACGTGAACGCATTCCGGTGGATGTGGTTGCTGGCACCTCCATGGGTGCGATCGTGGGGGGCTTGTATGCCAGTGGCCTGTCCGCCCAGGATGTCGAGGCCGAAGTCCTCAAGCTGGACTGGAACAATGTGTTCGCCACCCGGGTGGATCGGCGCGATTTGTCTCAGCGCCGCAAAGAGCAAGACTTTGAGGTCTCACCTCTGATTGAAATCGGTATCGGAGCGGATGGTTTGAGGGCACCCCTGGGTTCGGTATCCAGTCGTGGCCTGGAGGCGCATTTGCGGCGCCTGACCTTGTCGGCCCGTCAGGTCAAAGATTTTGATCAGTTGCCCACGCCGTTTCGCGCCGTGTCCACCGACATGGAGTCTGGCCAAGCCGTGATCATGCACGATGGCGATTTGGCCACGGCACTGCGATCGAGCATGTCGGTGCCGGGGGTGTTTTCTCCCTTGGAGGTCAACGGCCGTATCCTGGGCGATGGTGGTCTGGTCAACAACACGCCAGTGGATGTGGCCAGGTCGATGGGGGCGCAGCGCCTGATCGTGGTCAACATCGGCACGCCTTTGTCCAAGCGTGAGACATTGAATTCGCTCACAGGCGTGACCAGTCAGATGATCAACATCCTGACTGAGCAAAACGTGCAGCAAAGTCTGCGCTTGATGCATGCGGATGATGTGTTGATTGCGCCAGAGTTGGATGGCCTGACGGCGGCGGATTTCGACAAGGCTCGCGAGTTCATGCTGCGTGGTGAGTTGCAGGCAGAAGCCTTGGTGCTGCGCATGCAAGACCTCAAGCTCAGTGAGACTGAGTACGAGGCTTGGAAAGCGCTGCGCAAGCAGCGTGAGGCCACGCCAGCCCCCTTGGCCTTCGTGAATTTTGAAGGCTCCAAATTGACGCAACCGCAGGTTCGATCGGATGTCTTGTCCAGTCAGCCGGGTGACGTGTTTGATTTGGCCAAGGCTGAACGAGACATCACGGTGTTGGCCGCCACGGGTGACTATCAACGCACCGATTACCGCCTTGTTCGTACACCCGCAGGGGAGGGCTTGGTTTTTGACCTGGAAGACAAGCCCTGGGGGCCGGATTACCTGCAAATGGGCTTGGACTTCAGTGCCGACAACCAGGGCCGCAGTGCGTTCAATTTGAAGCTGGTGCACAACCGCCATTGGCTGGATTCACACGGCAGTGAGTGGCGCAATTTTTTGCGTTTGGGAACGTCCCCTGCACTTGGCACGGAGTGGTATCGCCCGATGGAGTGGCGTTTGCCAGATGGGCTCAGCGGGTTCATTGCCGCATCGGCCGTGACGCAGCGGCGCACCTTGTCATACTTTGAGGACCCCAATGGTGCGCTCAGTGCCAGCATCGACCGCAGTTCAACCGGAGGCGCTTTAGAAGCCGGTGTGAACTGGCGTGAGCTGGGTGAATGGCGTCTGGGTTGGATCGATGAGTCGTGGCGTGATGACCCTACATTGATCTCAGCCCAATCCCAGGCGCTGTCCGGCAGCCGTCGTTGGCGGGAGCAAGGCTGGCGCGTGCGCATGGTGTTTGATCAGTTGGACCATGCGTACTTCCCAACAGGTGGCTGGCGCCTGGAAGGGCGTTGGATGCAAGGCAAGAGCTTGTCTCGTGATGACGTGCAGACCGGCTATGCCCGTGATGGCGAAATGCGGTACATGGACTTGCAAGGGCAGTTTGCGCGATCGTGGGGAACCCACACCCTGCAAGGGTACGGGCATTCTGGCCTTGTCTGACGGTGTGCAACGTCAGGTCCCGCGTTGGGGCTTGGGTGGCTTTCAGCAACTGTCGGGCTACACGCCATTCCAAGTCAGTGGCGCGCAATTGGCTCTGGTCAGGCTGGGCTATCAGATTCGGGTGACAGACCTGGCTTTGACGCGTGGCGTGTTTGTGGGCGCCAGCGTTGAAGTGGGCAATGCCTGGGATCGCCCTCAAGACGTTTGGCACGGTGCCAAACGCAAGGGCTTGAGTCTGTATCTTGGGGCCGATACGGCCTTTGGGCCGGTGTACACAGCGGTGGCGACCAGCCCCGGTGTGGGGCCGACCTTGATGCTGTTTGTGGGCCGCCCCTGAAAACTCAAACGCGGCTGAGTGCCTGGCCCACGGTGGCGCGCAGATGATCCACCACGTGGTTGGCGATCTTGTTCAAAGGCAGGACCTCTTGAACGGCGCCCGCAGCAATCGCTTCACGCGGCATGCCAAACACGACGCAGCTGGCTTCGTCTTGGGCCACGCAGTAGGCGCCCGCATCACGCATTTCGCGCATGGCCTTGGCACCGTCGGCGCCCATGCCTGTCAGCATGATGCCCAGGGCGTTGGGGCCCACCACACGTGCGGCTGATTTGAACAGCACCTCCACGCTGGGCTTGTGGCGGTTCACGGGCTCGCCATCTTGCACACGGGCGATGTAGTTGGCGCCTGATCGTTCCACACTCAAGTGCAAACCACCTGGGGCAATGTAGGCATGCCCCGGCAAAATCCGCTCGCCGTCTTGCGCTTCTTTGACGCTGATCTTGCACAGGCTGTCCAGGCGCGCCGCGTAGTTGCGGGTGAAGCCGGGTGGCATGTGCTGTGTGATCACCACGCCAGGGAAGTCCGCAGGCAAGGCCATCAACACTTCCTTGGTGGCTTCGGTGCCACCCGTGGAGGCACCAATGAACACCAGCTTTTCTGTCGACAGGCGGCCCATCGTGGCCCCGCCAGTGGGTTTGACGGCAGGGGCACCGGGCGCCGTGGCTGTTGCCGCGTTTGGCGCAGGCGCATGCAAGCGATTGATACGTGCTTTGGATGCAATCCGGATCTTGTCGGTGATGTCATCGGCCAGTTGGCGCAAGCCATCGGCCACGCCAATTTTGGGTTTGGCGACAAAGTCGATGGCACCCAATTCGAGCGCCTTCAACGTGACATCGGCGCCGCGCTCGGTCAGTGTGGACACCATCACCACCGGCATCGGGCGCAGGCGCATCAGCTTGGATAAGAAGTCGATGCCATCCATGCGGGGCATTTCTACGTCCAAGGTGATGACGTCCGGGTTCATGTTGCGAATCATCTCGCGGGCGACCAGGGGGTCCGCCGCTGCGGCAATGCATTCCATGTCCGGCTGTCGGTTGATGATCTCTGTCAGCATGCTGCGAACCAGTGCTGAATCGTCCACCACGATCACGCGTGTTTTGGCCATGGTGTCTCTCCTTAATAATCAGAACAAATCGATGGAACCGCCACCCGTCGAAGCCGGCGCCACCTTTTGTGCGGCGATGCGTTCTTGCTGAACGATGGCGTCCGGATTGGTCGGGGCCAGGCGCTTGACCATGGCTTTGCCGCTATGCGGGAAGAAACACACTTTGCGTGGGTAGATTTCCAGCACATCCTTCGATACAACTGGGATGCGTTCGGTTTTGAGGTACTCCATCACGAAGGCGGTATTGCGCTCGCCCACGTTGATGCTGTTCATGCCGCTGATCACTGCGCCGCCACCAAATACCTTGGCTTCCAGCGTCATGCGCGATGCGCCCATCTTGAGCATTTCGTTGATCAGCAATTCCATCGCGTACGAGCCGTAGCGGCCGGAATCACTGGCGCCGCCACCGTTGTCGGGCAGCATGAAGTGGTTCATGCCGCCAATCTTGGCTTGGCGGTCCCACAGGCAGGTGGCAATGCACGAGCCCAGCGTGGTCATGATCAACACGTCTTCGTTGAATACGAAGTACTCACCGGGCAGCACCTTCACAGCTTCAGCCTGAAAGTGCGCGTCGTAAAAGAAGAACGAGGCCTCACCCGGTTTCGGGATGCGGACCTTCAAACGCTCCAGCCGGTCACGGCGGGCGTTCAAGCCAGAGCTGGCCAAGATCCCGCCCGTTGGGGAGCCTGCCAGTGCGCTAGCGGCCAAGCCCCCTGCGGGGCGGGCGGTGCTCAAAGAGGAGGTGCTGATCATGTCTGTCCCTTGTCTCCTGGCTTATTCAAACCCGGTCGTAAACCGTCTTCCCGCGTAGCTGGAAGAGGTCGCGCGACTCTGTGAAATTCTCGGAATGCCCCACAAACAACATGCCCTGGGGTTTCATGACTTTGTGAATGCGCTCCAGCACCTTGCGCTGCGTGGGGGCATCGAAATAGATCATCACGTTGCGGCAAAACACGATGTCAAAGGGCTCGCCCAATTGCCATTGCGTCTGCATCAAATTGAAGGGGCGGAACTCGACCATGCGGGCCAGCTCTGGCTTGACTCGGATGGAGCCTGAGTTATTGCCTTTGCCGCGCAAAAAGAAAGTGCGCAAGCGCTGGGCATCCAGGCCTCGGGTGTTGGCGTCATAGACGCCACGTGAGGCGGTCGCCAGCACGTTGGTGTCAATGTCACTGGCAATGATCTTGACCGGGGCGTGAAGGCCCAGGTTTTCCGCGGCAGTGATGGCCAGCGAATAGGGCTCTTCACCGGTGGATGAGGCACAGCACCAGATCCGGGTTGGCTGTGCGCCACGCTTTTTCAGGTGCTCGGCCAGGGTGTGAAAGTGGTGCTCTTCGCGGAAGAAGGAGGTCAGGTTGGTGGTCAGGCAATTCGTGAATTCTTGCCATTCCTGGTCCCCTTGAGGGCCCGTGACGTTTTCCAACCATTGCAAATAGGCATCAAAAGACTGGTGGCCTGTCTCACGCAGGCGCCGTGACAGGCGGCTGTAAACCATGGCATGTTTGCCATCGTTCAGGCTGATGCCGGCCCGCCCGTAGATGAGCTTGCGCACGCGCTCGAAGTCGCGGTCCGAGAAATTGAACTCCCGGTCAACGGTCTGAGAGGTGGTGTCCGCCATGGAAATAGCCATTTGAAATCACAATGTAAAAAGCCAACACGGGTGACTGAGATAGGCGCCCATTGGGATATCGGTCATCCCCGGGTGGTCTTGAGTCCATCCGCTCATCACAGGATGCCTGTTGCCAAGGTGTTGTTGCGCTTGGATTTCCTGGGGTAAAGCCCCTCATATCCGGCCTTTGCCAACAGGCGTCCTGCTAGACTTGGTCATGGATCAGTTCACCTCAGTGGAGTCCATCATCGCCTCCATGCATCCTCATTCAGAACCCGTTCAGGACGCAGCCTCTGAGGGGGTTGCGCCTGGAGGTGGCCCTCAATCTGCTCAGCCAAGCTGGCTGGGTGGCGCCCGCCGCTGCCCAACCTGGCACAACCGAGTGGTTGCAAGCCATCTTGGACGGTTTGTGTGACGTCTCCAGCCGGGACGCTTTGACTGGCCTGGCCAACCGCCGCCAGTTCGAAGCCGCCATCAACCGAGAAGTGGACCGGGTTGCCCGTAACGGCGAGCCCGCTTTGCTGCTGGTGCTGGACATTGACCACTTTAAAAAGGTCAACGACACCCACGGCCATGCTGCGGGCGACGAGGTCATCAAGGCGGTGGCTGGGGCCTTGCAAGACTGCGTGCGTCCCATGGACACCGTGGCACGGGTAGGCGGAGAAGAATTTGCCATCATCTTGCCCAATTGCCCGCCGGCTTTTGGTCAGACTGTGGCGGAGCGGATTCGCAAAAAAGTGGCGACCAAGGATGTGGCCATCATCGGTGGAGAGACCTTGTCGGTCACGATCAGCCTAGGAGGCGCCTTTGCCCCACAGTGGGTTCGCTCATCAGCGGTCTTGTGGACCGAACGGGCTGACCAGCAACTTTATAAAGCCAAGGCCAATGGCCGTAACCAGACTTGTCTGGAAATGCCACCGCTCACCGTGGTGAGCGCTGAAGAGAAGGGCCTGCTGTTTGCTGGCTTGACTCAACCTGAACCCAACACCACGGAATGATGGCCTCCATGTCCACATCTGCAACATCTACCCCATCCAGCACCACGCCCAGTACCACGAGGTTGGCTCGCACGGTGGCGATCACCAGCGGCAAGGGTGGTGTCGGTAAAACTTTCGTCAGCGCCAACCTGGCAGCTGCCTTGACCCGACAGGGCCTCAAAGTACTCGTGCTGGATGCCGACCTCGGCTTGGCCAACCTGGACGTGGTGCTCAACCTTCATCCCAAGATCACCCTGCGATGTGTTCACGGCAAGCCGAGTTGGAAGAGGCCATCTTGCCCGCGCCGGGCGGCTTCTCGGTCTTGCTGGCTGGCTCAGGCTTGGTTGGAAAATACTCCCGACTGACCCCTGAGGTGCGTGACCAACTGCACAGCATCATGGAAGCCGTCAAGCCGCGCTTTGACGTGCTGCTGATTGACACCGGTGCGGGCATTTCTGACGTGGTGCTCTATGCCGTGTCCTTGGCTCATGAGGTACTGGTGGTGGCCACGCCCGAACCCACCTCGATGACCGATGCCTACGCCACCATCAAGGTGCTGTGGTCGCAGCAAAGCCGTGACCAGATCAACTTGGTCGTCAACCAGGTGACCCGATCGGGTGATGGCCGCGCCATCTGCAACCAGTTGCAGCAAGTGGTGGATCGCTTCGTGCAATCGCCTTCCGGGCAATCTCCCCGCCTGAACTTCATTGGCGATGTGC
>NZ_JADJKN010000017.1:0-27940 GCF_016705985.1 Candidatus Aalborgicola defluviihabitans
TGTGCGAAAGATACCGCAATCAGTCAGCTCAATATGAGCGTCTTCCACTTCCCGGCAGACAACCCCCTATCGTCGTTGTACATGTCGGTCATCTGCTGAGTGGTATGGCCGAGCAAGACCATAGTATTGACACCTTGCTCTCTGTACAGGCGCTCAGACAGCGAACGGCACTCATGTAGTGACGCTGGAGAGCCTGACTTGCAAACGGGTACCACTGCGTCACGGGCCTCTTCGAATCGGGCAGACAGTGAAGGCAGGCCGGGCGGCTTCCCGGTGCTCTTGCGGAGCAAGTGGTCATCGCCAGGTGCATAGCCTGTGCAGGCGTTGATCGCTTCGGCCAGAGTCATTCCAATGGCGTCCATGCGCAAAGTTAGAGGTAATGCCAGCCGCGCCCCAGTTTTCGCCTGGATGATATGAAGGTGCCCGTCCCATACGTCTGAGAACTGCATCTTGCCGATATCTGACCGGCGCTGTCCGGATACCAGCGCCAAAACCATCATGCGGGACACCCAAGGCGGCATGTGATCGACAGCCTGGGTATGGATCAGGCGCCATTGGTCCAGCGTCAGCCGGTGACGCGCCACAGTCACCATCGGTGCTTTTACCTGGGATGCTGGGTTTGCGATCAACCCACCCATAGTTCATAGCCTCGTTGAACACGGCCTTGGCCTCAATCAGCACGCGCTTGGCTAGCGGCGGATGGTCTTTGCAGACCCGCATCACGAAGCCGGAAATGTCATGGGGGCGGATTGCAGAGATGGTCCGGCTTTCGCCGAGGCCTGCAAGGATGTGCGCCAGTGAGCACTTGCGGTTTGCCTTGGTCTTCTCAGTGACTGGCAAGCCGTCGATCACCTGGCAATACACCTTCGCCCATTGCCCAAGAGTACGGTACTTTGAGAACACTTGGCCGACCGTCAGGGACAGGCCGACCGAGAGGATAGACATGGGTGAAGGTGCTGGGGGATTGGTTTAATGCACAATGCACAGGTCGGGGTCTGCACTAGATCGGTAAAAAGCTCCAGCAGTCAATCCGCCAGTTATCGCAGCTGCATTGCTCGCGTAGACAGGGAGGCCCACAACGTGTAACGCTGATTTCGGCGTTGCTGTTCCAATCCCAATTTTCCCGTCCTTTGCGATTGCAAAATACGATGTCGCACCACCAGCACCGCCAAGAATTTGGAGCAGTTTGGAACCCGCAGCAGAACCGTAATCCGAAATACTGAGAACGATTCCATCGAACGCTACCGCTGCGTTATTCCAGAACTGCGAAAGACTGAACGGGCTTACATTGGTATTGGCATACCCAGCAGCAATATCAACGCGGCCAACAAACCCAGCCGCTTTGATGTTCCCATTGTTGTCTTTTGTTCCCCAAAACCTGTTGGAGATAGCGCCAGAACCCTGGTTATAGAACGGAGTTTGAAAGCCTGGGATGTAGTCCGGGACATTTCCGCTGATAGTTGTGTTGGTCCCGGTGGAGTAAACAGCTTCAATCTCTGATCCACCAAAACGGAAGATATTAGACACGACTTGCACGCGGTCAGCAGGCCCAACGTGGATGCCGTAACCAGTGGTTGTTCCATAACCAAAAATCTTGTTTCCTTTAACCGTCACCTCTGACGATGCGCCGGTTATGTCCATGCCATGCAATGCGGCAGTGTCGAAGACGTTACCGGAAATCAGGATTTTTGCTGCGCCGTCCAGTACAGCGGAATACCCAGATGAACCCTTTACGGTATTCCCAGAAATATTCACATTGGATGCACTGGATATTGACACTCCGCGACCACCAGCGTCAGTAATGGTCAATACTGCATTTCCAGTTATTAAAACGTCTCTCCAAGCAGTTGATCCTGCCCCGTTCAACTCAATACCGTACTGCACTTGGTTGTTGATCGCATTCCCGTCGATAGAGATATTTTCAAGAATGGCTGCGGCGGTACTTGTCAGAGACACCCCTGATCGCGTCTGATTCGACAGGACATTCCCTGCCACGATGATGTTTTTGGCTGTAGTAACCGGGTTGACTGAAATTGCGTTACGGCCACCGTCAATGATGTTCTGTCCGATGACGATGTTTGAGAAGTCAGTTGTCGAACCGGGGATTTCATCTTCCCACACCAAGATGGCCCCGCCTCCACCTACAGATGACAGCGTATTGCCAATGATGCGAATGTTGTGGCCCCCATAGACCTCAATGCCCTGCATGTCGAGGACAGAGTTTGGCGCCATGTTTCCCACTACCACGTTGTCATTGATGACGGTTCCCGTTGCCCGGTAGTTCCAAATCAGGTATTGATGACTGTCGAAACCCAAAAGCCGAATACGCTCAACCGAGCAATCTGTGGAAAGCGTGCCTATTGCAGACCCAATCTGCACGCCATTGCACCAGGCGGAATTAGTTGCATGGTCAATCGTCAGATCGCGCACTCCAGCATTAGCGACTCCAATCATGGATACGGTTGCATAAGTCCAGCCACCGTTGACTAATTTTCCCGGCAACTGGCCCGCCGGGCTGATCAGTTTCGTGGCAAGCATTCCCGCGCCGACCAAAACTACATTTGATGGGATCAGCAGGACATTCGATACTTTGAACGATCCACAGGGGAGATACACAATGCCACCACCGGCCACTCCGCAGGAATCAAGGGTGCTTTGAATAGCTGCTAGGGAGTCAATCGCACCGGTCGGGTCTGCGTTACCAACGACAATCCACGCACCAGCACCGCCAATACCCAGGTCTGCCATCACATCCCTGCCCGCAGCCGTCAGATTTGTGATCCCCCCGGTGAGATCACGTTTGGCGGTGACTCCACCGGCCATCCCCAGCAGCTGTAGAAATTTACTAAAGATCATTGCAGCACCCATTTCGTTTCACCCGTCAGATTTCCGGATGTGTAGCTGAAGGTCTTGACCCAGGTGCGAGTACCGTCTGTCGCGGTGTCCGTGATCATTTGGCCACTTCCGTTGTAGCCATAGACATGGGAGCATGCATCCGAAGTGAAGGGAGTTCCAGCCGAATCGACAGTGCTGCTACCAATGGCAGCGGGCAATCCAGTAACTGGATCCAGTAGCACGACTCCCTGCACCTGGAACGGACGACTGGGGTTGTATGGGTTGGGGGTATTGATGGTTGCCATTGCAAATATCCTTTCAAGTGAGGGTATGAATTAAAAATCTGCCGTGTTGCTCAGCTACCGCCAGGGACAATTTGGCGTACAAGCGATATGCGCACTGAGCCAACCGCTATGTCATTTACAAATGCCGTGGCCTCAAGGATCCCGCTCATTGATTGGGTTCCCTGCATCACGCTAAGAGTGTTTCCGGCTGCGAGCAGGTTTGGGATCGGAATTTCTGGGAACCAAGGAGAGTGATCAGCACCCGTCCAATACGTCCACCGATTGACATCTGTTCCGCCCAGATTCAAAGTCTCTGGGAGAGTCACTTTTTCTGGGCTAAATAGAGTTGACGGCGCGCCTGGCAAAACGGGAAGGCAGCTTCAAATTTAGGGGATTCCTTGCCACACAACGTTGCCTAGGCCAAAACATAGCTGGGGAGTGAATTCAAGGTCCCATCGAACTGCAATAGCACCATCGACGACTGCTACCCAATGGCCTGGCCAATCGGCACCGGGAAGATAGGGGCCAACGGTGCGATCCCACTCCACATCCAGCGTCGCGGCGCGCTGCCCGTTCTCATCCATCCAACCCCACCACCAAGGCGGCTGCGGGCGGGCGGCGGCCTGCTGTACTGCCTGCGGCAGACGCTGCAGGCGGATGCCAATGCCCAGGTCTGGGCTGCGCTGGATGATGCGGGTGGTGGTCATACGATCACGTCGATTTCAAAGGCCGCGAAGCCGGGCATGCGTACCGGTCAAGGTGTGGGGCCGCGCGGCGTTTTGAACTGCACCTTGCCTGCGCTGTCCGTGTTTGCGGTGTACATGCCGTCTAGCGTGACGGCTGCATTGGCCAACGGATTGCCCTGGTCATCGCTCACGGTGAAGGTGGCCACTCCATCGCGGTAGTTGACGCTGGGCTCAGCAGCGGCTGCAGGGTCGATAGCAGCATTGCGGCGCTGCATTTCAATGCGCGGCGCGGCCTCGGTGTACAGCGTAGCGGTGATTTGCAATAGCGCCCGTTCGCGGTCGTGCACCACCACGGTCACAAGAGCGAGCCCAGCGGGGACATGCGGGTGCGCCAGTTCAATAGTCTGGCCTGCCTGCAGCATGCCGATCCGCGCGTCGATATCGGCCTGCACTACCCAGGTAGCGCGGGCACTGTCGGCCAGGCGTGCCGTGGCAAAGGCCAGTGCATCGCGTGCACGGCGCACACTGGGCAGCTCAATATCCAGGATCAACTCACCCCAGCGCGCCAGGGTGTCAGGTGCAGCCAGGCGCAGGGCACCACGTGCTGCACCAGCTGCCCAGTCGTATGCATAGGTCACTCGGGCCACGGTGGCCAGGGTGGTGTTATCAGCGCGGACACTGATGGTGTGGGTGTTCATCACATCCAGGGTGGCCACCGGCGTGCCAGGCTGGCGGGGCGCTGCCCAGCCGGGCGCCCAGACGGCGCCCAATGGCTCCATGATGCTGGCCAGGGCAGTGCGCAGCGGCAGCGGCGCATCAAACACCAGGCCCAACTCTGTTTGGCCGTAGTGCTCATCCAAGCCCATCCATGACCCGGCCGCTTCAGTATGGCCACACAGACGCATCAGCTCACGCACCATATCTCCAGGCGTTGACAACAACGCTCCGGTTACGGGATGGCGGCGGCCAGCCAAGGTGACCGCCACTAGGTCGGTTGCGGTGGGCTGCGCCAGGCGCAACACGGCAATGGCGTGGCCGGTGGCATCCAGGCGTTGCTGCAACTGCCACCCTGTCGTCACCTTGCCCGCCACGGTGACACGGTCCACACCGGCAATGGGATGGTCGGCAATGATCCATTCCTGCCCCGTCAAGTCCAGCGGTACCGGCGCAACGGTGGCACGGCCAAATACCCACGGCAGGTAGCGATCAGCCGCATCGGCCCGGTATTTGGGCAGATCCGTGGCACGGCGCAGGGGCAGCGCATCGGTCAGCAGCAGGGGCAAGTTGTTGGTGGATGCCATGGCGATCAGGCCTCCAGCTCAATCGTTATCTCGGCACCAATGGCCACCGCCTGCACAGCACCGGCAAACACGCTGTGCCCATCCAGCAGCAGCTCGGCGCGAAGGCGCAATACGTTGGAAGCCGCCACGGCCGCAGTGTGCTGCCCGCGTGCGTTGTCAATGGTGACCGTCATGTTGGGCACCTCGCCATTGATGGCGCTGTGCTCGGTGCCAATGGCCGTGATGTCGGGCTCGGACCATTGCAGGGGCGGCACGGCGGTGATGGTCAAGGTGTACATGCAGGATTTCCCATCAGGCCAGCACGGCGCGCAGTGGCAGCTCAAGGCTCACCACGCGGCTAGCCATATCTTGCCAATTTGAAAATTCATTCAGCTCAATCTCGTCGGCGTCGATCAGTGCGATGCTGGCGCCCGCGCTCACCCGCAGATCCGGCACCAGCGCCATAGGCTCCAGGCCCTGGGCGGCGCTGTAGTCAATCAGCTCCATCAGGGCCGCAGCGTTGTCCGCCAGCAGCGCGGCGCCGCTTTCCAGATCCCAGCTCCAGCGCCCGCCAGTGCCAGCACCACGGTACAGCGCGGCCGGGTTGATGCCCGCGCCTCGTGACAGGCCATATTGGCGTTTGATCGTCATCTTCGATGGCCCCACCGTGGGCTGCCAACCCATGCCCGCCCACAGCCAGCCAATGGATCCGCCTGCACCGGCCCCCGTGATGGTCACCCGCAAGTAGCGCGCCTCTGCGGGTGGATCGCCTTCCACACTGGGCAGCACGGCCAAAATAATGCCAGGCCGCACATCAGCGAGCAAACTCCAATCGGTTACGTCAGCCACGCCACCGGCAATGACCACGGTTGCATCCAACGCGATACCGTGCATGGCCAGCATGACGGCTTCCAGCGGCTGCGATGTGACCCAGGTCGATATCTAGGGTCACTGCACCGCCATCCCACGCAAAGGCCTGCCCAATGCGCGGCTGGCGCATGCGTGCTACCCCGTGGGTAGCGACTGCAGAAAACTGCCAGGCATCTCCCGCCCAAGAATGAAGGTGCTGCACCAGGTGCGGCCGTCAGATGCAATCCATCGCCCAGATCCAATGGGGCGGCGCCATACAGGTCGGCCGTGGTCCAGCTACCGGCATCCCGACGCCAGCGCAAGGCCCCGCCTTCAATGTCAAACGCTACCGAGTCGCCCACTTCAAACGCGATGCCGCCCGGGCTCAAATCAACGGTGGCCGGGGCATGTGCCCACGGTGTTGGGGCGCTGGCAAGCCAGGCCCAATCGGCCAGCGCGCCCAGCACTGTGCTGCGCACGGTCCATGTTTGTGTGGGATCACCATCGGTGCCACCGGTGAGCGGCGCACTGGCCGCTGCGATGAGCGGGATCACAAATCGATCCCCTTCCGCCCAGGCAGACCCATTGTGGGTGCCCGAGATTTTGATCGTGATGCGGTCGCCCTCTTTCAGGCGGTGTCCGCATTGCGAAATCAGGCCAAAGCCGAATTCACGCGTACTGACGATACTTCCGTCAGCTGTCCTTCGTGCACTCACAAATGGGTGATTTGTGAATGCTGGGAGATAAAACCCCTCGACGTCTTCCCACCAAAATGGGTCGCCGAAGTCATGCCAGCAGGGACTCCCTGCACCGCTGGCATCAGTTTTTGGGGGTATGCCCGCAATCGCACGCACCCAGTCCATTCGGGCTGCGTATTTTTGTGGGAAGTACTCCATGAACTTGGAGAAATGCGCACGCCGGGCTGCGATACCTGCGGCGTATTGTGCCGGGGTAGGCCGCAGCATCGTGAACTGCCTGGTTGTACCTCTGCGTGTCCCGGTGGTCGTACCACTCATAACCTGGAGCCCCTGACAAGAAAGGTTCAGGCACATAGGCTGCGGTAACGCTGTCTGGCCGGTACGGCTGATCCATCGTTGCCCCAGGCACCACCGCAGGCACATACAGCCCCGCATCCGTCACGGAAAGTACCAGGCTTGTCCGCGCAGCTGCTGGCATGGTCACGTCGAACGTGGAGAGGTCATCCACCCACAGCGCGAGGTCATCCGCAGGCAGACGTGCACTGGCAGACGCCACCGACACCGTTGCCACCTCAATGACGTCGACCCGGTAGCCACGGTGCGACAGGCCGTTCACGATCTCGTCGCCCACCATCACGGTAGCACCTGCAGGCAGGTCCCCAGCCGTACTGAGGTGATCTCCACCAGCTCAGACGTGGAGACGGTCATGCCCGTCAGCCCGCCGACCGCGTTGAACGATTCAGCACCCCACGTAATGGCCCCGATGGCAGCGCCGCGCTCACTCCGGCCACTTTGATGCCCGTGACCCGGACTTTGTCTGGCCGGCTTGATGTCACAAAGCGATCCGCAGCATAGACACGGCCTACGACAAAGTCACCCCACGCCTTGGATGCGCCCATGTCCGTCACGGTCAACACAACGTCGGTCACCTCGTTCACCGTAAACGATGATCCATCCGTCAACCACACTGCCGCACTTGCAATGGGCAGCGTGGCGTCTGGCGGTGTACCGTTAACCGCACGACCTGTCCACCGTGATGGCTGTCACGGTGTATTTGTGGCCGGTCTTGGGGTTAACGTAGCTTTTGCCCACCACCATGGCGCGCGGGGTCCAGTCGGCGGCGGCAGAACTACCCTGTACGCTGCCCTCCAGCCCCCACTGTGGCCCCAGATTGGTGTACGGCTCCAGCTCAGCCTGCAGCTGGACGAATACGCCATCCCAAGCCGTTGCCGCTGCCGGAACGGAATAGATTTCCGCCAGGGCTTCGCCCAGGATGCCAACGCAGCTGACGGCCGTGTCAATGTCTGCCTGGTCAAGCCCGATCAAAGCCACATTGCTGGCGACAAAGCCTGCGTGCCATTCGTACAGGTCAATCAGGCGCGTTTGGTAGTCTATGTCCATCGCGGCCCCCGTCGGGATCGAGTCCCAGACACTGCAGGTTGACCTTAAGTGCCGTGGCAGTGCTGCAGCTGCACTCGTCCGGCGGTCGTTGCTTGTATTCAAAAGTCACCTCCTTGTCGGTCGCCGCGGTTCCCAGCAGCAACGGTTTGAAACAGATCGCGGGCAGGCCCTCGCCTTGTCGCGCGTAGTGGGTGCAAAGCGCGCCGTGATGGCTGCCACCAGCGCAGCGGTGATGCTGGGCTGGGGAATGGTGAACGCCACCGGACCTTCGGTGTACAGCCGCCCGGTAAAGGCAGCAGGCAACGGACCCACCACACCACCCACTACCGACCAGGCTTGTCCACCGCCCGCGCCCGCACCGCCACTACCCAGGCAGGTCACCGTCACGTTTTGCGTGGCAGCGCCCACAGCTACGGCACCCACTTGCATCGTGGCGGTGCCACGGGTTGCAGAAGCGATCACCGGTAGCGCGTGTGCATCGGTGCGCAGCGGAATATCGGTCACAGCCTGGCCGCCAGGCGCGCGGTCTTGCGCCACCACGCCCAGCACCTGCACCAGGGCACTGCGCGCCTGCAGCTGGGTCAAAAAGTCATACATCGTGACGGCGGTGTAAACCTCTGTGTCCACCCCGTCAGTCAGCGTCAGCGTGTAGTCGCCGCTCACCTGGCGTATGCGCGTGTTCTCGGGCACGTCGTAGGCCAATGGCGGATCCAGCTTGTACACAAACCGGCCGCTGTCCCAGTTCTTCCGGGAGCGGTGCACCGTGGGCAGACCGGTAAAGGACATGCGCAGCGCGCCTTCTGGAATGTCCGCACCCGTGGCAGCGGGCTGGCCCCAGTCGAACTGGGGGCCGTCAAACACATTGGAGCCCGTGCTCATCTTCTCCAAGGTTGCAAAAGGCAAGTCGGTAAACGTGAGCCCGCGCGTTACGCTGAGCGAAACAGAGTTTCCCAGGGCGCCAATCGCCCGCGCTGCCAGTTGCACGCCAAAGAAGTCCAGCATGGCGGGCTGGGGCGATGTGCCCGCATCCAGCAGCGTAAAGCGCAACGTCTGCGCGGCCGCACCAGAGTCAATCGAATCCACGACCAGCGTGCCATTGCCAACCCCATTGACCACCGGGTCAGACGCCCGCAGCGCACCAGCGGATCCGCTGAGTACTTCCACATCAATCACGCTGTCGGCCGCGCCCGTATACGGGCCGGTGAGCAACATGCGGCCATTGCCAGCGCGCTGTTGCGACACCTGGTACAGCTGGCTGCTGGCGCGCTGGGCCGTGGCCGTGATGACGGCCGCGCGCACCAGGTTGTGCTTGTTGCCAATGATGCGGGTGCAGGAAATGGGTTGCATGGTGGTCAAAGTCTTCAGCTGGAGGCGCGCAGGCCCTTGCGCTGCAAATCATTGATGGCGGGCATGATGGCGCGCGCCAGTTTTTCTACGTCGCCCCGGCTGGACATGCTCACGCCTGCGGCCACGTTGATCGTGAGGTTGGTAGTGCTTTTGCCGACACGGTTTTCTGTTGCCGTTGGAGCAGGCGCTGGTGCCGGTGTTGGAGCGGGTAGCGGTGCCGGCGCTGGCTTTGGCGGCGGTGGTGGTGTGGGCGTTGGGTCCGGAGTCGGCTCCTGCTTTCCGGCATTGGCAGCATTGTCAGTGGGCTTCGGTAGCTTGCGCCCAAAGGCATCGGTGCCTGCAGCCGCACGCGCATTCGCCAATACCATTTCATCAATAGCTTTTGCAGGCGAGATGCAAAGTCTTCCCCCTTGGCAGCACAAAATTAGGCTTTTGGTCCTCGCCAATGAACCGCTGGGCCAGTGCCAGAGACTGCTCATCTGTCAGTCCGGCTTCTTTGCCCTTGCCGTACAGCCCGCGCTCGGTGTAGGTGGTGTACGACTCGGTCTTGCGGGTGCCGTCCGGGTTAGTAGCAAAGCCCTGCGCATCACGGTTCAGGCGCTTGTTCTCCAAAGCCGCGGCCTCTTCTTCAGCCGCATATTTACGCTTTAGGGCTGCATTTTGAGCCTCTAGCGCACTAGTCACTTCATCCACTGCAGCCTTCTGGCCTTTCAACGCGGCTGTGGCGCCGTCGATAGCTGCAGCGGCTTCGGCCTGGGTCTGCACCACCATCTTGCCCTCGGCATCAAAGCTGACCGCCAGGCCTTTGACCGCAGCCTCTTGCTGCAGCAGTAATTGGGTGTTGTTACGTTGCTCGCCGCCTACGCTGCCAGACGCGGCGATGGCTGACTGGGCGTAGGTGTTGAACGCGGCTTTCAACGTCTCAGGCTAGCAGCAGAGTCGCCCTTCACCTTGTCCCAGGCGGCGGCATTGGCCTCTGAAATCTTCTTGAGCTCTTCTGGGGTTTTGAGGGCCCAGCTGGTGGTAGGCATCCTCCACCGACTTGATCGCTGCGGCACCCTGCGCCATGGACGAGACGATCGCCTTTCCAGTTCTGTCGGTCTGGATAGACACATTGACCATGGCCGCCTCAACCTTGAGGGCTGCGCTGGCTACCCCACCGTTGGCTGCAATCGCCTTTTCTGCATAGGCTTTGAATCCTTCCTGCAACTCGCGCAGGCTGGCCGTGCCGCTGTCACGCATGGCCTCATACGAATCCTTGGCGGTCTTGGCAATGTTCTTGAGGCTTTGGTCGCTGACGATGCCCAGATTCTTCATCGCCTCAGCCAGGCTATTGATACCGGGTGTTGCCTTGTCTAGGGCGTCCTTGAGGGCGATGGCTTTTTCATTGGCAGAAACCAGCAGCGCATCCACTGCGGGTTTTGCAAGCTGCCCCGCTTTGCCCATAGCCTCAATTTGTGCGCGCACCGCATCAATGGCCTTCTGGCTATCTGCAGTGTCGATCCCCTTGCCAATGCTGGCTGCCAGCGCCAGCGCAGTGTCCGCACCTTGCGCCTTGAGCCTGTCCAGCCCAGCAATGATGGCTTCGGTGTCATTGATGGCGCTTTGAGCTGCCTTGCCCATACCTCCGCTGATCACCGCCATGTCCAGGCCAGATCGCTTGATCGCTTCTTGCAACTGCGCACCGACTACCTGCTCAAGGCGCTTGGCTTCATTGCCCACTGCGGCCAACGCTTCACGCGCCTTGTCTTCGAAGACCTTGAGCTCCTTTCCGGTGAGCCCACGTGCAATGGCAGACTCAAGCGCCGTACCAGTCCTTTCTGCCTCCTTGCGGATTTCGTCCATGCCCTGCTTAAAACGCATTCCAAACAATGCAAGGTCTTGCCCCTTGAGCGCATCTGCCCAAGCGGCCTGAAACTCCGTGGCGCTGATCTTTCCTTCTGCAGCCAATTTATCCAGCACACTGGCCGCAGTACGAATGCCAGGCACATTGGACAAATCAAAGTCTTTGCCAATGCTGGCAATGGCGCTTGATGCGCTATCACCCTTGGTGCGCAGCTCATCAAACTTGACGATCAGGGCGCTGCCTTCCTTGGTCAGCCCAAAGGTCCGGTCGGTCGCTTCCTTGGTGGCCAGCGCTTGCTTCTTACGCGCCGATGCATTGGCTTCGGCCTCTTCCATCGCCCGCTTCTCCATGGCGACCAGCTCTTGCGTGCGATCTTTGGCACCCATCAGCTTGGCGGTCCATTCACCAATGGCGGTACCGTATTCTTTGAAGTGCAGCGCAATATCCAGCGCCAGCAGCGGGGCAAATGCCCGCATCAACCCGCCTACGGCTCCCGTGACAACGCCAAACGCCCGTGATGCCGCCCCGGCCTGCGCAGTGGTATTGCCAAGCTGAGGGCCAACGCCACCCAGCCCAGCGGCAACACCATTCCAGGCGGCAGCGTTGGTCACTTGCGCCGCTGTGTTGGCTACGGTAGCAGTCGTGTTTTGTACCTTTGCCGCAGTGCTTTGCACGGTGGCTGCAGTGGCCAACTCAGTGGACACGGCCGTGGCTTTGATGGCAGCGCTGGCAGTCAACCAGTCTTGTGCCATGTTCAGCAGCTTCAGGGCGCCCAGGGCCTGCCCTGCGTGGATCATCACGGTGGCAACCGTGCCCAGGTGGCCCGCCAGGCCATCAATCACCCCGGCCAGCTTGGCGGTGTACCCATGGGCTTTGTCAGATTCACCCACGTAGGCCGTAAAGGCCGTGGTGAGATTGGTCATGGCCCTGCCCACCGTTGCAGGCAGCTTGCCAAATTCAGAGGCTACTGTGTCGGACTGGTTTTGCAGGGCCTTGATGACGGTGTCGCTGGTGAGCCGCCCCTCTTCCGCCATCTTGCGCAACTCGCCGGTACCGACGCTCAGGCCATCCGCCAGTGCCCTAGCCAAGCGCGGCGATTGCTCCATGACGGAATTGAATTCATCCCCGCGTAACACCCCGCTTTGCAGCCCCTGCACCAATTGCACAATGCTGGCCTTGGACGCCTCGGCGCTGGCTCCACTCAACTGGATCGACTGGTTGATAGTCTCTGTGAGCTTGAGCGCTTCTGCATTGCTGACGCCCAGTTTCTTGCCCGCATCCGCCAGTTTGGTGAACAGCAAGCCGGTTTCTTCAACCGCACTGTTGGTCCGCTTGGCCACCTCAAAGACACCAGCAAAGCAGTGTCAAAGGCCTTTCCCTCGCCCGTGGTGAGCTTGATGCGGGCTTCCAGATTCTTGTAGCTGTCCGCCAGGGCAGATATGTCTTTGACACCCTGCAAACCCGCCCCTACGCCAACGAGCGCGAGCAGCTCTGCTTTGGCATTGGCCAGCTGTACAGAAACGGATTCAAGCCCGTCGCGCAACTTGCCAGACGTAGCGGTTAAACCCTTGGATGCTGCATCTGCACCACTGATGCCACCTGCCGCCCCAGCTGCATTGCTGCCAAGCTTTTGAGCGGCGGCGCCGGTCGAATCCAGCGTATGGCCCAGCGCACCCACTGACTCTTCGCCAGTGACGTGGGCCTTAACCTCAATTTCGACCTTGTTACCGCCCTGGCTCGTGATGGTGATTTCGCTCTTACGTGTTGTTCGTGCCTTCGGTCAGCGGTGCTGTGGGCTTTGGATAGACCCGCAGCAGCACACCGTGCGCTGCAGGCTCTGCTGCAGTTAAGCCAGCATCACGCGGAAGTACTTGCTGATGTCAACGCCGGTCTTGGTGGCGTCGATCAGTACCTCGGCATCCACCGTCAGATCCGCAAACTTGTCCCCCAGCAGGCTCAGCGCCTTGGCCGGGCTCCAGCTGGGCGCGGTAAATGTCCACAATCACCGGCTTGCCACCGTTAGCCTCATTCAGACCCTTCAAAGTGCAGTTCCAGGACGATGGCCGTACTGGTCATGGCCTCAACATTGTTGTAGGCCACATAGGCGTAGTCCACCTTAAGCGACTCCGCATCGGTGATCGCGCCGGCATCCAAAATAAAGATGCCACCCGCGCGCACTTCGTAATCCACATTGGCCACGTAGGTAATGAGGGCGCCGGAATTGGTCACCACCACTGCAGTGGGCTGTGGGTGCGCTAGGGGAACCAGGGCGCCCCTTGTATGCAGTAACCACTTCATCCACCACGGTAGCACCTGCCACATCGGACCCAGTGCCAAAGATGGCGCGCGCAATGTTGCCCTTGTTCAGGTCATTGAGCGTCATATTCAGCGTGGCGTTTTCAATGCGACTCACGCTGGCATAGGTGCCGCCACCCGGCTTGGAGAAGTCTTGCAGGCTGACCTTCTTATCCTTGACAACAATTTCCAGCTTGCTGGCATTGCCCAGGTCCATCAGGCCAGCGGCTGCGCCAGCCACGCGGGCGTAAATCTTTCCGGATCCCAGGTACGGGTAGTAAGTGATTTGTTGGGTCATGTTGTGGTCCTCGGGTTAAAAATCAGGTATTGCTCAGCGCCAGCTCAGCTACAAAGGCCAGCGGCAAGTAGGCATAGCCGTTGCTAAAACCAGCGCGCGGGCCTTCTGCCAGGCGCAAGGGTTTGCTCCCACCGGCTGGTCTGAAGCCCATCAGGGCTGCGGCCACCCGTGCGGCAATCAGTCCCGCGTCAGTACGGGCCGCTGTGCCGCTGCGCGTGTTCTTCACGTTCTTGGTGGCCACCGTAGCCAACCAGGTTTGCTCCAGGCGTGCGGCGCCGCCGTCGCTGCGGCTCTCCATAATGCGATAGCCCTGGTACACCAGGTGCACGGCCGGGGTCACCTGTGTGGCCTCGGTCACGCCGGCCAGGTCTGCAGCTGCCAGCACATGCACTTTCGGGCTCAAGTCTGCCAACTGGTCAGCCAGGCGATCCATCAGGGGCTGCTCCAGCATCATCAGGTTGTCGATCATGCAAAGCCCCGCATGCTGTCGTCGGTGATCTGGCGCGGGCTGAATGCGTGGTACGCCGTTTCCACCCCGGCCACCGCCAAGCCCTCTGCGCCTGCCAGCACCACATCACCACTGGATAGGCGCTTGAGCAAGCTCACAGCGTCCTGGTAGCGCACACGAATGGTCTCTGGTACACCGTCATCAAACAGGCGGTAGCGCGCAATCTCGCAGGCCAGCCGGTTGATCACCGGTGGCGTACTGGCCAGCGGCAACATGTACCGGGTGGCCAGGTAGCTGTCGATCTCGGCATCCGCATCGGCCAGGGCACGGTCCAACACCACGGCGTCAATAGTGCCGCTGTCGACGCGGTCGGTGCGTTGCACCAGCTCCGTTTCGCCGAAGCGGTCAACCATATCGGGCAACGTGGCGTAGGTCATGCTCAGGCGTGGATGTGTTTGACGATCTGCATCTCAAACAGCTGGCCGGCAGATGCGGTAGCGCCCAGTGCGCGGCCACAGTGGTCTGCCAGCGTGCCCACAGCTCCACGGCCCGTGCCGTCAGTTGCAGGCTTGACGTAGGCGCCAAAGGCAATGGCTTCGCTGCACTCCACCAGGTACGAGTATTCAGTCACCACGCTGATGGCATCGCCAATGGCACCGTCCATCTCGCTCACGCCCTGGGCGTCATGCACGCCACCGGCCGCAGTGGCATAGGCGCCGTCATAGGCAACGATGCGGTTGACAGCAATGACTGCGGTGGCCACCACGGTGACAGCATCATCCTTTTGGTGCTGCAGGCCGGAATTGTTTTGCGAAGACATAAAAGTGTGTCCTTAAAAGGGTGTTGAAAGGAGACGACCGGATCAGGTTTGCAGCGACATGCCAGCGGCCGCCGTCTTGGCCGTCTCCAGCTTGCGCTCCCGGGCATAGTCCTGGGCGGCCTTCTTCTCGGCACTGACCGCTGCTTTGTCATCGGCGGCCAGCTTGTCGGTGTCCTGCACAGCGCCAATGCGCGTGAGCTCGGCTTCGTCCAGCGCGTTGAGGCCAATGACCTCTTCGCCCGGGTTGATGGTGGTACGCACGCCGTCCACGACGATCAGCACGGCCACCAGGGCAATCAGTTTGCTCATGGTGTGCGTCCTTATGCTGGGTTCTGGAACAGGAATGCAGCCGTGTTGTAGGCCACGTTGGGGCGGCGCTCAAACGTTGCACCGTAGATCCAGCTCTTGGTGGCGTTGTCAAAGTACGGTGTCTCTGCGTACGGGTGGTCAGGCAGCACATTGGTAAAGCCAAATGCAGGCTCAGCCAGGCTGATATCGCCACCACCCGCGCCACCAATGGCGGGGGCATAGGCCAGAATGGCATTGTTGCCCCACACGTCTTGGCCAACGCCTGCCGCGTCGTGGTAAATCGCATCGCCCACCACAATCTCATCCACCTTGAAAATGGTCTTGAGCTGCTCGATAGTGGCTGCACCCAACTGGGTGTTGGGCAGGTAGCTGCGGACCTCGGCATTGCCTTCAATGGCCGCCATCGCATCGGCACCCACCACCAGCTTGTTGGGCCGCTTGCCAATCTTCTTGCGGATCACGTTGGACGCGGCCCGCACATCGGTCACGGGCGTGCCGGTTGCAGCGCTCCACTTGGTACCACCCGCCAAGGCCGTTACGTGGCCCGCAGCGTAGGATCCGCTCAGGGTTGCCAGGGCAGACACTTCGAGCTCGTAGTCCAGGGCCCAGAATGTCATTGGCAGTCACCATCGCGATGCGACTGATGTCCAGTGTAGTTGCCCACGTTCAAGCGGCGGCTCTCATCGCTCTCGCGAATCAGCTCGCGCGCAATCGGCACCTCGACCGAATACTGGTCAATGGTGTAGACCTTGCCCTCATACTTGATCTCGACCCGCTTGGTGGCCGTGCCAGGTGCGCGGCGCAGGTTGTAGCGCTTGAAGCGTTCATCGCTCAACTGTGCCAGGGTGATTGCGCTCAGTGCCTGTGGCAGGCGCTGGAACAGCCGTTCGGCGCTCATGTTGCCCTGGCCCAAACCCAACAGCAGGTTGGACAGGATCGGGCTCTGGTTGAGGCGGGTTTGTGCGGTGGTCATCATGATGGGATGGGTCCTTTAAGAAAGATGTGCGGTTGAATGGGGGCGCGGGTCAGCTGGTAAAGCCCACCACGGCCGTCAATGCCTCGGCGTACTGCACCTTGTGCTCGCGGGCATAAGCACGGGCACGGGAATCAATCTCGGCCTCGCTCAGGCCAGCGGCGCTACCGGCGCCAGGGCCGCTGCCAGCGGCATGCTCGCCAAAGTTCACGACCGGCTTGGCGCGGGCGATCAGATCCTTGAGAAAGTCCACTGCGGTCACGGTCTTGGTGGCGCCCGCTTCAGCAAAGCTCACTTCTTTGGAGTCGGACAGCGTAGTCATCACGGCGACGGCTGCATCTTTTCCTTTGGCAGCAGGCAACCGGCTTTGATCTGCGCTTCGCAGAAACTGGTGAACCCGGCCACGCGATCACGCTGGGCGGCTTCGGCAAACTGGGCCAGTTTGGTTTTGGCTTCTGCGGCTTCGCCTTCGGCCTTGGTGCGGGCAGCGTCAGAGATAGCGGCTTGCGCTTGCGAAGCGGCCAATTGGTCTTGCAGCTCTTTGGTCATACGGATTTGCTCCTGGTTAAAAACGGGATCGGACTCGGAAAAACTCACGGTGCCGGTGGCATCACCCTCGGCAAAGTCGGCCAGGCCAGCAATGGCCGGTGGCTGCGCACCCAGAAAGGCGACGTGGCGCAAATACCAGTTGCCGGGCTTGGGGTTGTTGCTGTGCTGTGGGGGGTAGAAGCTGGCGCTGCGCTTCTTGAACATCTTGGCGTCCACCATTTCGGCGAACTGCAGTTGCACTGGTGCGTATCCATGGCCAGGTTGCCAGCACCGTTGAGCGCCAGGCCTTTGACCCAGCCGTAGGCAGGCAGGTTGTGTGCGGGGTGACCCACTGTCAGCGGTGCTTCGCGCAGCGGGGTCGTAGCTGGATACCATGCCCGCCACGTCTGCCGCGCTGAAGTTGTGCACCACGCCAGCGTCGTCGGTATGCGTACCGGCGCGGAAGATTTCAATCTGCGGGGGCAGACTTGCGGTAGCGTTTGCGGGGTTTTTGGATGCCATGCCGCAAGTGTCGGCAGGCGTATCCCAGCGGGATAACTAAAGCGTTTTAGCTTTTGTGGTCTGCATCAACCTCACACGCGCGAGGCACCACCGATGCAGGGGCAGTTGGGTTGCGTTGATCTAGCCCAGTTCCAGCTTGCCTTGGCGGCGGGCGATCTCGTCCGCCATCATGGCACCGATGATCTGGCGCACCCGCATGGGGGTCAGGTTGTAGGCGCGGGCCAACGTGTCGTAGTTGCGGCCGTTAAAGCGCTCAAACATTTCCCGGTCGCGCAAGCTGGCCCTGCAGCTCACACCCTTGGCCAAGTAGAAATTCCCTCCGCCGATCTCTGCGCTGAGCCGCTCAGTCTGGCGCAAGGCAAGCAGGGCCAGCTTTGTGAGCCGCTCAGCCGATATCGGTGTCTCTGCGATCTCTTCGTCTTCCACCAACTGGACGTACAGCCATTCAGCCACCATGCGCAGATTGTCCGGGTAGGCCTGATCCACCAGTGCATCAAACGGCGCCAATTGCTCGGCCTCAAGCATTTTGAGCTCCATTCTTCTGCGGTTCCACGCGGCGGATCCAGCGCTTCAGTGCCTCAATCACGCTGGTGATCTGGTAGCTGTTCAAGAAGCGCCAATGGTCGATCTTCGTTTGTCGCGCCACGTAGGCCATCAGCGCCGCATCGGTATCAGTGTGCACATGACCGGCCGTGGCCAGCGCGGCCCACAGCGCCCGCGCTTTGTTCCAGCGCGCGTCCTGGTCGTCATCCACGCTGCGTTGTTCTGGTGGACGCTTGGGCACGTAGGCGGGCTTGGCGCCCTGGGCCACAGCATCACGGGCCTGCAGGTTGCTCAGGTGGGCCAGGTACTGGCGGCGCTGCAGGGCCGTCATGTCAGCCGCGCTGTATTTGCCGGTGACCGAGAACTTGAGGGCGGACGCATCTTCCTTGCTCAAGTGCAAGTTCTTTTGCGCCATGTGGATGGCGGCCAGGTGGCTTTGGCGCGTGGCGGGCTTGGTCATGCATCCACCCAGCCTTTCTTCGCATCCCACCGCACCAACGCATGCTGGAAGGAGTCAGCGGTGGCAATGCGCAGAGTTGTGCGGCCATCAGGGTCGGCAATGGTGACTCGTCCACCACGTCCAGGTCAAAGTTCAGCACATCGCGCCAGGCGCCCTTGCTGTTGATTTGCAGTTTGCATGGGCGGGTCATGCCGCCTCCTGTGTTTCTTCCTCAACACCCTTCAGCAGGGCCTTGACCAGCTTGTCAACGCCAGCGGTGCTGTCGGTCACAAACACCACGTCGCCCGTCTCTTCCACGCTCACGCCCAGCTTTTTAAGCTCGGCCACGCTCAGCGCCGCCAGTGCGGCCTTGACGGGCTTCTCTGTCGTCTTGCAGAGCACGTCAAACTGCTCGGGGAAGTGGCGGCGGATCAGCTTGACCACCTGGGCGTCGTCTTCCCAGTCGATCTTGCCCTTGCCCTTTTGGTAGCCCAGCTTCAGGCCGTGCAGCACCACGCTGCGGGGCTTGGTGAACAGCGTGGGCACGCGCTCAATGGCGCTTTTGAGGGCGGCATCCGCCTCGGCCACGGCAGCAACGGCACTGCGCAGGCCTGGCAGCTTGCGCCGGGTGGTGGTTTCGATTTCAGTTTGCAGCGTGGTGGCGCGATCAGCCAGCAGGTCGCGCGCGGCGCGCAGCGTTTTGGCGGACTGCTCAATCGGGTCAAAATCGTTGGTCATGATGATGGGCTTTCTGTGGGTGGGGTAAATCAGCAGCGCAGGCCAACGGTGGGTAGGCGCTGAAGTCCATGGCGCCGAGCGCAGCGCTGGGCCTGCATCGGGCACATACAAAGGGCCGTGCATGCGGTCATATTGCGGGGGCAGCACCGGGGGGCAGTACGCTTGCGTGGAGGCGATCCGCTCGGCATCCTGGTCAACATCTTGCGGGTGCGGCCCCGGTGCCCACAGCATTTCGTCATCGCGCAGCACGCGGTGCACGTGCTTGGACTCGCGCAGCTTGTTCAACACACGCAGCAGCTTGGCCGGGTCCGTATGGCTGGACCAGCCGTCCACCTTGGACAAGGCCAGGTCAATGTCGACCAACCGGGTGGGTCCATTGGCCTGCAGGTGCGCCACGATGGTCAGCGTGATGGGGCTGCGCAGCGATCCCTTTGGCGGGGTGATGGTTTTGTACGAGCTCATGGTTTGGGTTCCTCCTGGTTGATGTGGGGTTGTGCGCTTGGCGCGTGCTCTACCTGGCTGACATCGACGGCGCGGGCAGCGTCAATACCCTTGACCGTGAGCTCCAGCAGGCCGGGGGACCGGGTGCTGCGCGCTACCTGGCCAGCGGCAAGCATGGGGCGAAGCACCCGGCGGATGTAGACACTGGGGCGACCGATCAAGCGCACTAGCGTGGCCACGCAGGCACCACCTGTGTTGGACAGGTGCCAGAGGATTGAGGGGCGGATGTAGCCGCTCACAGCAGCCACCCCGGCAAGTTGAGGTAACCGCTGAAAAAACCCAGCACTGCCACTACGGCACCCAGGGCAATGACTGCGGCCGCCAAGTCTGCAGCCCAGTCGTCATAGGTGGAAGGCGCGGGGCCTTCGATGACACCTGGGGCGAATGGGAAGCGGTTGGGGCCGGGTGGGCCGTCGCATGGCAGGTGGCATTCGGCATGGCCATGGCAAACACCCTCCTGGTGGCATGTTTGTTTTTGCATCATGGCAACCTCCTGGCAGAAATACGTTTTGCGTCTGGAAAGCTTTCCAGCGCCTGGATGACAGCTGCGCAGCCGTCGCTGCACAGGCCATAGCAGCGGCCTTGTGAGCCATCGGCCATCGTGATTTGGATCAGGTAGGTGCGCATGGCTCAGCACCCCCCGATCACGTCAGCAGTCACCTTGGGCCAGGCGGCGCGGGCGGCAGCGTTCATGGCGCGGGCCACCAGGTTATTGACGACCAGGGGGTAGCAGGCACTGGTGGCGTCGGTTGGCTTGCCGCCGCGCGGCATGCGGATCAGGCGGGCGCGAATGGCGTCAAAGGCATCTGGCTCAAAAACGTCGGCCAGCTTCAAATCAAACCGGGCAAACTTGTGCTGCAGATAGCCTTCGAGCTCGGCGTCCAGCGGATCCAGCGTGACAGTCTCGCAGCGCTGGGCCACTTCGCGCACCTCGGCGTTCTGGCTGCTCAGGCGCTGGCGCAGTTCGGGCTGGCCGATCAGTGCAATGCCGATCAGACGTTGCATGCCGTCCTTCAGCTCCAGGAAGCGCTTCAGGTGCTTGAGGGTAGCAAGCGGCAGGCAGTGCGCCTCTTCAATCACGAGCAAGTGATGACGCCCCACGGCCCGGCTGGCCTTGAGCAGGTCATGCACCTGGCGGAAGCGCGCCTCACTGGACTGCTTCAATATGACACTCGGGTCCAGCGCGACGGCGATGGCCTCGGCGATCTGCATGGACTTGAGTGTCTTGCCCCGGTCGTCTGTGCCCTCCATGCCCAGCACATAGGGTCGGATGATCACAATGTCTTTGCCCTCGGCGCGGATGCGCTCCTGCAGGTCTTCGGCCAGCGTGCTTTTGCCAGCGCCTGATTCGCCCACTACCGCAATGAAGCCGTGGTGTTGCGCACAATCGGTCAGGGCGGCACGCACGTAACGCACGCTGGGTGTCTGGAAAACGTCTGCAGGGGTCTGCACGTCATCGACAAACGGATTGCGCGCCAATTTGAAGTGTTTGCGAGTCTCTGGTTTCAAACCTTCGGATACAAGTAACATCGAATCTTCCTTTTCTGTTTCGTTTACGGGGACGGGGGGAACGGCCTCAGGGGTGTTCAAGACCTCTGGGGCCAACTTCTTATGGTCAAGGGCGAGCATTATTTTTTCGACCTGACTGCTATCGAGTCCTTTTTCTTCTACTAGATAGGACTGGATGATTTCTAGCGCCGCTGCCTGGTTGGTTCCATACGCTGGCCATCTGCCGTGTGCACAGACACGACTCACGGCTGACCGCGATACACCGCTGGCCATGTACAACTCTTGCTGCGTGATTCCAAATTCTTTTAGAACCATGGTTCCAGTCACTCGTTTAGCAACTGGTTTAACGGCCCGCGCAGGGCGCTTGACCGGGTGTGGGTGCCACGGTGGCCTTAACCCCACCAATGAAAACGCTGTGAGCCGGGCTCTTTGGACTTTGTGCCCTATTTAAGGCATCACTTACGGCAAAAGTTTTCCGCCATGCGATCAAGCTGGCGCTGTCCAGACCAGGATAGGTGCCGGCCCGAATCTTTTTCAGCACTCCCGGCGATATGCCTACGGTCTTGCATATTTCCTTCTTGGTTTGATCTAGCAGGGTCAGCTTGAAGATGGTGTTGATCATCAAGGGATTGACTTTTCGGACGCTCATGCTTCATCTCCATGCATGCGGTACGCCACCTCAGCCGCCGCACGGGCGTTGGTGATCTGCTCACGCATGCTCACGTTGAGCATGGTCAGCAGAAAGCCCAGAGAGGCGCGGTCTACGTGGGCGAGGTCTTCATTGCAATTGAGCTTCTGCGGCGAGAGCATTTGCTCTATGGCCTCGAAAGCGGTGAAGTGGCAAGCAAGATCGTCAAGCGCGTCAACGATGTTGGTGACGGCAATAGCCGGGGACGTGGGGGTGCGAGTGTGTGCCATAGGTTGGCTCCAAGGAGTGTGGTTTGCAAAAACCACCTCCCCAGACGCCAATCCAAGGAGGTAGCTCGGACAGGGTTGGCGTACCGGACACCCCTTGCAGGAACCGGCGGCCTCACGGCCCCCCATCCGAGCCACCAAAACTGGGGGCACAGACAACGAAGCCGCAGCGACTGCGGGAGTCCTACGGCTTTCGTCGTAGGGGTGTGACAGGACGCCAATCCTGACTGCGCTTTTTTTGCACAGCGAGCGAATCATACGCCACCTCCGACCACAACACGCAGCCCGGTGCGCACCGTCAGTCGGGCATACACGCCGTCCAACTGATCTTCCAGAATGCCGCCAGAATAGATTTCCATGAGGGTCGAAGACATGTCCGGGGTAAGCTTCATCCCCCGTGCCATCAAGGCCTGGGCCACTTCAAACGTGGTCAGGGTTTGCACCGGCAGGGGCGTGCTGGTGGTAGTGACCATGGGCACCATAGGCGTTCCGCGTTGAATCAGCGGGATTGGCAGCACGGTCTCTTTGGCTTCGCGCAGCGGGTCTATGCGACCACCAAACGGCAAGGTCTTAGCCTTTCGTGCCGCCTGCTCCTCCGTATCGGTATCCACCCCCATCGCCAACCGCTTCACTAACTTGCGGTTGGTGTCGGCCCGTGTGTCGGCATGGCGGCCATGGTCTCCAAAATTACATTGGCGTCTTCACGGAAACCCACCTCGTTGCGCAGCACCAGCGGCACCGTGTGCAACAGCTCAGTGCCGTCTGCAGCCGTGTCCACCACGCACGCGCTGTCAGGCGCATAGGGGTTATACGTAACCATTAGCTTCTCTCCAACCACCAGGTTCTCAAGGGCACTCACATCAAACTCGCGGCCTTTGAAACTGACCGTCAGCGTTTGGCTAACCTGGCGCTCTTGTGGCTCGTGCGTCATCAGCTCGCGGCACAGATCGGGCGCGGGGGCCGTGCGCAATTGGTCATGTGTGATGGTCAGCCACACGTCTGTACGGGTGCGCCCGTGGCGGCTGTGGATTGCGGTCGCATTGAAGTGCCGCGCCCAGGCCAACGCAAATTCATTCAGCTCGTCCAGGCTTGCAACGGGGACAGCTTGAGCGAGCTTTCAAACTTGCGCTCCACAATGTCCTGGCCCGTTTCAACCTGCCCCGTCACGCGGGGCATTTCCCGGCGCATGGGCGTTGGTGATCACCTGCAGGCGCCGGGCAAGGTTTTTAAACAACCCGCTGGTCATCGCACTACCCATGTCCATCATCAGCACCCGGGGAACACCAAACATGATTTCCGAGCCGCGCTGCTGGATGGCGGCGATAAAGCTCTCTGACAGGTTGACGCCGCTTTCTGCGCCCAGCACATAGTTCGCAAAGACTGCGCCGCTGTAGTGGTCTGTGGCCACATAGCGCCATACCCGCTCGCTCTCAATGCGGGCCAACGCAGCGGGCTTGTTTTTGTAGAACTTGTCGAACTCCATTACTTGCAGACCGGCATCCCGTACGCTGGTGGGCCGCAGGTAATACAGCACGCACAGCGAGGCATCAATCTGCCAGACGTGGTTGGGGTGCAAGCTACGCAGCTCGACGCAAGGCGATGGGCGCAGCAACTGGTCGGGGTGCAGGCAGTACAGCTTCAGCCCCTTGGACACGGCGCTGGCGCTGAGCCGTATCAATTCACCCGTATTTTTGTCCAGCCGCTCAGCGCGCACGATGCCTTCATAGCGCAGATAGGTCAGTGCGTGCTCTATCGAAACCAGTTGCTTGTTATTCTTGCGGTGACTCTCCATCAGGTGCGCGCTAATGATTTGCGCTTCCGCCTCGCTTAGCGCTGTGGTGCCTGCATCGGACCGCTTGCGCCGCACGGGACGCACTGCAACTTTGTTCAACTGGCGGTACACAGTGCTCTTGGACTTGCCTGTGCCGGCGCAGACTTCGCTCAGTACAGCGCCCTTTTGGCCGCGCGGCGCAGTGGCCGCCCGTTGGGCTACGTGTACCAACAAACTGGTTCCAGGTGCTGAAATTGTTGCCATGATTTCAATTGCCTGGAAACGACTCACCCGGAAACAATGCCTCGATTGCCTCCTGCATATCGGCAATGGTGTTCAACGCGGTGTTGATCCACTTCAGGGTTTCGCTGGGTGACTTTTCCAGGTACGCGCTGCTGAAACGCAGTTCATCCACCACTTGCAAAGAGTTTGCGAACAGCCCGCGCAGTGTCTGCGTTTGCAAATTCACCAAGCGGGCAAGCCGAGCCGTTTCAAACTCCAGCAGGCGCCCAGCCACCCGCAGCTCATGTGCGATAGGCGGTGCGGGCTTTTTGAAGTCAGTGACCGCGGTAAAAGCAGCTGGCAAGTCCCTGGTGCTCAGCGCTATCGTGCCAGCCATATCCCCAAGCATCGCCACCACGCATTGCAGTTCGGTGGGCAAGCTGGTGTCAAATGCATCATTCAAAGCATCGGTCATGGCTTACGCACCCTTCTTTGTGGGCATCCATTGCGCCGCATCCGCCGCAAGTTCCATGTCAGCGGCATTGCTCACGTCGGGCAGATCAAACTCGTCGCGGAGCGCCGTCAGATTGGCCTGCACTTGCCCCAGCCAGCCATGAAGACACTATGGTCATCGTCGCCGTGGTTCTTGATGGCAATGAGCCCTTTGCGTAGCTGCCCAAGAATGCAGCCATTGGCGTTGTGCATGAAGTCAGTGACTTCTTTTTGCAGCTCGGCCAGCACTGCATGGGGCGGCGCAGCCTGCACCCGTTTGAGCTTTGCGCGCAACTTGTCTGCAGCAGCGTTCTTGTCGGCAATGACGGCTTCCTTGGCCTTGACTTCTTCTTTGGCATCGGTGGCACCGTCCTGGGCCTGCGCCAACTGCGCGGCAGGTCTTCAATGATGGCCACAACTTCGATTTGCTTTCTGCTGGATGGCTTCTGCCACCGCTGTGCGCTGGGCGTCGGGAAGACTTCTGATTAGGCGCAGTTGCTTGCGGTTGAGGCCGAGGCGGTTGGCAGCGTCATAGGCAGTATCGCCAAGCGCCCGTAGAGTCAAGCTCTCCTCATTCATTGCCTTGTAGCCATTGCCAAAAACCAACCTGCAAAAATCATCGATGTTTTCTGCCTGGCAGAAATTTCCATCAGCGCCGCGAATAGCTAAGTCCTTGAATTTATTGGATTCTTTGATTTCTACGAACAGCTTTACTTCTGCCACGGCAGAAAATTTGCCGTATCACCCTGCGCCATTTGGATACCCCCGACTTGGCGGCCAAGGGTCAAATATCGCCGCTTCATGGCTTTGCTTTGATGCCACACCATCGACGCGCATCTGCACCATTGCTCCGGTAATCTTGGTTTGGTCAAGGCTGGGGTCGATCACGTCAACAACATCAACTTTTTTGGGTTTGCGTCCTGCGGTCATAAGTGCTTTCTTCAGTCTGGGTTACGGGAAAAACGTTGCTTGGACTCTTCAAGACGGCGCTCAGCGCGGTCAATCGAGGTCCAAACCTTGATGGCTTGTTGCGGCAATCGGGGCGTCAGGCGGCAAGCGCCGGTAGCGTCGTCGCGCTCGGCAACACCTGCCTTGACCAGGTTGTGCATGTCGCGGGTGACAATGGTTGCTGAGCAGCCCAAGGACTTGGCCAGTGCGCTGGGTGAGTAGCCGTTGATGGCATCACCGAACAGGAACAGCACCAGCTTGATCAGCCTTTGCTGAGATTCGTTGGTGTAGTTGGTTAGGGGCTTTCCTGTGGTCATTGCAGATCCTCCGGCAGGGGGTAGCTGATCACGGCCGACGTCCAGCGCTTGCCATGGCTGGGGCGCTGGGCTGACAGGTTGGCAATCTCCAGCATCTGGCAGGCCAACGCGTGCAACTGCTCGGGCGTGTAGTCCGCACTGTTGAACGGTCCGCCATCCAGCGTGACCAGCGGCTTTTCAAAGCGGGTGCGGGTGTGGGTGACTTGGATGCGCTTCATGGCTCAAAACTCCAATTCAGGGTTGGTGAACTGGCCCACATTGGCGTGGTGCCAGGCTACTTGGCTCAGGTGGCTCGTGAGCGCGGCCAGGGTCTCGGTTGCGTCGGCTTTGCCGGGGGCGCTGTAAAAGTCGGCCAGCAGTTGCAGGGCTGCGCCAAAGCAGCTATTCAGTTCAACCAGGTCGCCCTGGGTTACGGCACGCCCGGTGGGGATGTTGATCACCACCTTGCCCGCGCTGGCCGCAGCCCACTCGCTGGCGAAGTGGCAACCACAGGTCAGCTCATATGCGAGCAGCAAATGGAAGGGCAGCTTGCCGCTGGACAGCCACTTGTAGAGGCTGTCATGCGTCACACCCATGCGGTCAGCAATGCGCTCAATACTCAGATTCTTTTTTTCCTGGGCAAACTCTTTGCACAGGCGCAAGGCGTCAATGGCGCTGTTGGGGCGCACCTGTTTCCAGTTGCGGCGGGTCATTTGCCACCCCTTTCAAGCTGTGTGCGCATGGCCAACAGCGCCTCAATGGCTCGCGTGATGGCCCGTGCGGCTTCCTGCCCCTGCGACCTGTCAACCTGTGCCGCTGCGCCAGCTAGCAAGGCCTTTGCAACCTGAAACTGGAGGCGAGCAAAGTCCAATTGGACCGGCCCTGCATCAGTAGGAGCCTTCACGATCAAGTGACCGCTGGAAGCGGCAAGCTGTTTGCTGACAAAGAATGCCCCACACGCACGCTCAAATGCAGGCACTTCGACGATAGGCATCCGACCTGATTGCGACCACTTATAGACAGCGTCTCTGGTTGGTCCTGCCATGGCATCTGCAACCTCGCCCGTGTTACGGAGCAGCTCGATCCGCGCGTGTTCAAGACAAGCGGCTATTGCTGCCACAAAGTCATTAGGTTCGCAAGGATTCATTTTGGAAGCCCTCCGCTAGCGATCCGTACTTGGGCTTCTAAACAAATGCCCGAGCTGTAATGCGTCGGCGCAGGCTTTTTGGGCGCACAGTGTGCATTGCAACCCCAAACAGGAGCGATCCAATGGACCCATAAGGCTGTGATTTCATGCTGCTACGCCGTTTCCGTGACGTGACAGGCTGGGCTTCTCCGGCCACATGGTGCTGACCGGTATGCCGGTCACCTCAGCAATGCGATTCATCACACGGGCGGATTTACCCCGCCCGGCGATGACCATCGAAAAGGTGGAAGCACACAGGCCCATTTCATCTGCCAGGCGGGCAGGTGTGGTGTCCTTCATGCGGATTGCGGCCTTGATCTGTTCAGGGTGCATGGCTGGTATCCTTTGCGGTTGAAGTTGTTGGAAACCGCCGATATGGATCAAGTACTCGCGGTCAGTGACCGGTCCGAGTTCTGGAATGGTGGGGTGGGCCATGGTCAGAGGCGAATGAGTTTTTCAGCCACTTCGCGCCCTGCGCCAAAGGTGGCCTTGTTGACACCGCGCAGCACGTTGCTCACGGTGTGGTACTGGTAGCCATGGTTGGCTGCCCATTTGTGACGGTTGGTTTTGTTGGTAGAGCCGCTGCTTGATGTCATTGGCTCTCTGGGTATCAATCACGATTGACATGGCGTGTCCTTGTGGTGGTTGTCGAATTGATTGGTTTTAAATCGATATGTAGATATTACTCTACATAAATGGGAATTTCAATGACTGATGTAGATTTTTTTCTAGATGCGCTTGCCCGTCTTAAACATGAGCTGCGGGTAAGCAAGGACATTGAAGTTGCCGCAGCCCTGGGTATGGGTGATAAAGCGTTTAACGCGCGAAAGAAGCGCAATTCCTTCCCGGAGCGCGAGCTGTTAGCGCTGGCCGAAGCGCGACCTGAGCTTGGCATTGACACGCACTACGTGTTGACCGGTCAACGGCTCGTTGCCGCCAAGCCTGCGTGGTTGCGGCTGAA